>CAVOXB010000001.1:0-277694 GCA_963700305.1 uncultured delta proteobacterium
CCGATGAACCCGATGCGCGAGCGCTTGCGGCTACCTATCTTCGCGTTCCCCAAGCAGGTGATAAATCGCCGTCCCCAGACGGAGGATATCCGGCAGATCCTGATGCCAGAATGCCGGGGTCAGGATGGGTTCCGGGCTCAGGTCCACATGGCCGAGCAGGCGCTGAATCAGGTAAAGCCGCGCCTGGTTCGGCGGTGCCGCGCCGGCGAGCGCGATGCTCTCCGGGTAGGGAATGAAGCTGTCGGTTTTGCCGTGGACGAGGATCAGGCGTGCCGCGAGTTGGCTGAGATCCTTGTCGGCGAGGCTCAAGGCCGCGAGATCGGCGCGCAACCGCTCGGGCAGCGCCGCCGCGAGGACCTTGAAGCGCGCCGGATTGCGGTTGGTGACCAGGGCGTAGACGGCTGCCCCTTCCGAAGCGAGTTTTGTGGCCAAATCGGCAAGTTCGGCGTGGCGGTCCTGGAGGCGGCGCTGCGCCATGGCTTCCAGCAACTCCTGGTCCGGTGATGAAAGATAGGGCTGGGCCGAGCGCACGAACACCAGTTGGCCGTATTCGTTCGGCTGCCGGTAATGCCACTGTCCGGCGTGCTCGAACCAGCCGGTGGTCAAAAACCGTAGTGCTTGCGCTAAATCGTGGTAGCCGCCTACCGCCACCACAAAACGAACCCGCTCACGGATGTCCGGCTCCAGGGCCGCCAACAGGGTCGGTGCCGTTGCCTCCAAATCCTGTTTGCGGCCTGTGATGAAGAACGTAGAGGTGATTGAATCCTGCAATTCGGGGGGGAAATCTTCCCCTTCGGAATTCACGTTTTAGGCCTAGTCCAAGTATCACGTATTGCACTGCACGATCATTCAGTGCGGCTTCAGGAAGGATGCCGGCTATTTTCCGTCCATTGACCAACACGTCGTTAGGCCACTTTAATTCGGCCTTTGCTGCGCCGCAAGCCTCCACCGTGTTTGCAGCGGCGATTGATGCCATCATTCCGAGCAAGGCTGCCTCGGCCGGGTCAATCTTCGGCCTGAGCAGCAACGAAAAGGCGAGATTCTTCCCGGCCGGAGAAACCCACGAGTGACCTGCTCGGCCACGACCAGCGGTTTGTTCCAGAGCCATTAGCGCAACGCCTTCGGGTGCTCCATGCTGAGCGAGTTCCCGAACCAGGTCCTGAGTTGACGAGAGTGAGTTGCGAATTATCAGCTTTCCAAACATTAGGGCGCCAGGGCGTGCAGATAATTTGTTGGGAATCCGCTCCGTCATTCAACTAACCGGGAACCCATTTTGCGGAGGCAGAGCCTCTGCTGAACGCATTCCCAGGCAGGAGCCCGGGAAAGAGAACTGCACGAATTAATGCATATAAAGTTTTTTGGGAAGTTTGTGGGGAGGACCTTTTCACAAAAAGGTCCTCCCCACAAACTCTTCTCCTTGTCCCCTACGTGGCTCTTCTGAGGCCGCGCATTTTCTCGAGGCCGCTGCCGAGGCCGGTGAGTTTGGCAGAGAGTTCAGCCTGTCTGTCTTTTTGCTTCTGAACCGCCTCGGGATTGGCTTTGGACAGGAAATCGCTGTTGGACAGTTTTCTGGTTACTGAATCCAACTCCTTTTCGATTTTCGCCAATTCTTTGTTGAGTCTCGCGATTTTTTTCGTCGGGATTCACAATGCCCTCAAGAGGCACGAATATTCGCATTTCGCCCACTACTGCCGTTGCAGACATGCGGGGCGGCTCCGTGTTTGCCCCAGGTTTGCCAATCGCTTAGATGACCCACGCGTGCGAGGGCCCTGATCACGGGAAGGTTGCTCTCCACGAGTTCCCGTTCCTCTTCGCATGATGGGGAGCGCTGCCGCCGGCAAAATCTTTGACGGAGGCACGTTCATTTCGGACCTTATGTTCCGAACTCATGTAATCACGCCCATGATCACGTTCATCTGTCTTTCAGTCTTCAGCGTCGATTCTCTCCTCATCGAACGTCGGAAACGGCCCGCGCATTATGGTAGATCGCTCCGGATTGAGCTTTGAAGCTATCTCCTCGTTATAAACGGTATGAACGGATGCAGTAATTGCAGGATGGAATTCAACAACATGGTTCAAAGTGGCGGCTGTGGTGCTAGCTCTTGCAGGATCACCGCTGTTTAGAGGGATCTTGGCTTCCTCGATGTACCAGTCGCAGAATTCATGCCAGGCGAATTGGTACAGCGCCTGGGCTGCATCGTTGAAACGGTAACTCTCGATGGCCGCCCGCACTCCCTGTACGGTCGAGTTTAGCCGAGAGAGTATCCATCTGTTCCGGAAGAGAGGCGAACTCGCGAGCCAAGTCTGGAATTGCAGTCATCATGCGAGGCTCATCAAGATAAGGCAGTGCAAACCTGGCCGCGTTCCACAATTTGTTCATAAAATTGCGATAGCCTTCGATTCGGCTCTCTGACAGACGAATATCCCTGCCCTGAGCGGCAAGTGCCGGCAAGCGTGAAACGGAAAGCGTCCGTCCCGTACTTGTCCATGACTCAAGTGGGTCAATCACGTTGCCCTAGGGATTTGCTCATCTTCTTGCCGAGCTCATCCCTGACCAGGGCGTGGATGTAAACGTCCTTGAAAGGGACGTCATCCATGAATTTGAGCCCCATCATCATCATGCGGGCTACCCAGAAGAATAGAATGTCAAAACCGGTGACAAGGCAGGACGTGGGATAAAACGTCTTCAACAGAGTGGTTTTTCCGGCCACCCCATGGTCGAAAAGGGCCACAGAGCGGAAGAGAACCAGGTATCCAGGACGTCGGTCTCCTGACGACAGGTTTGATCCCTTGCACGCAGGACATTCCGTAGGGTTTTCCTGTGCACGATCACCTGCCCGCAATCCGCGACAGGTCCATGCAGGTATCCGATGCCCCCACCAGATCTGGCGTGAAACACACCAGTCCCGAATATTGTTCATCCATTCGTAATAGGTCTTTGGTCCAATGTTCGGAACAATCCTGGTTCTCCCGTCCTGAACTGCTTTCAGGGCTTCCTGATCGATAGGCGCCACCTTCACAAACCACTGTTTCGAAATGAGTGGTTCCACTACGTCCTTGCACCGATAGCAACGGCCCAACCCCAGCGCATAAGGCTCTATCTTTACCTAGGAAAACCTTGTGCCTCCAGCTCCTCGACAATGGCCTTCCTGGCATTCGTACCGGCCCATTCCCTTAAAATGGATGCCGTTTTCGTTTATCGGGCCCGTTGGAATCCATTATGGTGACGTGTTCCAGGCCGTGTCGCAGGGAGAGCTCAAAGTCGGTCAGATCATGGGATGGCGTCACTTTCAGGGCCCCTGTGCCAAAATCCAGCGACACGACAGGGTCGCCTATGATTCTGAGCCTTCGCCCACAATCGGCAGGACCGCGTATTTTCCGATCGAGGTGCAGGTAGCGCTCGTCCTCAGGGTTGACCGCGACGGCTGTGTCACCCAGCATAGTCTCGGGCCTTGTCGTGGCCACAATAAGGATTCGTCCGACTCCTCGACCGGATAGCGGATGTGCCAGAGATTCCCGGCTGCATCTTCGTGTTCCACCTCGAGATCAGAAAGAGCCGTATGGCAGCGGGGGCACCAGTTTACGATGTAGTCACCCTTGTAAATAAGACCCTCTTCATAAAGCCGAACAAAGACCTCACGCACCGCCCAGAAAGGCCTTCGTCCATAGTGAAGCGCTCCCGGTCCCAGTCGCAGGAGCAGCCGAGCCGTTTGAGCTGGTTGATGATTACACCGCCCGAGTGCTCCTTCCAGGTCCAGACACGCTCGATGAACTTTTCCCGGCCAAGATCTTCCCTTCTGAGGCCTTCTTCCGCAAGCTGTCTTTCCACCACGTTTTGAGTCGCATCCCCGCGTGGTCCATGCCGGGCATCCAGAGAGTGTTGAACCCATTCATTCGGTGTAGCGGATCAAAATGTCTTGAAGTGTGTTGTTCAGGGCATGCCCCATGTGGAGCGAGCCAGTCACATTGGGTGGCGGAATGACAATGGAATATTCCTTACCTGTCTTTTTATCGTCGGCCGTGAACAGCTTCTTTTCTTCCCAAAAAGAATACCAGCGCTTCTCAATTTCCGCGGGCTCATAAGCCTTGGGCAAAATGTCCTGACCCATAAGTTCGCTCCTCGATTCTTAAATGTATACGGTTCTATGTCGGGTAATCCTTTTTAATAGCATTAGTGGGCAAAGAACTCAATGTTCGTAAGATCGAGTTCTCGGCAGATCGAACAGCTATTGTGGGGAGGGCTTTCCAGCCTGCCATATTGAATAACCAGCAGTAGCAGGCTGGAAAGCCCTCCCCACCATGATTGAAGGTTTACTTCGTAACCTATTTAAATCTTGACAAATTCGGTATTTCCCGTTAAAAATAGAGCCCATGCTTTTTCCGCCGCGGTGCGGCAATAAAATTATAATTCTGAATATTTCCAGGGATGAAGGTGTCTTGTTCAGGATCTCAAACTCCATCTGCCCGATCTTGTTTTCACCCGAGACCGCATCTCATTTCGGGCATTTTTTTCATGTCACTGATTTTACTAATTTTCACATTTTCTCAACAAACCCAGGCTGGCGAAGCTCGCCTTTACCCTGATTCCATCCCTTATCGATTGCCATACGGACACCAGAGTTCCGGCAAGAAATCCATGCTCGAGGCCAGGGCAGGATATTTGTGGGGTTTCAACGAGATCCTTTTCAGAGACGGCGATAATGCCAATATTGTCCCTGGTAAGAAGGAAGTGGGACTGGACAGCATTATTTTCGGACTGCAAGGCGAGACCTTTCCGCGACCGACGACCTTGCCGTCCGGGCTCAAGCGTGGATAAACATTCCTCACGAGAACCCAAGCGACTTCTATTTGAACGGAACTGACCTTGGTTGGGACACTCAAGCCAGATATATCCAGGCGGATCTCGCAGCGGTTTTTTACCACATTGGCATGCGAGGCATGCCGTACGCCGCGGGATTGGTCGCAGGAGGCCACCCCAGTGAACGCGATTACACGTCAAAGCGGGTGGCTGCCCCCAGAGGCACTTTCAACGATCACATGCATGTGTATATACCTTACACTGGAGTATATTACGCGCATAATGACTTCCTGGGATCTGTAGTCAGGCTGGACGGTTTTTTTCGCCTTTCACTTTTTCTCGCCTGGACGCTTCCCAAAACATCGCCAACTCTATAATGCAGGTGGATGGCCATTCGCTCACTGGTTGCTGGTTCGAGACTCTATTCGAATGGTCTAAATTGGTCGGCGAAAGCGCTCTCATTGGCGCATTTGCTAAATACGATTATTTAGAGCTTTCCGGCGGGGCCACCCTGACAAAGGATGGTGCGTCCACACGCTTTTCGATGGATTCCTGGCATCATCTATTCGTTGTAGGTCTTGGTATCACATATATGTTCTGACCTTTTCACCCCTTCTCCGATACAAGCTTCCCGAGCCATTCCCCCAAGAAGTTCTTGATTTTTTGACATAATTTAAGTATACTATAATCACGCATATTTTCGACAGGAGAATGAAGATGCGATCCATTTTAATCGTGGCGGCTATTTGTGTCGCCCTGACAACGGTATGGATTGGGAACTCACAGGCAGCTGGGCTTTATGTCGTGGGAAAAGAGGAGTGCGACTGCTCGTCTCTTACTGCCCGAGGAATCGTTCCGGATACATTGAACAAATTGAAAGAGAAGCGTTCTTGCTGGCTCACATTGCAGCAGCGCTCGACAAAGTTGCTGTAGAAATAAAAGGTATGGTGGACCAGTTCGGGAAGCCTCCAGTTGCAGAGGCCTCTGCTGTGCCGCCGGAAACCGCTGAAAAAGAAAAACCGGCTATCGAAGAAAAGCCTGCTAAAGAGAAGCCGACGATTGACAAGAAATCAGAAAAGAAGTTAGAAAGAAAGCCGGTTTTCAAAACGCCAAGGCAGATAAATCCAAGAAGAAGAAACAAGTAAAGGTGCCTTCGGAAACTCATGTAATAACGGTATTCTTCGTCGGGGGGCATTCAAAGTCCGCCGATTTGCATCCCGCTCTTTTTCCCCCTTTTTTTTCATTCCCAGCTCCGCCTGGAAATGCCCGACCGGAAGCTCTGCATGCTGATTCGAGATGCCTGGAACAGTTCACGGTCTAAATACAACGTTTTCGACAGTCTCTTCCCAGCCTAACTTCCTGAACCAGTTCCAGGGTCGCTTCCTCGGGATCATCGACAGCGGTTATGGCCGTTACTACTGCTACACAATCCGCGCCCGCTTCGACCACATCTTTGGTATTGCTAAGTTTTATCGAGCCTATTGCCACCAGATGAAGGTCCGTCATGGCTCTGGCCTTACGAATTCCCTCCATGCCCCCAAGGTTCAGTGGTGTCTATTTTGGTGGGCGTAGGAAATACCGGGCTGATGGCAAAATAATCAGCGAGAGCTGCAGTCTCCGGATTAATATGAGCGAGATCGTTTAGCGACAAACCGATGATGCGGTCAGGTCTCAAGAATACGTCTAGCGACATCCAACGGCATGTCGTCCTGACCCAGGTGGACGCCGTCAGCATCCAAAGCCAGGGCTATATCGATCCTGTCGTTAATAATCAACGGCACTCCGCTGGCTCGCAAGAAATCTCGAACAAGAAGTCCTTCCCGGTAAAACTCCCTCGTGCAAAGGTCTTTTTCTCGGAGCTGCACCACTGACACGCCTCCGGAAACTGCAAGCTCGACTATTTTTCCAGAGTCGAGCGCCCCAGGGAAAAGCTCCGATCAGTTACGAGGTACCACATCCCAGGATCGAGGATCTTTCATGCCTGTGAAATCCTTGCTCCTGCTTCCAAGTCTTCCGTGGTTATTGTGTAAAGTGCGTCCAGAGTCTTCTGCCAAAATGTTCCGGGACCAGACGACTCTTTGGCGGCTTTTTCACCGGCAAGCCCGAAATAGGCAAGCGCAGCAGCCGAAGCCAGCACCGGGTCAGGTTCCGCTGCGAGGAAGGCAGCGACTATAACCGTTGCCACGCATCCGGTCCCGGTTACTGTACGCATGAATGGATGTCCGTTTGCAATCACGAGATTTCGGCTTCCATCGGTAACCAGATCACGCTCGCCGGTGACCGCGGCACATGTGCCAAGATCAGCAGCGACCGTTCTTGCCGCCTCAAAGGCATCTTCCATATTGTGCATCGAATCGACGCCTCTCGTGGTTCCGCCTTGCGGGGACAGAGATAGTATTTCAGATGCATTCCCCCTGATTACCGAGGGAACCGAAGTCTTGACGATATTAACTGCAGTGTCGGTCCTGTATTTTGTGGCGCCCGCACCTACCGGATCAAGAACAAGAGGCTTGCCTGCGATCTTAGCAAGTCTGCAGGCATAATTCATTGATTCGATCCATTGCGGAGAAAGCGTTCCAATGTTGATAACTATGGAGCTTGCAATTCCGACGATCTCGTTCAATTCTTCGGTTGCGTGGGCCATGATTGGAGATGCACCCATCGCTAGGAGCACATTGGCTGTTGAATTCATGACCACATAATTAGTTATACTGTGCACCAAAGGATTGGTGGAACGAACTCAGCCATTCTTCCGGCCATTCTATTCGTACTGGGCCATACTTTGTCCTTTCTCACTGATGTCAATTATTTGGCACGCAAATGTCCGCCAGGATCGCACCATGGGCCTAGAATGAGATATTAGCCTACCCATATTACCCAAGCGACAAGCGGCAATCAATGATTATCAAATAATGCAACCATTCACTTAGGTTCGGCAGACCTATTCTTGCGCCCTGGAAGGGCGGCCCAACAGTAGCCATGGGCTTTCGTGATGCGATCGCGAATTTCGCGTCCACAGCTATCGCACCACAATTCTGCTGGTAGATGTCGGGCACAATTTTCTCCTTATGTAAATTTTGCAGGGCCACAATCCCCGACCCGCAGTTTTTTTGCTGCGGGGCGGAGTTGTGTCGCTACAATGCTTCCACGGCCTGCCGCGTTTTCTCGAATCTCGCGGCGTACATTCTCACGCCGTGTGTCGATCTCCCGTGGTGGCGTCATATCGCTCTCGGTCAGCGTTTCGCACACCGCTGCCTCTTCGAGCACGTTTTCCTCGCAGAGGACCCTCACCGGGCGGCCGTTCAGCAGATTCCCGCCCGACCCATCCCCGGGCATTTGTGCGGTTTCTCGATGAGAATTTCACGCACGCGGTTCCGCCCCAAAAGGCATTTGTAGGTTCCGTCCGTTCTGAATTTTCTACCAATGCATCGCGATTCTCCTTTGCAGTTTTGGATTTCGTTTCTGTTTTCTGCCTGGACCCTCTCACCACTTCTCCAGGATCTTGCCGTGCGCCAGCATCTCGTCGATTTCGTGGTACTCGTAGGATTCCCGGATCTCCCCCGTGTTTTCCTCGTCCTGCTCCAATTGTGCGGAGAAGCTGTCCGCCGCACTACGTGCGGAAGTTTGGCCATATTGCTCGAGGTCCCGTCGTCGTTTCGCTGTCATACTTTTCTCTCCTACAAAAGGGGTTTGCGGGAATTGCAAAAACTGCCGTCCCGCCGTTCGATGATACTGGCAAAAAACGCCACACAGCCCGCACTACGTTTTGTGTGCGGGGCGTGCGGGGCTTTTCGTCCGGCCGCTGTCGAGTTCTTCCACGAATTCGCAGAAATCGACGGAGACTTCCTCGCGTTTCACGCAGCCGAGTTGCCCGCTGATTCTCGCTGATCTCTCCGCGGCTGCACCGCCGCAGATAAATACCACATCAGGGGCCGCGGTCTCCCGCTTCGATCTTTTCGTACAGGGCCAGCAATTCGTTGTCTTGGAGCGTGGCACACTTTCTCATGGGTTTCTCCTTTGTAAAAACGGTTTCTGTTTTTTCCCTGGATCCCGCCCGCTATCGCGTTTCGGCCAGTTCTGCCCGTGCGGGCCGCTAGCTCCCGCTCCAGCCGCCGCGCCGTCGTTTCGTCGCCCGTCCGGTGGAAATACGCTACGTCTCGGGCGAGGCATTCCCAGCGAATTTCGCAGCCAGATAATGCGGTGTGTCTCTTGTGCTTCCATTTGTTCCAATTTCGCACGGTAGATTTTCACGGCGATGTTCCTTTTCCTGTAAATAGGTTTCACGAAAACAGACGGGCAGGGGATACGCATTTCTCGTATCCACCGCCTGTCGATTTAAGCGTCGGGTGAGGCAGAATTCCCGAACGGCCGCAGCCCCGCTTTCTTTCACATGTCCCACAGATAGCGGTACATGCCAGTTCTCTGCACGGGAGAATCTTGCCGCCGTTTCTGCGATTGTGTCACCAGGTTTTGCGTGGACGGTTTCATCGGTTTCCTTTCCTGTAATGCGTTTTTCGTTTCAGGAGCACAGAAACCTGCTGCACCGCGATTTCTCGGGCCAGCAGATTTGTGGGCTCAACAATCTTAGAATGGGAAACGGCCCTGCCCCGCACGAAATGCGCCGAGCTTCTGTTCCGTAATTCCATTCCAGCCCAGGAACACGCCCATTCCTTCAGCCGCCGGAACTGGCCGATATTCTCACACATCCACGTTTTCTGACGACGACGTTTCATCGGTTTCCTTTCACTGTGTGAAAAACTGCTCCAACGCGTAAACTCCCGCGACGATTGCGGGGACGGCGAACGACACGAATTCGCACAGTAGCACGGTTTCCATAGCTTTCCTTTCCATTGCGTAAAGATGAAAAACACCGAGTCTGCGCACGCGTTTCTCATCGGCGAGCTGTTGGGGCTTTTCACACTTGCCAGTGGAGGAGTTCTTCGATTTCCTCCAATTCCTCCACCGTAGCCGCGTAGAGAATCCAGCCGCCGTTCTGTCGTTCGATCCGCTCGAAATAATGCGGGCAACTCGCGAGATTCTCCATATCGCGGGGGTCCAACACGAATTCGACGCCGCAAAAATCCGGACAATCCATTTCCATCAGTTCACCATCTCCAGTTCTTGGGTTTCACGGGCGGGGACTTCTTTCACGCGAAAGATTTCCCCCGCGGTAGGTCACACAATTCTCCTGGGCATGATACCACTGCGCCGGACATACGGAATTCTTCCGCTGTAGCTCGCGGAAAGTTCTCTCGTCTACAGTTCTGGGAGCACGCATTTTGTACGTCCTTTCCGAATAGGGTCAGGGAACAGAGAAAACCGCGGCAGCCCGCCCGGCCCCGCGGATTTCTGCATTTTCACAGCGGGCGGCAGATTTCCCGGATTGCGTCGTCGAACGCCGCGGCCATTTTCGCGACGTACGGTTCGTCAGATCCGGCGAACCGTGCGACATTCTTTTCGAGCAGGGCCACGATTTCCATCCGTGCGGAACTTGCAGGCCAGGCGGAGTTTCTGCTGCCGCCGTGCTTTTTCTGCCGCATCTTCGTCGCACAGTTCCAGCATGATCTGCGGGCGGTTCATCGCGGCCAGTTCTTCTGCCGTGAATTCTCCCAGCACGATCGTTTCCCCCGATTTTCAAGAGCATTGTCTTGTTCCTTTCCGAATAGAGGATTTCTTGAAAACACCAGAAATCAGAGAATCGTGATTCCCTGATTTCTACATTTTCTGGATTTCGGTAGATTTTTCAGCCGTTCATTTTTCTGTTTTTCAATCCAGTTTTCGTTCCCGTTTTTTTCGCAGCCTGTTCTCTCTCCGCGCTATTGCATTTCGAGTTTAAAACGCATTACCCCTCCGCTGCGCCGCCGAGTACCCGATTTCTCCGGTTCTTTCCCGGTTTTTTCTCGAATACTGGCATACGGGGGGCTGCGTCTTGCTGCACCGCGGTTTTTTCGCCCCCTCCCCGCATTTTCTGCTCTTTGCTTTGCGGCATTTTCTGGAATTCCGCGAAATCGTTTCTAGCGTTTCCCATAGTACGCCGTTTTCTGTCATTGCTTTCCCGCTAGTTCTGGAATTCCCGTAGGTTTACAGGGGGTATGCTCTACGAGTTATAATCCATTACGTCCCCTCCCTATAGGCAAAGCACTAGGCTAGGAGGGCACCAGGGTGAGAAGCTCCTGCCCGGAGGGCACCAGGGTGAGAAGCCTGGGCCCGGAGGGCACCAGGGTGAGAAGCCTGCCGGAGCACCAGGGTGAGAAGCCTGCCCAGAGGCCGGGCGCCCGGGGTGAGAAGCCTGCCCCGGAGGGCAGGGCAGGGCAGGGCAGGGGGATATATGAGGGGAGGGAAGGGGCTCTAGCGCGCATAGCATACCCCCTGTAAACCTACGGGAATTCCAGAACTAGCAGGAAAGCAATGACAGAAAACGGCGTACTATGGGAAACGCTAGAAACGATTGCGCGGAATTCCAGAAAATGCCGCAAAGCAAAGCGCAGAAAATGCGGGGAGGGGGCGAAAAAACAGGGCGCAGCAAAACACTCCCGTATGCCAGTATTCGAGAAAAAACCGGGAAAGAACCGGAGAAATCGGGTACTCGGCGGCGCAGCGGAGGAGGGGTAGGGGGCTGAAAACTCGAAAATGCAATAATGCGGAGAGAGACAGGCTGCGAAAAAAACGGGAACGAAAACTGGATTGAAAAACAGAAAAATGAACGGCTGAAAAATCTACCGAAATCCAGAAAATGTAGAAATCAGGGAATCACGATTCTCTGATTTCTAGTGTTTTGCAGGAAAATCCTCTATTCGGAAAGGAGCAAGACAATGCTCTTGAAAATGGGGGAAACGATCGTGCTGGAAGAATTCACGGCAGAAGAACTGGCCGCGATGAACCGCCCGCAGATCATGCTGGAACTGTGCGACGAAGATGCGGCAGAAAAGCGCGGCGGCAGCAGAAACTCCACCCTGCGCCAGCGAGTTCAGCACGGATGGAAATCGTGGCCCTGCTCGAAAAGAATGTCGCACGGTTCGCCGGATCTGACGAACCGTACGTCGCGAAAATGGCCGCGGCGTTCGACGACGCGATCCGGGAAATCTGCCGCCCGCTGTGAAAATGCAGAAATCCGCGGGGCCGGGCGGGCTGCCGCGGTTTTCTCTGTTTTCTAACCCCTATTCGGAAAGGACGTACAAAATGCGTGCTCCCAGAACTGTCAGACCGAGAACTTTCCGCGAGCTACAGCGGAAGAATTCCGTATGTCCGGCGCAGTGGTATCACACCACGGAGAATTGTGTGACCTACCGCGGGGAAATCTCTCGCGTGAAAGAAGTCCCCACCATGAAAGCTAGAACTGGAGATGGTGAACTCGGTGAAATGGATTGTCTAGATTTGCGGCGTCGGATTGGAGTTCGAGACCCGCGATATGGAGAATCTCGCGAGTTGCCCGCATTATTTCGAGCGGATCGAACGACAGAACGGCGGCTGGATTCTCTACGCGGCTACGGTGGAGGAATTGGAGGAAATCGAAGAACTCCTCCACTGGCAAGTGTGAAAAGCCCCAATACTACCGGTGCGAAACGCGTAAGAACTCGGTGTTTTTCATCTTTACGCAATGGAAAGGAAAGCTATGGAAACCGTGCTACTGTGCGAATTCGTGTCGTTCGCCGTCCCCGCAATCGTCGCGGGAGTTTACGCGTTGGAGCAGTTTTTCACACAGTGAAAGGAAACCGATGAAACGTCGTCGTCAGAAAACGTGGATGTGTGAGAATATAGGCCAGTTCCGGCGGCTGAAGGAATGGGCGGTGTTTCTGGGGCTGGAATGGAATTACGGACAGAAGCTCGGCGCATTTCGTGCGGGGCAGGGCCGTTTCCCATTCTAAGATTGCAGACCCACAAATCTGCTGGCCCGAGAAATCGCGGTGCAGCAGGTTTCTGTGCTCCTGAAACGAAAAACGCATTACAGGAAAGGAAACCGATGAAACCGTCCACGCAAAACCTGGTGACACAATCGCAGAAACGGCGGCAAGATTCTCCCGTGCAAGAACTGGCATGTACCGCTATCTGTGGAACATGCGGAAAGAAAGCGGGGCTGCGGCCGTTCGGGAATTCTGCCTCACCCGACGCTGAAAATCGACAGGCGGTGGATACGAGAAATGCGTATCCCCTGCCCGTCTGTTTTGAGTGAAACCTATTTACAGGAAAAGGAACATCGCCGTGAAAATCTACCGTGCGAAATTGGAACAAATGGAAGCACAAGAGACACACCGCATTATCTGGCTGCGAAATTCGCTGGGAATGCATAGCCCGAGACGTAGCGTATTTCCACCGGACGGGCGACGAAACGACGGCGCGGCGGCTGGAGCGGGAGCTAGCGGCCCGCACGGCAGAACTGGCCGAAACGCGATAGCGGGCGGGGTCCAGGGAAAAAACAGAAACCGTTTTTACAAAAGAGAAACCCATGAGAAAGTGTGCCACGCTCCAAGACAACGAATTGCTGGCCCTGTACGAAAAGATCGAAGCGGGAGACCGCGGCCCCTGACGTGGTAGAAAATCTGCGGCGGTGCAGCCGCGGAGAGATCAGCGAGAATAGAGCGGGCAACTCGGCTGCGTGAAACGCGAGGAAGTCTCCGTCGATTTCTGCGAATTCGTGGAAGAACTCGACAGCGTGGAGTATGAAAAGCCCCGGCGCCCACACACAAAACGTAGTGCGGGCTGTGTGGCGTTTTTTGCCAGTATCATCGAACGGCGGGACGGCAGTTTTTGCAATTCCCGCAAACCCCTTTTGTAGGAGAGAAAAGTATGACAGCGAAACGACGACGGGACCTCCAGCAATATGGCCAAACTTCCGCACGTAGTGCGGCGGGCTGCTTCTTCGCACAATTGGAGCAGGACGAGGAAAACACGGGGGAGATGCGGGAATCCTACGAGTACCACGAAATCGACGAGATGCTCGCGCACGGCAAGATCCTGGAGAAGTGGTGAGAGGGTCCAGGCAGAAAACAGAAACGAAATCCAAAACTGCAAAGGAGAATCGCGATGCATTGGTACAAAATTCAGAACGGACGGGGCCTCCAAATGCCTTTTGGGGCGGAACCGCGTGCGTGAAATTCTCATCGAGAAACCGCACAAGGGCACGGGGATGGGTCGGGCGGGAATTGCTGAACGGCCGCCCGGTGAGGGTCCTCTGCGAGGAAAACGTGCTCGAAGAGGCAGCGGTGTGCGAAACGCTGACCGAGAGCGATATGACGCCACCACGGGAGATCGACACACGGCGTGAAGAAATGTACGCCGCGAGATTCGAGAAAACGCGGCAGGCCGTGGAAGCATTGTAGCGACACAACTCCGCCCCGCAGCAAAAAAACTGCGGGTCGGGGATTGTGGCCCTGCAAAATTTACATAGGAGAAAATTGTGCCCCTACATCTACCAGGCAGAATTGTGGTGCGATGAGCTGTGGACGCGAAATTCGCGATCGCATCACGAAAGCCCATGGCTACTGTTGGGCCGCCCTTCCACCGCGCCAAGAATAGGTCTGCCGAACCTAAGTGAATGGTTGCATTATTTGATAATCATTGATTGCCGCGTAAGTTTTCTTCGGTCATGTGACACCCTTCATGCCGTTCTTTTTAGGCCCATGGTGCGATCCTGGCGGACATTTGCATACCAATAAATTGACATCAGTGAGAAAGGGCAAAAAGTCGTCCAGTACCAATAGAATGGCCGGAGAGAATTCTCGGCCGAGTTCGTTCCACCAATCCTTTGGTGCACAGTATAACTAATTATGTGGTCATGAATTCAACAGCCAATGTGCTCCTAGCGATGGGTGCATCTCCAATCATGGCCCACGCAACGGAAAAAATGAACGAGATCGTCGGAATTGCAAGCTCCATAGTTATCAACATTCGGAACGCTTTCTCCGCAATGGATCGAATCAACAAATTATACCTGCAGACTTACCTTATCGCAGGCAAGCCTCTTGTTCTTGATCCGGTAGGTGCGGGCGCCACAAAATCCGAGGCCGACCTGCAGTACGTACATGACTTCGGTTCCCTCGGTAATCAGGGGGAATGCATCTGAAATACTATCTCTGTCCCCGCAAGGCGGAACCACGAGAGGCGTCGATTCGATGCACAATATCAGAGATGCCTTCACAGCGCAGCAAGGAACAGGTCGCTGCTGATCTTGGCACATGTGCCACGGTCACCGGCGAGCGTGATATCGGTTACCGATGGAAGCCGAAATCTCGTGATTGCAAACGGACATCCATTCATGCGTACCATTAACCGGGACCGGATCCGCGGCAACGGTTATAGTCGCTGCCTTCCTCCAGCGGAACCTGCGGCACGCCCGGTGCTGGCTTCGGCCGCTGCGCTTGCCTATTTTGGGCTTGCCGGTGAAAAAGCCGCCAAAGAGTCGTCTGGTCCCGGAACATTTTTGGCAGAAGACTCTGGACGCTCTTTACACAATAACCACGGAAGACTTTGAAGCCTGAGCAAGGATTTCACAGGCATGAAAGATCCTCGATCCTGGGATGTCGTACTTCGTAACTGATCGGAGCTTTTCCCTGGGGCGCTCGACTCTGGGGAAATAGTCGAGCTTGCAGTTTCCGGAGGCGTGGAGTCGTGTAGCTTTCCGAGAAAAAACCTTCTGCACGAGGGAGTTTTACGGGAAAGACTTCTTGTTCGAGATTTCTTGCGAGCCAGCGGAGTGCCGTTGATTATTAACGACAGGATCGATATAGCCCTGGCTTTGGATGCTGACGGCGTCCACCTGGGTCAGGACGACATGCCGTTGGATGTCGCTAGACGTATTCTTGGACCTGACCGCATCATCGGTTTGTCGCTAAACGATCTCGCCCATATTAATCCGGAGACTGCAGCTCTCGCTGATTATTTTGCCATCACCCGGGTATTTCCTACGCCCACCAAAATAGACACCACTGAACCTTGGGGCATGGAGATTCGTAAGGCCAGAGCCATGACGGACCTTCATCTGGTGGCAATAGGCTCGATAAAACTTAGCAATACCAAAGATGTGGTCGAAGCGGGCGCGGATTGTGTAGCAGTAGTAACGGCCATAACCGCTGTCGATGATCCCGAGGAAGCGACCCGGCAACTGGTTCAGGAAGTTAGGCTGGGAAGAGACTGTCGAAAACGTTGTATCTAGACCGTGAATCGTTCCAGGCATCTCGAATCAGCATGCAGAGCTTCCGGTCAGGCATTTCCAGGCGGAGCTGGGAATGAAAAAAAAGGGGAAAAAGAGCGGGATGCAAATCGGGGGACTTTGAATGCCCCCCGACGAAGAATACCGTTATTACATGAGTTTCGAATACCTTTACTCGTTTCTTTTCTTGGATTTATCTGCCTTGGCGTTTTGAAAACCGGCTTTCTTTAACTTCTTTTCTGATTTCTTGTCAATCGTCGGCTTCTCTTTAGCAGGCTTTTCTTCGATAGCCCGTTTTCTTTTTCAGCGGTTTCTGGCGGCACAGCAGAGGCCTCTGCAACTGAAGGCTTCCGAACTGGTCCACCATACCTTTTATTTCTACAGCAACTTTGTCGAGCGCTGCTGCAATGTGAGCCAGCAAGAACGCTTCCTTCAATTTGTTCAATGTATCCGGAACGATTCCTCGGGAGTAAGAGACGAGCAGTCGCAATCCTCTTTTCCACGACATAAAGCCCAGCTGCCTGTGAGTTCCCAATCCATACCGTTGTCAGGGCGACACAAATAGCCGCCACGATTAAAATGGATCGCATCTTCATTCTCCTGTCGAAAATATGCGTGATTATAGTATACTTAAATTATGTCAAAAAATGAAGAACTTCTTGGGGGAATGGCTCGGGAAGCTTGTATCGGAGAAGGGTGAAAAGGTCAAACATATATGTGATACCAAACCTACAACGAATAGATGATGCCAGGAATCCATCGAAAAGCGTGTGGACGCACCATCCTTTGTCAGGGTGGCCCCGCCGGAAAGCTCTAAATAATCGTATTTCGCAAATGCGCCAATGAGAGCGCTTTCGCCGACCAATTTAGGCCATTCGAATATAGTCTCGAACCAGCAACCAGTGAGCGAATGGCCATCCACCTGCATTATAGAGTTGGCGATGTTTTGGGAAGCGTCCAGGCGAGAAAAAGTGAAAGGCGAAAAACGTCCAGCCTGACTACAGATCCCAGGAAGTCATTATGCGCGTAATATACTCCAGTGTAAGGTATATACACATGCATGTGATCGTTGAAAGTGCCTCTGGGGGCAGCCACCCGCTTTGACGTGTAATCGAAATTATTGTACCTGCCTCCTGCGACCAATCCCGCAGCATACGGCATGCCTCGCATGCCAATGTGGTAAATGGCTGCGAGATCCGCCTGGATATATCTGGCTTGAGTGTCCCAACCAAGGTCAGTTCTGTTCAAATAGAAGTCGCTTGGTTCTCGTGAGGAATGTTTATCCACGCTTGAGCCCGGACGGCAAGGTCGTCGGTCGCGAAAGTCTCGCCTTGCAGTCCGAAAATAATGCTGTCCAGTCCCACTTCCTTCTTACCAGGGACAATATTGGCATTATCGCCGTCTCTGAAAAGGATCTCGTTGAAACCCCACAAATATCCTGCCCTGGCCTCGAGCATGGATTTCTTGCCGGAACTCTGGTGTCCGTATGGCAATCCATAAGGGATGGAATCAGGGTAAAGGCGAGCTTCGCCAGCCTGGGTTTGTTGAGAAAATGTGAAAATTAGTAAAATCAGTGACATGAAAAAAATGCTCGAAATGAGATGCGGTCTCGGGTGAAAACAAGATCGGGCAGATGGAGTTTGAGAATTCCTGAACAAGACACCTTCATCCCTGGAAATATTCAGAATTATAATTTTATTGCCGCACCGCGGAAAAAGCATGGGCTCTATTTTTAACGGGAAATACCGAATTTGTCAAGATTTAAATAGGTTACGAAGTAAACCTTCAATCATGGTGGGGAGGGCTTTCCAGCCTGCTACTGCTGGTTTTACAATATGGCAGGCTGGAAAGCCCTCCCCACAATAGCTGTTCGATCTGCCGAGAACTCGATCTTACGAACATTGAGTTCTTTGCCCACTAATGCTATTAAAAAGGATTACCCGACATAGAACCGTATACATTTAAGAATCGAGGAGCGAACTTATGGGTCAGGATATTTTGCCCAAAGCATACGAGCCTGCTGAAATAGAGAAACGCTGGTATTCTTTTTGGGAAGAAAAGAAGCTGTTCAGGGCCGACGATAATAAGACAGGCAAGGAATATTCTATTGTCATCCCGCCACCGAATGTGACTGGCTCGCTCCATATGGGACATGCCTTAAACAACACACTTCAAGACATTTTGGTTCGGTATCACCGAATGAATGGATTCAACACTCTCTGGATGCCCGGCACGGACCACGCGGGCATTGCGACCCAAAACGTGGTGGAAAAACAGCTCGCGGAAGAGGGCCTCAGAAGAGAAGATCTTGGCCGTGAAAAGTTTATCGAGCGCGTGTGGACCTGGAAAGCCCACTCAGGCGGCGTGATCATTAACCAACTGAAACGGCTCGGCTGCTCATGCGACTGGGACCGGGAACGTTTCACAATGGACGAAGGCCTTTCTCGGGCGGTGCGTGAGGTGTTCGTTCGGCTTTATGAACATGGTCTCATTTACAGGGGCGATTACATAGTCAACTGGTGCCCCAGGTGCCATACGGCTCTTTCAGATCTGGAAGTGGAACACGAAGATGCAGCCGGAAACCTGTGGTTCATCCGATATCCTATCGAGAATCAGACGAATACGTTACGTAGCCACGACTCGGCCCGAGACGATGCTGGGTGATACAGGTGTCGCTGTCAATCCCCAGGACGAGCGGTACCACACTGATCGGAAAATACGCGATTTTGCCTATTGTGGGGCGAAGGCTCCGAATTATCGGAGACCCGGTCGTGTCTCTGGAGCTTGGCACTGGTGCCCTCAAGGTGACGCCATCCCATGATATGACCGACTTTGAGCTTTCCATGCGGCACGGCTTGGAACACATCACTATAATGGATTTTAGCGGTCTCATAAACGAAAACGGTATCCATTTCAAGGGAATGGACAGATACGAATGCAGGAAGGCCATTGTAAAGGAATTGCAAGAAAAGGGCTTCCTCGAAAAGATTGAACCCTATGCGCTGGGCCTGGGCCGTTGTTACAGGTGCAAGGAAGTGGTGGAGCCGCTCATTTCCCAGCAGTGGTTCGTGAAGGTCGAGCCTCTGGAACGTGAAGCTCTGAAAGCGGTCCAGGAGGGAGATACGAAGATAATACCCGAGAACTGGACGAAAGTCTATTACGAATGGATGACGAACATCCGCGACTGGTGTATTTCCCGACAAATATGGTGGGGACATCGGATACCCGCGTGGACTTGTCAGGATTGCGGGCGGAGATCGTAGCAAGAGAAAACCCGACGGAATGTCCCAAATGCAAAGGCTCGAACCTGTCGCAGGAAACGGACGTTCTGGATACGTGGTTTTCGTCGGCTCTCTGGCCGTTTTCAACCATGGGATGGCCGGATCAGACTAATCTGCTCAAGACTTTTTACCCCACTTCCTGCCTTGTCACCGGTTTTGACATTCTATTCTTCTGGGTTGCCAGAATGATGATGATGGGGCTGAAGTTCATGGGTGACGTTCCTTTCAAGGACGTGTACATCCACGCTCTGGTGAGAGATGAGCTTGGCAAGAAGATGAGCAAATCCCTCGGCAACGTCATCGACCCGCTTGAAGTCATGGACAAGTTCGGGACGGACGCATTCCGTTTCACGCTTGCCGCTCTAGCTGCTCAGGGCAGGGATATTCGATTGTCCGAGAGCCGCATCGAGGGCTATCGCAATTTCATGAATAAGATATGGAACGCGGCAAGGTTTGCTTTGCCTTATGTGGAAAGCCTCCCTGCTGATGCAATTCCAGATAAGTCGACAAATTTGCCTCTTGCCGACAGGTGGATTCTGTCGCGGCTGAACAGAACCGTACAGGAAGTCCGGCGTTCTATCGAGACTTACTGCTTCAACGATGCTGCCCAGGCGCTGTACCATTTTACCTGGCATGAATTCTGCGATTGGTACATTGAGGAATCCAAGATCCCTCTAAACAGCGGTGATCCTGCAAGAGCTAGCACCACAGCCGCCACTTTGAACCATGTGTTGAATTCCATCCTGCAATTACTGCATCCGTTCATACCGTTTATAACAGAGGAGATAGCTTCAAAGCTCAATCCGGAGCGATCTACCATAATCCGCGGGCCGTTTCCGACGTTCGATGAGGAGAGAATCGACGCTGAAGCTGAAAGACAGATGAACGTGATCATGGGCGTGATTACGTCCGTTCGGAACATAAGGTCCGAAATGAACGTGCCTCCGTCAAAGATTTTGCCGGCGGCAGCGCTCCCATCATGCGAAGAGGAACGGGAACTCGTGGAGAGCAACCTTCCCGTGATCAGGGCCCTCGCTCGCGTGGGTAATCGCGATTGGCAAACCTGGGGCAAACACGGAGCCGCCCCGCATGTCTGCAACGGCAGTAGTGGGCGAAATGCGAATATTCGTGCCTCTTGAGGGCATTGTGAATCCCGACGAAGAAATCGCGAGACTCAACAAAGAATTGGCGAAAATCGAAAAGGAGTTGGATTCAGTAACCAGAAAACTGTCCAACAGCGATTTCCTGTCCAAAGCCAATCCCGAGGCGGTTCAGAAGCAAAAAGACAGACAGGCTGAACTCTCTGCCAAACTCACCGGCCTCGGCAGCGGCCTCGAGAAAATCCGCGGCCTCAAGGGCGCGTCAGGGACGAGGAGAAGAGTTTGTGGGGAGGACCTTTTTGTGAAAAGGTCCTCCCCACAAACTTCCCCAAAAACTTTATATGCATTAATTCGTGCAGTTCTCTTTCCCGGGCTCCTGCCTGGGAATGCGTTCAGCAGAGGCTCTGCCTCCGCAAAATGGGTTCCCGGTTAGTTGAATGACGGAGCGGATTCCCAACAAATTATCTGCACGCCCTGGCGCCCTAATGTTTGGAAAGCTGATAATTCGCAACTCACTCTCGTCAACTCAGGACCTGGTTCGGGAACTCGCTCAGCATGGAGAACCCGAAGGCGTTGCGCTAATGGCTCTGGAACAAACCGCTGGTCGTGGCCGAGCAGGTCACTCGTGGGTTTCTCCGGCCGGGAAGAATCTCGCCCTTTCGTTGCTGCTCAGGCCGAAGATTGACCCGGCCGAGGCAGCCTTGCTCGGAATGATGGCATCAATCGCCGCTGCAAACACGGTGGAGGCTTGCGGCGCAGCAAAGGCCGAATTAAAGTGGCCTAACGACGTGTTGGTCAATGGACGGAAAATAGCCGGCATCCTTCCTGAAGCCGCACTGAATGATCGTGCAGTGCAATACGTGATACTTGGACTAGGCCTAAACGTGAATTCCGAAGGGGAAGATTTCCCCCCCGAATTGCAGGATTCAATCACCTCTACGTTCTTGATCACAGGCCGCAAACAGGATTTGGAGGCAACGGCACGTCTGTTTTTGGGAGAAATGGCCATGCTCTATGAGAGAGTGCTGCGCGAAGGGTGCGGGTTCATTCCAGGCCTTTGGGAGACCCGCTGGGCTCATCGCAATTCGTCCGTAGTTCGAGAAGGCGTGCGCTATAAGGCCGAAACAATTGCGGCCGACGGTTCCCTGGTCGCGCTCACGGAACAAGGAGAGTTGAGGCGGTTCACGTCCGGACAGGTAGACGTTATTCTCAAGACTCAAGAATCAGAGATTTGAAATATGTCAAAAGCCAGACTAATTTGCGGGCTTTCCACAGCGAAAATACTCCTGGTGCTCCTTGGAGTAATCGCGCTGAGCAGCTTGACGGCCATTTTCATCAGTGCTCCCAAAATCGAAAAAGTCGTCCTGCATATCGTTGACAAATACGACTCCTTCCTGCCCGAGATCAGAATACGGGATGGTCACACGTCCGTGCGTGAGAAGCAGCCCTATTATGTCGATGTGGGTGATCCGGAAGTCGCAATAGTCATCGACACAAGAGATGGGATGCAGAAACAGGCAATGGACTACCTCAAAGAAGTCTCAGGTGGAGCAGTGCTTACCAGAGACACTCTGATAATGAAGAATCGGGCGGACACGAGAATAATATCTTTGAAGGACATGCCTGATATTGAAATAAATTCAGAGGCACTCAGGGATTTGCTGGGCAAATATTGGCCTTTGGCGATGAGATTGGCGGCAGTATTGATCGTTCTATATTTTCTTGTGGTGAAGCCGCTGCAAGTGCTCATATTTGCTCTGGTGCCCTACTTTGGAGCGAGATTCTTTAATGTACCTTTGACATATGGAGAAGCGGTGAAGATAGCAGGCATTGGAATCGTGCTCCCTGTACTGCTGGACTTCATCCTTTCGACAGCCCAATTAGGGGTTCAGGGGGGGATGATGCTCTACTTCGCTGTATATTCAGGAGTGCTGGTTGTTGCTTGCGTGGATCTCGTTCGGGGCACCGGCAAAGTGGAAATGAATCCGCCAACCATCAAGTCCTGAGGATACAAAGACATGGAGTTCTTCTTGTGTGTGTTGGGAATGGTGATGATTGTTGAGGGAATCCCCTATTTCGGGTTTCCTGACAAGATGAAAGGCTTCATGAGAATCATTCTGGAACAAGAGGATTCGGCGCTCAGAATAATGGGCGGGTCACTGATGCTGCTGGGTTTGATACTGATTTTTCTGGCCCGAAAATCCCTTGGCTCCTTATGAAGCGAGAAGAAACAAACAAATACGATACCCCCTGAACCCACGATAATTCCCGAAGAATATCGGCTTTCAACATACGCCTACGAACTCCCGCGTGAACTGATAGCGCAACGCCCTTCGGAAACCAGAGATCAATCCCGTCTCCTGACACTAAACAAACGCACTGGAAAAATCCTTCATCACCTTTTTCGAGATCTTCCGTCCCTGCTGCGACCGTCCGACATTCTTGTAATAAATCAAACCAAAGTGATCCCAGCGTGCCTGATGTGCCGTAAACCCAGTGGGGGAAAGGTGGAGCTTTTAGTCGTAGATCCCGCGGATGCAAATCCTGACCGCGATGCGCCTGCAGGACGAGTCTGTCTTACGAAATCCAGTAAACCAGTGAGACCGGGAACAAGACTTATTGTGGAAAACGGGCCTGAACTTGTCTGTGAAGAGACGGTCAAGGGCGGCCGAGTACGAATTCTTTTTCCAGAGTCCGAGGGACGGTTCCTGGAATTCCTGGAGCAGTACGGCAGGCCGCCTCTCCCCCCATACATAGGTTCCGAAAATCGTGACTGCAAAATAGACCGCCAGCGATACCAGACCGTCTACAGCAAAGTATCTGGATCAGTTGCAGCCCCCACAGCAGGTCTGCACTTCACCGATAACCTTATTAATGAGCTTGAACAAAAAGGCATAACAATTGCGCGTATAGTGCTTCACGTCGGGCCTGGAACTTTTATGCCGGTGCGAACTCATGACATAAGACTGCATGGTATGGAATTGGAATACTTTGATATCTCAGAATCAACTGCCGAATGTGTATCGCGCTGTCGAAGCGAGGGGCGCCGCATAATCGCGGTAGGTAGCACAAGCACCAGAGCCCTTGAAACTGCGGCCTCAGAGGGTGGCGAAGTTCGGCCGTACAGAGGCAAGACTGACCTTTTTATAATACCAGGATATAGGTTTAAAATTATTGACGGAATTGTCACGAATTTTCATCTTCCCGCATCTACGCTCTTGATGCTCGTATGCGCGCTTGGGGGGACTGAACGCGTAATGGCAGCGTATCAGATGGCGGTGAACCAAAGATATCGCTTCTATAGTTATGGCGATGCATGCTTAATTATTGATTAAATTATACTATCAAGTATTCGAAAAGGCGGGACCCCCGATGGGGCAACGGGTAGGACGCTTCGGCAGGTGTCTCAGGGTGGTTTATTTTTGGTAGGGCTGATGCAGGTGAGCAACTTCTAGTAGGATAGGTTTTTGTTGTCAAGCTTTTTTTGATAAAAAAGACTCATCCTACTGTAAAATTGAATCATACTGTCAATGCCAATTAAAGTACCGGTTATCTTAAGAGGCTATGATTCTTTATCAATCCGATATCTCGGATTACCCCTTTTAGTTTAAGAAAGAAATATAATGTATTGACATTACGGTTAATTATTATGTATAATCTAAAAAAGAACCATTACGATCTTACGCGCGATCTATCATAAGGAGACCCATTGATAAAAAAAATCATAAAAACGATAGGTTTGGTGGGCTTGGTGATCGGCTTTGTTAGC
The DNA here is from genome assembly GCA_963700305.1 of uncultured delta proteobacterium. Taxonomy (GTDB): domain Bacteria; phylum Desulfobacterota; class Desulfomonilia; order Desulfomonilales; family Desulfomonilaceae; genus Desulfomonile. The sequence goes on from CAVOXB010000001.1 coordinate 24,095, forward strand.
TTGGCTTCAGGAAACTCTACACAGTCAATCTCAGTCCCGCAAGAATTCGATGACGATGCTAAACCGGTAACTCAGGCAGCATCGCCCCAGCAGCAGACAACCCAGAAACAACACGTGGTTGCAACAGCAGCGAAGCCGGAACCCCAAGCTTCGCAGATGGCCGCAACCGACCAGAAAAAACCGTCAGGAGAGGGTGGCTTGAGAGAGGTGTTGTCATCTTTATTGCCATCAAAACAGGATCTGGATAAGGCCTTCGACGCAGTAAGCAATCAAGCAGGGCCCCCGAGACCTACAAACTGGAGGGATAGCGGCCAGTAGCAGGAACAGAAGCGTGAAGACTAAGAAATCCCATGATAGTGGAGGCAGAGCCGCGGAACGAAAAATGCCAGAGCAGTTCTCAAAAGTAATGATGGATTGAGTTCTGGGTGCCACTGCTGGCTTGCCCGGCAGTGCAATCCCATCCCGAAATAACTAGCTATAAGCAGAGTGGCGCGATTTCACTTCCGCAGTTTATGCCTACGGAAAGTGCCGTCCGATTCCGAGGTCCCTCACCCCAGGACTATCAGCGCATCCACTGCCACGGGGTGTCCTTCGCGAATCAAGAGCGGATTAATGTCGATTTCTTTGATGCGCTCGTTTTCTATACCTATTCGTCCCACTGCGACAAGGATTTTCGCAAGCTCATCCTTGTTGACTGCCGGCATCCCTCGCAGCGGGCCTAGAATTCTGTATCCCCTGATATCCGTCATCATCTCAAATGCATCGTGAAGATTGAGCGGTGCCATTCTGAAACAGACATCCTTGAGTGCTTCCGTAAATATTCCGCCGAGGCCAAACATTACGCAAGGGCCGAACTGCGGATCGCGCGTCATTCCGACCATAAACTCGCGCTTTCCTCGGATCATTTCCTGAACCAGCACTCCTGAGTCCGGTCCGTCCATCTCGGCCGACATTGCTCTGAACGCTGCAGCAGCCTCGTCCTCGGTCCTGATATCAATGCGCACGAGGCTTCTTTCCGTTTTGTGGCTGACATCAGGCGAGCAGCCCTTGAAACAATAGGAAAACCGATTTTTCTTATTGTGGGGGCAAGATCCTTTTCGTCTTTGATCAGGAATTCCGACGTTACAGGTATGCCGTATTGTGCCAGAATTCGTTTGGATTCATATTCCGACAGGGCTTTTCTGTCGTTCTGCAGAGACCTCTCGATTGCTTCCATCGCGAACCTCCGAAAGAATATTTATAGCTCTCAAATGACGATTTAGGCAACCTTATAGCGCGCCATCAAGGAGCAGAGGTTTGAATATGGTTTCTTGAGGGAATTCTTACCACTTTTCCGGCAAATCACTGGTTGACTTTTTGTATCAGTCCAATCATGCTATAGATAAGAATAAAGATTCAGCTGCCATCATACGATTTCTCTTGATTCCTGTGGCCTAAACGTTTAGAGGTGAATCGATACGACGACGGGATCCCGACGGAGAGATTCAGGAATTCTCTTATGCGCCGGGGTCACCATAATCCACCTGAACATATTCCCCCGGAAATCTCCTTACGGGATGAAGATGGGGTGCGCGCCGTTGCCGATAGGCCGAGGCTTGAGCTCCGGTTCAATATTATGGACTGGCAGGTTAACAATGCCTATGCCTACCGAGGAATTTCTGATAGGTGTCAGAGGGCATTGATTTCTCCCGCGCGAGTAGAATGTGTATTCACCGGAAACCAGCGGGAATCCCAAGGAGAAAATTATGGCTAAGAAGCCACCAAGGCGAGATCCTATCATCGTGTACAAAAGGGAGGAAAAGGGGCTGAAGCCATTTCTTCCCAGGACACGGGGAGGATTCACGTTGGGTCCGCCGCCGAGACCTCCTCAGAAACCCAAAAAGCCGAAAGAGATTAAAGCCGTTCTCCCGGAAAAGGTGCGCTTTCACAACGCCGCCCTTGAAGAGATCGACGCGATGCCGTCTCCGGATAAGGAAATCGTCAGAGCCTGCTATTTTCTTTGTTATTTGGTGCACGAGACGAAGACCAGCACGGAACTGTTTCCACTAAAGCATAATACGCTCGAGAAGATCTTTAAGAGCGCTCATACCTGCCTGACCGTAAATTATGTGCGTCGCGGGGACAGGGAGATCTATCATCTATCCCCCGAAGCCAAGAAGAAATGGGAGCAGGAGACAGGGGGAAACAAGCATCACATCCGGATGTATCTCTCCCCAAAATGCAAAGTGGAATTCGAGGAAGGTTACTTCGATCTTTATCACTTCCACATTGTGTTGGAGCCTTTTCGTTTTTCATTTTACCTTCCGATTCACCAGGCACCATGGCTGGATAAGAGAAGAATCTCAAAACGTCGTTTCCATTATCCGCAAACCGTAGAATACGGGCTTTTCAAGGGAAAAGTAATCACCACGTCTAGAAAAGCGACCATGATCTCCTTGGAACTGATCAAAGAGGAGCTTCAAAAGTTATTGGACCTGGAAATTAACAAGAAGAAATGATTGGCCATTGGCCGGCATTGACGCCGGCCGTGGTGGCTTACTACCCAGGCTCACCTGCCGGGGCTTCATCAACACTCTGCTGGATTGCGTAACGCATTCAAAATCAAGCAATACTGTGCTCTCTTGAAATAAGCGTCTGGAATATTTCCAGAGTGCCAGTTTCCACAAAGTTCAAACGCGCGCCTGTTTCTTCTCCAGAATTTTGCAATCCAAATTAAACGCCGCCGCGTCCTGTGATATGATGATCTAAGCCCCCCCGTTTCGGCAGGCTTTTCTTCATGGGGATCGCAAGAATCAATTCTATGGAACCACAACAGAAAATACCATCTCGGTGGACTATAAAAGACGTGTTGGAGTGGACTGCCGCATACTTCAAAAAAAAAGGCATAGTCACTGCGCGGCTGGACGCTGAAGTGCTGCTCGCCTTCTGTTTGTCAGTTGACAGACTCTTTCTATACTTAAATCTCGACCGCCCTCTGCTCACTTCGGAAAGAATACTATACAGAGAACTAGTTCGACGCAGGGCCACGCGGGAGCCAGTGTCTCTGATAATTGGAAAAAAGGAATTCTGGTCACTTCCTCTGAAGGTTGTGCCAGGTATTCTAATCCCGAGGCCGGACACCGAAATACTGGTAGAGGCCGTTCTGGAAGAAATACGGTCAATTCCCTGCCCGCGGATACTGGAAATAGGCACGGGTTCAGGAGCAGTTGCAGTCGCTATAGCCAAGGAAAATCCCACCGCGGGAATAATAGCTACGGACACGAACCTGCTTGCCCTGGAAACCGCGTCGCTGAATGCACAAGAGTGCGGTGTATCAGGCTCGATTGACTTTCTTTCGTCGGATCTTTTTCTTGCTATCAGGCCCGAAAAGCTCTTCAACGTGATCTGTTCCAACCCGCCTTATATCCCGAGTGACACGATTCCAACACTTGATCCGGAAATAAATTATGAACCTGGGGCCGCTTTGGATGGAGGGCCGGACGGCCTTGATGTGATTCGCGGAATAGCTGTTCAGGCAAGGCATTTCCTCAAAGAACAAGGTGCGTTAATCCTGGAAATGGGGCCTGAGCAGGAACAGCAGGCTCGAGGAATATTGGCCAGTCTTGCTGGATTGGAAGAAATACGCGTTTTCTCTGATCTGTCTGGAAGACCGCGCGTAATTAAGGGAAGTCTCCCGAAATGAAATACGTGATCGCTGGCTTCGGAAAATTTGGCCGCATAGCATTTGAACGGATCTCAAAGAGTTTTCCGGCCGCTGGATTAGTGATAGTGGAACCTGATGAATCGAAGACACGAGATCTGGGCGATCCATGCCAGATCCTAGACGGAGACGTAATCCAGTTTCTGTTCAACGATTCGTCTTTGGAAGACGGAGATATTGTGATTCCGATGGTGCCTTTCCATCTTGCAGCGTCTTACGTTTTCGTGGATACCGGCGCTAGAGCGATACCGCTGCCTCACCAGTTGGAGAAACAGCTTCCGAATCCCTATCGACTTGATGAATCGAATCTCTTCGTCAGTAGAGCTGATTTTATATGCCCGAATGATTGTCCGGAAGGTGACCTTTGCACCGTCACAAGACTGCCGAGGTCGCCCTTGTACAGCGCTCTGGAGGAGCTGCATACCGGGGACTGGAAAATCTCTGTTCAGAGAAGCTTCCAGATACTTCCCGGTGTGGGAGGTTATCCTTTGGGCGATCTCAGGCTGCTGAAGCACCGGCTTGCGACGGGGACCAATATTATCGCAACCGCGTGCAAGTGCCACGGAATACTAACCGGAGTTGAGGTGTTTTGAATGCTTTGGCGCCCTGAATTTGCTGAATGAGCTTTGGCCGCAATCTATCGAAGACCTTTCTTCTTTGATGTCTTTTTTGTAGCATGTCTTATGTTATGGATAGCATGCCAGCAATTCTGCCGATCGGCCGGCGGGAGCATGCCAATCCATCGAGGCGGAAACGTTACGGAAGATTCATGATTTGTGAGATAGCGCGTCTGAGTATGAGCGAGTGTTCATCTGAAAATGACTCAATGAACCGCGACTGAGTCGACAATCAATCCCTTTGATCAGGTCGGCTGGAGTTGACCTTCTTTTAAAGTTATCAATATGCCCCGCGGAGGTGTCATGGTTTCCTGCCGCATTGCTATTGCCTCAATCCTCATGCTGCTCATCCTGGTGGCGTGTTCCCAGAAACAGGAAAAGAAACTGCCTCCACCACCCATGAAGGTCGGAACTTTGAAGGTTGACAAAGGCAGCATCGAACTAACGCTCGACCTGTCTGGCTCCCTCAGTTTCACGGCCAACACCACTGTATCCTCGGAAGTCGCGGCTCAAGTCAGGTCAATCGAAGTCGCGGACGGCCAACCTATTGAAGAAGGTCAACTCCTACTGGTATTTGATGAGACGAAAATCAAGGAAACTGCAAATCAGGCAACTGCAAATCTTCAAAAGGACGAGGCTACGCTCACATACAACAAGATAGAGTGGGAAAAGAACCTCGAACTTTACAAAAGCAGCTCAATCAGCCACACACAGTACGAGCAGAAGCTGTCGAACTATCAGAATTTTCTTGCTCAGGTGGACGCGGACAAAGCAGGACCGTCCAAGGCCATGGAGGACTTGAAGAAGACCAAGGTGAAGGCCCCAATTAGCGGGCTACTCTCCAACAGGTACATCGAAAAAGGTGATTGGGTATCTGAGGCAGGTCGGCTCTTCATGATAAGCGACCATTCAAAAGTCTATCTCGAAGCTTTTATTTCCGATATCGATGTAGGTAAGCTCAATGCAAAGAAAATAATCACAGAGGGTGTTGACGCTGAAGTCACGGTTGACTCGTACCCTGGGAAGGTTTTCTGCGGGAAGCTCACGTACATTCAGCCGGTTGCCAATGTGGGACGTCTATTTCAGGTCAGGATCTATCTCGATAATCCTGAAATGTTGCTTCTGCAGGGAATGTTTGCTCGGGGACGAACCGTTTTCAAGGTAATCCCGGACATGGTGAGAGTCCCACTGGACTCGCTGCTGGAACAGATCCGCGACAACGATTACAATACAGTTTTTGTCGTGAACCCGGAAAACAAGGCAGTACTGACTAGAATCAAAATCGGAACTACGGATCCCAAGCACGCAGCGGTGATGGAAGGGCTCAAGCAAGGCGACACAGTTGTTGTTCAGGGAAAAGAGATTCTCAGCTCAGGCCAACCCCTGGAACCCACCGAAATACAAAGACCAAAGGCCTCTCGGAACAAAGGACAGGCCCAGGACGATACGCGGGAAAAAGATTCTCAGCGGACTGATCCGAGCTCCGGGGGGAAGTGTTCATGAATTAGCCGAAATGATGGTCAGGACATCGGTGAAGAACGTCTCGTAGCCTTGCATGAGGAGGGGTTCCTAGAATTTACTGATTTGAAAGCAAGATTCGTGATATTGCAATTGCCAAAAATAATGTCCGTTCCCTCGTCATTCCTGCGAAGGCAGGAATCCACAAATCTGGACCCCGGATCAAGTCCGGGGTGACGGGTACAATTCCCGTAAATTGGACAAGAATTTTGGCAATTGGGGTAGTGTTCAGCAATCGGACAAAAGCCTTGGCAACTGGCATAGATTTTTTTTAGGAGGAGTTTGTTTATGGGTAACCTTTCAGGCCTCGGAATAGTCTTTGAGGAAACGCTGTCCGGATGGGCAGGAGTCGGCGAGACGGACTTCTCCGAAGGAAAGCTCAAAGGTCAGAAGGAAAACAGCCTACTGAAATTTGATGCCCGCGTCAAAATTCCAAACCTGCAACAATTCATTGATGACCCGGATCACCGGGCACACCTTGAGGGATCAGTGACTTACAGCCCTTTCGGCGGATCATTCCCCATGAGGCACGGGGTATTCAGTCTATTCTCAGTCAATCCGAAGACCGGATTCGTTCAGATGATCTATGCATTTCGATTCACTGCTTCAGAAAAAAATTATTATTTACTGGGCAGAAAAAACATCAAACATCATGCCGGTAGAATCGATGTTTGTAGCGATATGACCACACTTTTTACGAGAATATACGAAGGTGAAGATGAAACCGGGCCGGTGCACGCGGCAGGAGTAATCTATTTCAAATTCCTGGATTTTGTTCCGCTTATGGTTCACATGAAGGTTCCGGGTGCTCATTCCTTTCTGGAGCGGATGTCGGGAAAGAAGGCATTTGCCGGCTTCTCCATAGGGGTGCTGAAGAAGGAATATCTCTAAAGTCTGTGTTCAGATTTGCGCATGAGATGCTAAATGTTGTATAACTAGCCTTCAGCGCCTCCTATGGAGGTTAAGGCTTACTGACAATTTAGTAATATTGTGTCAATGGAGAGGCAATGGACCTGATAAACTGGACATCCGATCTGGCGGTCGGTCACGAAAAGATCGACGACCAGCACAGACAACTGTTCAAAGCAGCCAATGCTTTGGCTGAGGCAATGTGGGAGGGAAAAGGCCGAGAAGAAGTAAAGAAGACAATCGATTTTCTCGCCGATTATGCCATCTTTCATTTCAAGGATGAGGAAGAGGTGATGCTGAAGCATGCGTACCCAGGATACGCTGCTCAAAGGCAAGCGCATGAAAAATTCCTGTTAGACATTTCCGAACTCAAAGCAAAGTACGAGTCCGCAGAGGTCAGTTCAGCTCTGACCATAGAAGTACTGACCAATGCCTGTGATTGGTTCAGAGGGCATATCAGACAGATGGACATTCTGTTGGGAGATTTCCTTCAAAATGGGAAAACATACGGCTGAGAATGGAGAATTTCTGTGACTTCTGAACGTCCGGAGATGCCACTGAATCTTATCGAGGATTTCTGTAAGAGACACTACATCAAGAAATTGGCGGTGTTTGGATCATGCTTGCGTGCGGACTTCGGACCCGAAAGCGATATAGACTTTCTCGTGGAATTCGATTCGGACCACATTCCCACTTTTTTCGACATTGCCGGTATGGAAATGGAACTTTCCGAAGTTCTCGGCGGCAGAAAAGTTGATTTGCGGACGCCTCAAGATTTGAGCCCTATTTTCGCGATCAGGTCGTCGCCGAGGCTGAGGTGCAGTATGTCGAATGAGGATCTTGTCCGCCGTCCGTCACATGATGGAGGCTGCCAGAGAAGCCATTTCCTTCGTTGTGGCCAGAACGCGGTGAGATCTCGACCACGATAGAATGCTTACACTAGCGTTGATTAAAGCAATAGAAATAATTGGAGAAGCGGCATCGAAAATCTCTCAGGAGTCTCGTGAAACGCAACCTGACATACAGTGGAACAAGCTTGTGGGCATGCGAAATCGTTTGATTCATGCGTACTCCGACGTGAATCTCGACATCCTGTGGCAGACTGTCACGACTGCTCTTCCCCCTTTAGTCCATGCCTTGGAAGAAATGATAGAATCGGAATAACTCGGCACAGGATCAATGATACGAATCCTTTTCGTGCAATTACCAACGCCACGTTTCTCTTTCCAAGAACCGCCGACCAACATTCCGCTTGCCGCCGGGTTTTTGATGGCAGCGTTGGATCAGAAGGGAACCCGGCGTTTTCGGATCGAGGTGGTGGAGACTGAAGTAGTCGACGTGCTGGCAGACAGCGCACTAGCCAATGACATCGTGAGAAGAGAACCAGCGATTCTGGCCATGACTCTTTACGTGTGGAACGTCGAGAGAAGCCTTTTCCTCGCTTCTAACGTAAAGAGACGTTCCCCACACACAGTTGTGCTCGTGGGAGGCCCTGAAGTAACGCCTGACAACGCATGGGTGCTGAAACATCCGGCAGTCGATCTTGCTGTCTTTGGCGAAGGTGAATCGAGAATAGGCCGATTGCTCAAGACGGCAGGCACGCGGCGGGGGATAGACTCTATTCCCGGAATCGCAACAAAAGATCGCGAGGGCAAGCTGCACTTCAATACGGAAGCTCCCGATCCCTGGGACCTTTCCAAATGTGCGTACCCCTATCTTGACGGCAGAATCGGTCCGTCCAAAGATGGGACACTCTTTCTGGAGACCATGAGAGGATGTCCCTTCAAATGCCGATACTGCTATTACCATAAAGCTTTCAGCGGATTGAGATTCCATCCTGACGATTGCCTCGACAAACTCTTTGATTTTGCCTATGGGGTTAATTCGCCTGTGCGGGAAATCTACCTCATGGATCCCACGTTCAATGTCAGGAAGGGATTCAGAAAACTGCTGCGGTCCATGGCTCGGCGCCTAAGAGACAACGCCTTTCCCAAACTGCACACTGAATTGAGGGCTGATTTGCTGGAGTCAAAAGACGTGGAACTGCTGAAAAGAGCCGGTTTAGCTTCCGCTGAAATTGGTCTTCAGTCTATCACCCCGGAGGCGCTTCGCGCTGCAGGGCGCAAAGGCGATCCCGAAAAAATCGCCAGGGGGGTCGATCTCCTAAAAAGTGCGGAGGTTGAGGTTACCACTGGAATCATAGTCGGCTTGCCCAAAGACACACCTCAGGGGTTTGATAACACCATTAATTGGCTGAAAAAGAAGGAAGCCTATTCTGTGGTGCATCCATTTGTCTTGTCCGTGTTGCCGGGCACCGACTTTCGGGAACAAGCCGAATCACTCGGCCTGCGGTACAATCCTAGACCGCCGTACTTTGTTCACTCCACCCCCACATTTTCAAGTGATGGGATCAAAGAAGCCCTTCTGGAATGCGAACGAGAATTCGATATGGAAATGGACTACATTGTTCCGCCTTCGCTTGTGGATTCGGGGCCCGGCATTTTGAATTCGCCGGAATCAGCAGCTTACATAAGCAAATGGATTGTCAGGCCTGACAACGACAGATGGCGCGACGTTTTTCCGCAAATAATCAGTAAGGCCACTGACCCGTTTACTCTATGGTTCAAAGGTGTTTACAACCCTGATAATATGATCGCCATATTGAGCGAGTTCGCCAATGCGAACCCTCATGCGGTAGTTCACGTTGTGCTGGAACTTAACGAACCTCCACCTACAGAATTCTTTTACGCTGCCCTTCAATCCGCTGCAAATCCGGACCTTTTCCTGAACCGCTATTACGAGCCCCTGTATGGCGAAGGTGAGGTTATAAATATAAACTTCTACATCATATTGCCGGACCCACCAAATCGCACAATCAGGCGAAAGATCTCGAGCAAGTATGAGGCAATTTGTTCGCTAGTATGGGAGTTCAGAGAATTTCGCACAAGCCCGCTTGCTATGTCTGAAAGGCCCTTGCTTGTTTCCTGGCTCGAACAAGACGAAATTCAGTTCCGAGATTCTCTTGATGAGCTTAAGAAGCTTCACGAGGATCGCCCCGAAGAGGTGCTCTTCAGGAATCCTGCTCACGTTTCTGCATGGAAATCTCTTAACGGCATTCGAAACCGAGAACCATGAATTCTCGGAAAACATATTGATCACGTAGCGCATATTTCCGAGGTAGAATTCCTCAATGTCGAATTTCCGGCGAAGGTTGACCCAAGTCTCGTTTGGGAAGCGCACCACGGCCATAGTCTAATGTCATGCTATCAAGCTCCTCTATGGCTTTTTTTTGCGATAATTGCGCTGTCTCTCAGGGCCGCGGATTCTGCTTCATTCAGAGGTGGATGGAATGTGTCCAGAATTCCCTCGCCTCCTATCAATCTCGGGAGCGAGATCGTAACATCCGTCACTCCCTCTATTTCCGGAGTTCGAGCCGTGACCGTGAGAATAGCTCGATAGTCATTCAGCAACGCGTCTACAATGTGAGCGGACAGCGCTGCCTATTCCGTAATACGTGGCCCCTTTGCCCTCAATGATCTTGTAAGCCGCTTTTCTGACCTTCAGATCGATCATTTCCCGGATGTTGCTTTCCAGACCACAACGAAGTTGACAAAATTCGTCTACCGGAAACACTCCAATGGACACGAGCGACCATGTCAGGACCCTCAGAATCCCCATGCTCGCCCAGAACGTAACCGTGTACGTGCTGGGGATCGACTCCGAAATGGCTACCTAAGAGGGAGCGGAATCGAGCCGTGTCGAGAGTCGAGCCTGACCCAAGGACACGCGTCCGAGCAATCCCGTATTCTTCCGCAAATCTCGTAGCCAGATGCGTCATAACGTCCACTGGGTTGGTAATAATGAGCAACAAAGCGTCCGAAGCGTACTCCAATATCCGTGGAATCACTTCTCTGAAGACCTCCTCATTTCTTTTCAGCAATTCCAGTCTGGATTCACCGGGCTTCTGATTTACTCCCGCGCCTACTACAATGACCTTGCTACCAGCGAGGCCGGAATAACCGCCGGCAGTGACTCTCACTCGATGGGTAAACGGCACAGCGTGAGAAATGTCGTATGCCTCAGCTTTTGCCCGTTTTCATTCTTGTCGACCAGCACTATTTCGCTGCCAACGCCGGTCATCACCATCGCATACGCTGAAGTGGAACCGACAAGACCGGCCCCAACTACTCCGATCTTCATTTGTCTACTCCACGATCTTCGATGATTCGAGGCAAAAAGAATCCCCCAACTCGGTTCTCCATTGCCTGATTGGAAAATCTTCTAGCGTGAGACAGTCCGCCGGGGACGATGCCCCGGCGAAGGATATTTCTTAATGAAGCTCAATTTTGGAAATCACGTCCTTGACGAAGTCTCTCTTGTGCTTCAAGTCCTCTCGAAAAGAAAGTCTATCGGTTCTGCCGATCTCATCTGTCAGTTCAAAGAGGTAGCTTTCGAGAATTTCCTTCATCAACCCCGCGTCCTTGTCTTCAAATTCGACCTGTACCATCTCCGCATTCCTTTCTCCGCTTCAGACCTTGATACGGCAGCAAGACCTCCTCACCATGACGCAAACAAACTTCAAATCTCTTCAGCTCGCTCATAAACTAGTCAGCAAAAGACCAGATCGCAAGTGTCACAGGAGCTTGGAAGCGGATGCCTAACGAGGGGTTTCTTATAGCAGTTCTCCAAAATTGCGTCGGATTTGTTCATGGTTCACGCATGGTCTGAGCATGTCATTGCGAGGAGTGGAACGACGAAGCAATCTCAGTTTTGGATAATTGGAGATTGCTTCGGGCTTCGCCCTCGCAATGACAATCTTCCACTCGTTTCGCCTAGCCAAACCGACATTATTCTTCGGAATCGCTATATGCGGCCGTGGAGACGAACGCGGATAAAACTATCATCTCCATTCTATCTTGGGTTGGTTTCCTGGGGGGAAGACGAAAGTAAGCATATTTTTGGTATCCGATCATCATTGCGCCGAAGCTCAGATGATCATCCGGGAGTTGCAATGTTTCCTGGAGAGGCGGATAAAGTGTTGCAGCTGCATTGAAGTATCCTGCCCAGCACGTGCCCAAACCAAAAGCGGTGGCTGCGAGTTCCAGGTAAGTAAGTGCAATTGTGCATGAGGATTGAGCTGTGCGTTTCGCTTGCGCCGCGTGCGCTACTATGAGGCAGGGCGCTCCACGGAGAATCCTGTCTTGACCGCGCTCCCAAGCTGACACAACGCGATCGAAGTGCATGGGTGAGGCGATTTCAGGATGGTCTTGTATCATGGTTCGCATCCAATCTATGACATGCCCCGAAATGCGCGCCAACTCCTCGCGATTTTCCGAGACGAGCCAATGCACTGGTTGACGATTGTGCCCTGATGGCGCAAATGACGCGACCTCTATGAGTCGGCGCAGTATGTCTCGTTCAACGGGCTTTTCTCTGTAATTCCGTATGGACCTCCTGAAACGAAGGAAATGTTCAGCGTGTTCGGGATTCAGCAGGAGGTCCTTCCGCACAGGCGAGCAAATTTGCGGCTTGATGTCGTCCAATTCCAGCGCTTCATTAGGACAGACAGCGACACAATGACCGCATTTAATACATAGTTCCCGGGCTTCTTCCATATGGCAAGGGACCTGGCCTTCAGTCGTCATTTGAATAAGCCCTAAAGGACATTCTGCGACGCATATTCCGTCGCGCTTGCATTTATGCTCATCTATGAAAAGGCTCATGAGAGTGATTCCTCATTATGGATTTTCTGTTTGGATCAATGGGATTAGGCCCGAGGGCAGATGAAATAGCCGGCGAATCTGCGGATGCAGCAAACCATCTAAGACAGTGAAATGCAATAGCGCAGGTCCGGTTGGCACCTGTCCAGTCCTCGGGGAATTTCAACCCGGAAGTATAACACATCAAGATCAGGGGAAAGGCTGGAATATTACGACGACCTCGGCCTATGAGAACAAATAGGATGGACTTCCACGCTTACGCTGGTATTCTGGGTCTAGCTATTAATCCGGTCACGGGAAATCGTCATGGCACAACTGGATTGGGATGTAGGGTCGAAAATAAGAATATTCAGATTGAGAAAAAAGATTTCTCTGAACGAGTTGTCTCGAATGACTGGAATAGCCGCGTCCAACCTGAGTTCCATGGAACTGGGCAAATCGTCTCCCACATTGAGCACCCTGGTGAAAATTGCAGACGCGTTTGAGGTTCGGGCTGGTGTATTTCTGGATGAAGTACTTTACAGGAAAGCAGTGTTGTGCAGAAAGAGCGATGGAGAAATCATCGAGTCGGACCCTAATGGTCAAGGCATTTTGCTGACGAGCGGGGTTTGGCTCAACAAGCTACAAGTAGAGTTTTTGGAAATCAGGGCAGGGGGGCAAGTGCGGCTCAAGCCTGTGGGCAGAGACCGATTTCTGTTTAGTCTCCGAGGGACCCTGACGGCCCGCGTTGATGACGAAACCTATTTTCTGGGGGAAGGAGATGGCCTGTACTTAATGCCTGAAGCCGAAACGATCCTACATAATGAAACTACTGGCGAAACTTCAGCCCTCCTTGTGTGGCCTAAGAAGGAAGATCCCTAGACCCGGCATCAATCGTTCATCATCTGCCGATTCGTCTGATAAGAGAATCCCATCACCTCATGCTAATTCGCACTCGTTAGGGAATTCTCAGATGCAGAGTTCGCAGGCGGGAATCTATAGTAGTTCTCGGAAGTAATCACGGATTGACTTCTGGGTGCCACTGCTGGCTTGTCCAGCAGTGCGATCCCATTCCTAAAGCTGTCACTGTTCGGATGCGCATCCATATCAAAAAAGACCGGCAAGATGCCGGTCCTACTCCCGACTTGCGGTCGCCTGCAGCTTCTTACTTTTCGTGTACCCATGTGCGGCCAACTGCGCCAAAAACTTCTGACGAGCACCTTTGGGGACGTGGATGGTATGAGTTATGGGGCTTCGCCCGGAACGGGCGGGGAAAACGGCCTTTTCAGAGGAAATCTGAGTGTTCAGAGCCCAAACTTCTCTAGGCGTTGAATTCAGCAGCTTGGCCATTGCTGTGAAGGAGAGATCCTTCTCAAGCCGCACCTTTTCAATCGTATCGAATGCGACCCCTCTCGGAGGTGGAATCTGAACTCCATAGAATTCCCGGTACTTGTGAATTAGACCCACAGCTATCCAGCGGGGAACATATCTTTCTGTCTCGATGGGAAGAGGCGCATCCCAATACAGATTGGCACGAAATGCGTTCATCCTCTGGGTGACTCGTCCAGGTCCGGCATTATAAGCCGCGGCCGTAAGTAGCCAATCCTGGAAGCCTTCTTTTTCTACTTTTTCATCCCGAGATACCTTCTTAACGCGATTCATCCAGGCCAAGTACTTGGCTGCAGAATGGGTAGATAAAACCAGGTCCCCGCGATCATCTTTCCAGTTAGTAATACTCATCTTCCAGTCGTACTCGTCGCAACCGGAAGGACCGCACAGCGCGGTGGATTTTATGAACTGCCAATAACCGTAGGCTCCAGCGGAGGACAGTGCGCGGCCGTTATAGCTGCTCTCGATTGCAGCAAGATAGATGAATTCCGAAGGCACATTGTACTTCCGAAGAATCGGCGCAATAGTGGGCTTGAGCGCATCTGCTTTGGTAAGCCATAATACGACTCTGGATCGCCTGTCCTGGAGAAGATAATTCAGCTCTTTCAGAATCCTGTATCGGATGTCTTGCCTGTGCAACGGAATATTGTGAGTGGCAAAAACCAAACCGCTTTTTTCCACGTGAGGAGGGAACCCATACCTGAAACCATCATGGATAGAAGCCACCTGAGGACCTGAACAAGCTGCTGTTGCCGCCCACGTAAGCGTTACGCACACCGCCGAAACGGCAATTATTCCCGCGGTAATCAATATCGTACGTGTGAAAGTGTATAGACGCAATTTAGACTCACAGTTTTATCGCCAGCACCCGCTCGAGTAGCATGAGGTCCGACCTGGAAAGGACCATGTGCTTATACAGCGGGTTCATGGATTTCAATATCAGATTTTCTCCAGAAAACTCGACTTTTTTCACGTAAGCCTTGCTTCCGTTCCTGTCCTTGAAAATTACCAAGTCGCCGTCTTTGATCTCTTCCCACGATTCAGGCTTAATAAAGAGTAGCGTGCCGTCACCGAAGAATTCCCTGAGCGAATCGCCTCTAACTCTCACGCAATAGAGCGATTGGACAAGCTGAGGGTCCACTCCCGGAGGGATGTCCACCTGCTCAAATCCTTCGCCTGCAGTGTAGCCGCCGTCAGTGAACCCAAATCCCTCGCCTGCGCTTACGTGACCGACTACCGGCACTGTCCTGCCGATGGTCACGCCACTGTCCGAAAAAAGGAGCTTGAGTTTCTTCCATTGCGTCGCGGATCTGCCGGGATTCCGAGTAGAAACTTATGTCGTTTGCCTCTCTTTCCCACGTCCAGGAAAAAGACCGCTCCCGAAAAAAGCTCGAGAGACTTTTTTCGATGAATTCTTTGTCGGTCCTTGCTCGATTGCACAAATCCTTGAATCGAGCCGGTCCGTAAGCTCTATTACTCTCAGGTTCCTCCTGCATTATAAGAAAAATCCGAACCATTGCATAAATCGCAAGATTCTCTGCGGGGTGCAATTCCATGGCTCGAACTTCTTCAATCAGCGTACTGTCCTGAAGCTTGAGCCTTTGCAGTAGAAGTTCGCGTATAATCGGGAACTTGGCAGTGGGTCTGAGTGGCACTCGATGAAGCTCAAAACGGACTAAGCCGAGAACGTCCTCTTCAGGAGCAGCCAGGAATTCAGACCAAATCCTTAGTTGAGGCCTATTTTTCGGTTTTCCTAGATCCGGAGGGTTCTTCTTGCCAGAGAAAATCTGGGAAATATAGGCTGGAGACACGTCGAGCAATCCAGCCAGTGCTTTCTGACTTCTGCCCAATTGCCTGATTCTGTCCTTGGCGTATTTTCCGAAAGTTTTCATAGTAAGCCGGGGAGTTACATTGCTCAAAACCAGAAATTACTTAACCAAAATTGTAAAGCGAACGAACTGGATTGTCAAGGGGTATCTAAAGGATTGCCCGCGGGGATTGCCCGCGGGCAAGGTAGGAAGAAAGGGCGCGAGAGAATTCTAGAATTGAAGATTGAAGTCCACGTAAAGACCTTCCACGCCAACATCCGCGAAAAGCCTGCCACGGTTCCCTTCCATTCTCCACTGCTTATAGCCAAGCTTGAATCCTGCATCCACATTTCTGCTGATCGGAGGAGCAATTCCTGCACCCAAATCCCACGTGGAAAGTCCCAGCCCGGTGAAGCTCATCCAACTGAATCGACCTTCCATGAATGGCTTGAACCATGAGAAATACCCTGTGTTCGTAGGCTCGTACCGCAGATGGGCACCGATTGACGGCTGAAGAATTGTCTGAGAAAAATCGGCTGAATCCGTGCCCGGCTGCTTCGAGACTATCTGTGACCATTTGATAATATGCAGATCAGCGTTGGGCCCGAAGGTTAAATCTCGGCCGAAAGCCACATCATAGTCTGCTCCCAGGATCAACGACGTGATATTCAGGTCGGAGTGAATAGCGTCCCCGGCTCTCAACGGCATGCCGGAGAAATTTCCGTCTGCTGAAGCATGCCCAGGACCGCCCCAATGCCAGGGAAGGTAATCGAAACGGAAAGTCACCTTATCCCAGGCTCTCAGACCTGCGTAAAACTCCCATAATGTTGTATCCGGCGGAATTCGCAAATGACCCACAAGATTCAGATATGATCCTTCTCCGCCTCTGCTGGCCACCTTTGTGTGTCCCGCGAGGTTCGCGAAATACGGCCGCATTCCCAATGCAAAACTATATCCCCGTTTAGGGCAAAGGATCTCTCTGCGAGCCTGTCCGGCAGCCACTTCCCAGTCGGCTGCCTCTCGCGATGTGACGCCTACGCCTCCATGTTTGGCCCTGGCAGCTTCCACATCAGTGACCCTGTCGGAAACCCGATCCGAAACCCGGACCTTGAGAGGATACTTGTACTTGCTTTCCCAGGCTCCCACT
This sequence comes from uncultured delta proteobacterium, assembly GCA_963700305.1. Classification (GTDB taxonomy): domain Bacteria; phylum Desulfobacterota; class Desulfomonilia; order Desulfomonilales; family Desulfomonilaceae; genus Desulfomonile. The sequence continues at coordinate 40,882 of CAVOXB010000001.1, forward strand.
TGTGTCGCCGCCATAAGGACGACGCCGATAATCATTAAGGCACAGGGAGTTCTCATTATGCCCCTTGCTGTCATAAGCATACCTCCAGACGGTGTGGAACCGGAGTCTTTCCCCTCGTTGAGACATTTATCAATATTTTTGGACAATGGGATGGTCCTTTCCCGGAACGCACCGGATTTTCCCTGCTGGTCGTAGGACCCGACGCATCGGGTCTTCGCATGATGCTAATGATGCCTATATCAATCCTGGCAAAATGTCAAGAAATTTATAGTTGTTGGTCGTAATAATTAAAGTAAAATATTATGAAATTAGAGGAGTTCATTGCGAATAAACCAACAATTTGATGGCCTTTCATGTAACCATTCAATCAAGGGGCGGGATGCTCGTGACACCAATTCGCCATAAAAAAAACGTTAACCACAATTGCGAGGGCGTCGACCCCGAAGCAAGCTCCAGCTTTTGGGGATTGCTTCGTAGTTTCACTCCTCGCAATGACAGGTGATGTCACGTGGGGGTTACCAAAAAAAATAGCGAACCGGTATGAGGGGTTGGCTTTCTCGAAGAGAAATGTTCGATGAAGTTGTAATGCTAACTCACATGCTTAAAAACGACGCTTTTTCGATAACTACTGGTTTTCGATCCCCGAGTCTTTTATTTGCCCACGCAGAACCGCTCGAATATCCTATCCAGAATCCCTTCATCAACTTTCTCCCCTGTAATCTCCTCCAAATAGGACAGGGCATTGCGAAGCTCCAGCGAGATTATTTCCGGAGAGATTTTCTCTCGCCTGCGTAAAGTGTCCGTTACTGTCCTGATATGGACTTCCGCTGATTCCAGTGGCTGCAGACATCGAGAACTCACACCGCCGATCTCGCCCGATTCAACGAGTTCCCGGCCGATGTGGGAAAGGCGTTTCTCCAGTACGTCAACACCTTCGCCTGTTTTCGCGCTCAACCGGACATAGAGGCTGTCGGGCGAGAGGAGCTGTCCGGAAGAATTTACCAGTCCCAGGTCCATTTTGTTGAAAATGAGCATTGTCTTTTTACCCTGACAAGCAGCCAGGACTCTCTGATCCTCTTCGTCCGGCGGACACGAACCGTCGATTACTGCTACCACGACATCCGCCTCTTGAATACGCTCGTGTGTACGACGGATTCCCTCGTTTTCAACAGGGTCCGGGTTTTCGCGCAGGCCGGCTGTATCGGATAATCGGAAAGCAATTCCATCCAAGACCACATAGTCGTCCACAGTATCACGCGTGGTGCCGGGATAGGGGGTGACAATGACGCGGTCCGATCGGACCAGGGCATTGAAAAGAGTTGATTTTCCTACATTGGGCTTGCCGGAAATCACTATCCTTATGCCTTCTCTGCGCATCCGACCCGATTCAAACCCGCGTTTCAAGTCCTCGATCTTGGTGATCATTCCAGCGAGCCGCAGATTTGGGTCAGGCAAGGGATATTCCTCGTCTTCGTCAAAGTCCATGTGCGCTTCGAGTTCGGCCAAGACATCTTTCAAACCGTTGGCAAGGGCCAGTATTTCTGAAGACAAAGATTTGTCGAGTCGACAGCGAGCCTCTTCCGCCGCCGTAAGACTTCTCGATTCGATCAAATCTATAACAGCTTCGGCCTGGAGGAGGTCCAGTTTTCCGGCCAAGAAAGCACGGCGTGTGAATTCACCTTTGGCAGCAGGTCGCGCTCCGCAGCGAATGGCTAAACGAACTGCCGCGTCCAATATAACCGGGCTTCCGTGGAGGCTTAGCTCGATCACATCCTCGCCTGTGTAGGAGGTTGGCCCTTTGAAGAAAATGGCTAGCCCGTCGTCCAGGATCTTTTGTGTGTAAGGGTCAACGAGCCTGCCATATACTGCAATCCGGTGGGAGAACTCGGAACCTGGGGGAGAAAGCCTGAAAATTTGCGTGGCTATTCCGAGAGCAGTTGGGCCGCTGATGCGAATAACGCCTATCCCTGCGTAGCCTCTCGGCGTCGAAATAGCGACAATGGTATCGTATTCGTTCACAGACTTGTTCATCTAGGGAGGTTGTTCAAAGGCCTTCGATACTCACTCACCTGCGTTGACGCGGATTTTTGTGAGCCGATTCTACCGCGGAAACATCAATTGAAACAGTCATGGCCAGAGTGATGCCGTTTTCCACTGCAATTTCATTGCATTAACGCCTTCTGCGCTTACTGGACATTCCCCGCCTGGGATAAACGATTATTCTGCGCAGTGCGCCTTCGCCGTAGCTTTTGGTGTACACTTCGCGATCTTCGGCCAAAATGAGATGTATTATCCTGCGCTCGTGGGGAGGCATCGGATTGAAAGAAACCGGCTTAAGCGTTTTCTTGGCCTTCTGACTCACTTTTAGGGCCATTTCCTTTAGGTTTTCTTGCTTCCTGAGCCTGTAATTCTCCGTATCTACTATTATTTCGACCTTGCTCCCCGGAGGGCTGGCCTTGTTTATGATCTTGTTTACTAGAAATTGAAGCGCATCGAGAGTCTGTCCCTTCTTTCCGATTAAGAGGCCTGAACCATCCCCCTTGATGTCCAGGTAAACTGCTCCGTTTACTATAGAAGAGTCCACTTCCACTTCCACAGGGATTCTTCTGAGGATTTCTTCTAAGACCTTAAGCGCCTCCGCCACTACGGCAGAATCAGGGACAGCGCGCGCTATTTCTTCCGAAACACTTTCCGGCTCCAGGAAGCCGTTCTCAGAGGTGTCAGGTTCCGCCGCGGCTTCTTCTTTGGGGCTGGTTTCCGCGGTGCGCTCAGGCTGCCGAACTTCCATGACTTCCTTGAAAATGTCTCGCTTCTTGACCCTGACTCTGGCGTCCCGTTGGCCTACTATCCCGAGAAAACCTCTGGTACTTTCTGCCAGGACCTCTATTTCAAGAAGCGCTTCTTCCGTATGAAGCTCTTCACAGGCTTTTGCAATGGCTTCCTTGACGGACTTTCCGGTGAACTCATAGAACGACATGATCAGATTTCCCCCTAGTCGGCCATCCTGTTCGTAATAACTTGCTGACCTATGGAAAGCACATTGCTAATCAACCAGTAGAGCACCAAGCCTGAAGGGAAACTGAGGAACAAATAAGTGAAGACCACAGGCATCAACAGCATCATTTTTTTCTGCATGGGATCTCCGCCCGACGGAGTCATCCATTGCTGGAGAACCATTGTCCCACCCATAAGCACTGGAGTCACATAGTATGGGTCAGGGGCCGAAAGATCATTGATGCAAAGAAAAATCGAGGGAATGCAAGCGAAGTGCGCGTGCCTTAACTCTATTGCGTAGGACAAGGCCTGGTAGAGTGCAATGAACACCGGAAGCTGAAGGAACATGGGCCAACATCCGCCCAACGGACTTACCTTTTGTTCCCGGAACAGATCCATGGTCGCCTTATTTATGGCCGCTTTATCGTCTTTAAACTTTTCTTTGATCTTTTGGAGCTGAGGTTGGATTTCCTGCATCCTCTTCATGGACTTCATGCTCTTGTGAGTGAGCGGGATGAACAGGATCTTAATGAATATAGTCAGAATTATTATGTCCCAGCCGTAATTGCGGGTGCCCGGCACGCTCATGCCGGCCACAGTGAACCCATTGTGGCAAAATCTGAGAAAATCAATAAGGTACATCGGACATCATGTCCAGCACCTTGTAATTGCTGTAGATCAACGCCCTGGAAAGATTGCTTCCCGCAGCCTGTAGAGCGTCCCTTTGCTTAGGTCCAAGATACAGGGAAAGTTCCGTATTCACCATTTTGCCCGTCGGAAGATCCACTGCACCATATCTAGCCCAGATTTCGGCAATCTTTTCGTTTGAGGGCTTGAATAGAGTGACTTTATCCGCAGGCTTTTTGTTGAACACTAAGGCCTTGAAGAAATACACGTCTCCCAGACCTGCCCATTCTACCTGACCCGAGGGCTCTTCGTCGCCTTTGATATCTTTGAAGGAGTAGTCTTTCAGCACACCATTTAGCAGAATTTCCGCGCTGTTCCAGGGAAATCGCTCCCCTTCTTCTCCCGGGTAGAATTTTCGCCATGGAAAAGTGACAAGATAGTTCCTGTCTTCAGATGAATTATTAGTTAAGGCTAATGAAAAGCCTACCTCATAGTTATCCGGGTTGAAGGTGTAAGTCTTGGCAATAGTAAGACCAGTCGTTGTGGTGGCCCGATAGGTGACAGCAGTCTTTCCTCCCTGCTCCGTAACATTTACCGAAGGCTTGGAATCCGTCTGGTAATTCAGCGACGAATCGTTAAACGTCTCGTCACGCCGGGTGAACATCACCGAAGGCCCAGAGGTGTCTTTGCCTCCTCCGTTGAACAGGTCGACTAGGTCAGGCCCTTGTGTGTGAATCGTGTATTCCTTGAGCTTAAACGAAACTATCTTGCCACCATTGGATGTCAGCACGGCCTCGTACTTGGGGGTGTCGACCGTAGTCCTGACTTCCTTAACGGAAACCTCGGTCTCAGATAGAGGCCGGATCGCCCGCGGTTCGGGTATCGTTTCCGGAGCTCTTTCCACACGTTGAGCTGGAGGCTGAGGGGCTGCTTCCTTCGGGGCCTCAGTTGTAACCGGCGGTTTCTTGGGCGGAGGCGGTGCTACGCTTTGGAGATGGAACTGAGATACGACAATGATAATGATGGATAATACGAGGGCTAAGATAAAATTTCGATCCATAATTCTCTCCCCGGGCAAGGGGCGCCACTGCAGAAATCCAGAGATCACCCCGCGCACGCATCAGTTGAACCCTAGAGCGTGGTCAAGGAACAGGGTCAAAGCCTCCGGGGCCAAAAGGTCGGCAGCGGAGCAAGCGTTTTATCGCCAACCACGATCCCTTGAAAACACCATAAGTCATCACAGCTTCCCGGGCATACTCGGAACAGGTGGGATAAAAGCGGCATGCAGAGGGAAAGAGAGGAGATATGGAGATCTGATAGAATCTGATCACTCCTCCCATAGCGTATTTTCCGAAGTTCAGAAATTCGTTCCGAAGAAACGGTTCAGCTCTTCGAAAAGCTGCTTTGTATCCAAAAGGGAGGCTTCCGAGAAGGGAATCAATACAAGGTCTGTTCGGGGTGGAATTTTGTCCCGATTCAGCCTGAAGTATTCCCTGAGCCTCCTCTTGATCCGATTTCGCGCGCAAGCGTTCCCAACTTTTCTGCCGGCTGCTATCCCCAACCTTTGTAGGCCCTGTGGATTCTCGAGCATCCGGATATAAAAATGCGGGGTTCGGTAACGGACACCTTCTCTCGAGATCCTCCTATAGTCGGCGGATCTAAGGATCTTATCCTTTTTTGTCAGCCTGAAGTTCGATGTGTCAGACCGACAGATGCTTGCGTCCTTTTGCCCTTCTCCGCTTGAGGACGAGTCTGCCACTTTGTGTCCTCATCCGAATACGGAATCCGTGAGTTCTTTTTCGAGAGAGATTGCTCGGTTGATATGTTCTTTTCACGGTGATTCCCCAGACTTCTAGTTAATCCTCTAAAACCATCATTTGAGCAGAACCGAAGGGACATGTCAAGCCTCTTTTGCCGAAGAACGGAAAAGAGCGCAGTTCTTTGACCGTATGGATAGGTAATTTTGGAATGAGAACAACTTAAAGAGCAATATTTTTATAAAGTACATTATATATCTATTGCATTTACCCGAATTGAATGGTATTTGCTGGCAAAAGCGCTCACTGGAGGTCGCTACATGCTCATTCAGTCAATTGTAATCATGTTGCAGGTCGCTGTTATTGCAGCATTTCTTATACTCTGGTACTTTTGGGTCAGGAAGAAGATGGCAGCATCTTTTCTCCTGGAAGACAAAGACCACGAACAGGTTCTCTTTCCTTTCCGCTATTTCTCTTGGATATTCATAGGGGTCATCGTCGTTCTGTCTGTCGTAACAGTGCATTTTGTGAGAGTCTCCGCGGGAGTACACGAGAAATTCGCGTCCCTCACGGGATTTGTTCAAAAACAGGAGCAGCAGGCCAAGTCTTTGGACGATCTGAAAAATACTATGGAAAAGCTCCGTCACGACATGGATTCCCACTTCAAATCTTTGCGCGCTCAATCCTCAGATCAGTATGCCCTCATGAAGTACATGGAAGCAACCGGTGAGTCCCGGCTCGCTTCTGGCCGCACGGATAAAGATCCGCTTGTGAGCATCCAAGCCCCAGTGGCTGACATATCGAAGAATCGGTTTGCAAAAGAAGCCAAGGCGTCTACCGCCGCGAAGAGCCTGGAACACGATTTGGAACAGGCAGAAGAAGGCAAAATTCATTCCATGCGAATGTCTCGGGTGGGAAGAGTGGTGCCTGAGAGTCTACGCGTTCGACAAAAGCCTCAGGTCAATGCACCTGTTGTGGAGCAGCTCACTGCCGGGCAGGAAGTCAAAGTTACTGAAAAACGCGTTCACAATGAAAATATTTGGTTCAGGGTGATTACGCCTGCAGGCAAAGCCGGATGGGTGGATTTCCGTTACCTGAAATTAGAAGGAAGCGCTTAAGGCCTTCTGGAATCAAAAATTTCAAGGCAGGGCCGAGTCTTTTGTTCGGGCAGACGCGGTCCTGCAAGTCTTTCATCGAGTATTCCCGCCAATCCCCTTGAATTTGCAGATTCCGGAATAAACAGACCTAATATTGTCCTAGGTAAGGCTCTTATCGTAGAATCAGATTTGATCCGCCACTGATTGAGCGAATCAAATAGGAGCGACGCAATGCCCAGAGCGCGGATTCTGCTCGTAGAGGACGAAGGCATAATTGCTGAAGATATTCGAATGAGTCTGCAGGACTTCGGGTACGAGGTGTGCGCGATTGTGACCTCTGGAGAGGATGCAGTCCTGAAAAGCGCTCAATTGAGGCCTGATCTCGTGCTCATGGACGTGGTATTGCAGGGGCCGATGGACGGGATCGAAGCAGCAGACCAAATCAATAGTCGCTTCAGAATTCCGATCATTTACTTGACCGCGTACGCGGACGGTAAAATGCTGGAACGAGCTAAAATTACTGAACCTTTTGGCTATTTAATTAAGCCGTTTCGTGACAGAGAACTCCATTCCACAATAGAAATGGCTCTGTTTAAACATGAATTCGATGTCAAACTGAAGGAAAGTCAAGAATGGCTCTCCGTGACGCTTAACAGTGTAGCTGACGCGCTTATAGCCACTGATCAGCTCGGATTCATAAAATTCATGAACCCTGTGGCTGAATCTCTGACCGGCTGGAAAAGTGGTGAGGCAAAGGCACAGCTCTTGGAGAAAGTTTTTTCTGTCACTTATGACAAGACTGGATCATCGATCAGGGACTTGGCACCTCGGATCATTAGCGAACAGGGATCGGCTCTGTGCCTGGAGGACCTTACTCTAACATCCAGAGATGGCCGAATGTTGAATCTTGAGGCAGCGGGTTCGCCGATTCGCAGTCATGAAGAGTCAATAATCGGTATCGTCCTGGTGTTTCGAGACATTTCAGCACGAAAACGGGCCCAGGCCCAGGTTAGGTTACTATCGGAAGTTGTGCAACAAAGCGCGGACGGAGTAGTCGTCCTGGATCTTAACAGAAACATCATGTTTCTCAACAGGGCTTATGCGGAAATGTACGGCCTAAGTCCTGAAGACATGCTTCACAAAGATATTGCACAGTTTCATTCTGAGGAAGAGATACCGGTCATGCAGAGAGCCATGAAGGAGGTATTAGCGCATGGGACATTCAAGGATGAAGTCTGGCATGTTCGCAAGGACGGAACCTTGTTTCCGACTCTCATGCACAAATCATTGCTCAAGGACGAGGAAGGCTCCACAATAGGCATTGTGGGCACTTTGCAGGACATTTCAGATATCAAAGCCGCTGAAGCCGCTTTAAGGGCTAGTCACGAGGCTCTTGAGGCGTATTCTGCTTCTCTGGAGGCCAAAGTAGCAGAAAGAACCGTGGATCTGGAAAAGTCACGGGGCCAACTCAAGGGATATTCGGAAAGCCTTGAAAAAACCAATGAGGCCCTAAAGATTATCATAGAAGGGGTGGAAGAACAGAAAAAGGAAGTGGAGACCAAGATATCTCACAATTTGAACCTCACGGTGCGCCCGATTTTGGAACAATTGAAATTGCAAGACCTGCCCGAGACAGTGAATTTTCTCATTAAATCGCTGGAATTCAATTTAACCAATATGTTCTCGTCTTTCGGGTTTAACATCATAAAGGATGGACACTTACTTACCCCAAGAGAGATGAGGATCTGCGAGATGATTCGGTCCGGTCTTTCTTCCAAACAAATAGCAAAAGTGATGGAAATATCGCCCCAGACTGTGCTCGTGCATCGGAAGAATATCAGAAGAAAGCTGGCATTGGGCCAATCTAGGCAGAATTTGGCCTCCTTCCTCAAGGTAAACCTTTGACAGATTCAGATTGATCGAGTCCGCTAACCGCCTATGCTCAATGCCCTCGACTTAATCAAGACGACTGCCCGCGGCGTCACACCCGGGCGCCTCAGTGAGGCGGCATTTCCTACGATCAGCTGCATCATCCGAATCAAAACTCTGTCCAGGCGCATCCATTTAGTATACGAGATTTCGCGCGGAAGGTGACTCATGAAAAGCAGAGACTTCGAGACAATGGTCCCCGAAATAATATATCCCCACGCAGAGGATGTTGCTGTTTGTCCCCCAATTCACAGTTGGCCGGATGACGAATTCAGCCGCTGGGTTGTTTCAAATCGAGAGTAATTGAAGGGTCTTGTGTGTGGCTCGTCATCTCATAGGGACACAGCCTTCTGTGCCGCTTGATAACGGGCTCTTAGCGTAAGTTGTTTTTTCTTGGAATAATCTCAGCACTCAGCGCTGTGTGTCTTGTGCGGTCATTTCTTTGGGCGTTCACCGCGGCGATTTGGTGGAGTGGACTATTTTTTCGTAGAGCGTCTCAGGAGCCACATCAGCGCCATTTGGCCAGCCGATGGTCCCCCCTTCTATGGTCGCTCTGGAGAAAAGAGGCTTGTCCTTGAGTGCTTCAAAAATAGGCCCTCGCGACAGATAATCGGAAAAATCGATTTCCCCTTCAATGCCGTCGTCAAATGAGATTCGATAGACGTATTCGCCACAGTATTCAATTTTGGTGACTTCGTTCATATCCCACACAGCACACCTCACTGCAATGGATCAATCTTCTTAATTACTTTGCCCTGCCTAGCCAATCCCCAGTCCTCTTGGAGTTCCGCATTCCGCAGGTCTATCCATTCCCGGACAAGCCTTAAAGCTGTACGTGATTGCAGGTCGCCCTTGAGAATGTTTCCTCGAAAATCCAAAAGAGCCCTATTTCCTTGATACTCCGCATGGATATGGGGCGGATTATGATCATCATAAAACATTCTGATGACGATTCCAAAGAAAGCACATAATATAGGCATAAGGTTAATTTCCATTTCGTCTTGAGTTCATCTGCGCTAACTTATGGACTTATCTTCGACGCTGTACCGGAGGAACTTTGGAAACGAATAATCACCCAATGAGAATGGCGTCCAAATGCTTCTTCAATCCGTCTTCCAGCTTCTTTTTTCCGCCGATCGTGTCTTCATAGAATAGCACCCTAAAACCAGCGACGTCGAAAGGCAGCGACGTGCCCTTCTGAGCGAGAAGGATCATCGGTTTTCCGAGTGCGAGTGCGTATCCCACTTCAAAGTAAACATTGGGGTTCGACGGAGTGATGTCTGCAATGATGAGCTGCGAGGTAAAGATTTCGCGAATTATGTCGCCAATGATCAGACCCGGACCTGACACTTCATCCGCCCGCAGCACCTTGATTTCATAGGATTTGCAGACTTCTTTTACAACATCATCGTATACCTCGTCATATCTCCCGCCAAACTGCATTACGACAAATGCTTGCGGCTTAGTGGCTTCGACCGTGAAGTTCCGTACTGTGATCAGGTGGTCAGCCTTGCAAAAAAAACCAGCCTGGCGGACTCGACCCATCGGTGACGTAACCTCTGCAGTTCCGACGGGAACCCCGTCAATGTGAAGCGTCACGAAACCGCCCTTCAAGTGGACCTCAACCCGGTACACGTGACCACGCTTGAGATTAGCCCGATCGCCACCTATGCGATGGTCCCACCATCCTTCGCCGGGGGGACTTTGCCCACCCCACTCTCGGATTCCGACATTGCCTGAGGCCTGCCCCAAAGGCCGGCAGTGACAAAGTGGCGGGCATTGGCATCGTAAACAATGGCCAACTCGCAGACAGAATCTTCAGTGACATTTTCGAATTCTATGTCGGCGCTAAGTTTTCCATCAGCAAGAGCTAGACTGCTCAGAGCAAGCCCGAAAGCCGGTTGTTCTCTTTGATCGGTCTCCATGCGACCGGGCTGTTCGGGCGGGGGTAGACGTTTGCCACGAAATAGCACCTCTGCCTGAACGACGTCAAATTCGCTTAGTAACGGTACCCAACTTACAAGGGACATCTTTTCTTCCTTTCGTCAGACGGCCGCTCACGCTTCGGTGTTACCGTTCCAACAATCCAATTAGGCAATATCCAATATATAATCCTGATTCCTGTATGTAGCCCCACTCTCGTTAATTCTATTGATGCCATTTAACTCAGTCTTAAGTTGTCTCTTCTATCCACAGCCACTGTTTTGTGATTATTTACTGAATGAGTCCATGCACCGAGCTTTGCGTCTGCTCATTCAGTAGATTTGAAGTAAAAAGACCCCTCTTGTGTCCTTGGTTACCTTCCTTGAGCCGTCGAGCCAATGAAAGAGAAATCGGCTATCCTGCCAAAAAACTCGGCTATTGCTCTGAGCAATCCCAGGCGGTTGTTCCTGAGCTTTTCGTCTTCAACCATTACCATGACCTTGTCAAATAAGTTGTCAATGGGCGTTTTGAGATCAGCGATGATCTCGAGGGCTTTGCCGTAATCCCCGGCTTCAATGAGAGGCACGGCCTTCCCTTTGACGTCCTGAAACGCAGAGAAAAGCTGTTTTTCCTCCTGCTCTTGAAACAGATCCGGAGAAAAGGTTGAAGGCTCGGTGTTCTTAAGTATGTTCATCACGCGTTTGAAGCCCACGATTATTGCCTCGAAGTCGGGTCGGGTCCTCCAATCGTTTAGCGCCTCGACTCTGCGCCTTGCATCAACCACATCATCGAAACGAGCACGAACAGCGGCTTCAACCACGTCCAGAGAAAAATCCCTTGAAGTGTGAAAATTGACAAACCTGGTCCTGAAGAACTCCAGGATATCCGCTTCAGCATCGGCTGCCTGACGAGTACGCTTTGAGCCTATGAGGTCAACGGATTGCTTGATCAACCAGAGCAGATTCAAAGGCTTGTCCATTCCGATCAATATCTGAATTATTCCGAGGGCGTTTCTCCGCAGAGCGTATGGATCTGCTGCACCGGTGGGGATGAGGCCGACAGAAAAGCAACCCGCAACAGTATCGATCCTGTCCGCGATGGAAACCATGTTTCCGATTATTCCATTGGGGAGGCTGTCACCTGCGTAGCCCGGTAGATAGTGCTCGCGCACGGCTGTGGAGACTTCTTCTGCTTCGCCGTCCATTTTTGCATAATAGCTTCCGATAATTCCCTGAAGCTCGGGAAATTCGTACACGATGCCTGTTTCCAGGTCGCACTTGCAGAGCAGAGAAGCCCTTTTGACCTCTTCCACTTTGTCGGGTGCGAACCGTTCAGCCAGCATAACTGCAATGGCTGTGAATCGCTGCACTTTTTCGTATGCTGTTCCCAGTTTGGAATGGAAAACCACTCCTTTCAGAGCTTCCAGCCTGTCGAACAACGGCAGTTTGCGGTCTTCCTTGAAATAGAAACGCGCGTCTTCCAGGCGGGCTTTGAGCACTCTCTGATGGCCTCGAACAGAGAACTCGGGATTCCGCACTGGAGTATTATTTACAGCGATAAAGCGATTGGTGATCCGTCCTGCTTTGTCTTGAACAGAGAAATACCTCTGATGTTTTTTCATACAAGTTATAAGGATTGAGGCAGGCAATTCGAGAAAATCCGCGGAAAACTCGCCCATCACTGGATACGGACTCTCCACCAGATAGGTTGCCTCGTCCAAAAGATCAGGCTCTTCGAACACATTAAGGCCGGCAGATGCAGCGAGCTCTTTGACGCGGCGATCTATTTCCGAGCGCCTTGCATTCGGGTCTATGAAAACGCCATGATATTCCAGAGAATTACGGAGCTCCTCGAATCCCGACACAGGGAAACTCCCTGGATGCGTAAATCTGTGTCCGCGAGTGAGGTTACCGCTTCCGATGGCTCCAAACGTGAATGGAATTACTTCTCCATCCAAGAGGGCGACAATCCAGTGGACAGGCCTCGCGAAGCGGGCGTCCAAATCCATCCATCGCATGGTTTTTGGAAAACTGATTTTTTCCAACAGGCCGGGAAGCACTTCCGCTAGCACATCCTTTGTTGGAATGCCTTTTTCGGTTTTTCGGATAGCAACCTGCTCGCCTTTGGGTGTTTTGATTACCACAAGGTCTGCGACCTCCACGCCCTGGCTCTTTGCGAATCCGATAGCAGCCTTGGTTGGATTCCCGTGTTCGTCGAATGCGGCAGAACGTGCAGGCCCGATTTTTTCCACGTCAACTGAAGCCTGCACAGGGGCCAAATTAAGGGCTCGAAATATCAGACGCCTTGGAGTGGCGTACCATTCTATGCCATCGTATGTAATCCGGGAGTTCTCCAGTGTCTTGTTGAAGAGCTCGCAGAATGAGTCTGTGGCAGAAGGAATGAAACTCGCGGGAATCTCTTCGGTCCCGATTTCCAGTAGAAACTCGCCCTTCATGATTGAGCCCCGCTTTCGTTGAATTTACCGAGGAGTGGAAAACCCATTGCCTCGCGCTGTTCCAGATATGCGGCGGCAGCTTTTCGGGCGAGGTTCCTAACCCGATGAATGTATGCCGTGCGTTCCGCTACGCTGATTGCGCCTCTAGCGTCCAGGATATTGAATGTGTGGGAACATTTGAGGCAGTAATCATAGCCTGGCAACACCAGAGGTTCTTCGGAATCCAGGAGGTTATTGGACTCAGCCTCGTACAGGTCGAACAATTTGAATAACATCTCAGTGTCGGCTCTGTCGAAATTGTAGGTGGAGCCTTCTACTTCGGAACGATGATGAATATCGCCGTAAGTTACATCTCTGGTCCATTTCAGGTCGTATACGCTCTCAACGCCTTGGAGATACATGCAAATTCTTTCAATACCATAGGTGAGTTCCACTGATACCGGCTTGAGGTCGATCCCTCCAGCTTGCTGGAAATATGTGAACTGTGTAATTTCCATACCATCCAGCCACACTTCCCAACCGACTCCCCAGGCCCCGAGCGTAGGTGATTCCCAATCGTCTTCCACAAATCGGATATCATGGTCCAAAGGATCTATTCCGAATGCTGCAAGCGATTCGATGTAGATGTCCTGGATTTCGAGAGGAGATGGCTTGAGGATTACCTGATACTGGTAATAGTGCTGCAATCTATTGGGGTTTTCCCCGTATCGACCGTCAGTGGGCCTGCGTGAGGGCTCCACATAAGCCACGTTCCAGGGTTCAGGCCCCAGCACCCGCAAAAAAGTGGCAGGATTCATAGTTCCCGCTCCCTTTTCCGTATCATAGGGCTGCTGAATGACACATCCCCTGTTGGACCAGAACTTCTCCAGCGATAGTATCAGCTCTTGAAATGTAAGCATGTAAAAGCCTCTTAGGAACGTTCTCCCATCAAAAACGGATGGAAGCGAACAGATAACAGAATTTTTTAACACTGGGCGCGCTATTGAGTCAAGTTGAACATGCGTTTTGGTGGAACCATTCAGTCATCTGAGAAAAAGAGAGGCATTTCTCTTTTTATAAAAGGGTAGGAAAGTTACCCTTTATTCCCCAGCGTCTACGAAGCGAGGACACTTAAGCGAAAGGAATAGGGTAACCCATAAAAAGAAACTTGTCGCCGCTAGTCATTGAATTGTAAGAACTTTTAACAAAAAAGTAGTGGACTCATGACTCGCCGCGTTCTAAAATTGAGCCATAGGACTAGATTTCTTTCTGTGTAATCTACTATGATGAAAGGGGGAACGTTATGAGGGCGCAGGGCCATATTGTCGTCGTCATTGCTTTCATGTTATCAGCGATTATTCCGGTTAGTTGCATAGCTCAGACGCTAAACTACGAAAGGTCGGAAAAATACCCACTGTCCGATTACCAAACCCATGGAATGGTATTCCTGAAACAACATCAGCCCTCTGTGGAAGACCTGACCTCTAAACTCCTTAAGCACGAAAGAGAAAACGGGTACTTCGGTGGACATAGACAAGAAGAGACAATTCGTGCAAAAGTAAAAAAATACTTCGCGATAGCGACTGGCGTGCATTCAGGCACTGGAAACGAAACTGACGATAGTACCCACAGGGCGGTAAAAATCACCAATGACTATTTCCGTGATTGGTTTTCAAAAATGCCTGAAGTCAAGAACAAAGATGCGGTAAAGGCTTTAGCAGCAAAGCACTACAAGGCTGCCTTGGAGTTCGAACAAGAGCGGGCCCGCGGAAACGACCTGAAGAAAGCAGATAGAGCCGAGAGGTTGGGACAAGAGGCTGAAGCACGGATCAAAGAAAGACATGAATGGGAAGCTCGGGTCGAAAGAGAAAATGCCCTAAAAGCACTAAAAGATGCACAAAATGATGCAGAAAAAGTCAAAAAGGAAGCCTGTAAGGGAATGTGCGCTCAATCACATCGGAAGAATGCTCTAATGTTCTTCAAGTGCATGAAGGCGTGTAAGAAATACGAATAATTTGGGGCATCCACTCTCGCCCGATTCCGCAAGCGTATCAACGGAGGGAGACTAAATACACGATCAAAAAAATCGTGGAGGAGACCATGAATACAGTAGTATCGACCGATTATTATACAATAGCAGTGGACCAGGGTAAGAATCGTATCCATTTTGCCATGCGCGGTTCCTGGACTAGTCCTAAAGAGATTTCTGGCTGGCTTGAGGGGCTTGCCGCCGCCATCAAGCTATGCAAACCGGGCTTTACAGAGCTTATCGATTGGAGACAGAGTACCGGAATCCTGCTCACTGACCATATTGGTGACGCTCAAAAATTAGCAATGAAAGCAGGGCTTCGTAAGGCCGCAAGGTTGTACGAACGAGAGACCTTCCTCAAGTTCCAGATGGACCAGTTGACCGAGCAGACCGGTTTTCCCGTAAAGTCGTTTTTCGACCAGGCGCAGGCTGAGGCGTGGCTCGACGAGGACTAGCAGCGATAATTCGTCTTTATGCCGTCCCAATTGGGTGATGATTTTTGCGTAACCGCTTAATTAACCGCCAGTGTGGAGAGGCTGCCCCTAGCATTCCCCCCCTCAGTCCCTCGCGACCCAAATCACGGATTTGATTCTTGAAGACTCACGCCCTATAATGCCCGAAATCAAAAATCGTCGGAAAGGAAACCGTATGCGGAATCGGTTCATTGCCGCTCTCTTATTGTCAGCTCTGATGCTTATTCCTGATGCCGCAAGATGCACAGAAGATCCCCAAGCCGTGTTCGAGAGAGGCAAGGCAGCACTTGAAGCAGGGCGAACCGATGAGGCTGCAAGAATTTTCTCCGGGCTGATAGAGTCTAATGGTCAGGCAGCATTGTTCTATTTTAGAGGCCTCGCTTACAGTGCGTCTGGTCAAGATGCCTTGGCGCTTCAAGATTTTGACAAGGCAGTATCCATGGAACCAGACAAGGCAACGTATCACCTCAGGAAAGGAGTTTCCCTGAGTCGAACCGGCAATTTCCAGGATGCGATCAAGAGTTTTTTCAAAACATTAGAATTGGAGCCGGAAAATATTCAGGCATTTGCGCTGAGGGCCAAGGCTTTGTTCAATCACGGGCAGACTGCAGCAGCGCTCGAGGATTTAACACAGGCGATAAGGCGCAATCCCAATGATCCGAGTCTTTATAAGCTCAGAGGTGACATACTATCCTCCATGAGTGAGCACGCCAGCGCAGTCCAGGATTATGACACTGCAATCCGATTGAGACCGAACGATTCAGCCGCGCACAATAATCGAGGCATAGCTCTGGCCAATCTGGGTAAGATTAAGGAAGCGGTAGACGATCTCAACAGAGCGATGGATCTGGCGTCCTCCACGCCATCACAAGTTCACGTACCTGGAATATCCGGAAGTCCGTGGTAATATGAGTGTGTCTGGAAACGGAAATAGCCGCTGAGAAATCCTCGGATTTTGTCTTTCATGAGGTTATTTTTCCCGACGCGGAGTATTTACAGCAATAGGCCATCAATCGTCGACGATTTCGCACCCGGTCCCACGGATTAGATCAGGCAATTCAAGCATGAAGGATCGCTCATATAACATAATCCTAGAGCCTCAAATCCAGAATGGACTGGACCAATCAGAGGTAGTGAGGAAGTTGGCGGTTTTGTTCAAGCGGGATGAGGTCATAATAGAAAAATTGCTTTCAGTGGGCCCCAAAGTCATCAGAAAAGACCTGGACCTCGCTACAGCCGAGAAGTACGTGAGGCTGATACAGGCTGCTGGAGCATCAGCCAAAGTTGTTCCTGAACAAATACCGGAATCGAAGAGAAAACCCGATCTGCCAACGTCCCACGCTCGACAATCCGCGGCTGAAACCACTAAATCTTCAGAGCTGCCATTTCAAAAAACCGAAGGTGAACCGGAAAGGCCAGTCGAAACTGCTTCGGATCTTCCAGTATCAGAGACAGAACAGCAATCCATAGCACAGCGACATCTTCAAGACGAAAACACCTGCCCCAGATGCGGGTACAAGGCCGAAAGCGACGATGATGTTCTTCTTGTACGCGGTGATTGTCCTCGCTGCGGCTTGTTGGTGAAGAAGGAATTGGCTGCCACCCGCGATTCGCAAAGATCGGAA
The DNA here is from genome assembly GCA_963700305.1 of uncultured delta proteobacterium. GTDB lineage: Bacteria > Desulfobacterota > Desulfomonilia > Desulfomonilales > Desulfomonilaceae > Desulfomonile. Next base: position 57,770 of record CAVOXB010000001.1, read on the forward strand.
GAGGGTTCCGAGAATGATTGTTATCGGGACAACATACCGGCGAGCTGGGAACGAAGGCTTCTTGCCTCGATCTATACTTTTTCCATGTTCTTGGGAGCCTATGCCTGCCTGACGCTGATCTTCATATTAGTCTTTGCGCCGCTTGACTCTGTGGCTGAATACATGAGCAAGAGGTTCCTAGCCTCTGCATTTGATGCCTTTCCCACGTTTACCACAGCCTTGATTGTGATCGGCCTCTGCATGGTAATTCCCTGGTTCAACGGCGGGAGGTCTTGGGCGCAAAAGGAATTTGAAATACATCTATTGTACACGCCGGAAGCGCAGGGAGGAGGTCTTTACCTTTCTCTCTTGTTTCGGTTTGCCGCAATAATGATGCTCACTTTTCTCCCCGGGATGATAGTCCTCTGGATCGGATACGCGTTTGAGCGTTTTCAGAGTCATTGGGCGACGAACATTGTTACGGTAGTTTGCGCGGCTTTGAGCTGGGCTGCTGCCTCGTTATATGTGCGAAGACGGCCCGACAAGAGAAGTTTCCTGGACCTGGCCGCAGGAACAATACAAGTTGAAGAACTCGCATTAAGTGATGGAGCTCGAAAGAAGGCACTTGTGCCGTTCGCAGCAGCTGTCGGAACGTGGGTCTTTTTGGGCGGTCTCTTACCGTTCATCCTGAAGACATTAAGGTGGTAGCTTGATACAAGTTCATTAATTTTGGCATCTTGTGGGGCTTTTCTTGACTGTTTAGCTTAGATGATTAATTAAGTATAGGATAATGAATTTCCCGCAAGCCTGGAGGCAATAGCTATGAACGGAGGAGATGACTACGAACAGGATTTCACGAACTCGGATGAGATGAAATTTCTTACTGAGACCAACGACAGTAGAATTGAAGAAGAAGTGAATCGTCCGAGGGTAGAAATATGGCCCCACGATGAATGGCAGGCATGGGTTGAATTACATGAACGGGGAAAACGCAACATGCTATGTCACACGCAAGCCATGACAGCCTCTCCGTTTTGCGCGATGGGATATCATTAAGCCAAAACTCCCGAAAAGTTGATTTACCGAGATGTCCACCCCGCTTGAGAAAGCGGGGTTTTCAATTCTAGACTGTGCGCATTTCTTTGAGCACATTCTTCACCAATTCATCAGATACCTCACAGCCGTTCACAACACTTCCCAGGTCCTTCACAAGCACGAATCGGATACAACCTTCTATTGTCTTCTTGTCTGAAGCCATGATTTCAACGAGTCTGTCAGGGTCCATGTCGTGGCGCACCGGAAGTCCCGCTCGAACGAGAAGATTCTCTATTCTTTGGGGAATAAGCGCTCTGCAGAATCCAATTCCATGGGAGATGCGCCCAGCTGCCGCCAGGCCGATCGCCACCGCGTCGCCATGGGCCAGAGAATAGTCGCTGAGCTTTTCAACAGCATGTCCTACGGTGTGCCCCAGGTTTAGGATCTCTCGCAGACCCGATTCAAAAGGGTCTTTTTCAACAACTCTGACTTTTACGTCAACTGACCGCGCAACCTGGCTGGCATCCAGTGCTGGTGATCTGGACTGCTCCAGCGTTTCGAAGAGCAGCGGGTCATCAATTATTGCATGCTTGATCAATTCCGCCATTCCCATGCGTATTTCTGTTTGCGGGAGGCTCTTCAAACAATTCGTGTCCGCAGCTACCAGCAGCGGCTGTTTGAAAGCGCCCACAAGATTTTTCCCCTGTGGAAGATCCACGCCCGTCTTGCCGCCCACACTTGAATCAACCATCGCCAGCAATGTAGTGGGGCACTGGATTAATTGCACTCCACGCATGTATGTGGCTGCAGCGAACCCGGCCAGATCTCCAACCACCCCACCCCCAAGCGCCAGGACCGCACTACGCCTATCCAGACCGTGCTTGAGGAACCGACCGTAAAGCTGTTCCACCTGCGACAAGTTCTTACTGACTTCGCCGGCTGGAATCACGCAAGAAAAGGATCTGAATCCCGCAGCTTGCAGCGATGTCAATACGGAATCCAGATAAAGCGCTGCAACAGTCTCGTCTGTAACCACCGCGATAGTTGAGGACAAACGCCTCTCACGCAACATTTGTCCGATGTCTTTTAGAAGACCCGGACCAACGACTATCGTATATGCTCCAGCTCCGGGAGAGGTTACGGCAATAAATAGCGTGGACTCATCCACGCTGCTGTTGATTTTGGCAATGATCTCGATCACATCTTCGACAGCCAGAGCTGTGGTGTTTACGTGAAACGGCAAAGACGAATAAACGGGTTCTCTCTCGCGAAGCAGGGTGTCTATTCGTCCGCCTGGATCTGCGCAATGCAACAAAGGCCTATCTCCAGTTTTCCCAACGCGACTGAGAATCTTGTCAGGCGAACACTTGAGGCAGATTACTATTCCGGACGCGGTCAAAAGCTTGAGGTTCTCTGAGTCCAGCAGCATTCCCCCGCCAGTGGACACCACAAGGCCACCGGCCTGCGCCAGCTCCCTGCAAACTTCTTTTTCGAGTCGCCGAAAGTGAGGCTCTCCGAAGTCCGTGAATATTTTTGAAATAGGGATACCAACCTGTTTTTCAATCAACTGGTCTGTGTCTACGAACTCCCGGCCGAGGCGTTGAGCCAGTTCCTGGGCCACAACCGTCTTTCCGGTTCCCATGAATCCTGTAATTATTATGTTGCGAGCGTCCACCATAATGCCTTGCCTACTCGTAGCCGAAATTCCACGGCACATTATTCATGGGAAGATCTTCGAGGCGTGCCGATCTCAGCGCTTCAAACCTGGGGATTATTTCCACCATGCTGTCACCCCCGAGCTTTTCTACAAGCGCATCGGCCAAGACATAGGCCATCATTGCTTCAGCAACAACAGCAGCCCGTGGAACAGCGCAGATGTCGCTGCGCTCGTAAACAGTTCGGGACGTTTCGCCTGACGAAAGGTCAACAGAATCCAGGCCCTTGAGCGTGGTGCTGATAGGCTTCATCGCTGCGCTCACTATTATGGGTTCGCCTGTCGTTATTCCGCCTTCCAATCCACCGGCGCGATTGGTCCTGCGTTTCAGACGCACGCTTCCCGAATCCTGCACTATTTCATCATGGACTGTTGTCCCGCGGGATCGCGGATTGGCAAACGCTGCGCCTATTTCAACACCTTTTATGGCCGGTATGGAGCCCATGGCGAACATCAGTCGAGCGGACAGCCTGCGTTCCCAGTGAACATGGCTGCCCAGGCCCGTAGGCACGTTCAAGGCCACGCACTGGAGCACTCCACCGAGCGTGTCACCTTGAGACGCGGCTTCTTTTATCTCTTGAATCATCAGAGCGGAGGCTTCAGGAGCTGGGCACCGCACCGCGCTGTCTTCTGCTTTTGAAAATAAAACAAAATGGTCTGCATTGTCGGGCACTATCGCTTCAATCGGGCCGATGGAGATCACGTAAGAACCCACGATGATCTTGAATGCGCTCAAGAACTTCTTGCAGACTGCGCCTGCTGCAACTCTAGCAGCGGTTTCCCGCGCGGAGGCTCGTTCGAGCCCCAACCTCAAGTCTTTGTACCCGTATTTCACTGCTGCGTTCAAATCAACATGGCCAGGTCTGGGCACTGTCATCGCAGGGACCTGTTTGTCCCTCCAGGATTTGAAATCACGGTTTATAATCGTCATGCAGATCGGTGAACCTGTGGTCAGACCGGCCATCACCCCCGCGGTAATTCTGACCTGGTCCTGTTCTATGGTCATTCGACCACCGGAACCCTCGCTTCGTTGGCGACGAGCCAGATCAGCGTCTACGTCATGCTGGTTTAAGGATAATCCCGCAGGCAGGCCCTCCAGGATGACCGTCAACTCGGGTCCGTGGGACTCCCCTGCGGTGAGAAATTTCAACATTGTTTCACAGCCTTTTTCATAATTTCTGTAGGTGGTTCCACCCCGGTCCAGATCTTGAACGCTGCAGCTGCCTGATGCACAAGCATCCCGAGACCGTTAGACGATATGGCTCCGGCTTTCCCTGCTGCTTCCATGAATCTGGTTTTTTGCGGGTCGTAAACGAGGTCATAGGCAAGACCGCACTTGGGGAACGGAATTCCTTCGGGCCACGGGCAAGACCCCGGGTTCGGGCTCATCCCCACAGGGGTGGTGTTCACTACTATATCAACAGTCAAATCCGAGTCACCAAGTTTTTCCAGAGTCACAGACTTTATAAAACAATTTGCGAAGGAACCTGATATATCTCTGATTATGGCTTCAGCTGTCAGGGTGTTTCGAGAGCAAATGGTGACATCGGAACCTTCCGAGCAGAGGGCGTAAACCACGGCCCGCGCCGACCCTCCAGAACCAAGGACCAGAACGCTGGTTCGCGAGACGTCAAAACCGATTTCGGACAAGTGATTGAGAAAGCCTATCCAATCAGTGTTGAATCCCAGTAATTGGCTTTCTTTAACCATAAGTGTATTGACTGCGCCTATGCAGGATGCGTCTGACGAAAGCTTATCAACAAAAGGAATTACGGATTCTTTGTAAGGGACCGTGACGTTTGCACCAAGAAAGCCCAAAGCAATCAGTCCATTGAGAGCATCACCAACCCTGCGTGGCTGAACGGCGAGTGGAACATAAACGCAATTCATGCCTAGCGCCTGAAAAGCCGCGTTATGCATGGCCGGACTCAGGCTGTGACCCACAGGATTTCCTATTATTCCCACGAGTTTTGTGGAGCCGTCTACCACTGCACGTCCGCTCCGAGTCCCCTCAGTGTCTGAGGAAAATCAGGAAATGAGTCCCCCAGAATCTTCCATCCGCGAATGACTGTTTCGACATCCGCCACTAGTCCGGCCACTGCGAGACTCATCGCAAGCCTGTGATCTCCTCGAGCATCTACGGCAGCGCCTTTCAGTTTCACAGGCCCCCGAATGATGAATCCGTCGTTTCTGGTCTCAATACCGGCACCCATCTTGTTAAGTTCTTCAGCGAGTGCCGTGATTCTATCACTCTCTTTCAGGCGGAGTTCTTGAGCGTCTGAGACAACTGTAAGGCCGTGGGCCTGAGTGGCGGCGACCGCAAAGATGGGGAATTCATCAATCATTCTGGTAACAACCGACCCCAATACTTCCGTTCCTGTGAGTCTGCATGATCGAACCGTGAGATCTCCTCTTGGCTCCCCATCGGATTCAGTCGGCGAATCCACATCAAGTCCTGCGGACATCGACTTTAGTACTTCGAAAAGACCTGCTCGTCCAGGGTTGAGGCACACGCGTGGAATATGTAATTCAGCCTCAGGTACTATCAGCCCCGCGACGACCAAGAAAGCGGCAGAAGAAGGATCTGAGGGGAGGTCCAAATCCAGTGGCGGAATACCGCTCACCCCTTGGGAAATCGTTGCTACATGGCGGCCTTCAGAGTCTTCCTGTTCCAGAACATTTACCCCGAGGCGTCGGAGCATGCGCTCCGTGTGATCACGACTCTTATGAGGCTCGATCACTGTGGTTGGCCCATCGGTAAAAAGCCCAGCTAACAGCAACGCGGATTTGACCTGCGCGCTGGCAACTGCCAAGACATGCTCTGATGGAATCAGGCTGGAGGGATGGAAGGTCAAAGGTGCATTTCCATTATGAGACTCTATGGCAGCTCCTTTTTTCCGGAGTGGCTCCACGAGTCTACCCATGGGCCTCATACGCAGCCTGTCATTTCCATCAATAGTAGACACAAATGGTTGGGCCGCCAGGATACCCGCCAACAACCGCATAGTCGTAGCCGAACCCCTACAGTAAAGAGGCCCAGCGGGTTGGGTCAAACCGTCTAATCCTTTTCCCGTAATCAGCAGATTTGCTGCTCCGCTGGTACTGCCACTTTTTTCTCCAACGATTATGGTACCCAGATCCCTGAGACAGTCGATCATTGCCTCCGAAACACTGGCTGAAAGACAATTGCGGACCCTAGAAGTCCCGTCCGCCAGCGCTGCGAGCAGCAAAGCCCTGTGGGAAAGAGATTTGTCTCCCGGCAAAAAAACCGTGCCACTCAATTGCCGCGCCGGTCGGATTCTAAAGAATTCGTTTTCACTCATTTGGGTTACCGCTGGAAGCGCCGAGGTTCTGATAAATCTTTCGTGTCTTCTGAATTCCGGACAGCTTTTGTTTCAAGATCTCTTCATCTCCAGTTTCTAGAAGCCGGATAAAGTCATCAATTTGCCGCCCTGCCAGACCAAGCATCCGCAGGACATTTTGTCTATTCGCGAAAAGTATGTCCATCATCATCTCAATATTTCCAGCCGCAACCCTGGACGTGTCCCTGAAGCCACTGGAAGCCAGCCGCCAGACGTCAGGGCACTCCTTCGCATTTTCGTCTGCCACTGCTACTAATGTGGCTGCAAGCATATAGGGGAGGTGGCTTATGCAAGCAGCGGCGTTGTCATGAATTTTTGCGTCCATGATTATCTTTCGAGCGCCAACTGCCTCGATGATCTCTTCGACCAGACGAACCGCTTCAGGATCGCTTCTTCGCAAAGGCACTATCGCCCATACCTTGTCTCTAAACAGCCCCGAGTCCGCAGCATCAAGGCCGGAAATTTCTTTTCCGCACATAGGATGCCCGCCGACGGGCCGAATCCCGCGAGGCAAACTCTCCATAGCACTGACAATACTTCCTTTTACGCTTCCCATGTCCGTGAGTACAGTCCCGGTATCCATAAACTGATGAAGACTCGAAATTTGGCGTTCTATTGTCATCACTGGAGTGGAAATAACAACCACGCCGGCCCCTTTGAGCACGCGCGCCGGATCGGTATCAGCTATATCCGCGGCCCTGCAACCCACAGCGTCTTCAGCTGCTTCTGCTCGCCTCACAAGACCTCGGACTTCCTTGCATGCCCCGGCTTGAACAAGCGACTTGCCCAGACTGCCGCCCATAAGGCCCATGCCTACGATTGCAACTACCGAATCCGAAAGAGTCAATTCCAATCCTTCCCCAGCGCTTTTATCAGAGCGTTCTGCCTACGGCTTCAGCCACAGGTCTCAATTCATTCATAAGCTGCTCGAACTCATGGGGGCGGAGGCTCTGAGCACCGTCGGAAAGTGCGGCTTCAGGATCGGGATGAACTTCGATGATAAGACCGTCAGCCCCAGCCGCGATTGCTGCACGGCTTACGGCAGCCACATACTCGCGTTTGCCGGTCCCGTGGCTCGGGTCTACTATTACAGGAAGGTGACTCAGCGATTTCAGTACGGGTATCGCATTTATATCCAGAGTATTGCGGGTGTAAGTTTCAAAGGTTCGAATACCGCGCTCGCAAAGAATTACACGGGGATTATTATGGCTCAGGATATATTCCGCAGCGTTGAGGAATTCTTCGATAGTGCTCATGAGTCCGCGTTTCAGCAGCACTGGTTTGTGGGCTTCTCCTACAGCATTGAGGAGTGCGAAATTCTGCATGTTCCTCGCACCCACTTGAAGCACATCAGCGTATTGCGCCACCAAAGGTACCTGCTCAGGAGTCGTCACTTCGGTGACTACGGCCAGTCCGGCCATATCTCGCGCTTCCGCCAGGAGCTTCAATCCTTCTTCGCCCATTCCCTGGAAACTGTACGGTGAGGTTCTAGGTTTGAACGCGCCTCCCCGCAGCGCAACTGCTCCAGCCTTCTTGACTGCCAAGGCCGACTCAATGATCTGTTCTTTGCTTTCTACAGCGCAAGGACCGGCCATGACGATAATCTTCTTGCCGCCGATGTGAGAGCCGTCGATGGAAAACATCGTGTCTTCCTTTTTGAAGTCACGACTGGCAAGTTTGAAAGGTCCCAAGAGAGGAACGACTCGTTCTACGCCTTCCAGGGATTCGAGACTACTGGTGTCCACGGCAGTATTGTCACCCACGACACCGACGATGGTTCGGATTTTTCCTCTGGAAAGGTGCGATTTTAGTCCCAGGGACTCAATTTTATTGAGTACCTTCGACACTTGATTCTCCTTCGCCTCTTTTTTCATGACGATCACCATTTCAGCTTCTCCTCAAAAAAAAAGATGCGGAGCGCTTGCTCCGCATCTTTCTTCAGTATTTTGACTTTTTAATAATTCTGTCAGTCGGAGCGCGCGCTAACCTCAGGGGGGGTATAATAATACCACCAAAAATAGAAGCTAGAGACGGTTGACTGCAGACTTATATGCATAGTTAAAAACTATCCTCGTGAGCGCAATATCGCGCTTCCTATCAACCATGTCAAGCCCTTTCACAAAATAACTTGTATATACAAGATATTACAGCGTTCAGTCACCGGAACCTTGAATTTCTCTTTGTCAAAGTGAATAATCGAAGGGCGGGGCCCGGCAATACTGTTGAATTAAGGTCAGCGGCCTCAGGCCACTGCACCCCGGCAAGCGGCTGGCCGAGAAAACAGTGAACCCTGGATTCGGACATCGGCTGGAATGACGGCCAGAGGACAGCATCAGGGGAAGATGGCTTAAGTCAATTTCATTGTAATGGCAGCCAACCAATCCGCTGCACCCAAATTTCGAACGAAGAAGGCGCCATGAATAATAGCGATATTAAAGTGTTGAGGGCACAAATAGACGATATAGATCGTGAGCTGTTGGAACTTTTGAACCGAAGGATGTCTTTATCTGTTGAAATAGGGCACTTGAAGAACTCACAAAGCAAAGAGGTGCTCGATTCTGAAAGGGAACAGCAGGTAATCAATCGACTCGTGGCATCCAATACGGGCCCGCTCCAGGAAGTGACGCTCCGGGCCCTATACAGAGAAATTTTTTCTGGGTCTCGCCTTCTGCAGGTGCCCGTGAAAGTGGCTTTCCTAGGACCTGCCGGCACATACGCGCACGAGGCAGCCATCGAACGCTTCGGTCACTCCGCGTCGCACCTCCCTTGCAGCAGTGTGTCAGAGATCTTCGATGAAGTTGATCAAGGTGGAGCAACCTTCGGTGTTGTTCCGGTGGAGAACAGTATCGAAGGATCAGTGCGTGAAACGTTGGACCTTCTGATGACTTCACGTGTGGCCGCGTGCGGAGAAGTCTCAGTCCGCATTAGTCATGCTCTCATGAACTCCAGCGGGAAGATTGAGGATGTCAGGGTAGTAATGTCGCATTGGCAGGCGCTCGCGCAATGCAGGCAGTGGCTTGCGCAAAACTTCCCAGGGATTCCGGTACAGGAAGTCCCCAGCACAGCGCGGGCAGCGCAAATCGCCCGAGAAGACCTCGGCGTGGCAGCTATTGCCAATGAAAGGCTTGCGGCTGAATTGGGTCTACAGATCCTGAGGCGTGGTATTCAAGATAGGGCCGAAAACCTGACTCGCTTTCTAGTGCTGGGAAGGGAAAAACCACGGCCCACAGGGAGAGATAGGACCGCCATAGTATTCTGGACAGAAGACAGGCCCGGTGCCTTGTTCAAAATTCTTCAGAAATTCGCAAGCGCAAAAATCAACCTTACCCGTATCGAATCAAGACCAGACAAAAACGGCTCGATGCCATGGAAATACGCCTTCTTTGTCGATCTTGAGGGCCACAGAGATGATCCGAATGTCTCTTCATGCCTCGAGGAAATGTCTACCAGGCAAACCCTTGTTAAGATTATAGGATCTTTTCCGGTTCACTCCCTCTCCTCAGGGGAGTAGATGCGGCAATCTAATATGTTCTCATGTATATATGAGGTATAAATACAAGACGATGTACTAAAAATATAATGTAAAAAATAATAAACTATTGACAAACTGCTTGCTTTATGAGACAAAAGTCTCAACGAAATTAAAAACCATACCCTGTTTGGCCCGGCGTGATGCCGGGTTTTTTTTGCTTCCCACCAACACCAACGGAAATCCCCCCAAGAGTTTCAGCAACCAGGTTTGCGTAATGCGACGACCCTATTTGAGTTGACTTCACAGACAAAGCGCATATAGAACTACTAAGCTCATTGAAAACTCAGCAGTGATCCCGCACAGTCAACTAGGTAAAATAAAGGAAAGGAGTATCAGAGTGGTGAAGACCGCACCCGCCGCAGCTCGACAAGAACCATGTTTTCTTCTAGGCGAGGGGACGTCCACAGGAATGATCGTAGTAGACCGCAACCGGCGGATTGTCCAGGTCAATGAAACAGCGAAGAGGGTGCTCTCAATTGTTGGGGATTGTATAGGGAAAAAACTCCCCGAAGTCACTCAATACTGTGGCCTGCTGCTTGCCCCTGCAACGCCCGAAGACAGAGAGCGCTTCTCTACTGTTGCAGGAGATGGCCGGCAAAGAATAATTCAATTTACTTCAGAAGCAATAAATGGAGGCCAATACACGCTTGTATCCTTTGGGACGTTACCAGACTGGTGGAAAATGAGGAGCGATCTACAAGGGCCCAGCAGCTCAGGGCAGCGGGAAGAATGTCGACGCGTTTGAATCATGAGATGCGCGACCCCTTGGCAGTAATTTTCGCAGGCATTCAGTCCTTGCAAGGCTCACCATCATTTTCCGAAGAAGATTCAGCGAGTTTGGGTTTAGTGCTGGACGCAGCGCGGTCTGTAGTCAGAATTCTGAACAGGTTTGTTGATTCATCACACTCAGGATCGGTTGGCGTCAAGAGGGTTGGTGTAGGTCCATTATTGGAAACATCTATTGATGACCTGAAATCCACCGCTGCTAGCAAAGGGGTTTCTTTGGAGCTTCTCCGCGGCCCAGAGAAAGCGGAGTTGCTGGTGCATGAGCAAGCTATGTCAAGAGCTCTAAAGAATCTGGTCCAGAATTCACTCGAAGCCTGTAAGTTCGGGGACTCGGTAAGAATCGGGTGGCGAGAACTGGGTCAGAACGAAACAGCAGCCAAACTCCCAGGTTTTTTCGGACGGGTTGTCGGAATATATGGTGAAGACAGCGGCCGCGGATTGCCTGCGGATCTATCACAAACTTCTATTTTCAAACCTTTCGTGACCACAAAGACTTCTGGAACGGGTTTGGGGCTTTCAGTTGCGCAAGAGATTATTGAGCTTCAAGGGGGCGTGATTTCTTTGGTATCATTACCAACTGGAGGGTCTGCATTTGAAATACTCCTTCCTGTCGGTTCACCGGTACCTTGCTGGGAAGCGGCAAGAAGTGAGCAGTGCGGGGAGCCTGCGTGCCGGAAATCTTGTGACGTTTGTGAAGTGAAAAAATCTGGAACTATTCAGTTTTGTTGGGCAATCAAAGGGGGAGACCACAGGGCGCAGACAGGGTTCTGGCTTCAGCAATGTTCAGGGTGCCCTTCTTTTCGATCTGCTAATCTGGCCGTGTATTTTTCCAGGTGTGAACGACCACCCGGAAAGGAATAGCCGAGATGCCAGGAACGGTTCTCATTGTTGACGACGAGGTTCAGCTGGTTCGACACCTGGAGCACTTGTTGAGGGGTGAGGGCTATCAGGTGATAGGATACACGACGGCGAAGCCGCTCGAACCGCAATCGGGACATTCTTTCCGGATGTGGTTCTCGTGGATCTCAAACTACCCGACATTGATGGCAACAAGCTGCTTACGGAGCTGGTTGAACGGCATCCTAGTGCCGGATACATAATCATCACTGCCTTCGGTTCCATCCGGTCTGCAGTGGAGGCCACTAGGAGAGGAGCGAGAGAATACCTTACGAAACCATTCGAGCCGGACGAACTTCTTTTGGCTGTTCGCAACGCGATGCATGACAGGCTCAGAGACGAGGAAATAAAGGTTCTTCGAAAAGCCGGCCGCCAGGTTTTCCGTCGGAACGCTGCCAAAGTCGACCAACCTTCCGTTACTGAATACCCGTCCGAAGTCATGAAGAATACACTGACTGAGGCGCGCCATGCAGCGGCTAGCGACAGCATAGTCTTGATGCTGGGTGAAAGTGGGAGTGGAAAAGACTTTCTGGCCCGTTACATTCACGATCGATCCCGCCGGGCCAATGGACCTTTTTTTGCCATAAACTGCGCTGCAGTGGCGCCAGAGCTTGCTGAATCGGAGCTTTTCGGCCATGAGCCGGGAGCGTTCACTGGGGCCAGAGGTCGCAAACGAGGATTGCTCGAGCTGGCCGAGGGCGGAACGCTTCTTCTAAATGAAATTGGTGAGCTCAGCATGCCCATGCAAGCGAAGCTGTTGACCTTCTTGGACACCAGATCATTCACGCGGGTGGGAGGAGAGGCTCAGATCGCTGTAAATGCCAGATTAATTGCTGCCACAAACAAAGAGCTGGACAAGGAAGTCGCTCGGGGCGCGTTTCGCAGCGACTTGTACTACCGATTGAATGTGCTTTCTATTCACATACCGCCGCTAAGGCGTAGAATAGAGGATCTGCCATTATTGGTGCAAGAGATGTCCTCTCAGCTCGGCGATGAAATGGGTCTACTCAGGCCGATAGAAGCAGATGCACAAACTCTGGCAAAGCTGGCTGAGTATAGCTGGCCGGGAAACGTCAGAGAGTTGCGAAACGTTCTGGAACGGAGCCTGATGCTTTCTGATTCAGGCAAGATCAATCTGAGTTCTGTACACGTGGACAGTCATCAGGAAGACTGGAGCTATGTTGTTAGATTTCCGGTAAATGGCAACTTTCACGACGTGACTCGGGAGGTCAAGAGGTCTCTTGTAGTGGAGGCGCTGAGACGTTCCCGCGGCAGCAAGCAAGGCGCTGCTCGACTTCTGGGAATTACCCGTCATGCCTTTGCCCACCAAATGAAAGCCATTGGCTTTTCTGATGACGAGGAATAATTGCCCGACATAAACGTGAACACGCGTGAATGTCACTCACTCCAAAATGAGGTAAATTGCTGTTTTTTCATATTCATGATTGTGATACGAGTGATTTTCCCGCAGATTCGTTCTTTGTCGCCTTAATGGTGAGCGTACCGGCAGACGTAAGTCACTGTATTGATTGTCGTAGCATTTTCCTGCAGACCTGGCACAAAAAATGCTTGATGTAAGTTTCTAACACGATCTCGTTCCGATACCGCCATTGGCGCTAAACAAATTTATCGCGGCAAATAAATGCGATGGCTGATGAAAATCCCGACTCGCCCGCGGGAGTTTTCAAGAAACACAGGGTATTACAACAGAGCCCAGGTCCAATTTCTCTGCCCGAAAGAGTTTTGCATGCCGAACCGTCGTGATGTTTTCCGGGACCGGCTGGCCCGCCAGAAGGGGTAAGGACACCACATGCAAAAGATTTTGATTGTCGATGACAATACTACGCTGGCCTATTTTACGGCACGGAATCTTGAGCGAGATATCGAAGGCGTGACGGTCTCGACTGCTGCCACTTGTACAGATGCCTGGAAGCGAACGGAAGAGAATTTCTTTTCGGTCATAATAATGGATTTGAACCTTTCAGATGGTAATGGGTTTGAGCTGGCAAAGGACATTCTCGACCGGTTTCCTGGAATCTCTGCAATATTGATCAGCGGCGAAACGCCTTCCCATGAATTGAGGCAGGATATTTTCGGTTTCCTTCGCAAACCTTACGAGGCCCTGGCCCTTTCGGAACTGGTCCGGTCGGCTCTGGCAAAACAGGTTCCGGGATGTCCGGGCGTGATCCACCGTTCAAGACAAGAGCGTCCGGTCACTGAATGTGAAGGCTACAATTCTCATCACGTTCGAAATCAGCTTTCCGCTTTGCTTGCGGGATTACGATCCTTTGGAGCCGATCTGCGGGGAAACGCCCATAGTCAGGAAACAGTGAATAAGACTGTAGATGAATATCTGGACGTTCTCTGCGGTTACGTGCATGAAGTGACCCGAGAATTGCCTATATGCAAGACCAAAGGAAAAATTGAAGACTAAGAAATAACTGAAACATCGCTAACTAATTGAATCAAATTGTTGGCAGCCATAAGTAAAATCGGATAATCTGCCCCGAAGATCAATTCAGATCCCAGCGACAAAGCGGACGGGTAAACGATTATGAGAATTCTTGTGCTGCACGGTCCGAATCTTAATCTTCTCGGGAAGAGAGAACCGGAAATTTACGGAAAGACGACGCTGGACGAAATTAATTCGGAACTGATACGAAAAGCATTGAACCTTGGATTTGAAATCCAATGCTTCCAGTCCAATCACGAGGGGGCGCTCATAGACGAGATACACAGTAGAATGGGGTGGGCAAGCGGGATAATCATAAATCCGGGAGGCTTTACTCACACAAGCGTTTCCCTGCGCGACGCGATAGCTGCTTCGGGAGTCCCCGCCATAGAGGTACATCTCTCCAACATTCACGCTCGCGACGAGTTTCGGAAGAAATCTATTACTGCAGCGGTTTGCGTTGGGCAAATATCCGGATTCGGAGCGAGTTCATATTATTTGGCGCTGGAGGCCATGAAACGCATATTCGATCACAAAGGCCGATCTACGGCTATTTAATGATTCGGACACAACGCCGAATCCATACCAAGAGACAAAGACCCTAGAATATAAGGAAGATGGTTTTCTCTAAGGCGAGGATTTTCTCGCATCCACTGCGATTGCGGAAAAGGGACAGCGCAATCAGATGTCTTCTACTAGGATCAGTCTTGCCGTGTCAGTAAGCACCTTTGCCTTGTGCTTGTGGTCCTCACCAGCCGGAATGAACACCCCATCGCCTGGGCCAAAAGTCACTTCGCTGCCACTGAAGTCTATCTGTAATCGGCCTTCGAGAACAAATCCAGTGTGACCTTTCCGGCACCAATCAGATTCAACAAACTCACGGCTGAACTCTACGAGACGAATCTGTTTCCCCTCCGATTTGTGTATCTTCGCTCGGACGCCTGGGGCCGATGTCTCCCACGCGATAGCGTCAAAGTATATTCTGTAACCGTTCATCTCGACAAAACCCTATTGGTGACGCGACATGTAACCTTTAAGTCTGACACAACCTCCTACAATTCTTGCTCGCACGCGCAATGGTCTGACCATGTCATTGCGAGCGCAGCGAAGCAATCTCATTGATTGCGACTTCACAACAGGGGAGATTGCTTCGTCGCTTCGCTCCTTGCAATGACAGGCCTTTCCCGCACGATTTAACGGCAACAACTTTGTACTAGTAAGCGCCTTCTGACACTTTTTTCTTTATTACCTTCTTATCAAGCTTACCCACGCTCGTCTTGGGGATTTGATCCACCATGATAAAGTTGTCCGGAATTCCCCACTTGGAGATCGAGCCGTCAGCCACATATTTTTCCAAGAATGCTCGTAGATCTGTCGGAGCCAGCGACTCCTTGAAATCGGCCTTTGCAACAACCATTGCGAGAGGTCGTTCACCCCATTTTTCGTCCGGGACTCCGACCACAGCTACCTCTGAGACCGCATCATGCTGGCTGATAAGGCTCTCCAGGTACAACGACGAAATCCATTCGCCGCCTGTTTTTATAACATCTTTCAAGCGGTCCGTAATTTGGATGTAGCCGGATGCGTCCACATTCGCGATGTCACCTGTGTGCAGCCAACCGCCCTCCCAAAGCTCTTCGGACTTTCCGGGCTCCTTAAAATAGCCCTGAGTCAGCCATGGGGTCCGGACTACGATCTCGCCGGGAGTGCGTCCATCTTTCGGGACCTCTTTCCCGCTGACCACATCTTGGACTCTCAAATCGACCAGAGGAACCGGCAAGCCGGTTTTGGTCCTGATGTCCAGTTGCTTTTCCGTATCCCATTTCGTCATTTCCGGCTTAAGAGTTGCTAAGGTGAGAAGCGGGCAGGTTTCGGACATCCCATATCCCGTGTAGATCTCTATGCCGCGATCCATTGCAAGTTTAGCCAAACCGCGGGGAAGGGCTGAGCCGCCGATTATGACTTTCCAACCTCTGAGATCCACATCCTTCGCCGCCGGAGCAGTTAGGATCATATGAAGAATGGTGGGCACGCAATGTGAAAATGTGACCTTTTCAGTCACTAGTAATTTCAGGAGCATTGCTGGTTCGTACCTACCCGGATACACGTGCTTGGCACCGAGAAGAGTAGCCACAAACGGCACTCCCCAGGCGTGTACATGGAACATCGGTGTAATCGGCATGTAAATGTCACCAGATTGGAACCGACCGGGTGCAGTATATGATGCAACGGAAATCGCCATTCCGAGAGTATGAAGCACCAGCTGTCTGTGGCTGTAATACACGCCTTTCGGGTCGCCTGTGGTACCGGTCGTATAAAATGTGGTGGCTTGAGCATTTTCATCGAATTCAGGAAAATCATAGGAATCGGAGGCCGCTGCCAGCATTTCCTCATATTCGGCCGCTATTGGGACCGATGAAGAGGGTTTTTCATCCCCTTCTTTGAGCAGCACGTAAGTATTGACCGTCGGAAGTTGCGGGAGAAGACCTTCAATCACAGGCAAGAAATCCTCATGCACGAGCACGGCCTTATCTTCCGCGTGATTCATGGTGAAAAGGATCTGGTCCGGTGAAAGCCTGATGTTCACTGTATGCAGAATGGCTCCCATCATGGGGACGGCAAAGAAGCATTCCAGATAACGATGGGAGTCCCAATCCAGGACGGCCACCGTGTCGCCAGGTCCCACTCCAAGTGATTCGAGAGCGGAGGCGAGACGGTTGATGCGGTTGCGAAGATCTCGATATGTGTATCGCATTTTGTCGCGGTACACGATTTCCTGATCCGGCGCATAGACCATTGGGGTGTGGAGCAACTGCTTGATCAAAAGAGGATATTCATAGGCAGCAGGTGTTTTCACTATCTTTCTTATAGTCTTTTCCATTTTGGTACCTCCTTGGTGGAACCAGTCAAGCGTTCTTGATTTCAAGGCTCGAGTGAGCCTTTCTTGTGAAGCGAGGGGGAACGCTTTCCGATTTCCTAAAACAAGAAAACTTAAACAAAATTGACTCCGCGGTCAAGTTCGTTTTTGTAGTTAGTTCCGTTTTCTTGAAATGAATTCCAGTGCTTGACTCACGACGTTCTTGCAGGAGTCATACCAGTTTGCATCCACAGAGGCGAAGAGCGCAGGCCATTCTTGACCCAGAAATTTCCTCCAATTTGCAATCCTTAATTGAGGAACCTTGGCTGAGGCAGCTGCTTCACGGCGATTGCCAAGAATAAAGCCTGATTGTGAAGAGCGTTTTTTGAATTGGTAGCTGCCGACCTCCGTGCCGACAAATTATGCGGATCTAAGTCACTGTAGAGGTTCTCAAAAGTTCTGACGTTCCGTAGTTGAAATCCGACAAATCGGGGGTGTCTTGGGTGAATCCGCCATTACCTTCGAGAACCGGTATAATTAGAGCCGGAGATTGCTCTTAAGAAATGCTGTAAGTCCCAACACATTCTGGCGTATCCCTTTCGAGTTACTTCGGACTGACACAACGGGATGGCGATATCCGCAGCATGGCACTATTTGACGCTCTGCACCACTTGAAGCTTTATTACTTCGGTTTCGTTCCTGATTTGCCGCAATTCGGGGACCAGCCTAAAGAACCATTCCAGTATTTCAGGATCGAATTGCTTACCTTTCTCGGAACGCAGGAGATCCAGGGCTTCGTCCTCGGAAAAGGCTTCCCTGTATGGCCGCGTGGACGTCAAAACGTCGAACACTTCCACTATAGCCGCGATTCTGGCTGATTCAGGAATAGATTCTCCTGACATACCGCGTGGATAACCTTTACCGTCCCATCTTTCGTGGTGACACAGAGCAATTTCTTCGGCCATGTCCAGCATTTCTATTTGCGTGCCTTGCAGGATGTCCGCACCTGCTTGTGGATGTCTCTTTACAATATCGAATTCTTCCGGCGTCAATTTGTCTGGCTTGAGAAGTATTCCCGGTGGAACTGTGATTTTGCCGATATCGTGCATCATGGCGGCGACTTGAATGTCGTACGCCGTTTGGGCAGTCCAACCGATGGAATTGGCAAGGGCAGAAGCATAAAGTCCCACGCGGCGCACGTGCAATTCAGATTCGCCTGTAAGAGGCGCCATGACCGCAAGCAGTCGCGTCACAGTTCTTTCTTCACGCTGACGGACCGCACCAATGCGCCGCTTTGCATGTTCCGCGAGATTGCGTTCGTACTCCTGACTGACAATCGCCATGTCTCTTCTTTCCAGGGCGCTGGCCACATTGATTAAAATCTCATTCCTTTCAAACGGCTTGATCACGTAACCGTAAGCGCCTAATTCCAGAGCGGTTATGCCCGTCTTTCTGTCATCCACGGCGGTTACCATTACTACCGCCACATCGCGGAACTTGGTCCTGACTATGTTGAGCAGATCCAGCCCGGACATTCCGGGCATTTTTATGTCACAAAGAACCAGGTGAAATTTTTCCCGTTCCAGATATTCGAGGGCCCATTTGGCGTCCGAGGCTATGGTGCAGCGATACCCAGCTGCGGTCAGCCAGCGGAAAAGAACTTCGCACACATATGGTTCGTCATCAACGATAAGAATATTCCGGACTCTATCCTGGCTCATGCTGCGCCTCTTCTAAGATTGAATAGTAGTCAAAACGCTTTGACAATACATTATTATGTGGACCCAGGTCTATCACATCTAATCCTTATCAAGGATTTGGCGGATAGCAAATAATAGCTGAGTCTTTTCGAATGGCTTGTGAACAAGACCCTCCGCCCGTCCCAGCAGTTCGGATGACACAGATTCTTCCTTCGCATAGCCACTTGCAATGAGCACTTTTACGCGGGGATTGGCCTTCACGAGTTCATCCAGACACTGCTTGCCAGTCATATCGGGCAGCATCAAGTCAATAATGACCAACGAAACATCTTTTTCTTCCTTGCAGTAAATCTCAAGGGCCTCAGATCCGTCTGCCGCGGTCAAGACATTGTAACCAGCCTTGCCAAGATACCTTGTACCCAGATCTCTTATCACGTCCTCGTTGTCCACCAGCAGAATGGTTTCATTTCCACCTGACGGAGCAGCGAGCTCATTCACCTCAAAAGGTTCTGTCTCGCGGACAAGGGCTGGAATAAAAATCCTGAAGGTACTACCTCGACCTGATTCGCTTTCAAAGTCTATGAAGCCCCCGTGTTGCTTTACTATTCCGTAGACCATGGGTAAACCCAAACCAGTACCTTTCCCAGGCTCTTTAGTGGTGAAAAACGGCTCGAAAATGTGGTCCTGGATTTCTTCGGCCATGCCTTGACCAGTATCTGAAACAGTCAAGGCAACGTAATCGCCTTCTCTTGCCAGCAGACGTGCTCGGCAGTACTCCTCGTCCAGGCAGACGTTGGCTGTTTGAATCAAAAGCCTACCTCCGTCCGGCATGGCATCCTTGGCATTCAACGCAAGGTTTATCAGGATCTGCTCCACTTGAGAGTAATCCGCGTTCACATTCAGGAGATCGTCTGCAAGCGCCAGGTCAATCTGGATAATTTTCGGGAATGTCCTGATCAAGATATCCTCGATGTGGTGCACGACGCTGTTCAAGTCCACGGGCCGGGGCATTGTTTCAGTAGTTCCGCTGAAAGTCAGTATTCTTTGAACCAGGTCCGCACCATGTCTTGCCGACCGGATTATCTTCTGAAGATCAGAGTGGTCCTGGTCACCTTCCTTCTTCCCTTCCAGCAAGAGGTCTGCATACCCGAGAATTCCTGTTAGTAAGTTATTGAAATCGTGAGCTATGCCTCCGGCAAGCGTCCCCACGGCTTCCATTTTCTGTGCGTGCAGCAATTGAGCCCTGAGTATTTTCGCTTCACTCGTGTCTGCTATAAAGACTAGAATAGCTGGTTCTCCCATATAATCCATGCGCGTGTGCCACACTTGCGCGTCGAATGCTTCCCCAGTCTTCTTGAGTCCCCTCAATTCATAATGTGAGGGATTCTTCCAGCTTGGGGAGACACTATCGGGCAGCGCCCATGCGAGACCCCGATCTTCTGGGTGAATGTATTCCTCGAGTGAATGGCCTACTATTTCATGGGAGCTTTCGCAACCGAGCATCTTCACCAACGCGGGGTTAACATAGGCATAGACTCGATTTCTTACTATCCCAATGCCTACAGGCGACAATTCGATAAGTAACCGGGTTCTTTCTTCTGATACTCTCAGAGCATCCTCCGCAATTTTCCGATCTGTAATATCTCTACCCACGCACTGGAATTCCACCAGGTTTTCACGAGCATCGAAAATCCCCTGAAAATCCCACTGAACCCAACGCACTCGACCATCCGGAAGAATGACCCTATGTTCACAAGTGTTGGAAGGGATTGCTAAACTGATTGCGGATAGATGATCGGCAATCCGCTGCCGATCTTCCTCAGGAACCAAATCCAGAAATTTGAGACCAATAATTTCTTCTTTGGATTCACCGAAAAACCTGCAACAGGCTGCATTTACAAATGTTATGGTGCCGTCCTTGAAGGATCGAGTGATAAGATCAGTCTGTTGTTCCACGACAGCACGGTATCTTTCTTCACTCTCTCTGAGAGACTGTTCAGCACGTTTCTTATCAGTGATGTCGCGAACCACTGACAAGCTGACGATCCCCCAGGCAGGATCATCCATGACTACCGAATCGAGAAGCACGTCTATTATAGAACCATCCTTTTTCAAGTATCTGTACGGAACATCAGTCACCTGTCCCTCGTGCCAGAATGGGGGTAAGACTATGGATAGGCTTTCCGAGGAATCGGGAGTCATCATGAAGTCAATTCTCTTGCTTATTGCTTCCTCACGAGAATAGCCTAGTTCCTGCAACCATTTGGCATTCACATTCCGAATGATCCCGTTTTTGTCAATGGAATGCATCATTACCGGGGCTCTGTCGTATATCTGCCGGAACCTGAACTCCGAGCGTCTGAGCGCTTCTTCCATTCGATTTCTCTGGCCTATCTCGAATAGAAGCTTTTCGTTGGTATCTGCCAGATCAGCTGTGCGTTCTCGTATTCGTTTTTCCAGGTCGTCCCGAGCCCTGATCAGCATGCCTTCGGTGTTCTTCAGTTTGGTTATGTCCGTGATTACCGCAGTGCTTCCAATGTATTGACCGTTAGGATCGACGATGGGGCGTTCGGAAATTATGGCAGGAATGCGCTTGCCGTCCTTTCCTATGTAGACCACTTTGTACGAGCTCCCTTTTGTTACCTTATGTTTTTCCGTTTGCACTTCGAGGATTTGATAGCTTTTCGGGTCCAGAAAATCGCTGACCGGTCTTCCGATGGTCTCTTCTCTAGAGAATCCGAGCATTTTGCAGTGCTTATCATTTACAAACGTTATTCTTCCTTGTTCATCCCTTATGGAGAACGCTTCATTCATCATCTCGATGAGGTTTCTGTATTTTTCCTCGCTCTGCCTCAGTTGCTCCTGAGCCTGTCTGCGTTCCTCAATTTCTGCTCTCAATTGCTTGTTGATCTGCGTCAATTCAGCGGTTCGCTCTCGGACGCGCTTTTCCAGTTCATCGTGAGCTTTTCTGAGCTCATTTTGATGCTTCTGATTGGTGAGCAGTTGCTTTTTCTCGAGGGTAAGATCCTCAATCAGGACAAGCATCGAACGTAGAGTCCCCATCCTGAGGGAACGGAAATGAATACGGCCCCACATCTTGCGTTGGTTCAACCGCAGGAGTCCTTCAAATGTTTCTTGGCCGCCTGTCGACGAACACGTTGTCAAGCAAAGACCGGGCGACGTTTGCCTCGTAATCTCTGGGAAAGAGAGAAACAAAAGCATTCCCAACAGCGTCTGTCGGATCGCTTGCCACTTTGAGACAGGCTTTGTTTACAAAGGATATGGATCGATCTTCGTTAATCAGGAGCGCGGGGATGGGCATGCTATGGAGCAGTTTTTTCAAGCCCGAGATTTGCCGGTCTTCCACGCTGAAGCTGCCGGACGTGGTCAAATAAGATGGAAATAGATCAGTCAGTTCTATTGACTGTGTCTGCTCGTCAGATGAAGGAGAATCCTCGTGCGTGGGATCGTCGAATGTGGGCAGACGTCTATCAACCATGTAAGCCTCGTGATAGTTCCTTCGAAATAGATGGCCTTGAGACTGCCTCAATCATGCCGGACAAACATAACCAGAAAATGGTAAGCCCCCGGCTTTGCCGGGGAGACTCCCCAAGGTTTGACCGTGTGAGGCAGTAAGAGGCAACCTCCCAGAACACACCAAATTTCAATTCTGGGAGGTTTTCATGAAAGACTATAAGAGCCTAAATCACACGAAGTGGGATTGCAAGTATCATGTGGTTTTCATTCCCAAACGCCGGAGAAAGCAGATTTACGGTTCCCTTCGGAAATACCTGGGAGAGATATTTCATGAGTTGGCTCGCCAAAAGGAGTCCCAGATAGTGGAAGGACATCTGTGCTCGGATCATGTCCATGTGTGCATGAGTATTCCACCCAAGTTTGCTGTGTCCAACGTGATCGGGTACATCAAAGGCAAGAGTGCGATCTCCATTGCAAGGAATTTCACAGCGAGAAAGCGGAACTTTGCAGGAGAGAGCTTTTGGGCTCGTGGCTACTATGTCTCAACAGTGGGTTTGGACGAAGAGTCTGTAAGGAAGTACATTCGCGAGCAGGACGCCAAAGACGCAAGGCTCGATCAACTGAACTGGCTTTCTGACGACGACCCGTCCCCTTCAGGGGACTCATGAGCTGACCCCCTTGGGGGGCTAACAGGAATATGCCCCCGGCTTTGCCGGGGGTAATTTAACTCAGGGTCGACAGGGTCCTTGCTCCGGGAACGCATTGAGCCTTAATTATTGATTGTATATTATCATGAGGACACTGACCAAGAAAATCGGGGAATACTCTTAGAGGATTTGTCAGAAATATAAGTCTATTCTGTTATGGAGGTCATTATGCTGCCATCAACCAGGGCGGAAAGAGTGCGTCTCGTCGTAGCCCTGTGCGCCTTGGGATTATTGATCGCACTCGGAATCTGGATATCGACTTCAGATCATCTGCAAATCTGGTGGAGTAGACTGCAAGACATATTTCAAGGAAGAGATCACCTCAGATCTTACGTGCAGAGCTGGGGACCATGGGCGCCTTTGGCCTTCATGTGTATTCAGGCCCTGCAAGTTGTGATGGCCCCTATTCCGGGCGAGCTTACAGGAGTAGTGGGCGGATTCATTTTTGGCGTGTTGAAAGCTACCATTTACTCAACTATCGGGCTTACTGTGGGATCGGCAATGGCATTTGTCGCAGCACGAATCGTGGGCCAACCCATATTGAAGCTGGTGATTAATGCTGAGACGATGAGAAAGCTGGAGAAACTCACGCGTGGGCGCGGTTCCCTGGCCACGTTCTTACTCTTTCTGATGCCTGGCTTTCCAAAGGATCTTCTCTCGTATTTTTTGGGGTTGAGCCCTATGCGATTTGCCACTTTTGTATTAATTTGCGCTGCTGGGAGACTGCCTGGAACTGCTTTATTGGGGGCGACCGGATCTGCCTTATTCAAAGAAAACTGGTATATTCTCGGGATAATCAGCAGCATCTGTTTTGTCGTTTTTTTAATAGCTTACTGGAAAAAGGAAGCCATAAAAAAATTGCTGCATCACTGACCATGGAAAAAGCCGCAGCCCGCGCTACTGTAGAACCGCGCAGATCAGCGGCTGTTCCATGCAGACACAATTCGGGCCTAATTTCTGAAAAACTCTCGTTTGTTGTTGCTGAGATCGACCTTGAAAAGCAGTGAACCCCGTTGCTTGAACTCCTCCTGCACCGCAGAGACGGATTCAGGTTGGAGGGCGAAGGCTCGAACGTACACGTATCTGTAACCGTCACGCGCTGTCTCGTAAGTGCTGACTATGCTCGCCAGCCTTCCGCCGTATTCTCTGATTACATCAGTCACCTCTTTTATTGACCCCGGCTTGTCGTCCAGCTCAAATCCGAACAAAACTCCTCTGTGGCTCAGGCCGCTCAGAGAAATGAGAGCAGAAAAGAGATCATCTTTGGTGATTATCCCTTTGATCACTCCTTTCTCATCCAGAACAGGGGCACCGGAAATGCCATTGTGAAGAAGAACCTCCGCTGTCTCTTCTATCGTGTGATTCAATGTGACCGTAATTGGAGGTTTGCTCATTATTGAGCCTACTTCCTTTCTCGCCACATGGTACATTATGTTTTGAAAATCCAGCAAACAGGCATCAGACGGCGATGCACGTTTTACGTCACGATCCGTGACAATGCCCATCAGCTTGCCGTCTTCCATAACGGGAAGCATGGAAATGTTATGCTCCATTAGGAGATTTATCGCTTCCTGAATGGGCGCTCCCGAATCAATGGTTATGACCTTTGTGCTCATCCATTCCTTGACTAGCATATGGATTTCCTCCTTCGACCCGATCCGCTTGTTTTCGCGGAACGTGCCGCAGTTCGTGATCTAAATAGGGAACTCTGGATACAAAAATACCAAAAGGCTCGCAAGAGTCCAAAGCTTTTTCAATTGTGGGGGGCTACGCTGTTCCCTCGAAAGTCATAATACCGACTGTTTGACCCGCCGCGATCTTCTGTGGCATATTCGAAACAATCTATTGAACTCAGCGGACGTTTACGTATTCGAAAGGAATGGACGTGACAGACCAAAACCTACCCCCAGATAAGGAACAAGTGCCTATCGAACAGGAACCCGAAGAGGAAGTCATAGATGTTACCTTCCTGGACCGTGTGCTTGCATTCCTGGCTCTGATATATCCTTTTTCATTGCTTGTCGACAAAATGCAGGAACTGCTTCAGGATACATTTGCTACCTCCATCAACAACATGTTGGTGCTGGTTTGCCTAGTTGTCTTCCTGGTGCTCGTGAATCGTGTAGCAAAATTTGTGTACGTGCTGCGCACTAGGAAGAGATGACCTTCGGAATATATTCAGAGATTGGCATTACGAGGAGCGAAGTGGCGAAGCAATCCTCCCTTGTGTGCGACCCAGTGAGATTGCTTCGCTTCCCTCGAAATGACACGTTCCGAACGAGCTTGCTCCGCGCCGAAACTGAATACTCTGTCCCTGCTTTTCATCTCAGTTGAAATGACCCTGTCAAACGCGTATTATTCTCGTTGTTTATGTGAACTACAACAAGAGGGATCTGCAAATGGAAAACAGACACAGGGTGGATGAATCCCATCTCATTCATGCATCTCAACTTGACCTGCCCCCCCGGTTGCTGCTGGGCCCCGGACCTTCCAACGTATCTCCCAGAGTTCTGCAAGCCCTGGCAATGAACGAAATCGGGCATCTCGACCCGAAATTCATTGAACTCATGAACGAAATACAAGAGCTGCTTCGTTACGTTTGGCAAACTGACAATAAGTTCACGATACCTGTCAGCGGAACCGGAAGCGCTGCAATGGAAGCCACTTTGGCCAATTCTGTCGAACCGGGCGACATAGTGCTTATCGGCGTGAACGGGTATTTTGGTGAGCGGCTGTGCGATATGGCTGCCCGTTACGGCGCGGATGTTCGACGAATCGAAAAGCCCTGGGGCGAAGTGTTTACGCTCGAAGAAATAGGAGATGCACTCAAGGCTCATCGACCTGCGATATTGGGCCTGGTGCATGGAGAGACCTCGACCGGAGCCATGCAGCCAATGGAGGGCATAGGGAAATTGTGCCGCGAATTTGGCACATTGCTTCTGGTGGATACAGTAACCAGTTTGGGAGGTGCTCCTGTTTTCTTGGATAGGTGGCATGTGGACATGGCCTACAGCGGTTCGCAAAAGTGTCTCAGTTGCCCTCCAGGTATCTCCCCCTTTACGTTTGGCGAGCGGGCGCTGGACAAGCTTAATCGTAGAAAGACAAAGGTCACGAGCTGGTACCTGGACATGACCATGGTCGGAAAATATTGGGGGAACGAAAGAACTTACCACCACACCGCTCCAGTAAATATGAATTATGGTCTGCGTGAAGCGCTGCGAATGGTTGCGGAAGAGGGACTTGAAGAACGCTGGGACCGCCACACGAGTAATGCAACCCTTCTGTACGACGGCCTGGAAGAATTAGGAATCGGTTGTCACGTCGCTAAGGAATACCGTCTCCCCAGCTTAACCACAGCTTTGGTCCCAGATGGAGTGGATAGCAAAGCTGTGAGCGGATACTTGCTGCGGAAATACAACATAGAAATGGCTGCGGGACTGGGGCAGCTTGCTGGACAAGTGTGGCGAATAGGGCTTATGGGCTATAACAGTCGTCCTGAGAACGTAAAGCTGTTGCTCTCGGCTCTGAAGGACGCTCTGGAGACTGTCGGATGAAAGGAAAAAGCTAACGCGCCTCGAAAGCCCCTCGCCATGGTAGGAAACATCTTTGTCCGACCATTTCGCGGCAGGCCGCTTCAATTGCATATTCGACTTTTGGGCTTGAGAGGCTGCTCATTGCTGGCGAGTGACAAGCGCTCACCAACTCAAGGTTATGCGTGATAATCACTCGGGTGGCCATTTATGAAGAGATTGATTTTGCTGAGTTTTGTGAATTTAGGGCGTGAAGTTTTTGCATGTTGTAAAGTTAGTAGGCAGGCAGCTTTCATGGCTGCCTCTATGTTCAGTTATAAACCGTTGCCATTTTAGTAAGTTACTATCCCGTATTCAATTTGTAAGAAGTGGCATTATGATTGCAAATCCGAGTGTCACGCGAATGGTTCTTACCTCATCATACCAATTCGTCTTTTGCCTGGAGTAATACTCTCCGCAAAAGGCGGATGGTTGAACGCTATTGCGCCCGGCACGGTTTCTCCCCGACTCCCCGTGAAGAGAGGCGCATCCATAGGGCAGGGGGCGACTAAGTTTGTCCTCTGCCCTCATAATTTCGACCCCAGGGGGTATTGAGAATGTCGGCAGAATCTTTGGTATACGAGGCCGCTTCAGGTGATATCGAGCGTGTCGAACTGCTTTTGTCCGGCCCGGTTGACGTCAATTCCCAGGATGAATATGGGACCACTGCCCTGATTGAGGCAGCGTTTTCAGGACCTTGTGAAATGGTACGACTTCTCTTGTCTCGTGGGGCAGATGTGCGGCTTCGCGATGGGGACGGCTCAACGGCATTGCTTAGGGCTTCAGTACCAGGAGATGTCGATGTGATCGAGCAGCTTCTGCGGGCGGGAGCGGAGATAGAAGCAAGAGACAACCACGGCCTACTTCCTCTCATCGAAGCAGCCTCCTGGGGAAATGCAGAAGCTGTTTTGCTCCTTTTGGAGTACGGAGCTGACGTTAACGCTCAGGATAGTTGCGGGAGAACGGCTCTCTGTTGGGCTGCATCGCAGGGACACAAAGATGTGGTTGCGAGCCTGCTTTCACATGGTGCGGATGTAAATTTGGCGGATCATGATGGGAATAGCCCACTATCTTGGGCTCTTTTGAAGGACATAAGGATCTATGTGCCCTCTTGACAGCTAATGGAGCGTACTCAGATATGTGTTTTCGCGAACATTCCCGTGGGCATTGCAGAGCTGTTTGTCACGTATTATAGGGCATGAACCCGCGGAAGGAGGGGGACAACTTTAGGAGAAACGTGGCAAGAATCCTTCTTCATTTTTCCCACAGCCTGATTATTGTCAGCCGCAAACTCTTTATAGGAGTAGCTCAAGGTCTTGAGTTCTTTCTGCAACCAGAAACCATGGGATCCGTGGGGGCCAATACGCCTGCTTGGCCACGCCTAAGGCGTAAACGATTTTTCTGGACATAGTTCACCTGCCAGAGACTTCATGCGGCCCATTTCAAAAACAAGGGTGTGCCCTCATTGGGCGCGCACGATATCTGGATAATGGCCTCCGGCAATAATAGACGTCAAGATGACACGGCCATGCACCTAATGTCCGGTATCCGAAAGGCCGGGCTAAAGTCGCGCGTTTCCAATCCCGCATGAGAGTCTTCTTCCAATCACAACCGCCTTGGATTCCACCTGTTTTGATTGTAATATCCTGCAAATTGACATTCGGTCGGGAGGCGCGAATCCATGACCCGCTATCAAGACCTCGAATCGAACACCAGAAAAATAGCCGAACAAATCTTCGCCATGATCGGAGGCGAAGTCCCGTCACTTTTCAATAGGAAAAAATGGAGGGGTAAGATTATAGAGTGGTCTATGCAGGATTCAGATTTCAGAATGCGTCTGCTGAGATTCCTGGACGTGATGCCTAGCCTGAAAACGGATTTAGAATTACTGAATATTTTTCGAGAATATTTTTCGGGTCTGGAGACCCCCCCTCCTGCGGAGCTAAACAGACTGGTGGCTCGCCTGGCCGAGACGAGCAACGATCAAAAGGTCTGCAGAATACTCAGGGCAGGGTTGAAGTCTCTCGCAGGTCAGTTCATAGCTGGCAAGGATCCCAACGACGCGCTCGACACACTGCAAAAGTGGCGGAAGGAAGGGCTGGCAGTAAGTCTCGACATTGTTGGCGAGGAGGTCCTGAGCGATTATGAAGCAAACCAATACTCAGAGAAGTACAGAAACCTCATCCACACCCTTGCACCTCTTATCAACAGTTGGCCCAAAATCCCAATATTAGACACAGACAATGTCGGGCCGATTCCTCGCCTGGACGTATCCTTGAAGGTGTCGTCCTTTTATTCCCAATTGGACCCGGTTGATTGGGAAGGTTCCGTCAAAAATACGAGCAATAATCTGGCGGCAGTATTCCGCGTCGTGGGGCAGGCCGGGGCTTCTGTGACCGTGGATATGGAACAATATTATCTGAAGGATCTGACGCTCGAAATTTTCAGGAAAGTCGTTTCCGAACATCCGGATTTCCAGTTTCCTGGCATAGTTATCCAGACTTATCTTGCAGAAACGAAAAATGACCTTCTTGGCCTCATTGAATGGGCTCGAACACACAAGCGCCGGCTGACCATTCGGCTTGTGAAAGGGGCTTATTGGGATTACGAGACTGTAGTGAACCCAAGAAAAGGATGGCCTGTAACGGTTTTTTCGGAAAAAGAGGAAACTGACCTGAATTATGAGGAATTGACAAAGATTCTTCTGGAAAACGCTGAATATGTTCGCCCGGCATTGGCAAGCCATAATGTCAGAAGTCTGAGTCACGCGATCGCTGTCGCTGCATCGCTGGACCTTCCCAAGAACGCGTTCGAGTTTCAGATGATTCATGGTATGGCCGAGCCTATCCGAAAGGCCCTGCAAGAATTAGGTTTCAGAGTGCGGGCGTATACGCCGGTGGGCGAAATAGTCCCGGGTATGGCGTACCTCATCAGACGTCTTTTGGAAAACACTTTTTCCGAATCATTTCTCAAGCGATCCTTTCACGATCGAGCGCGGATCGAAGACCTTACAAAAGGGCCGCAGGTCGATGAGAGTTTCGGTGCGGGACCTCTCGTTGCCGAGCTTTTTCGCAACGAACCGGTAACGGATTTCTCTAAGGTTGAAAACAGGGCGAGAATGAAAGATGCCCTGAACGAGTGTAGAAAAGCGTTTGACCGCAAATATCCTTTGCTGATAGGTGAAGAACAGATTTTCACGAAAGATGTCGCTCGTTCCTTGAACCCAGCTATGCCGCACGAAATAGTTGGCTTTGTCTCCACGGCTGACAGGAATCGCGCCGAAGAAGCTGTTAAGAAAGCCAAGCAAGCCTCGAATACATGGAGAAGAGTTCACCCGGAGAAAAGGTCAGAATATCTTTTCAGGGCGGCACAAGAAATGCGCAACAGGCGATTCCAGCTCATGAGCCGCGAGGTGTACGAGGTTGGAAAAACTTGGAAGGATGCAGACGGGGACATAGCGGAAGCCATAGACTATCTAGAGGACGATGGCCGAGAAATGATGAAAATAGGCAAAGGAAGAATTCTGGGAAATTATCCCGGAGAAAAGAACCTCTACTGTTATGAGCCCCGCGGGGTGGCATTGGTAATAGCTCCATGGAATTTTCCAATCGCCATTCCTACAGGTATGATTTCGGCCGCGATTGTCACCGGAAATGTCGTTATATTCAAACCTTCGGGCCTGAGCCCTGTTTGTGGCTGGGAATTGGTCGACATTTTCAAGGCCGCGGGATTACCTCCAGGAATCTTGCAGTTCTTACCGGGCCGTGGATCAGAAGTTGGCGAGCATCTTGTGTCTCACCCTGACATCGACTTGATAGCTTTTACGGGATCGAAGGACGTGGGCTTGAGGATCCTAAGGCTCGCGGCCGAGACCAAGCCAGGTCAAAGAAACGTTAAGAGGGTTGTCGCGGAGATGGGTGGAAAGAACGCGATAATAGTAGACGAGACTGCGGATCTCGATGAGGCGGTGAGAGGAGTAATGGAATCCGCGATGGATTATCAAGGCCAGAAATGCTCGGCCTGCTCAAGAGCGATAATTGTGGAACCTGTTTTTGACGAGTTCAGCAGCAGGCTGAAACGGGCCATGGAAAGTATTCATATAGGTCCAACCCAAGAGCCTCGAAACTCTTTCGGTCCAATAGTGGATCGTAACTCCTTGGAAATAATTAACAATTACATCAAAACGGGCTCGGATAACGGCGCTCCACTTCTTGTCAGAGAGATCAATGCGGAGGGGTACTTCGTAGGGCCAGTGTTGATCACGGATGTAGACCCGGGCTCCGCTATTGCCCGTGAAGAGATTTTCGGTCCGGTTTTGATTCTTATCAAAGCAAGAAACCTGGAACAAGCAATCAGCCTGGCGAATGATTCAGATTACGCCTTGACAGGCGGGCTCTTCTCGCGCGGCCCTCAAAATATCGAAAAGGTGAAAAATGAACTTGAGGTAGGGAACCTATATATAAATCGGAAAATTACTGGGGCCCTGGTGGGACGACAGCCTTTTGGAGGGTTACGCATGTCGGGCGTGGGCTCCAAGGCAGGAGGGCCGGATTATTTGCTCCAGTTCCTGAACACCCGAAGCATAAGCGAAAATACCCTGAGAAAAGGGTTCGCACCTAGCCGCAACAATGATCAAGAACGACCATAGTGGAATCATTCACTGAGGCTCGGAGCAACAAGGAGATCCACCATACTTCAATGACGCTCTTCCAGTCGTCAGCGTAGTATAAGGCCCGACTTTACTTTCGAGAATCCCTATATTCGGGAGTCGAAGCCTTCAGACTTGCAGATTACGTTTCCTCGCTGTCTGCATCTTGTTTGAATCAAGAATTATTCTAGCGAAGAACCCTTTTAGACAGTTTTTTGTGAGGGCAGCATGCTTTCAAGGGGAGTGACTCCCCCCCTAAGAATCGTGTATCTGAACATAATAATCGGCCCCGTGACTTGACACATATTTCGCATCATCACTTCCGCCCCGATCCGCCGTCAGGATCTTTCAACTTACGAGGATCGAAAGCCGCGCCTTTGCCGCGTTTACATAAAACAAGTCCCGGAGCCACTCACGAACAGTTCTTACCAATTGCCGACTTTCCAGCTCCCTAAAATGGAGCTGTAAATCAAATGATCTGCGTAAATGGCAGCAATTAACGTGCCACATGAAGGAGATTCGCAAGGCGAAGGGAAAAGTAGCTCCAGGAGCCGTCAAAGCAAGGACCGCAGTTCTTTTCAAGAAGCATTGCAAGGGAGAGAAAGGTTCAAAAAAACCCATTGTCATCAACGAGGTTAAAAAAAACATGTATATAACTTGGGGTGAAGGGCAAAAATTGCCCAAAAGTATGCTTGGCTGGGCTAAAAAAACCCGAAAGCACGTCCTTGAAACAACAAGAAAAACAGTTGCAATATTTGGCCCATAAAGCCAGTTTTGCTCAAAACTTTTTTGTTTACGGCAAAATTTCCGAAGGTAATCCCGCATCATCTTAGCTGGAATTCACAAACTCACCTTCAGTCGCGAGTCCGTTGAGATTGCCTTGCAGCGCAAAGGCCCATCTCATGCAGACTTCCATGTCGAAGGCTTTAATAAGGAACGTATTTCAAAAGAAGGAACGCAAGGGCGGCGGCCCCTACGGATTTCTTGTATTCTCGCGAGGTATAAGCGTCAGAATTCTTGGCAATCACTATATGCGAGGAACAAGGGGCACGTTCTTTACGCGACGAAAGGCCCCCAGTCTCTCTGATCTGAAGGCCAATCGGTATCAGGATGAATTTCGGCCGCCCATTTGAATTATTGCGGAATTCGCCAATAAAATATTCCGATAGGATGTGCCGAGAATGCGCTATGAAGGATTTTCCGCTTCGTCTATTTTTTCTCTAAGTTCTTTTCCGGCCTTGAAAAAGGGCAGGCTTTTTCCATCCACAACTATTTTTTCACCAGTCTTGGGATTTCTGCCGGTGTAACCTTGGTATTCTCTCACTTCGAACGATCCGAATCCCCGTATCTCAATGCGGTCGTGACCTTCCAGGGCGCTGAACATGGTCCCGAAGACCACATCAACTATTTCTTCGGATTTACGGAGAGGGATGTTCAATTCCTTGGCCAGAGCTGTGCTGAGATCTGATTTATTCATGTTTTCGCTCATGTGTGTTTATTCGCCTTTTGCAGCCTCTTTCAAGGCTTTGGCGGAAGTGAAACCAGGGACTTGCGCTGCAGGTATTTCGATTTTCTGACCGGTGCGGGGATTGACACCCGTGCGGGCTTTTCGATTCGAGATTTTGAAGGTGCCCAAATCAGGAATTCGGATCTGCTTTTCAGGGCCTTTTAAGGCGTCATGTATTGATTGGACTAGGACTTTCAGCACAGTATCAGCCGCTTTTTGCGTTATACCGGCTTCCTTGGCTATTTTGGATACAAGGTCGGTTTTGGTCATCGCATACCTCCAAAAAGAACAACGTTTAGAGCACCTAAAGCAGCGCACAATCCTATCCGGAACGTCGCTGATTGTCAAGGCTAGACAAAAACGTATCGTAATTCAGGTAAGTACATTGGTGATGCTCAAGTTTATAATCAATTCTTAGAAAGGCGATTTTCGGTCGACCAGGGCCTTTGACCGTAGGTGTCTCATTCCAGAACTGGGTCTTTATCGGGTGTCTGTTCTGCGGCCCTGCATCAGTCCCGCGCCCCGCTCTAAAAGGAGCTTCACGACTTCTTGCCGGCCAGACCTGGAAGCCACCAGGAGCGCAGTATATCCGAGGGAATTGACGGCATTCACGTCAACCCCCCTGTCCAGCAGGAGAAACCACTATTTCCGTTTTGCCGGTCGCGCAAGCCCCGAGCATGGCTGTGTAACCCTCTTCTGTTTCGGCATGAACCGCGGCCTTATGATTTAGAAGAACATCCACAGTCTCTGCATACCCTCTGAAACAGGCCATCATGAGCGGAGTCCTTCCTTTAGCGTCTCTCGCGTTCACATCGCCCCCGTGGGACAACAGAAGCTCCGCCATGCGCGTGAAACCGTGGCAGCATGCAGTAAATAATGGGGTGCGATGACTTTTGTCTCTCTCGTTAATTTCCGCACCTCGCGAAATAAGCAGCTCCGCGATTTCAATGTCGTTTGCGCGGGCGGCCAACGCAAGAGGAGTTCTCCACAGTTTGTCCCGCGTGTTAACGTGCGCCCCATGTTGCAGGAATAACTCCACCAAATCCTCGTGGCCTTCAAATACTGCCCAATAGAGAGCCGACCAGCCGTTCTTGTCCCTTACAGCGAAAGCTGGCGTTTTTTTCCAGGAGCAGTCGTGCAAACTCGCCATGCCCTTCCACTGTGGACAGCATCAAAGCAGTTCGCCCCATTTCATCGTGCTCTTCCACAAGGGCTCCTTCATCCAGGAGCAATCTTCCTATTTCAGGGTGGGCAGCGCGTGCAGCTTCCATGAGCGCGGTCTTCCCGAAATTGTCGGTCGCGTTCACAGCGGCTCCTCTTCTAAGTAGCAATTCCACCACGTCTTTGTGTCCGCGAAAAGAAGCCTCTGTGAGCGCGGTCCTTCCTTGTCTGTCTTTATGGTCTATATCGGCACCGTTATCCAACAAGTACCGTACGACCTCGGCTTTCCCGTTCAGTGCTGCGTAAGTGAGGGCCGTGCCCCCGAAAACATCGTCGCTCTGGTTGAGGTCCACGCCGCTCGCGATGTAACTCTCGATCTTCTCCTGTTCGCCGTTCTGAGCGGCTCGAATCAATTCATATTCCATACTGATGACACCCCGGGCCGCGCAGGATTCACTGTAGGCGCTGCCATTGCACAAGGATAGCGATAGACAATGCCCTCTTTGTGGCCAGTTCGTTCCAGATTTCGGAATCCGTCACGTCCGTAGCCCGCTGACGCGCGGCGCTAAAAATCTGAATAGACTATAGAGATTTTACACTATTTTTTGAATTGGAAAATAAGGCGAGATACGATTGATTCAAGGATTGAGGTGAGCATGTCGGGACGGGCGAGATGAAACTGTACCACAATTAACGAAATCCACTGAGGAAACGTTGTCTTTTGTAGGTTCGCTTCTCGAAGCGCCCATACAAAAGAACCGTCCTTCGCCGGGGCTTTTGAGACAGCCTCAGATACCTGTCCCACCACAATATTTAGTAGATGAAATCAATAATCAGAAGTTGACCTTGTCCAGGCCTTTGAGCCTAAGGATGCTCCTGGCATCATCCGGTGTGGCCACATCCCTGTTCAACATATCAGCCAACTTTACTATTTTCTCTACCAGTTCGGCATTGCTTTTGGCCAGCACACCTTTCTTAATGAAAATGTTGTCCTCTAGGCCCACACGCACGTGTCCTCCCATATGAATGGCCATAGTGGACAGGTTTATTTCGGCTGCGCCCACGCCGATTACGGACCAAGTAAAATTCTCTTTTCCGAAAAGCACTTCAGCCTTCGTCCTCAGGTAAGTCAAATCTTCGGGTGTGCCTCGGATGGCTCCAAGGACCCCCATAACGAATTGAAGGTGCAGGGGTGGTTTCAACATTCCTTCGGAAACGAGATGATCCAGGTTGTACAAATGGCCAACATCATAGATTTCCAATTCAGGTTTTGTGTTGTTTTCTGTTGTAACTTTAGCTAGATATTCAAAATCTTTAAATGTATTTTTGAAAATGAAATCTTTGCTCATTTCAAGGTATTGCTGTTCCCAGGGGAATTTGAATTCTTTGATGTGTCGTGCCGACGTGTGAAGAGCGAAATTAATTGATCCCATATTGAACGAGCACATTTCAGGCTTGAAGAGCGGGATTGTGGCGGCCCTTTCTTCCACGGTCATGAGCACGGACCCGCCAGTGGTAATACATATTACCACATTGCATTTGGATTTGACTTTAGTAATGATGTCTCTGAAGAGTTCAGGACTCGACGATGGAAATCCGTCTTCCGGTCTTCTGGCGTGAATGTGAACTATTGCTGCGCCTGCCTCGGCAGCTTGAATGGCGGAATCCGCGATTTGCTCCGGAGTTATTGGCAAGGTACGGAGACAATGATGGGATGGTGGCCGCTCCTGTTATAGCTGCAGTAATAATCAGCTTTTGCATTATATGCTCCTTTTCGCTGTCCTAAATTTAGTAAGAATTAGTTTTGGGACCTCCAGATCTACGAATTCAAAATGAACGAAGAGAACTGCATCGTTCATCCGAAACTATTTCCGACAATAGACGGTTCATGGCCAGGTATAAGGAATTTGGGCTCCCTGAGCATGGACTTTATCCTGTAGATGGACTTGTACCATGCATAATGATCGTAAACGAGGCTGGAAGGCACCGCAGGCCCCCAGTGTTTCGGTGCAGGTGTGATAGGAAGGACACTGCCGTCCATAAGGATCATTTCGGTCATCTCAGGAAAAGCGATGGGCAACACGTGAATGGTGTCACCAGCGAGAATGTAGACTCCTTTTGCGGTGGAGACCAGCAAACTCTGGCTGCCTGCTGTATGTCCCGGCGTGAGTATCAAACGTAGCCCCTCAAGCAATTCGATGTCGCCAACCAACTTAAGGCATTCCAGGCTTTGGAGCTCAGGAATAAGGCTTTGGTCGAAGTCGCCTCGAATACGCATGGAGGGCAAGGGATCGAGAAGCTCTTTCCATTCCGCTTCCTGAAACACGTGTATCGCTCGGGGAAAGAGCCTGCAGTTGCCTGCGTGATCATTATGCAGGTGGCTGTAGATCACGTAATCTATTTGGTCTGGGGATACGCCGATCTTGCCTAGCGATTCCAGGACCCATTCTGCGCCACCCGCAGCCGGGCTTCCGGCCCACGCTTTGCCGTCGACAATGTATTTGGCGTTGATTCCAGTGTCCAGGAGAACACACTATGAGAGCCATCGGTCAAATAAAACCCAAGATATGGAACGGTCAAGGGCTAAGCCAATGTCAAGACCCGTGGTCAGTTGGTCTTTCTTAACATCGATGGTTCCGAATACCAGAGGCTGAAAGGTCCATATAGACACGGTCAAACACTCCTTTAAGCGAGAACCCTATGCTGCGGGTTTCTCTGTGACAAGGTGTTTCTGCTGATTCTTTTCGCCCTCTGAAGAACTCTATGATTCCGTTGGGCATAAAAATGATCACTAAAATGAAAAGGCAACCGTAAATGATTCTGGCAAGTTCCGCTTTGACAAATGTGGACAAAAGCTCATTAATAATTGTTAGGAGAGTAGCTCCGACAACTGGTCCAAGCCACGAGCCTCCACCACCGAACAAAGCCATGAGTACGATAAGAATTGAAATATTCACGTCGAACATTATGTCTGGATGGATGTACGACAAATAATAAGCAAATATTCCACCTGCAATCCCTGGGAAAAAAGCGGAAAGCGCAAATGCTTCTATCTTGAGCAACGGCGCGTTTACTGCCATCGTCTGCGCGACATCCTCATCCTCTTTTATGGCTCTGAGGCCCGCGCCGAACTTGGATCGTCCAATGAGAATGCTTACCCCTATTGTGACCAGGGTCAACAAGAGCATCAACTCGAAAAGAATAGCTCTGCTAACCCCTATTTGTAAGTCCATTGTTTTCAGCCACAGGCCATCCGCTCCGCCGATCACATCCATATTCTTGGCTGCGAGCTGCACTACGAACGCAAAACATAGCGTAATCACTGCAAAATAGGGACCACGCAGTCGCAGACACGGGTATCCTACTACCACTGCAACCACTGCGGCTATGACTCCTGAAGGAATTGTGGACAGTACGGTCCCCACAGATGACAGGTCGAACATCTTAGTCAATATAGTGGTGGAATAGGCCCCGATACCGAAAAAGGCCACATGACCGAATGACAGGTAACCAGTGTATCCACCTATCAAATTCCAGGAACTGGCAAGAGTGATATACATGAAGACCGTAAAAAGAAAGGAAACGAAATATACTGGCGGTCCACACCATGGGAATGCAGCCAAAATCATCAATGCTATTGGGATCCCGTACTTGGCAGGAGACATGATCAGACCTCACTCTGGAATAGGCCTTGAGGCCTCGAAACCAGGACAATCATCAACAGCCCGAAGGTCAAAAGATTCACCCATTGATAGGGTAAGAAAGCCAACGAAAGCCCGGTTATTATTCCAATGAGCAGTCCCGCTGCCGCTGTTCCCAATACGTTCCCCACACCTCCCACGATAACCACCAGAAAAAGGTTAACCAACCAGAGATTGTGGGCGTGGGGCTCGAATGAATACAGCAAAGCCATAGCAACACCGCCGGCCCCGGCGGAAGCTACCGCAAGCCCGAAAGTGATGGTGCTGATGCGTCTGAGATTCACTCCGCAGAGCTGAGACGCTTCAGGCTGCTGCCACGCAGCGCGAACCGCCTTACCAGTGTAAGTTTTTTTGAGAAACAAATGAATCACCAAAACGCCCACTACTGCCATGAAGAATCCCGCTAACCTAGTGTATTGTAGATAAAAAGGCCCAATAATCAGTACCTTGCTAGTATAGGACGTGGTGAGAAGCCGCGGGTCGGGTCCCCAAAGCAGCAGCATCAGATTTTCCAGTATAATTGCCACACCAAAGGTCAGGATCATGGAAGCGACTATTACTTCCCTAGCCTTCGTGATGGGAACTATCAGCAGTCGATACAAGAAAGCCGCGACAAAGAATAAGAAGGGGACCGTGAAAACCAGAGACAGGATCGGGTCGATGTTGAATCTCGTGAGCAAGGTGTAAGCAATGAAGGCCGAGATCAATCCAAAAGCTGCATGCGCAATGTTTATGACCTTCATTACTCCCCATGAGAGGGAAAAACCTACTCCCAGAAGGGCGTAAACCGCGCCCATCATAATTCCGCTCATAAGTGATTGAAGCACCAGAGTAGTGTTCATTCCATATCCAAAATGTCGGTACAGAAGCTACAGAAGTCTTTAACTTACCTAATAGCCGCTCTTAAAGGAATTGGCGGAGCCCATCTGGGGCAGGCTTTCCAGCCTGCCGTTATTTGGTATTTTAGGATAGGCAGGCTGAAAAGCCTGCCCCTCGGCGCTCAAATCCTTCGCGACAACTTCGAGCCATATTTAGGCAAATGGTTATGCACCAGAGCTATTTCCACGGTGGCTTGGGGTAAACCGGATCTTTGGTTCTAACATTCAAGGGCCAGATCAGTTCCACCTGGCCGTCTATTATTTGGGTGCAGAAATTTATCGGCTTAGGAAGTCCCTTTTCGTCAAATGTCATGGGTCCGCAGATTGTGTCCACTTTGTTAGCCTTCAGCCAATCGCGAATTTTTGTTTGATCAAGGCTCTTTGCGCCTTCAACCGCCTGGCCTAGAGTCTGCATCCAGCGCGTATCCGAACCCGAAATAGACCGGGTATCCGTCCAGCCCAAATTTCTCCTTCACATAGGCATTGAGCTTGTCGTTTCCAGGGAAGTTGAGCTTGTTGTGCAACGAGGTGCCTGAAAAAACGTAGTAACCGTCTTTTCCGAGTTCCTTGAGCCACGCTGGAATCACTGACCCGATACCCTGAACAATGGCTTTAGGATTGTAATCCATAGCCTTGGCCGCTCGGAGTATCATGACTCCGTCGGGAAACAGGCCGTTCGCGAAAAGAATGTCGCAATCCATCTGCTTTGCTTTGAGAATCAACGGGGTAGCATCCGGAAGCGGAAGATTATATTTCTCATCAATGGCCTTTTCGATATTAAGCTTCTTCGTCCACCGGTCTATTGAGTCGATTAGTGAAGTTCCGATGGGATTGTTCATTGTGTACACAGCGGCTTTCTTCGGACGCTGGTCCGCTGGAAGCGTAGCCAGCCACTCGAAAAACCCTTGGTACCACCATTCGCCCATAAGCGGCGGACCGCCGAACGAATACTTGTAGCCTTGTTCGAAGCTTTTCATGTGTCCGCCCATAGAGACGTACACATATTTGTGTTTCTCAGCGACGGGCATTACAGCTCTGGCCGCGGTTCCAGGATAACCACCGAAGAGCAAGTCTACCTTGTCCACGGTTATAGCCTTTTCTGCAATAGTAACGGCTTTTTGGGGGCTAGATTCGTCATCGTAGATCTTGAAAGTTACAGGCCGACCCAACAAGCCGCCTTTAGCGTTTATTTCATCGGCCCAGAACTTCATTCCTCTTTCGACCCACAATCCGGGTTCTGCAGATTCTCCAGTGAGGGGAAGCGAACCTCCGATAACAATGGGATTGTCCGCGGCCAGGACCTGTCCCACAACGAAGGGAACGGCGAGTACGCAAGCAATAATTCCCCATGTTGCAATCAGTTTCCGAGAGCGTCGTTTCATCTTGCCTATCCTCCTTTTTGGATGATTTGCGCCAAAATCCGGAATACGGCTAAAGACCCAAATAATACGATTTGATCCTGGGATCTACAAGAAGTCGATCCGCAGGGCCGGATAATGTGATTTCACCGCTTTCCACTACATAGCAGTAATTGGCTATGGACAGTGTGTACAGAACCTCCTGAGATACGAGCAGAACCGAAAGACCATTGCGATTCAGTTCGGCGATAATTTTGAAGATCTCGTTGGCGACAATTGGAGCCAGACCTAGAGACGGCTCATCAAGCATCAACAATCGAGGTCGGGCCATCAGCGCCCGCCCTAGGGCAAGCATTTGTTGTTCTCCGCCGGAAAGAGAAACCGCCGCCTGCTTGCGCCGCTCTGCCAGCCGTGGAAAAAGGTCAAACACCATGGCAAAAGATTCCGCTGCCCTGGATCTTGCCGTGGCAAGATACGCCCCCATTTCAAGGTTTTCCAATACAGTCATGTTTGGAAATAGCTTGCGACCTTCAGGCACTTGGACAATGCCCAACCGACAAATTGAATCAGGGGATAGTCTTGTGATATTAGTTCCTTGCCAAGAGACCGTGCCGTCAGCGATTGGGAGCAGACCTGAGACCGCATTCAGCAGGGTTGTCTTTCCCGCTCCATTGGAACCTATGAGAGCGATCAGGTCGCCTTCTTTCACCTGGAGAGAGACACCCCGCAAGGCCCGCAACTGCTGGTGATTTACAACCAGGCTTTCAATGTCCAGCATAGCCGGCCCCCAGATAAGCCTCGATTACCTCAGGATTGTTTGCCACCTCCTCGGGTTCGCCGTCGGCTATTTTGACACCGTGGTGCAGCACAATAATCCTTGAGCAGGTCGCCATTATCGCTTTCATCACGTGCTCGATCATGAAGATCGTGACATCGAACTGATCTCGAATGCGAAAGGTGAGGTCTATAGCTGCCTGAATTTCCATGGGGTTCAGGCCCGCGAAAACCTCATCTAGAAGGATTATTTCAGGTTTTGAGCCAAGTGCCCGAGCAACTTCCAACCTTTTTCTATCCTCCAGCGCAAGTTGGCCCGGTAAGCTCCTAGCCTTGGCCGACAGGCCTGTAAATTCAAGTATGTTCAGTGCCTTTTCAGCAGCGAGCTTTGTATCGCTGATTCCCATTCGGCCATAAAGCACTGCTATAGCTACGTTCTCTACCAGGGTGAGGTCCATGAGGGGTCGAACTATCTGAAAGGTGCGTCCTACACCCATTGTCGCTATCTTGTGGGGGGGCAATCCACTTATACGGCGATCCATAAAGTGAATCTCGCCGGATTCTGGTTTGTAAAAACCGGAAATGACGTTGAAAAGAGTAGTCTTCCCCGATCCATTGGGGCCAATGAGCCCTACGATCTCGCCTCGGCGGATTTCGAAATCCACTTCAGAGAGCGCCACAAGTCCTCCGAAGCGTTTGATGATTCCGTATCCCTTCAGCATGATTGCGCTTTCACGTGGAGCGAAATTCGTACCCGGACGTGTTCGAACAGGTATAAACGGGAAATGGCTGATACAGTGTCCGTCTCACTAATAGAAGGAATGGCGACGGCCTCCATATCCGCAAGGTTTAATGGCAGAGCTTCCTTGAACTAATCCCACTGTTAGAGCTGTTGCGACAAATATGGCCTTAACAAAAAATCTTTTGCATCCGCGGGCATCGTTTGGCAAACCGGGGCAGGCTCATCGGCGCTAACTTATGCCCTATCTTGCCCTCTGTTCCGGAGGAACCGTGGATAATAGGCCGGCGATTTATCGCCGGTTAATGAGCAAATTGAGGTATCTTCTAGTCCCGGCGGGACGGCCGAGTCAGATTGCTCTTAAGCTACTAGGACGCAGTAATCCGCAGCGGACTGAAGTCGGCATGTTCAATGCAAAATTTGAAAAGACTTAAGTTTAATATGCCAGAGTAGATCAGTCCTCTTCCACAATAGCCACAGGGCTGTACCCAGCCGGCACTGGCTCCTTTGATCTTGATCGGGAAGCAACAAACTGTAAAACCGTGCGTCCGGCCTATATTCGAAAGATTCGCCATTTTTTCCATGTGGCAGTAGCCTATTTCAATTCCTGCGAAATGGGCCTCCCAGATTACTTTTGGATCATTTGTATCCTTGAATTCTTTGGCAAGGTAAGGCAGCGGACGATCCCAACTCCATGCATCGATTCCAGTCACGCGCACTCCTTTTTCAGTAAGAAACAGAGTGCTTTCTCGATCCATACCTGCGCCTTTGATGAGGTATTCAGGCGTCCCCCATGTTGCATCTGCACCAGTCTGGATCAGAACTATATCCAACGGCTTTAGCTGGTACTTTATGCTGTCCAATCGAGACTTGAGATCTTCAACCGTGATTCGTTCGCCATCTCGCTTGTGACGAAAATCCAGCAGCACGCCATCGCAGAAACACCATTCCAGGGGGATCTCATCTATGCACAACGAGCGACTGCCTTTATCCATGGTGGGATGGTAATGATACGGCGCGTCCATGTGAGTCCCGCTGTGCGTGGTTAGAGTAAGAAACTCCACGGCCCACCCCAGATTTCCAGGCAACTGGTCAGAGGTGACGCCAGGAAAGAACTCCTTCATCTGTTCCGCGCCCGCCGCATGATCCATATAATCAATCTTTGGTATCATCATCGGTGGATCGCTGGGAAGTCCAGCCTCTATTGCGATGCTCAGATCCACCAAACGCTTGCGAGACATCATTTTACCTTAGCACTGATTTTTGCAGGCTTGAGAGTCTCAGAACGAGCTGCCCCTTGTTTCCGGATCACCTTCTTCTGAGGCTTTGGTTTTTCGGCTTGTTCGGAGACGTCCGCCCGAATACCCCTCAAGAAGATCAGTGCGCATTCCTGGCTGAGGTCTTCGATGCTCACGAATTCCATCTGTTTCATCACATTTTTATAGATGGCGAGGTTCGAGATCATTGCTTGATAGCAGAATATTATGGTTCTCGGGTCAAGATTCTTGAATGCGCCGTCTTTAATTCGTTCGCTCACATACTCCGAGAGCCGGCTTATCATCAGGGTATCTTTCTTGTGGAAATGTACCCTGTGAAACCGATCTTCCTTCAGACGAGCATACATAAGAATTTTGAAAATCTCGCGCTCTTCCCGGTTCACCGTGTGGCCAAGTATGTGCCTGGCGAATGCTTCAAGGACGCCGAAGTCATCTTTGCGCTCGATTGGCTCGGCAAGGTCCTTGTCCATTGGATGGGCCTTGTAAGCTCCCTCAGCTATTGTTTCGTAGATATTCTGTTTCGATCCGAAGAGCTGAATGATCCTGGGCCTGCTGATACCCACCTTGTCGGCGATGTCGTCCAGGGTGGCT
Organism: uncultured delta proteobacterium; assembly: GCA_963700305.1. GTDB lineage: Bacteria > Desulfobacterota > Desulfomonilia > Desulfomonilales > Desulfomonilaceae > Desulfomonile. The sequence goes on from CAVOXB010000001.1 coordinate 100,471, forward strand.
TCCGCGTAACCCTTTTTTGCGAACAACGTCCGGGCAGCTGACAGAATCTGCGCCTTACGATCCTCAGATGAAAGCTTCTGTTTGATTTTCTGTTTCTTTATGATCATGGAACTGAACCTGTGGTGCACCAGTCAAGGGCAATATTCCCTCGGCCGGAAGGAGTAGAAAGACGCGACATCCGTAAGTTAGGAAGTGCTTATCACCTTGTATATCATAGGAAATATGCATGTCAAGAGAAATCTCTTACTGACCAGTTAGTCATAATTTGTTTTTACTTGCAAGATCATATAGCCCGCAGTTGCTCCCGTTGTGCCGAAATGCCGGGTTCTGGTCTGGCTGGAAACGCTGCCCAACGGGAGTACTAGTTGACTTTGCCGCGATACATGGTAAATTTGAGCGTTTATATAGGTCTGCCGCCCAAAAGCGCGACCCAAGCATGGATGAACTTAGAGCTCTAAGCGCGTTACGCAATTTGTTGGAGGCATCTCATGGATTACAAAAATACACTTAATCTGCCCCAAACGGCTTTCCCCATGAAAGCAAACTTGCCCAAAAGAGAACCCGATATTCTTGCAAAATGGGCATCCGACAACATTTACTCAAAGATTCTTGAGGTCAGTAAGGGCAGAGAAAAATACATATTGCACGATGGTCCTCCTTACGCCAATGGTCACATTCACCTGGGAACCGCGCTGAATAAGATACTCAAGGACATGATCGTAAAATCTAGATTTATGGCCGGATTCGATTCGGATTACGTGCCCGGCTGGGATTGCCACGGTCTGCCTATCGAACATCAGGTCGATAAAGAATTAGGTAAAGAAAAAGTCCGCATGGACTACGTTGAGATTCGGCGCCGCTGCAGGGGATACGCGGAGAAATTTATTGATATCCAGCGGGAGGAATTCAAGAGACTCGGGGTGTTCGGAGAGTGGGCAGACCCTTACCTTACCATGAATTTCAAATATCAAGCCACCATCGTAAGGGAATTGGGAAAGTTTCTTCGCAAACGGCGCGGTTTATCGTGGAAAAAAGCCGGTGTACTGGTGTGCGTCCTGTGTGACCGCACTTGCAGAAGCAGAAGTGGAATACGCTGATTCATCTTCACCGTCGATTTACGTGCGATTCGCTGCCGTAGACGATTTCTCGGAGAGAATTCCGGAGGTCAAAGGCAAGAACGTTTACGTAGTGATCTGGACTACTACGCCATGGACTATTCCAGCCAACCTGGCTATAGCAGTCCATCCGGAAGAGTCCTACGCTGCAGTTGAAGTCGGCGATGATGTTTACATCCTTGCCGAAAGATTAGTGGCAGTGAATATGGATTCTTTCGGGATTACGAATTATAAAATCGCCGCCACTTTCCAGGGCAAGCTCCTCGAAAGGCTCAAATGCCGTCATCCACTTTACGATCGCGAATCCCTGGTGATTCTGGCGCCGTTTGTGACTCTGGACACCGGGACGGGCTGCGTGCACATTGCTCCGGGGCACGGCCAAGAGGACTATGAGGTCGGCCTCAAGTACGGAATCGAAGTGTATGCGCCGGTTGACGATCATGGCTTATTCACAGACGAAGTGGATTTCTTTTCCGGCAAGTTCGTATTCGCCGCGAATAAGGATGTAATTGCGAAGCTGCAAGAATTCGGCGCCTTAATGGCTTCTGAGACGATGGCGCACAGTTATCCCCATTGTTGGCGCTGCAAAAAGCCTGTTATCTTCCGTGCGACCCACCAGTGGTTCATTTCCATGGAAAAAACGGGACTGCGCCAAAATGCGCTCAAGTCCATAGATTCGGTCAAGTGGATCCCCAAATGGGGCAGGGACCGGATCTACGGGATGATAGAGCATAGACCTGACTGGTGTATCTCCAGGCAGAGGGCATGGGGGGTTCCTATTACTGCGCTCAGGTGCGCTGATTGCGACGAAATCATTGCGCCTCCGGAACTGTTTGAGAATGTTGCCAAAATGTTTGAAGAAAAGGGCGCGGATGTCTGGTTCCAGGCCGACGTTTCCGATCTTGTTCCGAAGGGGGCCAAGTGTCAATCGTGCGGCGGTTCGTCGCTGATTAAAGAGACCGACATACTCGACGTATGGTTCGACTCGGGGGTGAGTTGGTCCGCAGTTTGCGAACAGCGTGAAAACCTTATTTATCCCCCCCAGCTTTACCTCGAAGGAAGCGATCAACACAGGGGATGGTTCCACAGCGCGCTGCTTACTTCAGTGGGAACTCGAAACCAGGCCCCTTATCATGCTGTCTTGACTCACGGATTCGTCGTGGATGGCCAGGGAAAGAAGATGTCCAAGTCCTTGGGTAACGTTATTCAGCCTGATGAGATAATCAAGAAATACGGTGCCGATCTCCTGAGGCTGTGGGTTTCCGCTGAAGACTATCGCGATGACATCAGGATCTCGCCGGAGATTCTGGAGCGCCTTTCCGAGGCTTACAGGCGCATCCGGAATACCTGCAGGTTCCTCCTGGGCAATCTTGCGGACTTCAACCCCCAGGAGCACATGGTTCCGGTAAGCGAGATGCGGCAGCTCGACCGCTTCGCCCTCAGCAGACTAAATGGCGTGATTTCGCGTATTCAAAAGGCTTACGAAGATTTTGAGTTTCACGTTGTATTTCACACCTTGTACAACTATTGCACAGTGGATCTTTCTTCGTTGTATCTGGATATACTCAAGGACAGACTGTACGTGGAGAAGACCGACGGCAAGCTGCGCAGATCCGCTCAAAGCGCGCTTCACCAGATTTTGTCTGCACTCGTGAGGCTAATGGCGCCGATCCTAGCGTTTACAGCAGAAGAAGTTTGGGCTGCATTCCACCCTAATAATTCGAGCAGTGTGCACATGGCTTCCTTCCCGGACCTGATTCCAGGCGTGGAATTGACCGAAGAAGATCAGGCCCGATGGGAGCGAATGTCGGCTTTGCGCCAGGACGTAGCCAAGGCTCTCGAGGAGGCGCGGGCATCCAAAATGATCGGTTCGTCATTGGAAGCTAAGGTATTAATTCAGGTGACGGACGACGTGGCCAAGGCAGTGGCAGACACTGAAGATCCCAAAGACTTTTTCATTGTGTCGCAACTGGAAGTTCAGCCCACAGGGCCTTCGCCTGCGGAATCCGAAGAACAGCCCCCGCCGGTAATCACGGTAACGAGAGCCGAAGGGGGAAAATGCCCCAGATGTTGGACCTGGAATCCTGATGTCGGCGCCGATGAGGTCTACAAAGAAGTGTGCACCAGATGTGCTGGAGTTTTACGGGATTCCGGCATCCCGGTAGCGGATTGAGCTCAGTCCGCCATGACTTCCAAGCGAAACAGACTATTGGCCGCCGCAGCTATCGCTTTGCTGATCGTCACGGCTGATCAGGCGACCAAGAATATGGTCTTGGCCTGGGTGCCTCTTGACGACGGATACGAAGTGATCCCGGGATTCATGAACATTGTGCATGCAAGGAATCCTGGGGCTGCTTTCAGCATGTTTGCTGGACTCAGCAGATGGTTCTTCGTAGCAGTATCCGTTATTGCCGTGTTGGTCATAGGCTGGCTGATTTTCGAGAGTCAGGAATTGAGTCCCTTGTTGTTTGCGGGATATTCGCTTTTTCTACGGAGGTGCAGTGGGGAACTTGATCGACAGGATCAGATTCGGAGAGGTTATCGATTTTCTTGATTTGTACGCAGGCAACTTTCATTGGCCCGCGTTTAATGTTGCGGATTCCGCTCTTTCTGTGGGTGCGGCATGCTTCTTCATCCACATTTTGACTTCCAGACAAAAAAAGACTATCAGCTGACAGCCTCAAACAATCCGCAACCCCATTCGGAGCGGATTATCTCCCTTTTCAAAATAGCCTTATCGGTTAACAATAAACCCTTCACCTGAGGCCATTGATCGAGCGGCACTCCTGAAATTATCAGATAGCGCCTGGATAATCGGACAATCTTGTCCTTGTTGGCCATAAGGGTCATAGGATCAAGATTTGCCGTTACTATATCTGCAGGTTCGGAAAGCTCCCTGAGAGAAGAACACCCCAGACTGACAGCATTTTCCAATCGATTGAGTGCCAGGTTTTTCAACGCGGAGTTCACCGCTACGATGTCATTGTCCACAGCCCTGACTTCTGAGGCCCCGAGTTTCACCCCTGCAATGGCCAGAATCCCCGAGCCGCATCCTACATCCAAGAGCGAGAAAGCTCCCTGGCAGCGTTTCAATTCCAGCGCGGCTTGTTCCAATAGGGCGAGGCATCCCTGGGTGGTCTCGTGGGTGCCTGTACCAAAAGCCTCAGCAGGCTCGATAATTATTATATGCCTTTCGGATGGGACAAGCTCCAGCCAGGGGGGCGCGACCAGGAGCGTCTCGCCTATTTCCATGGCGGAGAAATTATCTTGCCAGAGCGTGGCCCAGTTTTCCTTTTTCAAGGGTGAGGTTTCGAGCACAGGCTCAGACAGTCCCGGAAAAATCTCATGCAGTGAAGACAAATACTTGGTGAGCGCCGAATAAACAGCATCCCATTTATCGACAGTGAAGTATGCCGTAATAGTCGCTGCGGCCTTGCGACCCTCATCCATGATTACGCCTCCAGACCCATGTTCGTGACAAAAGTTGGTCACTGCATCCGCCATTTCATAGGGAAGCGACACGCGGAGAGTCATCCACTGTTCGACTGCATTGTTGTTGCTCATTGTTAAGTCTCTGAACAAGCCTAAATTAAGAATTTTCAAGATAGGGGATTATAACCATAAGAAAGAAAATGATCCATGATGGGAAGTACTACAGTGATGCCGAGGTTGCTTGAGTTTTGTAGCGGCTTGTAGAACGGAGGGGTGCGGGGGAAGGGCTCCCCCGCGTGGTGCCTGCATTAATCACTACCTGAGACAATCGAACCCAGCGGTCCGACCTAAAAAAACTATTCGACCGACTTCATGCACTGCTTGGCATCCTCGGTCGCTTGCCTGTAGAGTTCTTTGAATTTGGTTTCCAAGCTTCTGTTTTCATCATATTGGGCAAAGTACTGATCAATGGCGGCAATCGTTGCAGGGTTTTTGGGCTGTTTTGCTACAGTCTCGATTTGTTGCATGAGAGCCTTGCAGACCTGCCCGTGATATACAGCACGCGCCTCATACGTTCGCGCCTGAGCCATAAGTTCCTGGCAGACGCCCAGGAAATTTGTTCTTCCACTGATAGCGGGGTTTGCCCCGAAAGTTGTCATCAGTATGAGGAATGCCAGAAGTGTTGCAGCCGCCCTGAGGTTCATTTGAGATCCTCTCACCTTTTTGATCGTCATATAGCAGCATTGAAGATATTTTTCAAACAATTTTTTCAATTTAACTATATAACTTGTAATAATTTTAGCAGGTGTTCCGTGAGCAATCGCGCAAAACAGATTTACAGGGATCCCTCTATTGACTATTCCTCGCCCTATTTATAACCTGTGGCTTCGAGCCGCTACGGCTTTGTCCGGGAATGCTCACAACCGCATTGGAAGAATTCATGCAGATCCTGCGGGCCTGCGGCAGCAACATTGATCAACGATCCCGGGTTTGTTCGGGAGAAATAATTCCGGCTTGTGAATGTTTTCGCAAGATTTGTTGGAAATCGCGATAATCGTAGAATGCTAACATCAGTGATTTTTTTCCGAGTTACGATTCAGAGGAATCTATTGGAGGACGCACATTGGCAGATCCTTTTAGAACCATAGAATGGAAAGACGATCACATAAGGCTTCTGGACCAGACTCTGCTTCCTGGAAGGGAAGAATATATCGCCATTCGGGATGTGGACCAGATATGCAGTGCAATCAAGCGCTTGGCAGTCCGGGGCGCTCCGGCCATCGGGGTCGCCGCAGCCATGGGAATTGCTCTTGGTGCACTTAACGCTCCTGAGAAGGACCGTGAAGCATTCAATATAATATTCGAAGACGTTTGCCGCAGGATCGCGGCAACGAGACCCACCGCAGTGAATCTTTTCTGGGCGGTGGACAGAATGAAGAGGCTGGCTCAGGCCTCGGTGAGCCTTGATATTGCCCAATTGAAGCAGCTTCTGATCAAAGAAGCCGTAGCAATGGAAAAAGAGGATCGGGCGCTCTGCGAGCGGATAGGCAAGATGGGCAAAGATCTAATCGATGACGGAGATACGGTACTCACGCACTGCAATGCGGGCGGTTTGGCCACCGCCGGGTACGGCACCGCCTTGGGGGTAATACGGGCAGCGTTCGAGGAAGGTAAGCGAATCAAGGTCGTGTCAGATGAGACCAGGCCGCTCAATCAGGGGGCTCGTATAACCTCGTGGGAGCTGAAGAAACTGGGGATTCCGGTGACTCTGATACCTGACAATACGGCGGGCGCGCTCATGCAGCGCGGCACAATACAAAAAGTGATAGTTGGAGCGGATCGAATTGCGGCCAACGGCGATACGGCCAACAAAATCGGAACATATTCAGTGGCGGTTCTCGCCAAGTACCATAGCGTACCGTTTTATGTAGCTGCACCTCTTTCGACAATCGACATGTCCACTCCATCGGGGGATAGCATCCCCATCGAAGAACGAGACCCCAAAGAAGTTACTCACATTTGCGGTGTCTGTATTGCACCTGAAGGGATAGATGCTCTCAATATTGCGTTTGACGTCACACCTCACAAACTCATTGCCGGCATAGTAACGGAGTGGGGTGTAGCGAGCGATCCATTTCAAAAGAATTTTGAAAGATATTTTTCCAAGAAAAGTGAGGGAACGGCTTGATGAAAGCGATTTTTCGCGATCCGACCTCGGGTCGTCTCTTCGACGATGTGGAAATAGTTGATGCCGATTCCGGAAAAGTACCTGGGAAAGTTGGACACGGTTCACGCAATCGAGAGCCAGCGCTGCAAGAACTACACGCTGGATACTGACCTTTACGAACTCACGATGGTTGCCGGGTACAGGATACTCGGCAAAGACAATCAGAAGGCCTGCTTCGATCTGTATTATCGTCAGAATCCGGATGACGGCGCATTCTGCATTTTTGCGGGACTCGAGAGCGCGATTCGCTACATAAATAACCTTGGGCTGTATCCAGACGACCTGGAATACTTAAGATCGTTGGATATTTTTTCGGACGAAGGACTTGAGCATCTTTCTCGAGGGATCAAGTTCACGGGCGACATATGGGCTGTTCCAGAAGGGTCGGTGGTTTTTCCCAACGAACCTCTTATCCAGCGTTGTGGGCCCTATTGACGAAGCTCAGATACTCGAGACCACCCTTCTTGCAATCGTAGGTCATCAAACATTGATCGCCACGAAAGCAGCTAGGCTGTGCATCGCTGCCAGGGGGGCACCAGTCGTAGATTTCGGGACCCGCCGGGCCCACGGAGTTCATTCGGCCCTTTATGGCGCCAGAGCTGCCTACATTGGAGGCTGTGCGGGGACATCCAATGTGAAGGCCGGGAAGATGTTCGGAATCCCCACGCGGGGTACGCACGCTCATAGTTGGGTGGAGAGTTTTGATAACGAATACCAGGCGTTCGACGGCTTCGCTCGGCTGTTCCCAGATAATTGCGTGCTGCTGGTCGACACGTACGATACGCTGGAAGGAGTTCGCCAGGCAATAAAAGTCGCGGAAGAGATGAGGGCCCGGGGAAAAGAGCTCAGAGGAATCCGAATAGACAGCGGTGATCTTGCGTACTACTCCAAGGCAGCCAGGCACATTCTAGACGAGTCTGGATTCCTGAACGTGAAAATCCTTGCGAGCAGCGACCTGGATGAATGGCTCATAGAAAGCGTTAGAGACCAGGGGGCTTGCATTGACATCTGGTGCGTGGGCACTCGGCTCATAACTTCCTATCAGACTCCCGCCCTGGGCGTTGTTTACAAGCTGATGGCCGCGGACCGGGGCGACGGCATAATGGAGCCGAAGATCAAGATCTCTCAAAACCCGCGCAAGGTCACCAATCCAGGAATAAAGAAGATTGTGCGCTTTTACAACGGCAACGACAAAATGGTAGGTGATCTGCTCACCCAGTGGGACGAACCGGTGCCGTCAGGGACACTGGTGAGGGCTCACCATCCCATGTATGATTACATGAAAAAGATCATTAGACCGCCGTACAATGCCAAGGAACTCATGGTCCCCATCTTTGTCAATGGCGAGCAGGTATATAATCCTCCCAATTTGGAAGGGATTCGTCAAAGAGCCTCTCATGATATAGAGTCCCTTGAAACTGAATATAAGCGATTTTCCAATCCGCACATTTACAAAGTATCCTTGTCCGACACCATGTACCGCATCAAAAAGGAACTGCTCAACTACCATCAGGACAGACTGCATTCCCAATAGAAAAGTCAAAAATGGTAGCAACCTGCCAACGCGGAAGTAATCTTGAACGCGGATCCCAACTGGGAGTCTCATGTGGGAGCTGCCCAGACGGAGAGGCGCCATCGCTCTATCGCCCCTATTTTTCATGCAAGGAACGTGTCGTAATTCTTCCCGGTTATTGACACAAGTCTTAGCGGTGAATTAAATAACTTATTGGGGTATGCACTTTAGTCAGGTGACCACAATATGTTGTGGTCACTGTTTTGAGTTCTCTTTGCCTTGATTCCCTATAAGCGATCTGTATGTTCTCGGTTCTCCGACGACCGCTTGTTGAACCAATCGGAAGAACAGCTTGCCTCTTTGTCGTGAAGTTCGCCGGTTGAATCGGAACGTAAATTCGTCGAGGTAGTAATCGAGATGCTTGTGGCTTACTGCGCCATGATGATTACCCAAGAGCCAACGCTTCAAGAGCGATATGGCGCGGTGAACGCGTGGAAGGAGTTCGGTAGCGGCATGCTTTCTGCCGCGAGCGGAGTCACTTCGTGCACATAGCCCTTTTGGTCCAAGCCGCGGTATCCGCTCCATCCGTCTGTGTGCAGCACGCTGCCCTTTTCAATGGCACCGGTGACGAAGCCGTGTAACTCCTTGCCGGATGCGGAGTCTATCCGACGCATCCGTATCCTTCCCGTGGCCTTGCCAGCCTCTTCCGCAGCAACGACGATTAGGGCTTTGCTACAGACTTGCCTTCCACAGAGCCCCTCTTCTAGACCCCCCAGATAGGTCTCGTCCACTTCAACACTTCCGGACAGCCGGTCTCGGTCTGGTCTCACCATCACGCGGCGTAGCTTGTGAAGCCATGCCCAAGCAGTCCTGTAACTCCCCAGTCCGAGCATCTCCTGCAGGCTCACTGCACTCATCCCTGTTCGTGGGCAAGTCACCCACCACATAGCTCGAAACCACAGGGTGAGAGGCTTACGGGTGTCATGGAAGATCGTACCAGCAGTGACGGAGCACTGATATCCACAATACCCGCATTCGAACAGACTCTTGCCAATCGGCCAAGCCCTGCCATGCCCACAGCGAGGACACCGAAAACCTTCTGGCCAGCGGCGTCGGAACAGGTAATCACGGCACTGCTCCTCTGTCGAGAAACGGGCTTCAAACTGTGCCAATGACCTGGGGTAGTCTTCCATGGGCCAAAACACTATATGTTGTGGCTCCCTTAGTCAAGTGCATACCCCCAATAACTTATTATCGATGAATTATATTTATGAAAGAACTCATAGCCGCTCCATGACTCTGAAAAGGTGATTATGGAAAGAAAAGGCCCTCAGGACATCTTTTTTGCGGATGATCTCGACTTGCTCGCAGACGAGATTGCTTCGCAAACCATAGACCTGCGCGGATTACCCCCACTTACTTTGGACGAACCAGACAATTCCGAGATGAGGCCCTACGACAAGACCCCGTTGGGCAAATTGCTGAGTAGTCTCCCCATGCCAGCGATGTTGCTGGCCAGATCAGGTGTAATTCTTTTTGCAAACGAGGCATGCGCAAGGATTAGCCCTGATAAGGAAAGACTCAAAGGCCAACCCTTTTCTTGTCTATTCTCTCGGTCCAGCCGCGCTGAGAAAGCCTTGGCTTTGTTCAACAGAGTGTTATCCGAAAGACAATCTCAGGTCGGCCACACTCACCTTGGCTTGGAGAGTTATAAGATTTTCGGTCGGATACATTTTCGATCTGTCAGGGCCTGGAACGAGCGTCTGATCCTATTTGTGATTGAGGATCTGACGGCGGAAAAGAAACAGATTCTTCTCGCCCAGAAGCACCACGAACTGGCCAGACAAGCACGTGATGAACTTGAAATCAGTGTGCAAAACCGAACTGCTGAACTAGTTGAGACCAACAAAAAGCTCAGGCGGGAAATAGCCCATAGAAAACGCATCGGAATTCAATTAAAAGCAAGTGAAAATAAATACAGGGCCATTTTCGAGACTGCGCCGGTGGCGATAATAGAAGAAGACCTGAGCGGGGTCAGGGCAGATGTACAGGCTTTGCGTGCCGCTGGCGTGCGGGATTTTCACCAATACATTAGAAAACATCCCGAACTAGTGCTCAAAGCTGCCTGCTCCGCCAGAGTCGTGGATGTGAACAATGCAACGCTAAGACTCTACGGAGCTTCGGACAAGACCGATCTCCTGGGCACTTTGGACAAGATGGTAGTACCGGATTCTCTTGCCATTCTGACGGAAAAGATTTTAGCCATAGCAGAAGGTAACACATCCCTGGAAATCGAGACTGTGGACAGGGATCTCCACGGAGAGAAGGTGCACTTGCTGGTCAGGGCTTCGCTTCCTCATGAAATGTCTGGTACAAAGCGCGCCATTGTCACCAAATTGGATATCACTGCGCTCAAACGAGCCCAGGAGGCCCTGGTAAGGTCCAAGAAGGAGTGGGAACGCACGTTTGATTCAGTTCCTGATCTCATCACCATCATGGATCTGCAGCAGCGTATTATACGAGTGAATAAGGCAATGGCAGACAGGATGGGGATGCTGCCGCAGGAATTGGTTGGGCGACATTGTTTCGAGACTTTTCACGCGGAAGGACGAGCGCCGGAAAATTGTCCTCACATGCTGCTCATGACTGATGGCGGCGAGCACCTTGCGGAAATAATTGAGGAAAAGTTGGGCGGAACGTTTATGGTTTCTGTGACTCCTTTGCTGGATGATGATGGCAACCTTATGGGGGCTGTCCACGTTGCGAGAGACATCACAGAAGCAAAGCGTCTTGAAGAGGAACTGAAGGTGCTTGCCACTCGCGATTCTCTCACAGGGCTGTTGAACCGGGGCCACTTCATGGAATCCCTCAAATCTTTTTTTGAGAACGCGAAACGGTATTCTCTTCCTCTGAGCCTGTGCTTATGCGATCTCGATAATTTCAAACAGATTAACGATCTGTATGGACACCAAGCTGGCGACAAGGTGCTTGGAGCATTCGGTGAAGTCCTGAAACACGAATTACGAGGCGGAGATGTGGCCGCGCGGTATGGCGGCGACGAATTCGTAATAATTTTCCCTCACACGAATTCACTTGAAGCCAGCGAGAGTATCGAACGAATACGCGCCCATTTGGAACGCGTCGTGTTCAAGTCCGGGCACCAACCCTACACTGTGAGCTGCACGGCCGGAGTGGCGCAGTATCGCTCAGAAATGAACAACCCCGAAGAACTTGTTCATGAGGCGGACAAGGCGCTCTACAAAGGCAAGGCCATGGGGCGTAACCGCGTGGTCATGTTCGAACCCAATTCAACGTGAAAGAAAATTGCATCTCTGCCAATCGGCGGTTATTGCTGGTCTTCATATTGTTTTTCGATTGATCCCCATCGGTCAGTCCTATTGTTTGAGGTGCTGCGAAAATACGCGGGAAGAGGGCAAACGAATGGAAAACATGGAAATCGCAAAGCTGCCGCCACGATACTCGTTTATTCTTAATTCGTATTCCGAAACGCGACTGAGCAAGTGCCCCAAATGCGGACGGTTGACCCATATGCGCAAATTCCCATTTCTGATTCATATCGAGGAATGGGGATTCCTGATATTGGGGAAGACGTGCCGCTACTGCGCGCCCTGTGAATTGATCATGATGCATCAAGACGAACTCGAAGACGAATTATGTCACAGTTTTGAAGACAAGGCTCCGGATGTAATTGGCAACAAATACACGGTGTTCGGAACTGTAGATAAACGCGTTTGGCGGGAAGGACTCCAAAGGCACGGAAATGAACTGGACGAAGTGTTGGATGCCTTCACTATGTTTAAGGAGATTCTGGAATTTGAGTTTGAGCCCGGCGGATGGTATCCACCAGGGCTGCCGAAGAACGTGCGTTAGACTTCAAACGCAGATTCACCGGATTTTCGCCAGTGTCCTTCGTGAACTCGCTCCGGCCTGTACCTGTTCGACGGTGGCTTTTTCTCCCCAGGCCAACCAACAGAAACGCAACACAATGGGATAATGTGATTCGGTATGCCCAGTAGGGCTCGCACCCCTTGAATTCTCTCCTCTACGGGATAGATCCCGACCCAGACCGCTCCGAGGCCTAGAGCGTTTGCTGCAATCAGTATATTTTCTGTGGCTGCGGAGCAATCCATAACCCAGCGGCCTTTGAGCACCTCCACTGTTGGATCCGCACACACCAGAATGCCTACCGCAGCGGTCTTCAGCATATTCGCGTGGACATGAAACGTGGTAAAGGCATCCAGCAAGTCCCGATCGCGAATAATAACGAAATGCCACGGCTCATTTGCGGCTGTAGGCGCGCTCATGGCAGCTTTCGGCAACTGATCTACCGTCTCGTCTGACACCGGTTCGGTCGTGTATTTTCGGATACTGCGCCTCGTGAGAATTGCTTCCATCGCGTCCATAAGAACTAGTTCCTCCTGCATCTGTAATAAAACGCTTGAAACTCGGGGCCATAGGAAAGTTTCACACTCGAATCGGGTATCTTCTTCACGATGTTGGTGGAGCAAGAGTCTGAGGGGCGAATTGTAGCAGTATAGGACGATTTTTTAACACAAAACTTCATAGCGGCATTAATACTCAATATTGACCTTCTGGTTAATTATAATCACTGTTGCATGGCAACTACATTTCTGGTCTTTTGAACGGTCTTGTTCTGTTTTTCATCATTCCGCGCCTTTTTGTGCCATGCTTCAATCTTCGCGTGCTGAATTTGAGCCAGCCGCATGATCTTATCGAATCTTTCCACTAGTACCTGTTGGTTTATCTGCGATTGAGCGGCTCGCTCCGACCCAAAACCTAGTACCAATCCGGGTAGAGCCAACATTCCACCGCTCAAAACAATTGCCAGAACCTTAGATTTAAATTGACCTGACTCTTTCATGTCCCGCCCTCATTTCCCAGAAAATTTGCTCTTATACTGTTAGATTCCTGAACATGAAAAAAGGATTCGCGAGACAATGCAGCAGCAAGATGTGCTCAGTCTAGATCGTTTCAGAAGGTCTTGAGCCAAGCTTTCCAGCCTGCCAACATTGACGTTTGTGCACGGACGACTCGGAAAGCCTGGCCCACAGAAGCTGATCAACTGAATGGTTTCGGATAAGGCAATGTTTTTCATTGACCCCCATAGCGAGCGATTATAAGAATGATTCAGCGCCTTGTTGGAGACCGATTCTAATTCAACGATTAATAGTCTCAAAGTGGAAGGGAGGATTCCGATGAAAAGGTCTAATGCATTGGTAGGATGTTTGGTCGTTACGCTACTATTCTTTGCCTGCTACTCCTCGGCTGGGGAAAAAGAGGTCATACAGTCCATTTTGGATGCCAGGGCCTCGGTAAAAACATTCCCGTTGCCTTCGGCTCAGATTGCGGACCTGAGCGTTGAAAAGGCTTACGGACTGCAACGAGATTTGGCAAAGCTCATTATTGAAAAAGGCGATAAGATCAGTGGATTCAAGGGGGGCTTAACATCGGAAGCCGGACAGAAGCGATTCGGTGTAGATCAACCGCTATTGGGACCGCTATTCGAATCCGGTGAACTTGGCCCGGATGCCGTTGTGGATCAGAAAAGTTTCACAAAGCTATTCATAGAAACAGAGATCGGTTATGTGCTCGGAGAAAAAATCACTGAGCCCGTCAAAGATTTGGATTCCTTGAAGAAAAAGATTAAGGAAGTCTTCCCGGCCATAGAACTGCCGGACCTGCGTTTCGACGACATGAAAAACCTCAAGGGGCCGGACATAATCGTTGACGCAGTTTCTTGCGCAAAATACATCGTTGGCAAGAGGATCCCGGCGGATCAACTGGACGTGTCAGGAGTGGAGGTCACGTTGAAACTGGACGGCCAGGAGATTAACAAAGGCAAGGCTTCAGACACGCTTGGAGATCAATGGAAGGCCCTTCTGTGGCTGGTGAACGGCGCAGTCAAACAAGGATGGACATTAGAGCCAGGTTACATCTTCATAACTGGAGCCATGGGAAACATGCTTCCTGGAAAACCCGGCAAGTACGAAGGCGATTGGGGACGGTTGGGCACGTTGTCTTGGACGGTCAAATGATTTGCAGTCATCTCAACCATAGATGAATCGGCACGCACCACTCGTGCATCTGAATTTCTAGAGGAAAAAGAAAATTTGTCGCAAGGGAGACCGTGTAGCAAAGACTGCACTTTCCGACGAGGCTGGAGCCCAACGGGACGCTGGAGATTCATGAACGTGGTTTCCTGATCATCAGGATGGCGTTACTCGACGGATGCCCGTGTGGGGATACCTTAGACAGGGGTAGAGAGAATTAATGTAAGACGAATACGTGATCGACCACAAAAACAGTGGGTATGATGTTAATCCGCGCCTTGCGCGTCGTAAATAGTACCAAATGCCGGGAGGGGTACCTCATGGCACCAATAATCATTGCAATCGGTATAATCTTGATCGCCTTTACGAATTTTTATAGAGGCGTACCGGCACAGTGTTGTCGCATAGTGCCTGAAATGTCGTGGAGCGACAGCCGACAACACGTCTACAAGCAATCAGAGCAAGACAAAATTCCCTCTGAGAATAATTCAGCATAGCAGGATAGAACAAGAAAGACAGGTCGGGCCGTCTTTGAGAATCGTCTCTCGGACGGCCTTTCGTCGTAGAACAATATGTCCAAAACCAATGCGATTCCACCTCCCCCGCGGCGAGAAAGAATATTATTGCAAGTCCTGGATATCCCAAGATCCTGAAGTCCGTGGGAACTGTCATTAGCATTGCAGCTCCGACAATGAGGGCCGCGATATAGGTCGAACATTGGTCCTCGCCGTGTACCCGTTTTGGGCAGAATGATAAGGAGAATGTTTCAGGGCGGATGCTCTGCCATCTTGGCCTGGAGTTGAGTTCAGGACCAACATATGAAATGCGGATCGCTTCGGAAATCATCTCACGATCGACTCCGGAGCGTCTCAAACACAGGTTTTGCGAAAAAATACTATGACCTGTGGTCTCAATGAATTAACATGACGTAGAAAACTACACAAATTTGAGCTTAAATCCTAGCGTTAGGTGCAGATGCCCCGGTTTATATCGGCATAAGAAGCGCTTCATCGACTCAGGCATCTTTAGAGGATACATATGAAGAAATGCTCTCTGAAACTGGTCAGATCTCCTCGGATTGGTTGGCTAAGAATGCAAGCAACAGTGCTGCTCTCCATTCTGGCGGTTTCCTTGCCATGTTTCGGGTCGTCGGATGCCAACCTGAAAAAGGTCTCACTGATGCCTCAATGGCTGCCGCAGGCGCAATTTGCAGGATATATGGTGGCCCTGAATAAAGGATTTTACAGGGAAGTGGGCCTGGATTTGACACTAATGAAAGGCGGGCCAAGCGAGCCACCGATGGAGGCCGTGCGTTCAGGCAAGGCCACGTTTTGCACCGGCTGGTTGTCCACAGGAATTCAGCAGAGGGCCGCAGGAGAGCCCATCGTGAACATAGGCCAGATTATCCAGCGGTCGGCCCTGATGCTGATATCCAAGAAAGAGAAAAAGATCGAAGCGCCCAAAGATTTTGAAGGGAAGAAAATAGCAATTTGGGAAGGCGATTTTCGGATTCAACCGCTCGCTTTTTTTCGGATGAATAATCTAACGGTAAACATTGTGCCCATGTATGGCACGATCAACCTGTTCCTGAAAGGTGGCGTGGATGCTATTTCGGCCATGTGGTACAATGAATATCACACTCTCTACAATAGTGGGCTTGATGAGGATGAGTTGAGCCTATTCTTTTTCCGTGACAATCCGGCGCTGGATTTTCCTGAAGACGGGATATACTGCCTCGAGAAAACCTATGAAGAAGATCCTCAAGTCTGCTCGAAATTCGTTCAGGCTTCCCTCAAAGGATGGATGTACACGTTCAAGCATACGGACGAGGCCTTGGACGTAGTCATGAAGTACGTTGACGAAGCCAACGTGGGGACCAATCGTGCACACCAGAAATGGATGCTTGGCAGAATGCGCGACCTCATAATAGGAAATGAACCGGAAGCTGATCTAGGCAAATTGGACCCAGAAGACTATTCCAGGGTTGGAAAAGTGCTTCACGAACTGAGTTTCATAGGCCGAACCCCTCCATTTGACGAGTTCTACAAGGGCCCTAGATGATCCTGAGACTTCGGAGCAGCATCAGCCTAAAAATCTCTTTGATGGTGCTCACCGGCGCTTCGCTGATTTTCGCCTTGATCCTCGCCTACAATTATAATTATTCAAGAAAGCTGATACTTGTCGAAGCGGAGAAAAATGCCAGAAATATGACTTTGGCAGTGGCAAGACGGATTGAGCAGGAATTCAGGGCCGCTGAAAAAGAGCCGGCAAATCTGGCCTGTTTTTTGGAAACCGTCCCCTGTGACCGGGAGACCCTGCATCGTTTGATCTCACGACTTGTCAAAGAAAACCCCGAGATTTATGGGTCTGCCGTGGCCTTCGAGCCGTTCGAGTTCGATTCCAAAGCGTTTTACTATTCCCCATATTGTTACAGGTCAGAAGGGGAGATAAAGTTCGAGCAGCTCGGATCAGTAATCTACGATTATTTTCGCTACGATTGGTATTGCATCCCCAAATCCCTATCAGCGCCGGTGTGGAGCGAACCCTATTTTGATGAAGGTGGCGCTGACACTCTGATGGCAACGTACTCATATCCTTTGTTTGATGTCTCTGCCGGCGAAGCTCGTGAACGATTCAGAGGAGTTGTCACCGCCGACATTTCTCTGGATTGGCTTACGAAACTGATCTCTTCGATCAGTGTCGCTCGGTCGGGCTACTGTTTTCTGATTTCCAGAAACGGGAGCTTCGTTTCGCACCCTCGGCGAGAGCTCATCATGAGGGAATCCGTATTCAGCATAGCTGAAGAGGCTGGTAATGAACGCCTTCGCTCGGTAGGGCGAGACATGATTCGGAGAGATTCCGGGTTCCAGGATATTGGCTCTAGTCTTATGAGCAGCGATTCCTTTGTGGCATATGCACGGATTCCGTCCACAGGATGGTCTCTCGGAGCGGTTTTCCCACGGGACGAGTTGTTCACTGAGCTGGCGAGACTTCATAAGGAGACCTTTATGCTGGCATTGATCGGCATAGGGCTCCTCATACTGGTAAGTCACCTGGTTGCAAGATCAATAGCGAGACCACTCCGCAGCATGGCTGAAGCTTCGGACAAAGTGGCCGAAGGAAATCTCGATGTGAATCTGTCTCATATTCGTAGCACCGATGAAGTGGGCAGATTGGCCGAGGCATTCACAAGGATGACAAGCGGGCTCAAGGAGAGAGATTTCATTAAAGACACCTTCGGCAGATATCTCACCAAAGAGGTGGCAAGGCGTCTCCTGGAATCCAAAGATGGCCTGAGACTGGGTGGCGAAGAACGTGAGATCTCGATGTTGATGTCCGATCTCAGGGGATTTACAGCTTTAACCTCGAACATGCCACCTGAGCAGGTAATATCGTTTCTGAATCGATACCTCGGGAGAATGGTCGAAATACTGATCGATTATCGAGGAATTATCGATGAAATAATGGGCGACGGCATTCTGGCTTTTTTTGGAGCTCCGGAGCCTCTCGAGGATCATCCTGCCAGGGCCGTTGCCTGTGCCCTCCAGATGCAGTTGGCTATGGACGAACTAAGAGCGCAAAACGAGGCTGAGGGATTGCCTCACCTTGAAATGGGAGCTGCGGTGAACACCGGCCTGGTAGTTGTCGGGAATATAGGATCGGAAAAACGAACGAAATACGGAGCAGTAGGCTCGCAGGTCAATTTTACCGGCAGAGTGGAATCCTATTGCGTAGGGGGTCAGGTTCTCATAAGCCAGGCAGCATACGACAAGGTTAGGGACATGCTTGATGTGCGAGACGTCCTGAGAGTTCAAATGAAAGGGGTGCAGGGCTATGTCTCGCTCTATGATATCAAGGGAATTCGCGGGGAATATAACATTCAACTTCCGGACAGGGAAAAACCGCCTACTGATCTGCCGATTCCCATAAGAGCCAAAATTAGA
Organism: uncultured delta proteobacterium; assembly: GCA_963700305.1. Classification (GTDB taxonomy): domain Bacteria; phylum Desulfobacterota; class Desulfomonilia; order Desulfomonilales; family Desulfomonilaceae; genus Desulfomonile. The sequence continues at coordinate 118,794 of CAVOXB010000001.1, forward strand.
AAAATTACGGGAAAATCCGTTTCTCAAACCCAAATCACCGCAATGATCACTCGCGTCTCGGAAACCTCGGCCGTAATTATCCCGGATGCACCTATATCGATGTGGGAAGATCTCAAGCTTGAGGTGATGGAACAACGCACAGACGAACTCCCCGGCGAGATCTATGCCAAAGCTGTTGGGATTGACGGCAACGAAGTGACAATTCGTTTTACGTCGGTTTCATCCGAGACCTACAAAGTATTCCGCCGCGTCGCGAGCGCTGATTGATAGGCCCGAGTGTAGGCCGGAATCAGTTACGCCTCTCTTCGCTCATTAGAGCCATTCCCCAGGATATCTGAGCGCGTTAAGTGCGCCGCGCTTTTCGGTTTCTGAGTGGGTGAGAAAAAGGACTGTTCTCCGAGGCCATCTTGTGCCTAATGGGTTTGTGGAAGAATCCATTGAGCAAGGAGGCCCCGGATGGAGGAGAAGGTACTGCAAGCTCGGGCAGAATTCAACAGGGTCATTGACTTTGTCACGGGAGAGGCCCTCACCCTGGAGCTTCACTGTGTCGAGGTCGAGGTTTTCCGGATGCTGCTGAGATTGGGGTGGCTTCCCTTTGGAGGCTCAGCTCAATCTCCCCAAGCGCAAGCATTCGTACCTTCTTCAGAAGTGGATGACCCTTTGGGGAGTGAGGACAACGTATGAGGGGGCCGTGGAAACGCTCGATGACTTCCTGGGATTGGACCTTGCTCATCGACCGATCCAGCGTGTAGCCCATGACCTGAACGGCTGCCGTCAATGAGTTCAACGATTCGCTGGAGATACCCGAAGCCTCAGAAGAGGGTCCCATTCTGATCGAGACCCTTGACGGCAAAGGTATACCCATGTGCAAACCGAACCCGGATCAGCCGAAGACTCCGGAGAAGCCCGGAAAAAAGAAGATGGCGCTGGTGACGGCCACGGTAAGCGCTGATCCCTATGACCGCAGGCCCGTGGAAGAGATCGCGGACGGGCTGCTCAATGAAGGTGCCAAGACGCAGCGCTCCAAGAAAACCCGGCGTCCCAAGCCTCATCACAAGAGGATCATCGCCTCTCTTACGCAAGACAGGTCAACGGTAATGAACAAGGCAGCGGCCGCAATTAGCAGAATTCACTCCAATACCGTACTCAAGGCCGTGGTTGCCGATGGAGAGAAGAATCTTTGGAATTTTGCCGACGACCTGTTTCCCGACTGGATACAGGTTCTGGACATCATTCATGTGCGGGACAAGCTGTGGATAGAATAGCGTTGAGTGAATCAAAGCCGACCTCATCCTGGGAAGTAATGAACATTTCCAGTGCGTCAGCATACCATTCAAGGGGGTCTCCATTGCGGTGAAGTCTTTCTCTTGGTTTCGGTTTGTATTGTGACAGTTTCTCTTGATGCGCAGGGACTTGGCAGTCAAATGTCAGGGCAGGACCGGCAAGAATTCGGTACCGTTTTTTCAACAACCGTTTGGACAGCTCCAAGAAACGCCAGTGTTTGATGGCTTGAGGGTTCCATTTGGATGTATCAGCATGCTCTTGTAACGGCCGGTCCCAGATGCGAGGAGCCGGTTGCTCTGCAGGCACGAACACATTATAGGTCTTGCCATACTGATGCCAGAGCTTCAGCAACTTGGTACGCTGGGAATTCAGGTCCTGTTCGTCACTCATGGGGAGACTCTCGATTACGTAATTCCCGGCAGTTTACCACACACCCGACTCTCCCACGAGATTCGTTCCAAAAGACACCCGAGAACCCTTCTGATCGATGTTCCCGGTTGGGGTAGGCTAAGACATGGTCGTTTTTCGAACATTGAGGGAATTCGGCCGGAAGCTCGGATCTGGTATCGTGATTTCATTAGGTTGTGGAATCGCGGAACGTCCGGGGATTGGGGATCGGCCATTCGGGGATTAATTGCGTGGACGAAGACAGCCCCTATTAAGAAATTCATTGACTCCTGGAGTTGCCTCGGCAAAGATGGATTTAGTTGTTATTCGATGTGGTTCGAATGTGTTTTTACCTGACCAACGAAAGGAGCTTTATGGCAGAAGAAACCAGCGGCTTCAAAACATAGTGTTGGGAAAAAACATACGACGGGAACTCCTGTCGTAACAACAATGAGTTTCTTAACTCATGAAACGGAGCTGACTCGATTCGGCTCCGTTTTTCGTTCTTAGCCAACCAGTTGATTAGTCTGTGGCCGTGCTCCGTCAGAGTTTACCATAATCGGCGGTTGGGATTCACGGCGAAGTGACTTTTGGGAGGCTCCTCAAAGAAATCGATTATAAGGCACCCTGAGGTATTCGAAAGCAGGAACGTTAGCGTATGCGGTTCAGGTTGTATATATAGGGTGTACAGCGAAGATCAGGTTATGAGGGCCATGGGGATTATTCACCGACCAGCAGGCTGACGACTTTTCCCGGGCCATCAAAGGCAGTGACAAAGGCTGAAAACAAACTGGGTACTATGGGAATGGAGTTTCGGACTTCTCTTTTTTGTCAGTATGCTGCCGACAGACAATCCCGACAAGCCGACTGTTTTAAACCAAAACATTATTCTACCATTAGTGGCTATTGTGGGGCTGCGGGCGAATCCTCTTTCTCAGCGGGGCCCTCCACAATCAGCACAGGACGATGAGCTGTCTTCAAAACGCTCCTGGCAACGCTACCCATCACCAGATTCTTCACCCCGGTTCGCCCGTGGGTCCCCACCACGATCAAATCTACAGACTCTTGTTGGGCCAAAGCGACTATCCCTTCGGAAGCCGGCCCTCTTCGACAATAGGTCTTCACTTCTTTGACCAGTGGAGCGCATTCCTTCGCCATCAATTCGAGACGGGCATTGGCGGAGCACTTAACATTTTCAAGGATCTCCTGAAGTTTTCCGTCCCAATCAACATTGCTGGGAAAATCTTTGTAATCGATCGCATAAAAGTAATCGATTGCATGAAAGATGAGAAGTTGTGCTCCAAAGGCTTTCGCGTATTCAACCGCCAGTTCCAAAGCGGGTTGACTGTTGTCGGAAAAATCGGTGCAAACGAGAATCTTTTTTGCAGCCATGCCGAACCTCCCTGAGATTGCCCTGAAAGTGTGTACCTAGTGCACCCAGTTAGCTAGTGCCTAAAACCATACGGAGGTTTTGCCATTTCTGGGGCGTTGGGACGCGAACCCGCGGTGGCTCTCATTGCTCCCCAAAAGACAACATGGTCGTTCCGCACAAAACTCGAGCGAAGAATGGCCGTCATAGCATTGACAAAAGCCCTCTATTTCAAAGCCTCAAAGTGTACCTCGCTGCTCCGGTCTTGGTCAAAACAACCTTTGTTGACCTTTTCCTCAAGATATCGGCTTAAAAGCTTCCATAATGGCGGAAGCGATGTAGTTTTCTACATTGCTTCCCGTAACCCACTCGCGTATGAACTCCCGACTCTCGTCTTTGGGCTGAATCCGTATATTTTGAAATCCCGATTCCTTGAGCATGGTTTCCAGCTCGGCTATTGTAGCGGCTCCGCCAATGCAACTGGAATATAGAGCTAAATCGTTCCGAACGGGTTCGGGCAATGGTGCAGTAGCGATCACGTCCGAAATGGCTAATCGTCCTCCCGGCTTTAAGACCCGGAACGCCTCGCGGAAGACTCTGCGTTTGTCCGGTGAGAGATTTATGACACAGTTTGACATGATGACGTCCACGCTTGAGTCTGCCAGAGGCAGATTTTCGATCTCACCCAGACGGAACTCGACATTCGAGTATTCGTCTGTTCTGGCAAGTTTCCGTGCCTTGGCTACCATTTCTGGAGTCATGTCCACCCCGATTACGCGTCCGGTTTTCCCTACCTGTTTGGCTGCCAAGAAACTATCAAACCCCGCGCCGCTGCCGAGATCGAGAACAGTCTCTCCTGGCCGCAAAGCAGCTATAGCATGGGGATTGCCGCACCCAAGCCCTAAATCGGAGCCCATAGGAACAGACTGAGCATCTTCCGCAGAATAACCTATCTGTGATGACAGAGTAGCCTGGAATCCGTTTGATGGCCCACAACAGCTTCCCGATGGGGCGCATCCGCATCCCGCCTTTCCATCTTTCGCAATTTGCCCATACCTTTCCCGTACGGACTCCCTTATCTCTGAATCTTGTAGATCCTTCATTTTCGATATCCTTTCCTCATCCCAGGTGTGCGTCACGGTGTTGCCAGAAGATAAAAACCGAGGACAATGAGCAGAACACCAGCGACTTTTTGGAATATAGGGCTGACCTTCTGAACAGCCGAGGTCAATCTTCTGACCCCCAGTCCCATTCCCACGAGGACCCCGGCAATCGGTAAACTGTATCCAATAGAAAAGACCGTAAGGATGGCTGCGCCCCAGACCGTGTGCCCCTGCAGAGCTGTAACCGTGAGAGCTACCGGAAGGATCGGATTGCAGCACACGGAACAAGCCGCAGCCCCTCCTCCCACTGCAAGACCGTAGATGGTTGCTCCAGATGATCCCATCTTCCAGGCTTTCCCGGTAAACCCTAGCCTGGTTAAATCTAAGGGGAGAAGACCCAAAGTAGCCAGTCCAAACAAGACCGAGATGAATCCTGCGAAAAGCTTCCAATACAACCCGAACGAAGCTCCCGCAACTTGGCCGACAAATCCGCTGACTGCTCCGAGCGTGGCAAAGGCACCGACAGTTCCAAGCATGAAAAAGAGCCCGGCCACTAGGAGGGCACGACGATCCGTGTCATGTCCGACGGCACCCGAATATCCGGCAATGGCTCCAAGAACCGGCAGATTGCAGCAGGAGGTGACGGATCCTATTACTCCGAGCACGAAAGCAGCAGGGAAAACCGCCACTGAAAAAGTGGATGACTGCAAGATTGCGGCAGACCATTCGAGCATCATTGAACTCCGTCACTTCGGGCAGCAGGACGCACTCCCTTGAGGTGGGCAGCAAGAAGCAGGCTTCGACGCCAGCATGAACGCATTGAACAACCGTGCTTCGGTGATATCGCCTGACACGGCGGATGCCGAGCCTTCCCTTCCCAAAATTACAACGCACGGGAATGTCTTGAGATCAAAATGTCTCACCAAATGGTCGTGATCAGCAGCATCGCCTTTCAGCGTGAACAGCCCCACCTTTTGTCCCGCGTTCCAAAGATTGTTCACCACCACAATAACCGGCTTCAGAACCGGTTGAGGCGAATTCTGTCCTTTGTCGGGGAGCACAATAAATACGACGTCTTTATCCGCAGCCACCGTGTCCAGAGCCGTGAGCGAATCTAGGATTTGGTGAGCGGCAATATCCGTTAGTTTCGATAACGGGTTATCTTTATCGGTATTCAGCGTCGCGACAGCGGGCTTCTCGGCAAGAGTTGCGGAAAACGATTTGGCAGGCCCCATTTTCTCGGACTGAGCGGAGGTCCCTCTCACGAATGAATTGGTTCCGACTACAATTGCCGTGATTATGATGAGGCACGAAACTAATGTCTTGCCCTTGCTCCAAGATCGATCTTTCGGACTGCAGCAAGAAGACATGTTTCGGTCAGCCGGTTGGCAACACGTGGATGGTGACTCTTTGGAAGAACAACTGCTCATCTCTTTTTCGTCACCAATTTCCTTACTCATTTCCATCCTCCTGCATTGAGAGATTCCTGTTTTATGATGATCTCTGTCGGCGAGCAGTCGGTGAGCAAGTTCGCAAGCGCAATTACAGTTTCCCGATCAACCCAGCACTCCAATCTCTTTCCGCGGCGCTCTGCTCGAATGAGCCCGGCTCGTCGGAGTTCTTTAATGTGATGCGAAAGGGTAGATGGTACCATTCTGAGATTTTCTAGAAGCTCGCTGAGGCACTGATACGTAGCTTCATCGGGGTCACATCTGGTACCTGGAGGGCAGCAAGAAGCAAGTTTCAGAAATATCGCCAAGCGATGCGGATTCGACAACGCCTTGAAAATTTCGGCTGTTCGTTCAAGTTCGATAGTTGGCAAGTTCGACATGTTTCGAACTTAACGTATTTAGGTCAGTTGTCAAGAGATAAATGGTCACCATGCTGCGAAGTCCTTATAAAATGTCAATACGGACGCAATTCTGCAGCGACTCCGTAACAATTAGCGACGAAGATTGCCAGTTCGGGATCAAATTCGTATTATTTGGTGAGGTGCCGAGAATTGGTTGTTCGGAAATTCAACATAATGGTGCATCATTTCAGTGAAAAGAGGGAATTCTTCTGCAGTTGCTTAGTCGCCTCCGGCCTTGTCATTTGGAAAGCGAAGAATAGGACATGCATTTCCGGTGGCTGACGGGAAGCGCTGTCGAGAGCTGTGTCTGACTCCCATCCCCTGACCTTCACGAGAGCGTTGCTTCAAGTATTTCAGGAACAGGTGCCTTCTTTCTGCAGGAAGACTGGCCATCATTTTGCTCAAGGTTGTTAAGATTTCCCTTTGCAGTTGTCCCTCGAGGAGCACCAAGTCGTTCACTTTGCAATTGGTTGACATGAGATCTTCGGGGTTGCTTGCTATCAGGTCCACGATCTCCATTTTCTTCTCCAGGACCTTCCTCCTGAGTTCCTTCGAGTCTCCCTGGTGTTCGTGCAACACTTTTCTTAGCTGACTGAAATCGCCCTCTTTAAGTGACTGTTCTGCTGCAGGCGTGTACCAATTGAAATGTTTTATCCCATATGAGCCAAGAGAAAAAATCATGAGAACCGAAAAATGAGCTTGACAGATCTGTGTCTAGATTGTAGTATTTGGCGAAACAGTGAAATGGAGTAGAGAGAATGGCATACAATGAGAATAAGCGGCTGCAGCTAAAAGCCGAGGTCTTCAAGGCCATGGGACACCCTCTTCGCCTCGGAGTGATAGAGCTCCTTCAGGACGGAGAAAAGTGTGTCTGTGAAATCGTCGAACAGGTTGGTACTGAAATCTCCAACGTCTCCAAACATCTTTCCGTGCTCAAGAAAGCAGGCATCGTTGCTGACCGCAGAGACGGCCTCAAGATTATGTACAGACTTACAATGCCTTGCGCCCTTGATTTTGCCAGGTGCGTGGAAAATGTCGTCATCAAAAGGCTGGATGAACAGCGATCGGCTATGGTGGCCTGATTCCGATGGAATCCCTTGAATTTCATGATCTGCAGACTGAGCATAAGGACCAAATAAACGTATTTGTTTTTGAATATATTTGAGGTTTTTGGAAAAGCCTACAATGACCCCCAGAGAGCAACAGCGATTAACCATGAAAGCGGATATCTTCAAGGCGATGGGACAGCCAACTCCACTAAAGATCTTGGAGCTTCTTCAGGACAATGAAATGCAGGCCGGACAGATTGCAGCTCAAGTCGGTACAGAAGCACCTACCGTTTCCAAGCACCTGTCACTGCTGCGCAAACAGGGACTAATCCTTGAACGCCGGGAAGGGTCGAAAGTTTTCTATAGAGGAACCGTTCCCCACTTTATAGGATTTATGTGGCGCGTCGAAAAAGCTGTTCAACAGAGATTGGACTCTCAGACGACCTAGGAAGCAGAACCCTCATGAACGCCGTAAGTGAGTCATTCTTGGTGGGTCGATTGGGAGAGACTCCACTGGAATCCGAGACGTAGGTTTGGTGAGTTTGTAATCAGACGCGAAAGCTCAACTATAAGGGCATAGAGAATGGAAAACGAAAAAGATCAAATGGAGCCGAAGACCCGAGATCTCGTTCAACTGGAGTTGGCAGCACAATCTCAGGAAGAGGCGATCAGCCTGCCGTTTTTTGACGAAAATTTCCGCTGGAAGGTCATCTATCTTTTCTCCGGAACGATTCTGCTGGCGGCCTGGTGGCTTATTTATGACCACCTGTTAGTTTTTTCTCAGCTTATAACCTACAGTGTGTTGCCACTCCGGCAGGGAACTCACCTGGGAGCCACAATAGAGTTTTTCATATACGAAGTCCCAAAGGTGATGCTGCTTCTTACCCTCATTGTATTTTTCGTAGGAGTGATTCGGTCTTTTTTCACACCGGAGCGGACACGAAAGATTTTGGCAGGTAGCGGTGAATCCGTTGGACATGTCTTGGCTGCGCTACTGGGAGTCGTGACGCCCTTCTGTTCGTGTTCAGCTGTGCCTTTGTTCATGGGCTTCCTCACCGCTGGAGTGCCTCTGGGGGTCACGTTTCTCGTTTCTCGTTTCCGCTCCCATGGTAAATGAAGTTGCCCTTGTCCTTCTCTTCGGATTGTTCGGATGGAAGGTGGCTGGACTGTATATGGGAACTGGGCTTCTGATTGCCCTAATAACAGGGTTTATCATAAGTCGCCTCCACATGGAAAAGCACCTCGAGGACTGGGTAATTGAGATGACTCGCGATCGCCCTGCGGCTGCCCAGCTTGAAATTGAAGAGGAAGGTATGAGCTGGGAAGGAAGAATCAGACTCGGCGCCGACGCTGTGAAGGAAATCGTACTCAAAGTGTGGCCGTATGTGACCATTGGTATTGCAGTAGGCGCTGGGATCCACGGGTACGTGCCCGAGAACTTCCTTGCTGGGATAATGGGTAAAGAGGCTTGGTGGGCGGTGCCTGTGGCAGGTACTCATCGGGGTGCCCATGTACAGCAACGCGGCGGGAATTATTCCAGTCGTCCAAGCCTTACTCTCTAAAGGTGCGGCTTTCGGCACGGTTCTGGCATTCATGATGGCCGTCATCGCCATTTCCACCCCGGAGGCCATCATCTTGAGAAAGGTGCTGAAGCCCCGCTTGATAGCTGTTTTCATAGGCGTTGTCACCGTAGGAATTATCGCTGTCGGCTATTTGTTTAATCTAGTGCTCTAAGATGAGTCCCTCGATAAAGAAACTTTGAGAGGAAACCATGGCCCCGGAAAAGAGATTGTCAGTTGCTGAAAGTCAGGTAGTGGAGAAATCAGTTCCCGCACCGTCGCTGGCCCTCATGGAGGCGGTGAAGGAGAGTCGACTCATCTCGTATTGGCAAGATGAGTGGAAAGCTTTGGCTGCCATCATCGGCGTGTTTCTCGTCTGCTACTATATTCCTATCGGAAACGCCCGCTTTGACAACGCAGTAATGGAAGCGTTTCATCTGGTGAAATGGTACGCACAGGAACACGTGCTGCTTTGTCTTGTTCCTGCCTTCTTTATCGCCGGAGCAATCGGTGTGTTTGTAAGCCAGGAAGGCGTGATGAAGTATCTTGGCCCCACTGCTTCTAAGTGGATAGCCTATCCGGTGGCCTCTGTCTCCGGGACAGTGCTTGCGGTCTGCTCCTGCACAGTACTCCCTCTTTTTGCCGGTATCTGGACGCGGGGAGCTGGACTGGGGCCTGCCTCAGCATTTCTTTATTCCGGGCCCGCTATCAACGTACTGGCGATCATTCTCACTGCTCGAATACTAGGGCTAGAAATGGGAGTTGCCAGGGCTGTTGGGGCCATTTCATTCAGCGTAATCATTGGTCTTTTGATGCATTTGATCTTTCGAAAAGAAGAGGAGGCTCGAACCGAGGCCACTTTGGCAGCCATGGCAGGGATGACTCATGTTGTTCGCCCCCTCTGGCAGACCACCATTTACTTTGCCCTCATGGTGGGAATCCTCGTTTTCGCCAACTGGGGCAAGCCCGACGTGGAAACGGGCATCTGGTACGGGATTTATTCCTCAAAATGGGTTATATCCGGCATTCTTAGCGTAGGTTTTGCCGCTGCTCTGGTCGTATGGTTCGGTCTGTCCCTCTGGAAGATGGCAATTTCAGGGGTTGTTGTGGCCGTGCTGGCGTGGATGTTCCCGCATGAACCACTCGTTCCTTTTACCGCGGGGGTTATAGCCCTATCGGTCATGGCAACTACTTCAGAAGGTGAGACTCAGGATTGGTTTAACGAGTCCTGGGGTTTTGCCAAACAAATCATGCCCTTGTTGCTCCTCGGCGTACTTGTGGCGGGCCTGCTGTTGGGCCGTCCCGATAACGAGGGCCTGATCCCAAATTCTTGGATTGCCTGGGCCCTCGGCGGAAACTCGCTGTGGGCGAATGCTCTTGCATCCGTGGCCGGTGCGTTCATGTATTTCGCCACACTGACCGAAGTTCCGATTGTGCAAGGCCTCATTGGCAGCGGCATGGGCAAAGGCCCGGCGCTAGCTCTCCTGTTGGCAGGACCTGCCCTGTCTTTGCCGAGCATGCTCGTTATTAATAGTGTAATGGGATTTAAGAAAACTTTCGTCTTTGTGTCGCTTGTTTGCGTGTTGTCGACCATTGCGGGGATGCTTTTCGGGGCATTCGTCGATTAATTTCGCGACAATTAATAGTTGCCGATGTAAGTTTTATTGATGAGCAAGGGGCTTCTCGATAAAAAGAATGTCGCCGTTAAGGGCGATCAGAATAAAAAGGAGTGATTCGATGAAAGTAGAAATCTTGGGCGTAGGATGTGCCAAATGCACTAAGCTGTATGAAGCCGTTACCGAGTTGGTGAAAAAGAACGGCATCGACGCAGAAGTGGTTAAGGTTGAGGACTTGAAAGTGTTTGGCCAGTATGGCGTATTCATGACTCCGGCTCTCGTCGTAAACGGTGAGGTAAAGGTGGCCGGAAAGGTCCCCAAGGACACGGAAATACTGAAATGGCTCTCTGCTTGAGAAGCTGCTGGGAGCGACAGCGGGAACTCCCCGCTCGCTCCATTGAGTCACTCAGACTGGTTCATTGCAAGGGTAATCAAAATGGGTCTTGACTGGTTAGTGGTACGGTGCTAGGAATGTCCTTAGGTGCGAGGCAGTAACAGAAATTTGCTCAAAAGCCTCCTGCAGCGTGGTCTTTTTGATCGAAAAGCGACACGCCGCACCAGTTAAGTGAGCTGGAACATGAAGAAAATCAGCGCATATAAAAGAAGAGCAGGGATCATCGTGATTATCGTGATGAGCGCCTATATAGTTAGCGGATTGCGGCTCTTCTGCGCAGATGACTTTCTTGCATCACTTCGCGTCTATGGATCAAACGCTGGCACCATTGCAGCCAGTGCGTCCGGTGTCGGCGATACTGAGATTTCTGCCGACGATTCTATGAATTTAGATGCGAAGGACGGGACACTACCGTGCACTTGCAAGAAGAAAAAGAAATGTCCAGCGATTCCCCGCGGCAACGATCACTTCAAATCCGACTCATCGGTCGAGCGAATTCCAGCGCCTGGCGAAATCTGAGTGCTGTGACTCTCTCGTTCCTCAGGTTGCGGATATCCACTTCCTTACGAGGAGTAACACGCCCTTGCTTGAATTGGCGTGGTGCTCGCCCTTTTACTCCTCTACTCCCCTTGCGCTTACCTGCGTTCTGTTGATCTGATTCCCTATAACAAAATCTGGTTGAGCTCCTTCAATTCGAGCGAAAAGCACGTGCCCTGAGTCCTGGGTCATTACGGGCTATCGTGTAATCTCGGAATTAAGGGAATCCTCACGTTTCCCAATGTGAGTGGATGCCATTGAATGATGAACCGCGATCGCGTGAGCGATCATGCGCGAAGCGAAGGAAACAGACATGAAAATAAGGGAGTTGTGATCATAATGAAGAAAACCACTTTAATGCATCTGACAGAGCCGATTAGATCCGCTGTTATCGCATTCGCGGTCCTGGTGGTCTGCGTGGCCATGTTATCGCCGGCATTGGCTGTTGAAAACGGAGGATACGTCAACGGTGACTTTCTCGTAAGCACCCAATGGCTGCAGGAACACATGAATGATCCAAACGTAAAAATCCTTGACCGCCAAGACGTTTTCCCCAAGGAGGATTTTTACGCCCAAGGCCATATCCCCAATTCCATACGAATGACTACTGGGCCAATCAAAGGCATGAGACTCGGCATTCAAGAGATGCTGGTGGTCAAAGATCTGATCCGGTTTCTCGAAGAGAACGGCATTTCCCCTGATCATCACGTCGTCTTTGTCAGCCGTTCCGATCGGTTTCCGGCGGCAACCAGAGCTCTTTGGGCTTTGGAACTGCTGGGGCACAAGAAGGTCTCTGTCCTTGACGGTGGAATCGACAAGTGGAAAGCCGAGAAAAGACCTATGACCTCAGAAGCGCCTCGCGTTGAGAAGACTTCCTATAAGGTAGACCTGAAACGAGAGCTCCTAATGACAGGCGATGAGTTGGCCGGGCTACGCGGGAGGTTTCAAGGAACTCGGCATTGTGGCTGTCGATTGCAGGAGGCCCGAGGAATACGCGGGGACAAAGATGAGCCGCGCCTCAGAGAAGCTGGGACGCATCCCCGGGTCGGTCAACATATTTTACGAGAACATTCTCGTTGGTGACGATTACAAGGAGTTCAGGTCCGCTGATGAAATCAAGAAAATATTTGAGTCGCAGGGCGTCACGCCGGATAAAAATGCGGTCTTCTCGTGCGTGAGCGGCTGTTTCGGGACTGTTGCTTATGTGGGAGCCCGTTTGCTCGGCTTTCCCAAGGCATCGGTTTACGATGGCGGGTGGATCGAATGGAGCCGTAAAGACTATCCTGTGGAGGGCGGTGCCGCTTCCGGCGTGACTGGGGCTGACCAAAGTTCGCCGGCAAAGGCCGCACCGCCGGCCAAGCGTCCCTCCCTGCCGCAAGAGGGATGTTAAGAGAAAAGAGACTCGATAATGAGAATAGAAGAAATCTAAGAAGCTATAAGACACAAGGAGGTTTTAATAATGAAGAAGTTTTGCATCGTAGTAGTATTGGGCGTCATGGTGGCTTCACTGGCAACTCTTTCAACAGGTTATGCAGCTGAGGCCAAAATCGATCTAAAGGCCTTGACGGCAAAACGTGTGCCTATCCTGTTGGAATTCGGACGGGGCTGGTGCATACCATGCAAATACATGAAGCCCATCCTCGACGACATTACAAAAGCATACTCCGGAAAAGCAATCGTCTCCACCGTGGACATGGACGCTAACAAGGATATGGTGAGAGATTTCGGGATTCGCATGATGCCCACTCAGGTCTTCCTTGCACCTGACGGAAAGGAATTCTTCAGGAATGAAGGGACCCTTGAACGCGAGCAAATAGCTCAGGTTTTCCAAAAAATGGGCGTGGGAGCCCCTGGACAGCAGGGAGCGCTTCCAGCCCCCGTGCCTCAGGCCATAGCGCCACAAGGCCAGGGTGGAGGAGCGAGATAGGATCGGCAGGCTCTTGAAGGGATCCCTGATCCAGAGCGCACTGCCGGAGTCAGGAATCCTCAAGAATATAGCAAATATCAACGATGTTGAACCTTGCATCAGAATTGGCAAAGGTGAAAAACTCGACTGAGGAGAGACAATATGGAGTCACTATTTGCGGTCGTTCAACAGTGGGTTTCTTCTGGTAGCATTTGGCTGGCAGCCGGTGGGGCATTTGTGGGCGGCGCATTAACAGCCATGAATCCCTGTGTTATCGTCATGGTCCCTCTGCTGATCGGCTTTATCGGAGGCATGGACGAAGAGATGACGGCCTGGAAGTCATTTTTGTTCACCCTGGTATTCATTGTTGGTTTCAGCGTAGAGCTGGCTATTTTGTTCACGGTCGGCTTGGCGGCTGCTCCTTTTTTACAGTCTCAGTACATGGTGTACGTCGTGGCTGTAATCTGTATCTTGTTGGGGCTCCACTTCATGGACATCTTTCATATACAGCTTCCCATCTCTCAGGATAAGCTGCCCAAGTACACAGGATTCCTTGGAGCTGCCCTGTTTGGGTTTATGTTCGGTCTCGTCTCGCTTCCCTGCACGGGTCCGGCTCTTCTCCTGATCGTAAGTGTTATTCCTTTGAAAGGGGCACTCTTTGGAGGACTCATGATGCTCTGTTACGGGATCGGCCATTGTTTGCTCATTCTTGCGGTGGGAACATCGGCGGGCGCTGCCAAACATCTGATTGGCTCCACGAAGATGCACTCAGCCAATCTGGTCCTCAAGAAGGCTGCGGGAGGACTTCTCGCCGGGGTTGGCCTGTACATCGCTGTAAGTGCCATGTGGCCGAGTCTTGGATTCGCATTCTAGATAAAAATGGACACGGTGTTTTCAGATGGCTGACGAGCACAGTCGAATTCGGGTTGGAGACCACGAGGTCGGTCTGATTGGTTTGAAACAGGCGATTGAGGAGATAGCTCCATCCTATGCGGAGAAGACCGACGAAGAGATCCAGGACATCCTTATCGAAAGGTTATCGAAAAAGAACTACATCCCGAGTTCGGCAATAAAAGACTACGGCAAAGCCTTCGTCAGAGAGTTTCGAAAATTTCTCGGCCAGTGGCACGAGGAAGCATCTGAGGGACCATTGAGAGTTGTGGTACTTGGTCCTGGCTGTTCTCAGTGCAATCGCCTGGAACAAACGGTGATGCAGGTTTTAAGCGAGATGGCATGCCCGCGTCCCTGGAGCATGTGACAGACATCAAGGAGATGGCAAATTACGGTTTTGTACGAACACCTGCGTTGGTGATCAATGGCAAAGTGATGGTAATGGGCACTGTACCGTCAGTGAAAAAGGTCAAGGAATGGCTGATGGAGGCAAACGGGGCCCAATTGGAATCATGATGAGCAATTCTTCGGGCATTTGCTGAGCGGGTGACTCATTCCCGGAGTGATTTCTCCTATTCGAGATTCGTAGCCGATTGTTGCACACATGCCGACTAAGGGGCAGCTAGACCGTTAGTTTTGATTATTCCGTCAAATCCGAAAGTGAGTGGGATTCATGAAAGATTAATGTAATCGAAAAACATGAGGGGATCATCGCTGATTTCTATGGAGATTCTGTGCTTGCCTTTTTCAATGGCATAGATTCGGATGTTGCTTCACGGGCTGCGGACGCTGTGGAGTGCGCCTTGGAAATGCAGCGTGAATTTGAAGAGGTTTCAAGCACAGGTTCCAATGAAGGCCTTCCTGTGCTGCGAACGGGCATCGGCATACATACCGGCGAAGTGGTGGTTGGAAATATCGGCTCTGAAACAAGGGCGAAATACGGCATTGTCGGTTCCGCTGTCAACGAGACGGATCGTATCGAGTCCTTGGCACCCGCTGGGGCAGTCTTGATTTCAGGGCAAACGAGGGCTCTGATCTCGAAAAGAGTGATTGTGGGACGCAAATACCAGGTCGGCTTGAAGGGTCTGAACGGTGTAAGAGACCTCTATCCTGTAATAGCCTTAGATGGCCCACCACGCACTTTCCAGACAGTCCCGGCGTCCCATCAGGTATTCAGGAATTGAGGGCCTTTCCCAGGATCCGACCTACTAAGTGTTCGATGCAATCACCGAATGAAAGGTGCTTACACAAGTTCGATAGCAGTGAGGTTGCTGTATTGGTGGAAACGACAAGGACTTTGGCCATTGTATTGTCCGTGGGAGACGCTGCCTCGCTCGCTAGCCATTTTTTTCTCGACAGAACAATTCCAATGTCGGAGTATTCGATGTGTGTCGCAGCATCGAACAGACAATCTGGAGAGTAAGCTTCATGGACGAAATATAGAAAACAAATGTTTTCTTGTCAAGAAAAAACAAGGTGACTGAGCCGCCAGTAGACCTAGTTATCTCATCACTCTTGTGAGCAATAAATTATCACTTATAGGCTACCCGGAGCTCTTCCGGTGAGGAGTTAGTGAAAGGCGGACATGAGCTCGAACCTTCTCTCGCGTCGTCCCGTTTTAGAGCGGCTTCCACGAGCATGAACTCTCCCGGCCTGTTGATGGTGACGGCATCCGGTTCCCGCCAGGGCAAATTGGCAAAGCTCCCGCCGTCGAAGCTCAGACACCTAAAAAGAGCCTCTTCTCCCTTCAACTGATCGCATTGGGCGTGTTTCACCATGCCCCTGTCAATGAATATAAATCCCCGCTCTCCCTTCTGAGAAGAGACGGCCAAAACCACACGCCTTCCCGTAATGACCAGGAACTGGAAGATCTCAAGGATGTCGATATTATTGATGTTGCCGGAGAACTCGGTATCCTTCCGGGAAGATGAAACGGCGTCTGTCTTCCGCACTCTCCGATCAACCGCTCTTAATCTGTCCAAATCAATGTCCGAGATCCCGCGTGCCTCTCGGACTTCCTGAAGTTTGATGAGCAGGCTCATTAAGCCACGCTGTGTGAGGCCGTGTTTGTCCATAAGTTGAGCATGGGTCATGCCGTCGCGTAAGTCCAGCAGAGCTTCCAATGCATCAATCTTCTTCTTTTCGGGGATCGGCGATTGCCGGTCCGAATGCGTTGTGGTCTTGTCCGGCGTAGCATCCAAGGCGATTCGAATGCCGGTCAACATTTCCGTCAGGCTGTAGGGCTTCTTGACAACCCCGACCGCCCCAGCGTCGATGAGTTCTTTCCTGTTGCCGTTAATCGCTGAACCACTGGAAATGAGGATCTTAAGGTGAGGATTCATCCCCAATAATTTTTCCAAACATTGCCTCCCGCCCATATGCGGCATCACAAGATCGAGAATGACCAGATCGACTCTTGCGGCGTTCTGTTGGTAGACCTCGAGAGCCCTTTTGCCATCACCGGCAGTCAGGACGGTATATCCTGTCTCGGTGAGGAATTCTTGAGCCAATTCCCGTATGAGGTCTTCATCATCCACCAGCAATATTGTCTCATTTCCTCCGCGACTTTCTGGCTCGATTTCTATCTTCTCACGTGTATTTTCCTGCCTATCCTTCACGGGAAAGTAAAGCCGGAATGTGGTTCCTTTACCTGACTTGCTATCGCAGCGAATGTGCCCGTTGTGCTGCTCCAGGATCCCATATACCGTAGAGAGCCCCAGCCCTGTGCCTTTGCCGGTCTCTTTTGTAGTGGCGAAGGGTTCGAAGATGTGATTCATGAATTCCTTCTCGATGCCCTTGCCCGTATCCGACACCGAAAGCATTACGTAAGACCCGTCTTTTCCGATTCCTTCCCCACCACCATTTACGGTTCGTGTCTCGATAGTCAATGTACCGCCGTCCGGCATGGCGTCTCTTGAGTTCGAGGCCAAATTCATTAGGACTTGCTCAATCTGAGTCACGTCGGCACTTATGGCCGGCAAATTCTCCTCAAGGTGGAGCTCGATGGGAATCATTTTGGAAATCATGCTTTCCAGCAGTCCCCGAAACTGTACCACCTCATGATTAAGGTCTATAGGACGGAGCTTAGGTTCAATCTTTCTGCTAAAAGCCAGCAGATGCTGGACCATGTCGGCTCCCCTACGACAGGCCTTTAGCATTCTTTGTACTTGTGATACCGCATCTTTGCCATCGGACAAGAGAATCAATTCCGAGGTTGTTTGGATCACGGCGAGTATGTTGTTAAAGTCGTGGGCGATACCGCCTGCCAACGTTCCCACGGCTTCCATTTTCTGAGCCTGAAGAAGCTGAGACCTGAGCGCCTTGGCCTCACTGTTGTCTGCCACAAATATCATGCTGGCGGGTTCCCCGAGATAGTGTATGGCCCTGTGCCACAGCGTTATGTCAAATCTCTCGCCACTCCTTTTCACACCTTTTCCCTCGAATGATAGCGCAGGCATTTCCTCGCTACCGGCAGTTACGAGGGGGGAACTCAAGGATTGCCAGGAGGCTGCATCGATGAAATCCTTCATCAACTGGCCCATTACACTGTCACCATTGCTATAACCAAAAAGTTCCCGAAAAGAGTTATTAGCATATACGCATAGCCCCTTCTGTTCGACCCCTATTCCTATTGGGGACACCTCAATGAGGACCCGCATCCTCTGTTCAGACGCTTTCAGTGATGCTTCAGCGGACTGTCGGACAGCGATTTCCTTTTTAAGATTAGCTTGAGCCTTTTGATTCAAGAGAAGTTGCTGCTTTTCGACCGTGAGATCTTCGAGCAAAACTAAAACCGTTCTCTCATAACCCATTCGCAGGGACCTAAAATGAACACGGCCCCATATAAATCTCTTGTCAATCTGGAGCAATGCCTTGGCCACCTGTGATCTTCGGGTCAAGAAGACATTCTGCACAATGGACTGAGCTGTCTCAGAGATGGACGGATCGGGAAACAGTTCATGGAACTGGCGGTGAACCAGGCTAAAGTAGTCAGCGATTGTTTGTTCCCACGCCTGATTCGCAAAGACTATTGTACCATGCTCATTGACAAGCAAACTTCGGACTGGTAAGGCCTGAAGCAATTGGCCGAGTGCGGTGGCCCCGATTTCTCTGACATCGAAACTGCCGGATGTGCTTAATTGCTCGACGAGGGCAGACAGGTCTATGGTCTCCGTATAATCGGATATGTCCAGGTTCCTAGGAAATGACGGATTAAGCTGGTCGATAGAGTCAAAGTCGGGCAGTTCCGGGATGACTATCGTTGAGGCCTCGTCCCAGCCTTCTGCGGACGATCCCGAGTCAACCTCAGAATCACGAGGCGATCCAATTACTTCCGCCAGGTGAGGCCCACCTGAAAACAAAGCGTCTAACGATTCCGGCTCCCTCACGTCCCGGCCGATCCCCATGTGAGCAGTTCCAGCTTCACCGCGACGGATTTCAGTGGCACTTCCTCGAGAACTCATTTGCGTCCTCCTGACACTTCTCGGTGCGCAGCCGGCATCGTTCTTTACATAGCCCTTGGTGTATTATCGACGCCGAGCCGACTAAAATCATATAATCCATTGGAATTCTACATCATTTTCGTGGATTCAAATCCATATCGCACCGGATCAATTACTTGCCATGGATCATGCACTTTTGGTGCCAAAGATAGATACTAGATCGAAACATCCAATACCCGTCGTCATAGCAGCCCCTTAGGGCAAAGACACGGTTGAGAGGAAATCGGGGAGACTATTCTGATTCACA
The DNA here is from genome assembly GCA_963700305.1 of uncultured delta proteobacterium. Lineage (GTDB taxonomy): Bacteria > Desulfobacterota > Desulfomonilia > Desulfomonilales > Desulfomonilaceae > Desulfomonile. The sequence continues at coordinate 137,490 of CAVOXB010000001.1, forward strand.
GGTCAAGTGTCCGACTATCGGGCATCTCGCGCGTCGTGAGTGGTTAAAAAGCACAGTAAATTGTTGGTATAAGACCATATCATGGTTGTGTCCTAGGATCGGACGGGACGCAGAGCGCTCTTTCCATCAACGCGTTAAAATCCATTCGTATAAACGGGCAGAGACCTGGACACTCCCGGCCATGAAAAACGGAATTCCGAGCCGTTCCTGGAAGCCTAATTTTGATTCCTAGGCGGCCCGCGGAGTGACTGCCATATGTCTGATGTCGTGGGAGGAAGGTCTCCAATCCCTCCTGCATCCCCATTGCCTTTTACTCTATGCAGTCGATTACCCGCGAGTCTGCCCTTGAATTTTCCACCGTTATTGAGGCTGTAAAAGATAGGCCTATCGTCCCGCCCGCTGCTTTACAGCCACATCCGCGAGGCCTTAATCTTCGGCCGCAGGAAACTTTCATACATGCATTTTGTCTTAATTCCCTTAAACAAGGGGAGGCGGTCGCTATTGGAAACGGACAATATCAGAACGGAATTGTTCACTTGGCAAAAAAGCCACTGTCATTGCGAGGGCGTAAGCCCGTGGCAATCTCCCAACCGCCAGGAATAGATTGCTTCGTCGTTTTACTCCTCGCAATGACACCGGTCTCACACTCCGATTCTTTGGTAACGGCACAATTCCGTATCAGAATTGCTCGAAGCCTACGCGGACGGCTTCACAGGCTGGGCCAGATTCAAAATGTCACATGCAATTTTGTCATCTTAAATTGATCCTCATTTTTCTATCCGACGGAGGGCGACAATGACCGTAGCAAGAATGATCAAAAAACTGCTGAAAAGCAGACCCACGATCGAAGGGGCAGGGGTCCATCTCCGACGAGCGTTCGGATTCAGCCAAGTTCCAACGTTCGACCCATTTCTGCTTCTCGATGATTTCCGCTCGGACGATCCTGAACACTATACTAAAGGCTTCCCTTGGCATCCTCATCGCGGGATCGAGACCATCACCTATGTTCTTCGTGGAGATGTGGAACATGGCGACAGTATGGGGAACGGCGGCGTCATATCCACCGGAGACGTGCAATGGATGACCGCCGGAAACGGGATCATTCATCAAGAAATGCCCAAAGGAGACTCAAACGGACGGATGTACGGGTTTCAACTGTGGGCCAATCTTCCCAAATCCCACAAAATGATGGACCCGCGCTATCGTGATGTCCGAAGCGAGCAAATCCCAGAAGTGCTGCTGGATAATGGTACGAAGATCAAGATAATATGCGGAAAAGTAGCCGACAATAAGGGTCCAGTCAGAGATATCATCACTGATCCGGAATACCTTGATATAACGGTTCCGGCTGGATCGGAATTCGTCCATTCCACAAAGCGTGGACATACTGTTTTCGCCTATGTCATAGAGGGTAAAGGGTACTTCTGCAAAGAGAAGAAACCATTTTCCTATGAGACAGAAGGAGTCAACTATTTTGATATGCAGACCGACGCTTTCATAAGCGACCGGACCCTCATTTTGTTTGATGACGGAGATGAGGTGGCGGTATCTACGGAAGCCGACGCTGTCAGGTTTCTGCTCATATCGGGCAAACCTCTTGGAGAACCTGTGGCTTGGTATGGTCCCATTGTAATGAATACCCAAGATGAGCTGCGGATCGCTTTTGAGGAGTACCGCAACGGGACATTTATAAAGCACAAGATAAGGCTCTGATCAGTATCTTTTCATCCATAATGTTAGCAGCTTAGTAATATTCTTCGACGGCAACTTTTATCACGTGAAGACCCAAAATGATTAAAGGACGACTGGAAGCATTCAGCGATGGAGTCATCGCCATACTCATCACGATCATGGTGTTGGAGTTGAAAGTGCCGCGGCAAGCCGAGTGGGCTGCATTGCTCCCACTAATCCCGGTGTTTCTGAGCTATGTGATGAGTTTCGCCTATCTCGGCATCTATTGGAATAACCACCATCATCTCCTACAGGCCATCAAGCACGTGGATGGTCGCGTCCTGTGGGCGAATTTGCATCTGCTCTTTTGGTTGTCGCTTGTGCCATTTGTCACCGGCTGGATGGGCGAGACTCAGTTTGCCGCCCGACCTGTCGCCCTGTACGGGACCGTATTATTGTTGGCTGCTGTGGCTTACTATATCTTGACTCGCACCCTCATTTCTTTACACGGTCGGGACTCAGTGTTGGCAAGCGCTGTAGGTCGCGATTTCAAAGGCAAGGTATCGGTGGTGATCTACGCCGGGGCTATTCTGCTGGCCTTTGTGAACTCCTGGTCGGCCTGCGCGCTATACGTACTGGTGGCAATCATGTGGCTGATCCCCGATCGTCGCATAGAGAAGACGCTGGCGCACTTCGGAGCCTAATGTAGTAGAGTTTGATATTTCAATGACCCGAAAAGCCTAGGTGAGTCCATCTCAAATCAAACGTCGGCTAGGCTGGTTGTTAGCCTTGTGAAAAATTTGAAGGAGGAAGGTGAAAATGAATGATGTAGTGAAAATTTTCGGTTTCGCCGGAAGTTTGCGCAAGGGTTCCTACAATAGATCCCTTTTGCGAGCCGCTCAAGAACTTGTTCCAAAGGATGCCACACTTGAGGTTTTCGATCTCGACGGCATTCCTCTTTTTAACCAAGACTTGGAAGGTCAGCCCACGGAGGCGGTCAAGGAGTTCAAATCTAGAATTAGAGCTGCCGACGCCATCCTTATCGCCACTCCAGAATATAACTACTCGATCCCAGGTGTCCTGAAGAACGCCATCGACTGCGCCTCGCGTCCTTACGGAGACAATGCGTTCGAACATAAGCCGGTCGCCATTATGGGGGCCTCAATCGGCATGGCCGGCACTGCCAGAGCCCAATACCATTTACGGCAATGCTTTGTCTTTTTGACTTGTTTTGCGCTCAACCAACCAGAAGTCATGGTCCCTTTTGTGCACGATAAGATTGACAAAGACGGCAACGTGACTGACGCAAAAACGCGAGAAAAGGTCAGGGAACTGTTGACGAACATGGTAGCCTGGACCCGTCGGCTGAAAGGGTAGCTCGCAAATCGGAAGCACCCGCACGACTTGCTTCAAATCTAGGTTCCTCCAAGCTAATGCAATTCCTGAACGAAACCCGCACAAGAGGGAAAAGATGCAAGAGTTCGCTTATGCCGTGTGGACAACAGCAACACTGACAAAGCTGAGATAATATACGCTTTTCATGGGGTCACATCTGCACGGCTTCCACCCGCCTTCTATATATATTTTTAGGGTATTTTGTTATCAGTCCGTACGAGTAGTTTAGCTATTTTGATATTGGCTCAGACCGGTGACGATTCGTCGGTTGATCGTTTTCCAAAAAAAATTTCGGAGCACCTTTGCCGGCAATCGTGAGCAAGCATGGGTGAACTGATGCCCAGGCTGGAACTGCACCCATTTTTCAACCTATCTATTCTCGCGTGGCGAAAATGACTCCAGCCAAGATCATGGTCCCGCTCATTACGTGGATTGCGGTGACTGTTTCACCCAAAAGCAGAATTGCCTCAGCGCCGCTGAACAGTGGCAGGCAATAATAGACAAATGCGGCGCGCGTTGGGCCTATGATAGCTACGGATTCGTTCCAACATAGATATGCCAAAAGCGATGGGCCAATACCAAGGTAAAGGATGGCCCCCACTATCGGAAGAGAAAACTCAATCGCTTTGATTTCAGAAAATTCCCAGGCGAACCACGGTAACAGAAGAAGTATACCCAGGACGAATAAGGAAAAGAGAAATGTAAGCGGGCCCAGTTCCGCGGGCTTTTTCCGAACGAGAATGCTGTACAGAGCGAAAGATGCTGCTTGACCCAACATCCATAAGTCTCCCTCAGTAAAAGTTAAATGGGCAAGGCGAGAAAGCTGACCGTTTGTGACGAGAAAGCTGACTCCGGCAGTGGCACTGACGAGACCGATAGTTCTCTGAAAAGTGAGCGTGTCGCGGAGGAATAATCGAGCGAACACAAGGGTGAAAATAGGCGAACAGATGGCGATCAACGTCATGTTCAAAGCGTTCGAGGTGGCGGCAGCGATATAGACAAACGTGTTGCAGATGGTCAATCCAAGAAACGCCGTCAACGTGAGATAACCAAGATGTTTCCGAATGGTCCCCAACTCGTTAGATAGTGGGCGTATGACGAAAGGAAACAGAATAATTACCGCTATCAATGAACGCAGACATACGAGTGTCACTGGGGGGACTGAGTTGGCAAGTATCCGAGCTACAATGAAATTTCCGGACCAAATCGCAGTTGCCGTTATAACGAATGCATAGCCTTTAATCGATTCATGCCGTTTGAAGAACAATGATTTCGTATCTCCGGACGTTTCTTACCCGCGAATCGCTTGCGGGATCTTAAACAAGTTAGCTTAAATCGAACAGGATACCAACTTCCAAAGTAATTGGTCGCTTAAGTTTGAGAGCCGACAGATAAGCCATCGATTCACAGGGTATCGGATTCGACTGAAGAGGATGTTTCTAATAACTGGTAAGGTCGAACATATTCTTTCAGACCGCCCCGTCCTCAGGGAAGTGCCAGACATAGTATGGTTGCGGGGTCGACGCGAGGGGGCGAGATCGCGGAGGGTTTTGATCAAAAAAAAGGTTTTTGCCATTTTCTGACAAAAAAATTGTGACAGAGACGCTGATTACTCATTGCGACTGCGACCAGAGTTCCCGTAGCTTTAGAAATTTCTTCTTTAGTCCTCCCTCCTTATCCGGTTTGACTATATCAGCCAGTTTAGGTATGATATAAAGGTCGAAACACTGGCAGATTTTGTCTGAAAAGTTGTCACATTGCCATCACCATTTTTCGGAAAAAGCTCTGCTTCCGGACTTGTCCCCGAGGCCTTAGCAGTTGGTTACAATCCAGTTAGTTTGTCAGCAATTTTTCGGGCTTTGACTACGGCAACATTTTCAAGGTCACTTGAAATGTTGCGAGCATATCGGACTTATATCTTTTGGCCGTTTTTTCGGCGAGTCAACGGCAGTGGACAAACCTCTTGCTCAGGAATCCGGGGGTGTCCTCATAAAATTGTCGGGCCGTTCACTCTGCTCCGGCCCAGTCTCTGAGGTTTATATGTTGCATGACAACATGCATTTGGGGTTGTCTAAGGACGGCGGAAACGAAAAGAAGAATATGGAAGTTCTCGATGGAATGGCGGAGCTCATGGTCCTCTCCAATTACGGACCTGCAAAGAATATTATTCTTTTCGGGGTGGGACTTGAGGGGCCGTTGGACGAAGATGTGATGCGGGGGGCGTTGAAAAAGGCGTTAGATGGCTTCCCTCGCTTCTTGAGCGGTGTAAGGGAACATAGATACGTGGGTGGTAACCGACTTGTCTGGAAAGACCAGACGGATCAGGAGATCCCATTACAGTGTTCAGAGTTCAGGATTCCAGATGAGTCGATCAGTTTTGAAGATTGCTTGCTTGCTCATTTGGCTCCCAGTTTGAATAAAGATTGGGACCTTCTCCGGACCGTACCCACAGAATTTCACCTCTTGCGTCATGGCAAAGGACGCCACAGCTTTATCGCGCTGGTGCATCACGCCGCGGCTCGACGCGTGGACGATATCACAGTTCATCAAAAGCGTTCTGGGGGGCTACCATGAGATCATAACCGGCGAGCCGCCGTTGTGGCAGCGGAAAGCCGCCCGTCGTCAATTTGCTGCAAAAAGAACGGTTGAAATTGACTCGAAACTCTGGCACCAACTCGTATTTCTGTTCCGGAAAGCCGTTATGCCCTCAATGCGAGAGCAGTCCTTCTTCAAGAACGGGCACAATGGGGACCACCGCAGCGAATACCACATCAGGGTTGTTCTTCCTACGGGCGAAAGCAGAGACATTATAAACAGAGCATCTCGTGACAATCTTACTCCACTGGATGTCGTCATTGGAGGCATGAACACCACCATAGATAACTGGAACAGGTCTCTAGACATACCTGCAGGAATCATTACGACCGGCCTCACCGTCCAGATGAGAAAACGATATGGGCCTACCGAGTCTCCCGTGAACAGCTCAGCTATACTACTCAGATCGAATCCCGCCCAGAGAGCGGATCACGCAACATTTGGGCGCCTTATGTCGATTCAACGCGTCTCCAAGTTTCGCAGCAGGATGGACGTAAGTATATCTCAGGCGGCCTCAGGCCTCGCCACGGCTGTCAGATGGCTGCCGTTGGCCATGAGACGCAAAGCGATCCATTCTATTCTAGGGCGGCCTATGTGCTCTCTGTTAGTCACTTGGTTGGGGAATGGATGGAGTGAGGCGCACGGGGGGAAATTCACCAATGATCTTCTGGCGCGAAAAGTGGGAGACCTTGAAGTATCCGAGATTCATGCCATAGGTCACGCCCTCGCGCTCAAATCTCCGCTTCGTGTTTGGGGAGGCTTGTTTCGCAACCGACTCAACTTTGTGTTCACTTTGAGTGGTCAGCATTTTAGCCAACCTGAAGCCGAAAGCTTTGTTCAACGGGCTTTGAAAGCTTTTCTAGAGAATCCTTTTGGATCAACTCATTAAAATTCAGCCTGATCCCTCCGCCCGTCCTGGAGGCAATGTCTGAGTGCTGGCTGACGGTTAACCTTAGCTGTTCCGGTTGACATTCCGGCGAGTGCATTTTTTTTGCAAAATCCGTACAGATGTGCCAGCGTGAACCCTCTTTTTTTTCAAGGCTCATGCATAATAACCGCGCCCCTGATTCCTGAGTATGTCTCAGAATCGATTGTTTGAAGCATGGCAGAGTCTCTGAGCTCTCGGGGAGAATCCGCTGCTCTGTGCCCTTCTTTAAATGCCTTGAGAACTGGAACGTGCTTGAGGTTCATGGTCAACTCTTCGTTCCCCTGCTATAATCCTCTAAGGAGAATCACACCATGCCTTCATTGAAAAGACACACCTGCGGCTATCCGATCATCAATGTAATTCCACATTCAGTCTCGAGGTCAACTCTTGTGGTCTGGTATGATGGTAAAGAAAGATAGCCCCACCTTCAGAAGCGAAATCAGAAACTGTCCAGGTTGCGGGAAGAGATTGACACTTGCCAGTTTGTGTACGGCAATTGCTCATGGTTTACAGTAAGACAGCGTGTTGGTTTCTCGAATTCTACGACTACTCTTCTTCTTTCTGCGGATAAGTGAAAACCGCCTCCGTTGAGGGTTGTTAAAATACATGAATAATTACATCCTGTTTGGGAACTGACATTTGACTGGACAAGCCGAAACGTTCAACCTACACTGGTTTTTAACTGGCTCATAAATACTTAATTTGAAAGGAGAACATCATGCCAAGAAAGACCGAGAAGATGAATGAACAGGCTGGTGGAGAAGCGAATGTGCCACCCAAGAAAGCCCAGCCCACACTTGTGATTACTCAGAGCCAAAGAATCTCCTACGACGAACTAATGAAACGCCCGAAGGCTCAGTTGATCAAGGAGCTGCTTACTGTACCGGACAATCAAACCCGTTTTGTGCTGGACGTAGTTGATCAGACGCAACAGGGAAAGGACATAATCGCAGTTATGAATCGCCTTCACGCTGCAGATCCGAACGCTTTGAAGGCGGTGAGTGGAATTCTGGGTTCATTGGCCCGCCTGGTTGCCGAGCGTTCTTCCGACCGTTCGTGACACGGTCCTCTTGTTCGGTAAGGCTGTGGTGTGGCTTCTCGTAAAACATAAAGTGTGGTCGGTTATGGCGAGGGACAAAATTTTTGTCGGATTGGTGGTGGTTACTTCCCGTCATTCCTGCGGAAGCAGGAATCCAGGATCTGGGCCCCGGATCGAGTCCGGGGCGACGGCGTCACTCTCGCAAATCAGACAAGACTTTAGGCAACTGCTATAACAACCGTAGAAGATAGGCTAAGGCAGACCCAGCGGGAACCAGAAAACAGAAGAAAAGTAGGGGCCCGGCGTCACGCCGGGCCCCTACTTTTTCTATTTGAAGCACGATCCACCGAAATAGCGGTTGTAGCTACCAATCTGGAGAGATCGTATTCTTAATTATTCCTGCTGTCATTTCTCTTTCTTGCTAGCGTTCAAGATTTTCTCCGGCGTTATGGGCAAGTCTTTACACCGATAGCCGGTGGCATGATACACGGCATCGGAGATCGCTGGCGCAGTCGGAGAAGCGAGACCTTCTCCGCATTCTTTAGCGCCAAAAGGTCCTTCCGGTTCGTACGTGTCAACGTGGACCACTTCACTCGGCGGCATGTCCATGGCCATTGGCATTTTGTAGTCGACAAAATTGGCATTGAGAGTCGTCCCTCCGTCCATGACGAATTGTTCCGACAATGCATACCCAAGCCCCATTTGAATGGAGCCAGCGAGCTGTCCCTCAACGCTTCTCGGGTTTACCACGGTTCCGCAGTCATGAGCAGTCCACATTTGTTTGACTTCCACTAGACCCGTCTCTTTATCAACCTCCACCTCAGCCACTTGAGCTCCAAAGCCGAAGGCAGGGGTGACCAATCCTTTGTCTCTCGGCGTGTATGACCCGCGGGCGAAAAGAGGTTCCCCTCTGTTTGCCTTCTGCACCATAGCAACCGCCTCTCCGAACGAGACCCCATATTCCGATTTGGATTTTGCCTGAACCCTACCGTTTTTGCATTCAAGTTCATGGATGACATTGAGATTGAACCTGGCCGATACTGCACCGAACAGCGGTTCTTTTATTTTCTTGGCAGCATTCAATACGGCGTTTCCTGCCATCAAGGTGACTCTGCTTCCCCATGAGCCCAAGTCTCCCTGTGGAGTCATTGATGTATCCGCGGAGGTCATTCGGATGTCCTCCATTCTCAATCCCAGCTCTTCAGCCAGTATCTGCTTGAGCACGGTATCCGAGCCCTGCCCGATATCCGCAGCCATAGTGAGGAGATGCACCGTGCCATCGGAAAATGCTCTGACCTCTGCGGCAGAGAAGGGATACTGGGTGTTGAACCAGTTGAATACCCCGCCGGAAATGAAGCTGTAACAGCCAATCCCAATGCCTTGACCGGGTTTGAGGTTTTTGCGTTTTTCCTTCCACCCGCTCATCTTAGCCACTGCCTCTATGGACTTCGACGAAACCGCAGCTGGAAATGGTGGCCACATCGGGAATTTTATCTCCGCTGACTTGGGCGTTCTTCATCCTGAGATCAACCGGATCGATGCCCAGTTCCTCTGCTGCGATATTCATTTGGGTCTCAGTGGCATACAACGACTTGGGGCGCTCCGAAGCCGCGCATAGCGCTTGCAGGCGGCTTGTTCGTGTATACGTGCTCGCCATGAAATCGGTAATTGGGATATCGATAAAGCATGGCCCCGAAGTTTCCACACAAGAAAGTGGCTGTGGGTCCCATAGCATTGATATGCTCCACCGTCCAGTTGGATTCTCAAATCTTTAGCTACAAGAGTTCCATCCTTCTTGAATCCAACTTTTGAGCGGAGCTTCATGGGATGTCTTCGCCTGCCGGCCAAAAATTCCTCTTCCCTGCTGAGAGTGAACTTCACCGGCCGCCCGGTCTTCTTTGCCATGAGACGCGGCGCAGAATTCCCAGGTGCGCAATTCCATTTTCCCGCCAAAACCCCCCCAATATAAGGCTTGATTACTCGGACATCGTTTTCCCTCATACCCATTGTGGAAGCTAGAAGACATTGCACAATGTAAGGCACTTGGGTAGAAGTCCATAGGGTAATCCGGCCGTCCAAGTCCACCTGGGCCAATGCCGAGCAGGGCTCAAGATAAGCATGGATCACGGCGGAAGGTGGAACGTGTCTTCCCTAACATAGTCGGATTCCTCAAACCCCTTTTCCACATCGCCGTACTCGATCTTTCGATTCACGCTGACATTGCTGGGGCAGTAATCATGTATGATCGGTGCCCCTTGCTGCATGGCAGAATCAACGTCAAAGACTGCCGGGAGTTCCTCGTATTCCACCTTAATCAATTCCAGAGCTTCTTCTGCGGTATCTTTGTCTATGCGGCAACAGCAGCCACCTCGTCACCGATGAATCGTACTTTGTCAACTGCCAAGGGATACTCGTCTTGGGTTTCAGGAAACAGGCGCCAGTTACCATATTTGATCTTGGGAGTGTCTTCCGCGGTAATGACGCACTTGACTCCAGGGAGTGCCGCGGCCTTGCTCGTATCGATATGTTTTGATTAGCGCATGGGGCAACGGGCTCATCAATATTCGTCCATGAAGCATTCCCGGAAGCTTCATATCATCAGTATATATCGCGGATCCCCTTGCCTTTGGCGTGGCGTCGCTCCTGGGCACATCTTTTCCGATTATGCTGAATTGTTTCATAATCTTTCCTTTCCGTTCGAGTTAACGCCTGCTTTGCCCGTTCACGGGCTTCCTCAAGGGCCCGCCTGAGTCAATACGCAACCATTTTCTTTCGCCACTCTGCGCTCGCTCTCACATCCGAGATGGGTTTAGCTTCTTCGGCGGCCAGATTCCCGCCTTTTCGATCAGGTCTTGTGTCCATGTTGGCCTTTCATAAGGTCTTCAGTCTTTGTCGCGCGCATGGGAATGGGCGCTACCGCACCGAGGACAATTCTGGCTTCTTTGCACCTTCCCCATTAAAGATGGCCATTACGCCCACGCCCACGGCAGCAATATCCACGCCGCAGCGGGCGGATATCCGCTTGTATGAGGCCCCTGATTTGGGCGGAGGGGGTGGAACATGTATGGAAGTCATGATCTCGCCGTGCTCATTGCCGTGAGTCCCGGCCCTTCAAAAAATTGATCCAGTGGCAGATCGTCTTTCTCCCTTGAGGCTTCCAGCGTGACTTCGGCGCCCATGGCTATCAAAGGTGGCGCATGTATCAGCGGAAGGAGCAGCATTGCATAGGTTCCCGGCAACAGTGCCCATATTGCGAACTTCTGAACGTTGGCCATTACCTGGACTCGCGTAAGCAAGAGCAGGATAATATTTCAGAACGTCTGGATGGGAGGCGACTTCTGCGAGTCGAGCTGGTTGCGCCGATGGTCAGACCTTCTTCTGGGATGAAAATGAATCTTATTCAGCCCTTCGATAGTCCAGCAGACCGATGACAGCCTTAGGCTTTCAGACGGCCATGAGTCATTTTTACCATAACATCGGTTCCTCCCGCCAGCAAATGAGCGCCTTCTCCTTCTTCTACGAGGAGACTCAGTGCCGATTCAAGTGTCTTTGGGGCATAATATTCGAATTTTGGCAATCTCATGGCTCTACCTCTTCTGAGTCACCGGTTTTCATTTTTTCTGCGGCAACGGAGACGGCTTCCACAATCTGATTGTATCCCGTACATCTGCACAGATGCCCGGAAAGGCCGGCCCTAATTTCCTTCTCAGTGGGAGCTGGATTGTGGCTCAAGAGATGTAGAGCAGACATCTCCATACCCGAAGTGCAAAAACCGCACTGAATTGCCCCTGTTTTCACAAAGGCTTCCTGAATGGGATGAAGCTCTTCACCTGAAGGCGCCAGGCCTTCTACTGTCCTGACTGCCTTTCCATCTACAGAGACGGCCAATGTCAAGCATGAACTGACGGTTTTGTCGTCCACCATGACCGTGCAGGCGCCACAATCACCGATGCCGCACCCGAGCTTGGTGCCCGTCAGGTTGAGATCATCACGAAGCACTTCATTCAGAGTCTGCCACGGATCCACCGCCAGGGAATATTCGTCTCCATTTACCTTAAATTTGATGTTATGTTTCATTTTCCTTTCGCCTCCATCCAAGTTCCCGATAAAAATCTTTGGCGATCCATCGCCTGACGTCGCGTTTCACCGGGTCTTCTCTGTGGTCTCAATTTATTTGGGGTTTATTAAGTTTGCCTTGTACCACTCATTTGTCAACCCCCGCATCTTGCTTTAGACCTTTTTTTCTTTACCATTCCAGTATTGTTCTCGGATAACCCTCTTGAGGATTTTCCCAGTAGGGCTCTTTGGGAGCTGCTGCATAAACTCAACATATCGAGGTTTCTTATAGCTGGCTATGGTCTTCTTGCAGAGCTCGATGATCTCTTGTTCAGTAGCTTTCATTCCATTTTTCAACACGACAAATGCCTTGACTGACTCACCCCAATAATCATCGGGAACCCCAATGACAGCAGCCTCTAAAACCGCTTCATGGCCATAGATGACTTCTTCAATTTCCCTGGGATAGATGTTTTTGCCTCCGCTGATAATCATGTCATGCTTGCGGTCCACTATGTAAACGTATCCTTCATCGTCAAATTTGCCGAAATCTCCTGTATAGAGCCATCCGTCCCGAATGGTCTTTGCAGTCTCTTCAGGAAGTTCCCAATATCCTATGGTCATGGCTTCGCTGCGTACGATAATTTCCCCCACTTCTCCTGATGGGCACGTCATTTCCAGTCTCATCGACTATTCTCAGTTCAAAGTCGACAACAGGACGGCCGGCGGAGGCCAGCTTTGCCACTTGAGCCTCGGATCCCCTCGATAACATGGTCTTCAGGTCTCAGGCAGTCGTGCACGGTCCGGTTTCCGTCTGACCATAAAATTGAACAAATTGGCACTTGTATCTTTTTATGGCCTTTTTTAGCAATTCTACCGGCATGGGAGAAGCGGCATACATCAGCAATCTGAAACGGCTCAGATCGTATGTTTCTTGGCTGTCCGCCTGAAGCATGGAATTGATCATAGTCGGAACAAACTGACAAGTGGTGATGCCCTCACTGGACAACGGATCCCAGGACTTCCTTGGGATCGAAACTACCCTCTCTTCTGATGACTATGGTGTTAGCCATGAGGATGTGCCGCAAGTTGTCCGCGAAAGTCACGTGATAAAAAGGAAAAAGAAGCAAAGCTCGGTCGTCGTATCTAATCCCCAACTCGAGTGCGCAGGTCATCATATTGATCAGATCGTGACGATGTGTTCTCATCGCTCCCTTGGGTCGGCCCGTTGTGCCAGACGTCAAGAAGATGCTTACTAGATCGTCATCCGAGATCTTTACGTTCGGCTCTGCATTGTCTCCTTGGGCGATCAAGTCACTGTAACGCATTAATCCCGCGGAATCGTCATTGAATGATATGGGGAATTCGATGGATTTCAGGTCAGGCAAGGTCGACTGGATGATCTCCGGTGAAATCTTTGATCAAAAATGAGAAAGCGAGGCTTGATATATTGGAATATTTGCAGCAATTCCCTTTGTTTGAGCAGATTATTTATGGGCACAAAAATGGCCCCAGATTTGGCACAAGCAAAATATATTTCGATAAACTCCGTGCAGTTATGCAACAGCACAGCGACTCTCTCGCCTTTTTTGAGTCCCATCTTCAAGAAACTGTTAGCAACGCAATTGACTCGTCGATTCAATTCGCCATAGCTGATTCGTTCATCGCCAAAAACTAACGCAGGTTTATTCCGGGAATTTTAATGCGTTTCGCCTAATAACATTTCCAACACTCATATTCGCCTCCCTTTGGAGTTCAAATTGATGATCAATCGTCGCTGCAGAATCATTGATTCATGGCAGCATATATTGCGGGCTACACATCGACCCACAAAATGCCTTTTGGCTGCGTTTTCATACACAAGGCAAAATCAGTAAAAGGTCCGTGGAAATTTCCGATTCTTCGTCGTCTTCCCACAAAACTCCCAGCTTTTCCTTGAAAAATGGACCAAGCCGCTTGAACAATTTGGCCCAGTGAGTCTGGCCCTGCTCCAAGCCCTCAAGTATTTCGGCTACAATTTCGGGAACCGGTGGAGTTCCTCTTTTGGGAGAAACGACACGGCTCCCAGCTTGATTGCAATTGACTCTCTACATTTATTGCATGCGCGGTCAACATGGCTGCAGGCAGTTTATTCTCGCGGCAGGCCTCGAGAAGAGCGAATCCATTTACGCCCATTATGTCCAAGATAACCAGGTCAAAGGATTCCGCATTAATAAGTCGCAGGGCCTCATCAAAACTTCCTACAGGGACGACTTGCGAGGAGGCAAGGACCTCCTTCACCGTGTCGAGAATATCAGGCTCATCATCGACTACCAGAATCCTTTTGCCTTCTAGTATTTGGGCATCCATTTCATCCTCCTGCTCCGTTTTGTGTAGAACTCATAAAATTCTGTCATCCCGGCATGCCTTCGGAATCGTCGTGTGGTTTATCGCAACCAATCGTCCTGCACCGAAGGAACTTCATGGATTAAGCCCAAGACTGCGGCTGATGATCAGCTTCATGATTTCGCTTGTGCCGGCAAAGATAGACAGACAACGAACGTCTCTGTAGATCTTGCAGACCCGGTATTCCTCCATGTATCCATAGCCGCCGTGGAGTTGAACAGCTTGATACGCGATTCGATTTACCATCTCACCGAGCCAGTACTTGGCCATGGAGACTTTCTGAACGATATTTTTACCTTCTATATGATCCTTTATAAGACTGTCCAAGAAAGTGCGACCCAGTTCAACTTCCGTGGCCATGTCAGCCAGCCTGAAAGGCATTGTATTGAAAGTTTCCGATGGGTTTGCCGAAAGCCTCGCGCACTTTCACATAACTTAGCGCTTCTTTAAGAGCTTCCTCGGCCAAAACCTGGCACTTGATGGAAACTTCCAGACGCTCCTGCTGGAGCTTCTGCCATCATGTACTTGAAGCCGTTTCCTTCTTCTCCAAGCAAATTTGTGGCAGGAACCCGGCAGTCCTCGAAGAAAAGCTCGGCGGTATCCTGCATATGATACCCCATTTTCTCCAATTTCCGTGCCACGATGAAATCCAGGAGCATCCTTATCTACCAGGATCAGGCTAATGCCCTTGTGCCCGGCACTTGAATCGGTCTTGCACGGCCAGAACAATCAGGTCCGCAAATAGCCATTGGTGATAAAAGTCTTCTGACCATTGATCACATAGGAATCTCCGTCCTTTACCGCTCTCGTGCGAATAGCTGCGAGGTCGGAGCCTGCGTTGGGCTCGGTCAGGCCGATACGCGTAATCACCTCCCCCGTCGTGCACCCTGGAAGCCAACGTTCTTCAGCTCTCCAGATGCATAAGAATAGATATATGGAGTGGCCACATCACTGTGGAGCGGCACTTCTAAACCGAATGCGTTCCCGCGCAATAATTCTTCGTTAATGATGACAGAATACTCGAATCCTAATCCCAGACCTCCGTATTCTTCGGGAAGCCACGGGCACAAATAAGCCTTGTTCGCCCATCTTAAGCCATATACTTCTGCGGAACAGCTCTGCTGTTTCTCCCATTCGGGAACATTGGGAGTGATTTCTTTCGCCACAAATTTTTTGAATGAGTCACGAAAGATCTGGTGCTCCTCAGTGTTAAATATCGATTTCAGTCATTCAATTCACCTCCGATTATTCCCTATTGCTGTATATCCCGTTTATTTCATCAGCACGGCCTGGAAGATATGTAGCCAGCTCTGGGAAATATAAACAACAAGACCATGCATAAGATCATGGATACCAGGAACGGGTACACGCCGCTGTAAATAACACTCATGGGTTCCTTGGTGATGTTCCTCACTACAAATACGCAGATGGCAACCGGAGGGATGACAGAGCCGATACATACGGTGCAGGCCACCATAATGCCCGCCCATAACGGGTCATAACCCAGTTTCAGTATTATGGGGAAGAAAATCGGGGTGGCCAGTATCATGAAGGCCAGATCATCAATAAATGAACCGCCTAACAAGGTAAACTAATAATATGATCATCATTATGGCAGCTCGGGTCAACTGGAAGTCCTATAATCCAATCAGCGGATGCCTGAGGTATGTTGGTGACGGCAATAAAATGGCCCAGTACCGCGGAGAATGCGATGAGCAATAGCACCATGCATGCAGTGCGCAGTGCTTCCCGGAGGGATCTGACATATCCCTTAAACCCGATATCTCGTTTCACAACACACAAGACCAGAACGGCAAAGGCGCCAATACTTCCTGCTTCGGTCGGGAGTAAAAAAGCCATACATAAGCCCGCTTATTAAAATAAGAAATATGACTATGGGCCATACTACATCAGGAAGGGATTTCCATCTCTCCGGCCAGGACGACTTTTCGCTTTTTGGTCCAAGAGCCGGGTTGATCTTACACCATCCAAAAATGACCACAATGAAAAAGGACGACATAATAAGGCCGGGAAAAATGCCGGCCATAAATAGTTTGCCGATCGACTGTTGAGTGATGAATTCCAAAGACGATGAGCGTTACGCTTGGCGGGAGAAGAACACCGAGAGTTCCAACGGTGGCCACTATGCCGGTGGAGAGTTTCTTGCTGTACCCATAGCGGTCCATCTCCGGAATGGCAACACTTGCAAAGGTGGCGGAAGTGGCCACGACAGAGCCGCAAATTGCCTTGAACACCGTGGCGCCCTACACTGTGGCCATGGCAAGTCCGCCCGGAACATGTCCCAGGAATTTATGGTTCGTGTCGTACAACCGTTTCGCAATACCCGCATTAAATGCAATCTGCCCCATGAGGACAAAAAGCGGAATCGCAGTCAAGCCATAAGAGGCCAAAGAATCAAGAAAATCATTCGCCAGAAGAGAGACGGCCGGCGTCAAATCCACTGAGTATGGCAAATCCCAGAAACCGATAATCCCCATGGCGAAGGCCAGTTCGATTCCCGTTACAAAGAGGGCCAGAAGGACCATAGGGCTATCAGGCCAAAGGTTACCTCATTCATGTTTCCCTCCAGACAAAGATTTTAAGAATTGTGCAGAGAAGCACGAGGCACTCCACCAGGCAACAAAACGACAATCCGTAAGCCACCGGGTAATAAGGAACATGTAGGGTGAGGGAAACTTCTCCTGTCTGTGTACAAGATCATTCCCTTTATGAAACAGTGCCCAGGCCAGTAAGACAAATATTCCGAGGCCGAGAAGTCGAGTGAAGATGTGGAGCATATTTTTCCGTTTTGGCAGGGAGCGCCTCGGCGAGGATATCCACTTTACTTGAGCACCATCCAGAGAAGCTCTGCGCAAGAGCAAACCGGTAACCAGATGCCCCGGCAAAAGACATAAGCTCAAATGTTCCTGTGATAGGCCTCCGAGGTAGCGCAAGATGACATCAATGATGGTAAGCAGCATCATGGAGGTAAGGAGCGACTGCGCCAATCACGTTTAGAGTGCTTACTGAATCCCACGGTAAGCCGGAGTAATCCTTGCATGCTTTCCTCTTTCCTTGAACGGATCGACTTGGCCCGGGGAATGGCCATCCGGCGCAATCCCCGGGCTTTATTCCGCTACTTTTTGTATTCTTTGAAACACTCCATCGATGAACTTCACGGCTGCCTCGCCGGGCAAGTCCCTTTGCTTTCATGTCATTGATATATGCTTCAACGAGGGCTTGGCACCTTTTTCATACCAACGGGCTTCTTCTGCGGGACTCAAAGAGATAAATTTGACGCCTCTCTTTTATCAGCCATTCTTGCCTTCGTAGCATCTATCTCGGTCCACATCTGTCCATATTTCTCAATATATTCATTACTCATCTCTTCAACAATCTTCTGAACATCCGGCGGAAGGGAAGCTCGAACTTCTTCTTGTTCATAGCTGACCGCATAAACGCTGCCGAATATGCTGTGCTTGAGTTTTCAGTGTGAAATTTACATGTTCCCCAGTCCGAAAACCTTGTAATGCTTCATAACTGCACACCATTCCATCCACGACTCCCTTCGAGAGGGCGTCATAGACGTCGGGCATGGGCATGGCAACCGGCGCAGCACCGATTAATCCGACAAATTTGGCGTTCGAACCGAAACACCTGAGTCTTCAGACCCTTGATATCCTCGAGGCTAGGTAACGGGCTTTGATTTCGTGTGAACCAACCCATCGGGCATGGAATGGAGCCACAATACCTTTACATCATCAAATTCTTTGGGTTTGAACTTGTTATACACTTGCGTTGGCTATTTTGGTGGGGCCGGTCCGGCCGGAAATCCTATAGGGAGGTCCAAAACCTGAGAAAATGGGAATCTGCCCATGGTATAACCCATAACGTGGTTACTCACATCGGCAATGCCCTTCACTACAGCGTCGTACTGACTGTGCTGCGGGAACAAGGGTCCCGCCGGCATAATAACTTACCTTTACCTTGCCGCCGGACCGCTTCTCTATATCTTTACCCCATTCCTGCAATAGAGTATCTTGCTCATGTCCCACGGGAAACCAGTTGGTGACTTTCAGAGTTATCACCTTATCCTGAGCAAAGCTCACTTTCGTACCCATGCACATAACTGAAAAAACCAAAAGTGCGAAAAGATGGATGCAAACTAAGCGCTTCATAGATGCTCCTTCGTTGGCTGTTTTTTCATTACACGGCAGTTAATACTTCGGGGATTGTCCGCCAAAAAAACATTATCAAGCCCAAAGCCTCTGGGACCTCAGGCCTGGGTGACATCGCCATAGCGAATTCTAAGGAGTCTGTGGAGTATCTTGCCGGTGGCAGTTCTCGGCATATCCTCATCTCTCATGAAGTCAATGCTTTTGGGTCGCTTGTATCCGGCGATCTTGCCACGTGCATAGTCGATGATTGTCTGGGCTAAAGTCTCTCCTGATTCATATCCATGCGTTGAGGACCACAATAGCCTTGATCGCTTCTCCCCATTTTTCATCCGGTACGCCGATCACAGCAACTTCCTTGACAGCCTCATGAAGCCGGAGCACGCCTTCCACTTCAGACGGATAGACGTTTTCGCCCCCGGTAATAATCATGTTCGCTTTCCTATCCACCAAGGTGTAGTAGCCGTCCTCGTCACGTCTTGCCAGATCTCCTGCAGAAAACCATTCTCCTTCAAATGCTTCCTTTGTTTTTTCCGGATCCTTGAAATATTCTTTAAAAACACAGGGCGCTCGGTAAAACAGTTCTCCCACTTCTCCGTCCGGCACCTCATTTCGGTCTTCATCCAGGAGCCTTATCCGATATGTCCCAAAAATTTCTTTGCCAATGGAGCCGAGTTTCTTCAATTGGTCTTCCGGCCTCAGTAGCGTGGCCAATCCTCCTTCTGTGCTTCCGTAGGCCTCCCAGAGCTCCGCATTCTTGAAATAGTCCATGATGGCCAAGCTTAAGCTCTTTGTTCGCCGGAGCCGAGGAGATCAGTAGTTGCCGGATGGAAGAGACATCCATTCTTTTGTTTAATATTGTTGAGGTAGATCAAGAATCATGCTGTAATGAGTAGGAACCAGTGAGGTAAAAGTGATCCGATACTTCTCATGGTCTTCAACAGATCTTCAGGATCAAAGCTCACCATGTTGTAGACAAAGACGGGCGCTGTAATCAAAGTGTAGGGAAATGAATATTGGAGTGAATTCACATGGCACATGGGCATGACGAGCATCACTTTGTCCGTCGGCCGCACTCCCATGTTGATATTGCTCAACAATAATGGGCAATATGACTCTCATGGGTTCGCACCACCCCTTGGGCTGCCCGGTAGTGCCCGAAGTGTACATGATGATCCAAACATCGTCGCCATACGTACGAGCAGTCCGGCTCATCGGTGAAGACTTTGCCAGCAGCTCTTCGTACCCGATATATCCTTCAGGTAACTGGCCGTCACCCAGATATATATATCCGTCCTTGGGAACCTCGAAGTTTGTCTTTGATGCTATCTATCAGGTCGACAAAAGGCGCTTCAACGATAAAGCCTTTGCATTCCGATGATTGACAATGTATTCAATTTCGGGCCCTGCCAAACGAAACATGATCGGAACAACCACTTGACCGCCTTTGCACAGCCGGCATAGATATCCATCCATTCCCCACGATTGTAGGAAATAACTGCAAAATTGTCGTTGAAAACCTACTCCCAAGGCTTGCAGGCCATTTGCGAAGCGGTTGGCCCTATCATTCCATTCTTTAAAGGTGAATTCTTTGTGGTATCCTGCCATCCTAATTTACTCGGATAGTTGATGGCATTCATCTGCAGGACATCACCCACATTGCATCCATTTGCTTCTGCTCATCTCAGGAATTGTCCCTATGCGTCCATGCTATTGCCGTTTTCCAGGTAGCAGTCCTCGGTGGCATTCACCAAATTCGTCATGGCAACGTAGAAGGGCGTTGAGACGCCCAATTCGCGACCGTATTCAACGACTTTGCCGCCGAGAAAATCGATCTCAGTGGGAGTTTTATTGGCGACGTCATAGCACATGGAATCTTTGTGTACGCCCGCTTTTTCAAGATAGGCCGCCATCTTTCGGATATATTCCTCGCCGCCGAGGTCGTACCCCTGCGCAGTTGCCACGGCAAGGGCTTCTTTAAAGCAGTTGTCAGCTATTTCTCTGGTGGGAGGAAAACTCAGGACTTGACCCAAAGTTCTATCGGTGACTGCACATATGGATGCCATAGTGCATTTCATCACCATTTTTTTCCACACGTACAGCTTGATATCGTCGACGCATTCCGCATCCAAGCCACTGTTGGTAAATATCTCGGCGATTCTTAGGCCAAGCGAGATGAAACGTTGTCGTGGAAGATTTCAGATTTGGATCGAGGGTTTTCATCATCCAAAGCCGATCGAAGAAATGGCGAGGAGCAACCTGGTGGAAGTGGCTGCAAAAACCTCAACCAAACAAGCAGGCGTGTCATTTTGTGGGGCGGGTTTCAAACCCGCCCCCACGCGGTTATTTAGGCAAGTCGTCCGGAGATTCCCAATCCTTCATGTGATGCATCCACGGCGCTCGCTCCACGAAAACATCGTGGGCCAAAGGCACTGGAGGATGGCACTTCCATTTGGGATCGAACTCATCTTTCACTTTGAGCAGAAACTCATGGTAGTTGGGCCCGTATTTCGGTCCGGTCAGATACAGCGGTTGATGGGGGCCCAATAGAGAGGTGTAGAAGCGGTTCTTTATGTTCATCTTGGATGTATCGACGTAGAACTGGTCAACCTTGTCGGTGTCGTCATCCTGATCCCAGTAAACAAGAAATTCGGAGTAGCCCTGGTGGCCCAGTTCGAAGCTCTGGAACCATCCTGGATCGCCATAATCGGGCATCAGCGGCGGGGTGTATTTCTTCTTCAGTTCCGCGTAGGACGGGCCGTGGTCCGGCGACTGCGACAAAGTCTCAATGACATAATCCACGGACACGTAACCGCCGCACATGAGCCACATGCCGGCAGAGTCGGCGTTCTTGATCCAGGATTCGTCGGAAGGCTTGGTCCGACGGGCCTGGCCGCCCAGTCCCTCCATGATGTCCATGAGCACAGCTTCATCGTACTCCATTTGCTCTTCCGAAGTGAAGCCGATCAGAAGTACCCTTACGATGAAGAAATTGGCAACGGTTTCTTCGTTTTCCTTGCCCCAAAGGTCCCAGAATTCCTCCTTGCACTCCGCCTTGGCGATGGCTCGCCAGAACAGAGGAACTTTGGTGACCGCGCCGCCGATCTCGGCATGGCCGATCTCTTTCATGGCCTTCACCTGGGATTCCTTGGACGGCATGATAAAGTTGATCCACTTGACCCGCTTTTCGGGGAGAGCAAGCGCGGTATTGGGTGAAATTCCCGTGGGAACAAGGCGTTCAGGCTGGAAGGGAAGGGTCTTTATGGCCATTCTGGTGACAATCCCGAGGCAGCCGCGCAAGCCCGGTATATCCCCTCAACAGACCTCTGAGGTCCGGTCCGGGACATTCGCCCCAGAAGGGATCATCGCCGGTTGCCAGAGATCCCGTTCTTGAGGATTTCGCCGTCAGGCATGACCACCTCAGTCCCCAGGATACGTCGATGCGGAAGCCCGATCCGGTGGCTCAAAGGAGACCAACCGTCGCCAATCAAATTGGCGATGGCCGAAGCCTGCGCGCCGCCGCCGCCGATCACCACGTATGCGCCACGCTTCATGCACTCTTCCTGGATGGGCGAGTAGACCATGCCGGGGCCCACTTCTATATAGAAGTGCTTTTCATCAATCACGAAATCGTTCATGCGCTTTAGATCGATCAGCAGTGCGTCTTCCACGTGAGGATGAGAGCGAGGGCCATAAAACCCCGTGCTGTAAGGCACATAAGGGATACCATTTCTGATAACAGACCTTAACGATCCTCTGAAACTTCCTCGGTCGTCCTGGGCATTATCACGCATCCCGGGATCGTGGTCATGACCCGTTCATATCCCAGGCCGTTCTCATAGCCACCGGGACCGCTTCTATAGCCCTCGCAGATCACCGGATCATCGGAGATATACTCAGGGCTGACAATTGCCTCTAATGCTTTATAGATTTCTTTCGATATCGCCATGATTGATCTCCTTGTGCCTAGCCTTCAATGGACGCACAGATGACTTCGGAAATATCCAAGACCTGCACATCTCCGCCGCTGGCTTTGACGGCCTGGGCGAAATTGTTCTTGCACCAGGGACAGGACGACACCAGAGTTTCGGCGCCAATTTCCCTGACCTCTTCGAGCCGATGGGCTGCGGCCCATTTTGCAAAATCCGGATAGGCCTCCTGTGTTCCTCGACCGGCACCGCAGCAGAAGGCATTTTCTCGTGTCCTAGGCATTTCCACGAGGTTTACGCCGGGGATCGCCTTCAGTATGTCTCTGGGCTGCGCGTACAACCCGTGGGTGCCACGCCTTCTCTTGAGCCTCGGTTCCACACACCCCATCCATCCTCGTTTTCCTTCATAGGGGGTCCACGGATCACTCAAGCGGCTGAGACTGCACGCATCATGATAAGTCACGCGCGTTTCAAAGGGCTTCTTCATCTTCAGGTCGCCGTTTTTCATCTTCTCGTCCACATATTCCACCAGATGAACGACCTTGAAGCCCAGATCTTCAGTCTTGATGTTCAAGAGCTTAGGATAATCGACCTTCCACATGCGATAGCCCTCGGCGCAGCTCAATAGAAGGGTCTTAGCTCCTGTCTTGCGAACTTCATCGAGGTTCCTCTTGGCCAAGGCTGTGGCTTGATCAATCAAGCCCACGGAAAACGGGGTGTTTCCGCAGCACCATTCGTCGGGCATGAGCATGAAGTCGGTCTTGGCCGCCTTCAAGATTTTTGCCGTAGACTGCGCTATTTCCTTGTTCACATAGGATGCCGTACAACCCACGAAGTACAGCACGTCGGCTTTCTTGGCAGGGGTTATCCCTTTGGGAATCCAGGCTGTTCGTTTCTCATGGGGAGCGCCATACATGTTGTGAGTCTTGGCAATATTTGCGGCGACCTTCTTGTGGGCGGGCATTGGTCCTACCCCATCTTGGACCGCCTTGACCCTGAGCGACTCGAGGGTCAGCTCGATTTCCAGGTCGAGATTCCGCTTGCACCCAACATCGCAGGCTCCGCACAGAGTGCAGGCATACATGACCTCTAGAGCCTTCTCGTTCCAATCGAGCAAGCCCTCAGCCATGGCATGTCCGATCCGCATTTTTCCGTAGGCGCCATAAGCGTCAAACTCGTACTTGGTCGCGCTCGGGCACCGCGTCATGAACTTCGTTCCCGGCATATAGGTATGATCGACCCAGGTGCAGCCTTTGCATTTGATGCAACGGCTCATGTCATAAACGAAATTCTGTATATCCTTGATATCGAATTTGAAATCCGATTTGGGCCTGTAATATCTGATGGGCAGTTCATCGGCCATGATCTCTCCCTCCTTAGAAGCACAGGTTTGATGGATTCATAATATTGTTCGGATCGAACACCTTCTTCAGCCGTTTGAGATGACTGGCGTAAGAAGCGGCCCTCTCATAAACGATCGGCGCCAAATCACCGTAAGGCCTTGTAAATACGGCCCCTTCTTTGAGAAGCACCGCGGCGGTCTCTTTGTAGAGGGCCCGAATGCCTGCCTTCTCGGCTTCATTTGCGGGATCGTAGAAGAAGGTGAATTCCGGTCTGCACGCTCGGTTGTGTTCAATCGGCTGAATGTACATGCCGATATCACTGCCGGGATAGCCGTAACTCGGAAGCGATGTCCTTCACTAGGGTCACGAAGTCCTGTGCCAGGGATGGCCGGGTATGGAAGAAGAGGCTCTGGCACGCCCCTTTGACTCGATTCTTCCAGTGCGGCACGTCTGCCGGCCAAGGGTTACGGAGTATCGGCAGGAGCTTGTTCCTCAGGCCCGGGAATCCAGGAAGATTTTCTCCCAGCGTCAGATTCGGGAACTCTTGCTTGATCACCTGAGCCAGGAAGTTTTCTTCGTAACGCGATCTTTTCTTCCGGCCGCCTGAGAAGTCCACTGATCACGAGAATCAGGGTCCAGGGAGGTAAGCCGGCTTTCAGCCTATCAAAGTCGTTGGGCCAATCCTGTGCGAGGATAGCAGCCAGGTCCACATTGTTGACAAGCAGCACTTCCTGGCCGATCCTTCGCGGAAGGATGCGATACAGGAAATCCATCGCATAATCAAGATCTTCAATCGGAGCAAAGAGGATCTTGTCAATCTTGGGGATGGATTCGATCTTCAAGTTCGTCCAGGTGACGACTCCCATGGTTCCCTGAGCGCACTGGAAAAAGCGATAAAAATCAAGACCGGGACCTGAAGGGTTGCCACCTTTTGAAGGTGAGTCCGGATACCCGTTAACACTTGCCGAACCCATTCTGAAAATCTCACCGGTGGGCCACACTACTTCCATGGCTTCCAGGGGCTCGCCATAGTCGTACACCTGATTGGTGGGCTCTTCTCGCTCCATGAAATCGGTGAGCACGGAACGTTCAGCAGGGGGAGTCAAAGGCATAATTACCCTGTATCCCTTCTTTTTCAGTTCCTTCGTCAGCTTGTCCCACGTAACCCCGGCCTCGAATCTGACCCTGCGGTTGTCAGGATCGATTTCCAGGATCTTATCCATTCTGGACAGGTCGAGGACCAGACCACCTTCTTTCGGAATAGTGGCCCCGAAGAAATGGACCTTGGAACTGCAAGGCACGACAGGTATGTTGTTTTCGTTACAGAATTTGATGACCTTCGCCACCTCCTCGGAACTTGACGGTTTCACCACATAATTTGGAGCTCCCGCGGGGTAGTAGCTGAAGTCGGTCGCGTAGACTTTAAGCTGAGACTGGGTCATCGGAGAAGTTTTTCAGCCCCGACGATTTGACGACAGGTTCGATTTGACGTCCACTGTTGACCTCCGTTTCTGTAAGGAATCGCTAGTAATTTCCTTCTCCTTAGTTTCGATACGTTCTCTCGATTGCAGAGAGACTCTGGAACTGGGATTTCATCCGGACGCAGAAACGGCTGTTCTCGAGATTGCGTCTGGTCTCGCGTCCGGAAGATTGCGGGTTTTCTCTGAATCTAGGGTGATTTTCCATGATAGAAGCCGTAAACGTTCGTGGCGAAGCTTTGGGTCTAGTCACTGGTCCTTTCCTCACTTGGTATTTTTTGAGAGGCCGCAGACCGTTAGTAAATAAATGACTAAAACGTTGATAGTTAATATGTTAACTAATCTGATCTGAGATTAAACGGTCTCGCTAATCTTGTCAAGTTTTTTTCATTCCCGTATTTGCGGCAAACGGAAAGCAAAAACCAGTTGGGGGGAAAGATTTCAATTGTGCGGGATCTTATAAGAATTTTCAGTCGGTCAAGAATTTGGAGATGTGGGGATTCTTCATCCCCGCGCAGACGCGAATGACAGGTTTGCGAATTCCAGAAGTCGCCTAAACCCTATGTTACTCTAGTTATCCATGGGAGTCCTTGCCACTATTTCGGCGGCTGTGCGATTGCTCCCGAAAAAATTGAACCCAACGAAAACGAATAGTTCTTGTTGCAAGCTGATTGAGCCTCATCTATCCTTACTTCATGGGGAGACGCGGTTTGGCCAGTACTCCAAGGATAGGGGTGGCTTCTCAGATTCTTGGCACAGGGATTACGGTGGAGTGCGCATAGGTGTGGAATTTGCGTCGAACTCTGCCCAAAGGGAATGCGGAGATCGAAGGATCAGAAAAGGCGGTTGATGAGTGCGCTATACAGCAATTGCAACAATTTTTGTCCGGTTTACGGAAATGGGAGCGTCATCCCGGACTCGATCCGGGATCCAGACTCTGGATTCCTGCTTTCGCAGGAATGACGGATAAGGCTCCCGTCAAGGTAAGCCTTCCGGATTATTCACTTCGGATGCCCAGATGGACATTAATTTGGCGACTGCTCTAATTGCCCTATTCTGGATACCCAGAAAATAGAAACAGTAATGAGTAAGGCTGAAACCAAGAAGACTCCAGTTCGAGTTCTCCCTTGATTTCTGATACTTAAAGCGAAGGACATTCACGATGTCGCATGACATAGGCGGAAAGCTCATGAGCGCCGAGGAAGCCGTCCGGAGATTCATCTCCGATGGGAGCCAGATCGCTCTGGGAGGGTTTACAGTAAGTCGGAATGCTATGGTAATAGCTCGGGAAATCATCAGGCAGAAGAAGAAGGACCTCTATGTAGTATGCCACTCGCACGGTCAATCCCTCGATCTCTTGATTGGGGCAGGGTGTGTCCGAAGGCTTGAGATTGCGTACGGTGGCACGGGTAGGTTTGCTCCGACGTGCATACGGTTCAGAAAAGCGGTATGCGCGGGTCAAATCGAGATAGAGGACTATTCAAACTATCAAATGAGTTTGAGATTCCTTGCTGGCGCTATGGGACTTCCTTTCATGGCCACTAAATCCGGGCTCGGCACTGACTTGGTCAAGATAGAGGGTCTTCCGGCAGAGGTCCGTGGAACAGGAAAAGTCCCTTCCAGGAAGCTCGCCATCATGGAAAACCCCTTCAACGGCAGTGAGGATAAAGTAGTGCTGTTGCCTGCACTTAATCCCGATGTGGCTTTGATCCACGCGCAGTACGTGGGCGAAGACGGCACAGTTCGACTCAAAGGTCTGACGTTTGCAGATCTGGAGCAAGCTCGATCCGCCGATCACGTCATAGTAACCTGCGAGGAGATTGTGCCGCGATCGTTTATCCGAGATGATCCGGATCAGAATTCGCTTCCGGCCTTTCTGGTCGACGCAGTGGTCGAAGCACCCTTCGGCGCGCACCCCACAGCTTGTTATCAGTTCTATGATTATGATCCGGGACATCTCAAGCTTTATAAGAAAGTGGCGGCAAACGACGATCGGTTTCAAGAATACCTGGAAGAATGGGTTCACAGTGTTCCGGATCAAGAAGCCTATCTAGAGAAAGTTGGGATCACGGATCTCTTGAGAATCAAAGCCAGTCCAGCTGTCGGGTATGCGCGAGGACTCGACAGGCGGTAAAAAAGAGCTGCGAATGAAACAGTATAGCCCACGAGAAATGATGGCCACGACTGCGGGAAGGATGATCAGTAATGGCGACGTAGTATTTGCAGGTACGGGCATTTCCATGCTTGCCGCCACGGTAGCCAAACGAATACATGCTCCGGATGCAGTGGTGTTTTTCGAAACAGGGGGAATCGATCCTTCGCTCGAGGAACTCCCTCTGGCTGTGGCAGATCCACGTGTTATGGCGGGTACTTCCATGAACGCTGGGTTGATCGAGGCGTTTTCCATCCTGGGTCACAGGCGCCTCCGGACCATAGCCTTCCTGGGAGCAGCTCAAATCGACCGTTTTGGAAATCTCAACTCTACTGTGCTCGGCGACTACAGACACCCGCGAACCAGGTTCCCGGGCAGCGGAGGCGCCTGCGATGCCGCTTCTCTCGCGTGGGGTACAATCATTTTCATGCAACACGAGAAGCGGAGGTTCGTAGAAAAACTGGACTATCTTACCAGTCCTGGTTGGCTTTCCGGAGGCGATTCACGGATTAAGGCCGGCTTTGTCCGCGGTGGACCCATAGCAGTTGTCACGAATCTTGGAATTATGCGGTTTGAAGATGACTCCCGAGCCATGTACCTGTCGGACGTGTACCCTGGAGTCAGCCCGCAAGAGGTGGTAGCCAACACAGGGTTCGAGATTGATATTTCCAGGGTTCGAGAGGCCGATCCACCAACCGATCAGGAGTTGATCACTCTGCGTGATGAAGTGGATCCCCAAAGACTGATCCTTGAATGACCGGGCCTCGTGGCCGGCAAAGTTGTTGGCTGCCGCCGCGATCCCTGAGTATCAGCCTAAGATAGCCCGCTTCACGAGCACTTTTGCGATTTCCACCTTATAGCCATTCATTTTGAGAGGTCTCGCACCTGCAAGGGCTTGCACTGCAGCTTCAGCCGCAACGGCCTCATCGATGTTGCGTCCTATTATCACTCCTTCCGCCGTGCGGGCCCTTAAAGGTTCGGGGGCAACTGCGCCAAGCACAATCAGTGCGTCTCTGCAAATCCCATTGTCGATCGTCAGGATCGATGCGACACTCACAACCGCGAAATCGATATACTGGATTACATACAACTCTTAATGCTGACAGGAAGACGGGCAGTTGTCGAGGTGGTCTCTAAAAGCGGCATTCGCGGATTGCTCTTCATGGACTCAGGATCGGTTCGCCACGCCATATGTGAAGAACTGACCGGAGAGAAGGCCTTCTACCAATGTTTGACTTCTTCCGGAGGAAGCTTCTCGAATTTGCCTTGGGAAGAGCCGAAGCAGATCACTATCGACAAGCCAGGAGACTTCTTGCTTATGGAAGCAGCAAGGAAGAGAGACGAAGCTAGAAAGGAATACGATGCATATTCTGACTAATTGCATTCAGATGCGGTTTTGACGAGGCACAGGTTACGCGGAAAGGTCGGTTCCCATCGGCGGTGCTTGGGCGTAGGCAAAGGCCGTCGGCACAGAACACACAAATCTCTTTTAGATGGTTAGGAAGTCACTTTCGTGGAACACATTACCCGGCGACTGAAATGACCTTTAGATGACCACAATTGTTCCGAAGATCCACCAGAAGGAGGGGGCGGAATGAGTTCTCTGACGGAGTCCAAAAATGACGATGCACAAAAAATGATAGATTGAACTCAAAGGCCGTATCCCGAGGGAAGGGCGGACGTGGAAAAGTGTCTCCATTAATACCCCCCTTTGTAAAGGGGGGCCAGAGGGGATATTGGTACAACATATTGAAAATACCCCTAAATCCCCCTTTAGAAAAGGGGGCGTTGACTGCAATCTCGGATGCCTAATACCAATACTCGTTCCAAAGAGTAATTTGATGAAATGACATGACGTTGTACGATGTTCTCCATTTTGGGAATTTTCCGTCATTCCTGCGGAGGCAGGAATCCAGACTGGACCCCGGCCTTCGCCGGGGTGACGTGTGCTTTGACCTTGCGCTGAGGTAATGTCCATCAGTATGGCCCCAAAGGAGTTATAGCGATATTACTTCTTTGAACGGGGATTGTTATAAGTGCTCGCAATCGATGGTTTTGATATTAGGTTAGCGCATATGCGCCTCCGCCTGGGGAGCAATATCTTCCGGCTCTGCCCGCAAAAGCTGTTCGTTTATGCAAGCGACTCTGGAGTGAGGTTAACTTGGGGGACACGCTGATCGTTGCTGTCGAGGCAGGAAATTTGGAAAGAGTCTCGCGCTTACACTGGCAATGATCGGGCTCCAAGGACTATTCGTGAGGACCAAGCAAGCCCTTTCGCTGAAGATAGGTGAAAATGCACTGTGCTATAAGATCGGACATTTCGCTGCTGTAGTGGTACTGCGTCAACATAGAGCGGCTTTTTCGCATCTTTCTGAATATCCGCGCACCATATGAAATTATCGCCTAGAGAGCCTGACTGATTTTCAAAAGCCATAAATGCATATCCCGGCTTCAAAAGCGGAACGTTGCCATCATAATCGTACCCGCTGAAGATATGATACTTTTGATCATATTCATGAACCGGGACCGGCTGCCAAACGAACACCGGAACGACATTGAAAGTCTTTGCTATAGCGGTGGTCATTTTCAAGTTTGTGCGGTAGCGTTGGACGATCGTCCTCGCAATGTTATCGCGGCTTTCTTCGTCAAGGTATTTAGCACCTTCCTGTGTCTTTCGGTCGTCCGCGGTCTTTGGCATCACTGAAAGCAGGACCTTTGTCACAGGCAATTCTCTTAGAATCCTGTCCTTCAGCGATATGTCCCCTTCATCCATGAGCGTTTTCAATTTTGCGGTGTGTAATGGTTCCCCGTCTGGCAGGGCGAATTCATTGAGACCGTCAATAAAAATAGCCATGTTGGGAATATTGCCCTGGAGCATGAGTTTCTCAAAAAAAGCGCGTTCCTGTGGAAAAATGTACCCTCCGCGGCCGAAATTGTATACTGCCGCTGAAAGATCAGTGTGCTCTCGGATCAGCTCCCGCAAATGTGATGCTATTGTGCCGTCGTCGCCAACACGGTAGCCGAACGTAGTTGAACCTCCGAACACAAAGATGTTGAAGGCTTTAGGATCAGGCGGCCACGGCGCCTGATCCTTGGAAATCCTGAAGCCGGCGGACGCAACGTTCACGTACTTGCCGTTTGCGGGCCTCTCCTTGTACTGAGTGAACGAATCGTATCCCTGAGATAACTGCCTGGTTTCCGTGATTAATTCAGAGATTTGTCTTTTGTCCATGCCAGGATAGACTGGATCCAGGGAAGGGTGATACTCCCGGTAACTGAAAGGTACCTGGTTGCCACGTGAGCCTTTCAGCTTTGCAGCCTTTAAATCAAGGTATGCGCCGGCTACGATGTTGAGCAGTATGAAAAAAAGGAGCGAGTTGAAGATGATCAGAGAAAACGCTCGATAATACCTCGCCAGCTTTGGCAAAAATCGCTTGGGATTTATCATGGCGTCTTCTGCATCACTT
Source organism: uncultured delta proteobacterium (assembly GCA_963700305.1). GTDB lineage: Bacteria > Desulfobacterota > Desulfomonilia > Desulfomonilales > Desulfomonilaceae > Desulfomonile. The sequence goes on from CAVOXB010000001.1 coordinate 168,103, forward strand.
GGGCGACCAGACGGGGAATGTTCCTCGGGAGAGAGGGAACTCCTTGATGTTTTATCAATAAAAGACAAACCGGTATTACCTCATGGTGGATGTGCCGCAACATATATCGGACTTTGCTCACATACAATAAAAAAACGGCCAGAGCCAATTCAATTATTCGAAAAAGCAGAAGAATAGAGGTGCGTCATTGTAAAGAGCCTTGACTGAGGCAGATCTGAACGTTTGCCACCCCGAATGATTTTGCTGCGCTCGCCACGCCTTTCTGAGGCCTTGCCATTCATTTGTCGACAATTCCTGCAAAAAAAATTGACAACAGGGTTACGTTACTAGTAAATTACTTATATGTAATATATCTGCTCTGACTAAGAGTTCCAATACGGGAAAGGGACTTCTCAGGAAGGCTGCATCTATAACGGGCAATTACCACAACGCCTTATCCCAACCTAGTCGATTTCGCCACAAAAGGAGGAAGACTGTGAGGTTACCAAAATTCGATTACAGGCAACCTGCGAGCATCCAAGAAGCCTGTACGATCTTGCTCGAACAACCTTGCGCCAAGGTGCTGGCAGGCGGTACAGATCTGCTGGTCAATATGAAACACAGGGTCGAGGCTCCTACCATGATCGTCAGTCTCAAGGGCTTGCGCGAACCAGAATTACGTCAGGAAGGAAGATGGCGTCTTAAGGATTGGCGGGCTCACCCCCCTCAAGAAAGTGTACAACGATCCTTTTGTGGCCCAGAAACTTCCGGCTCTTGCGATAGCCTCCTCCTCCGTCGGATCGTATCACCATCAGACAATGGGTACGATCGGAGGGAATCTATGTCAGCAGACCCGATGCAAGTACTTCAACCAATCCAAATGGTGGCGGAGCAGCAGGTCGCTCTGTTTCAAAGCCGGTGGGGATCAATGTCACGTGGCCAACAAGGAGCATGTGTGCTACTCAACCTACTGCGGTGATGTTGCGCCCGCATTGCTGGCAATGAATGCGGAAGTTGTCTTGACCCGAAAAGACGGTTCAAAGCAGGTTTCTTTGGAGAGCATCTTCTCCGGTGAAGGCAAAACCCCTCTTAACATTGCACCAGGTGAGATCCTGACGGAGATTGTCATCCCTGAACAAGCGACGAATGGATTTTCCACGTACAGGAAAACTGCCAATCGAGGGAGCATCGATTTCCCCATCGTCGGCGCGGCGTTGTGGACGTCAAATTCAACAGGGGAATCGAGAATCGCCTTGACAGCCGTGGATCGTAAACCCGTCAGGGCCCGGCAGCTGGAAGATTTCCTGAAAGGCAAGCCTCTAAACCAGGAAGCAATTGATGCCGTAGATGGACTGGTTTCCAAGGAAACCAGATTGATGATGTCTTCGATCGATTCGATTTCATACAAAAGAAAAATGATGGCACAGCTAGTCAAGAGCGCACTCAGTGAAGCAGCGGGAGGTAAGTAAAGTGAAGCAAGTTATCGAATTGAATGTAAACGGCGATATGTATGAGGTTCTTATTGCACCAAACCAAACGCTTCTTGAGGTCCTCAGGGACGAAATGGGATTAACGGGAACGAAAAGAGGGTGTGATTTGGGAGCATGTGGAGCGTGCTCGGTGTTGCTGGACGGCGAAGCCTATCTCTCATGCCTGATGCTTGCAGTGGATGCCGTAGGAAAAACTATTGTGACAATAGAAGGCCTCAGTGAAGGCGGTGAACTCCACCCTATCCAGAAATCATTTGTCGAAGTTGGTGGATTGCAATGTGGCTTTTGCACACCTGGGATAGTCATGACAGCGAAGGCCATACTCGATGAAGAGCCCCATCCGACTGAAGAAAGTGTGAAGAAAAAGATGGCGGGCAATCTGTGTCGGTGCACGGGGTACAAAAAAGTGATAGAGGCGGTCATGAGCGCGTCTGGAAGCACAGGAGGTAAACAATAAATGGAAAAAGAATTCAGTGTTGTAGGCCGCAGATTGCCTATGGTGGACGCTGCTGCTAAGGTCAACGGTTCCGCTCAATTTACCGATGACTTGATGCTACCTGGCATGCTCTACGGAAAAATCCTGAGAAGTCCGCTTCCTCACGCAAAAATACTCAATATCGACGTATCCAAAGCACTAAGTCTCCCTGGAGTCAAGGGAGTGGTGACTGGAGCGGAAATTCCCGATCGACAATACGGCATAGTTCCCAAAGCAAGAGACGAGTACGCACTGGCCAAAGGGAAGGTACGATATATAGGCGACGAAGTCGCAGCAGTCTGTGCCATCGATCCGGAGATAGCCGAAGAGGCAGTGGACCTGATCGAAGTCGAATATGAAGAATTGCCTGCGGTGTTTGATCCGCGAGATTCCATCAAAGAGGGTGCTCCGATAATTCATGATGGAGTGGCCAATAATACCTCGTTTGCCATACGGAAGGAATTCGGTGATGTAGAGAAAGCATTTGCTGAGAGTGCTCTGGTTTCCTGAAGATTCGTTTTACTCCCAACCCGTGAACCACGCACCAATGGAGCCGCACGCAGCGGTCGCTCAGTACGATCCCATAAGAGGACAACTCGTTTTATGGTCCAGCACTCAAATACCGTTCTTCTTGAGAAGAAACGTAGCTGCAACTCTCCAAATACCTGAAAGCAAAGTCCGTGTCATCAAGCCCAAAGTAGGCGGGGGATTCGGTCAGAAGATCGACATGTTCGCCAAAGATTTCTGTGCGGCATGGTTCGCTATGAAACTGGGCCGACCCGTCAAGTTCGTCTACGAGCGTGACGAAGTCTTTATTGCTACTCGGCAGCGGCATCCGATGTATCTCACAGTCAAGACCGGAATGGCCAAAGACGGAAAAATCCTGGCGCAACAGTTCCTGTCATACGCAGACGGAGGGGCGTATAACAGCACTGCACCTACCATGATGGCACTATCTTGTTTTTTTCTTATGGTTCCGTACCACGTCCCGAATCTGCTCTATGAGGGCTATCACGTCTACACAAACAAGCCTGTCGGCGGAGCCATGAGAGGGCATGGCATTCCCCAGGCCCGTTTTGCTGTGGAACGCCAACTGGATTTGATGGCGGATCGGCTGAATTTGGACCCTGCAGAGGTTCGCTTCATAAACAGTATAAAAGCTGGAGAACCGCATCCTGGAGGATTTGTAATCAACACATGCGGGTTCGCCGATAGTGTGCAGCTGGCAGCCAAAGCAATAGGATGGCAGGAAAAACGCGGCAAGCTGCCATTCGGCCGCGGTGTGGGACTCGGCGGGGCCTCCTTTCCCAGCGGGGTAACCAATATGAGCCACATCAGTTCCGGCGCCGTGGTTCAAGTCGGACAGGACGGCGGGGTCAATGTGCTCTCTGGAGCAGCAGACATCGGTCAGGGGGCTGAGACTGTGATAGCTCAGATCGTCGCGGAGGTGCTTGGCGTTCAATTTGAAGTCGTCAGAGTGACCGCTGCCGACACCGGCGTTACCCCTATGGATCCCGGTACGTTTGGCAGCGGGGTTACGGTGAGAGCCGGCAATGCCGCACGAATAGCAGCCGAATCAGTTAGGAAAAAGCTCTTTGATTGCATCGCAAATGAGTTGGAAGCGAATCCCGAGGATCTGGTGGCAAAGGACGGAGTGATATTCGTCACAGGATCGCCGGACATCAATATTTCCTTTTCCAAGGCGCTGAAAGTATATCAATATAGAGATTTGCCTATGCCCCTGGTTGGGAGAGCGTCCTGGATGGCTGACACCAAGGAGCCGACCACTTTGTTCAATGAGCCGGGAAATTTCTCACCCAACTATTCATTCATGACTCAAGCAGCGGAAGTCGAAGTAGATACCACAACCGGCAAGGTCAAGGTGCTCAAGATGGTGACTGCCCACGATTGCGGTAGGGCCATTAATCCCATGCTTGTTGAAGGACAGCTGGAAGGTTCCATAGCAGGCGGTATGGGACAAGCTCTATATGAGGACGTGATCGTCGAAAAAGGGCAGGTAATGAACCCTTCGTTCCTCGACTACGGCTTTCCCACCACGATGGAAGTACCCGAAATGGAATCCATTGACATCGAGACTGATGATCCTGTGGGCCCCTTCGGTGCGAAAGAGGCTGGAGAAGGAACCCAATTGTCACCGGCTCCTGCGATCGTGAATGCCATTTACGATGCAATAGGAGTGAATTTCAATGAACTTCCGGTGACCCCTGAGAAGATCCTCAAGGCCTTGGAGGAAAAGAAGAAAAAAGAGAGCGCCTGAGACTGGAAACGGTTTCACAAGCTTTCGGAAGGCCGGGGACGCCGAAAAAAGATGGCTGCCCCGGGCCTTAATCCTTTGGACTTGGTGCGGATTCCGGGGTCTGCCAATTTAGAAAGATCGCCGTTCTCGATCGGACGTTACTCTTGGCGGTCATTATAATTGTCAGTAAGTTAAATACGTTAGAAAAGGTGCCTTATGCCGACGAATAAAGACATGATTCTGGACGAGAAAGTCATGGTCTTCATTGTATTGGCTTCAGAGCTCTTCAAGAAGAAGTCTTCAGCCATTCTCAAACAGTATGGGCTTACTTTTCCACATTACAACGTCCTGAAATACTTGGTTGTCTGCGAAAACGGCCGGGACACGGTAGGTAATGTCAGCAAGAGTATGTTGGTAACCGGGGCAAATGTGACCGGACTCGCTAAACGCATGGAGAAGGCAGGCTTGATCGAGAGGCAGAATGACAAAAAGGACGAGCGCCTCACAATGATGCAAATTACCCCGACAGGACTGAAGACCCTCGAAGCGATCCGGGAGCTTCAGGAAAAGCACGTCAGTGAATACCTGAGGAACTATTCTCCCGACCAGAAAACGGAAGTGTTGTCGGTTCTTAAACATATCGTTCGGAAGGGAAAGCAGCTTGCCGGTGCCAAATATTGAGCCGAGTCTTTTTTTAGGACGGCTTTTTACAATCGGATATTACTTTCTCAATCGCTTATGATCACAGGATTCAGCGAATCTGGTTCATAGCTCTTACGGGGACTGTAGATTTCATCCTGAATCGCGCAAAGCAGGAAGTGAGAACAAACATGTGCAATACGGTGACCGCGCCTCAGGGGCGACTAATCGACGTGAGCGATGCAGTTGGCACGGTGTTGGCCCACGACATTACGGAGATCCGGCCGGGAGAATGCAAGGGCGCTTGTTTCAAGAAAGGGCGAGTGATCACCGAGAATGATGTGCCTCACTTGGAACGTTTGGGCAAGCGGCACCTTTACGTCTTGGATATCAGTCCGGAAATGATGCACGAGGACGAAGCAGCCTTGGCCCTTGCTGAAGCCCTCGTGGGGCCGGGGACCACCTTTAGACCGGAACCGTCTGAAGGGAAAATTAATCTGACTGCTGCTTACGACGGTCTTCTGAAGGTAGATGTCCAGGCCTTGACCGAATTCAACATGGTGGAAGGGCTTATGTGTGCAAGCCGGCACACGAATACTCTGGTCCGTAAAGGAGACATAGTGGCGGGCACGAGAGCCATCCCTTTAGTGATCGCCCGTGACACTGTTGCTGAAGGCGTGTCGATCTCGCGAGCAGCAGGTGGAGTCTTCACAGTGAAGAGTCTCGCACGAACCAAAACAGGGCTTATCGTGACAGGGCAGGAGGTGTACGACGGACTTATTCAAGACAGATTTGTTCCGGTGATCAGACCTAAGCTTGAGTCGTACCAATGCCCGATCTTGAGGATTATTTTCGCCCCTGATGATGCTGATTTTATTGCGCAAGCAATCCATAACCTTATTTCAGAGGGCGCTGAACTTATCGTAGTCACCGGAGGACTGTCTGTAGATCCTGACGACGTCACTCGAACTGGCGTGATAAAAGCTGGGGCAACAGAAATGATTTATGGCTCCGCTGTTCTCCCGGGGGCCATGGTACTGATTTCCAACATAAACTCTGTGCCGATAATTGGAGTTCCTGCGTGTGGAATGTATCACCATAACACCGTGCTAGACTTGGTACTTCCCAGAGTACTGGCTGGAGAAACCTTGACTCGCAAGGATTTGGCATTGCTGGGTCATGGCGGCCTGTGCCTCAACTGCGAGATTTGTCGTTTTCCGGTGTGTCCTTTTGGCAAATCGAATTAAATCTGCTCAATAGGATCGCTGCCATTCCAGAGCACTTATCAGGTTAAACCTTCAGTTGATTGACGAATAAGGCCGGTTCAAAGGCTTTTGGGGATTGCCAAAAATTATGACGTTTATCCGATGGTTGAATCCCAAAGACTTGTAGGGGTCGGCGTCGCTGCCGACCCACGGCGGGCACGGAGGCCCGCCGCTACGCCTAATTCTTTGCGCAATCTGACATTAATTTTGGCAACCCCCATAGTAGCGACCGGTGTTTTGCCGGTCCAAAGTCGATCCGAAACGCACCCCGGAGCGGCGCACACCGGTCGCTACTATTTTTTATTGTTCTGTGGTCATAGCAGCGAAGTCTTAGCCCCCGTTTAATTTAACCGTTGACAATTTATTCGTTAACTTTTAGTATATTGAATAAATTTATTGAATAAAATACTCGAATCTCAAGAAAGTGCAGGATATGTCTGACAGCGCATATAAGAGCGACATGAGCATTGACGAAAGAGTAATGATGGCAATTGTGCGAGTTGCCGAGGGTTTCAAGAAAAATTCCACTGCCATTGTCACGAAGTGGGGCCTGACATTCTCTCAATACAATTTGCTCAGAGTTCTGGATTCCTCTGAAAATGGCCAAAACACAATGAAGAATGTTAATAGAATCATGCTCGTTTCGAGCGCCAATATGACGGGCATCGCCAAAAGATTGGAGAAAAGCGGGTTTATAATCAGGACAAACGATCCCAAAGACGACCGCTCGAAAAGACTGCAAATTACTCCAGAAGGAGCACGAGTCGTGAAGGATATTTCCGATCACAAAGAGCGAAGCCTAAAAAAATATCTCAAGAACTATTCAGAAGAGCATAAGTACGAGCTTTTAGAAATATTGCGAGAAATTCTTAAAGAGACAAAAGGCCAATAACTGCTCTAGTAATACTTCTTCGACAACTCGGTTAAGGTCGACTTCTGCTCCTGCATCATCCTGGCATACCGCTGGTCATAAGTCTCGGGTTCACATTTCTGACGGTTCATATTGAGCAAACGAAGTATCATGATCCGGCTCTCCAAGACCCTCGCCCCGCCTGCGTACGAGAAATTTGTTTGTAGCAGCCTGGATAGTTCCTTCTCCGGATAGGCTTTCGTTTCCTGATCATCACACTTGATTTCGCTGGAAGGGGCCGAAGCAATCAAACTATACAGAAGAGGCGCGGGCTGATGGGATACAATGGCTTTGAGCTCAGAGGCCGATTTCTCGGGAATTCGGCCCTTGTTGTAAACAGAGGCCAAAGCTTCGCATGTCGTTCTGGCTTCAGGACAGTAATATTCGAGATGTTCCAAATTCTCTGTCTTGTGGAAGGCTTCTGCCACATCGGAATCTCTCGTTGCCAGAAGCACGGATTCTTCGTCCTTGTAAACGGGAACCCAATTTTTGGATTTCATCAGTTGAACAGCCAGGTTCCAATCGCTTCCGTGGGCGTCCAGAAGGACAAAACGGACACCGAATTGTTAAAGGATCCGGGATGCCTTTCGGCAATGGTCCGATCCCGACCCATAGAGCACTTCCAGAAACACGGCCATGACATCGTCATCGTACATCGCCGAATCTCTGCAATCCATGAAGACTTGAACATCAGGATTGTGGAACAGCAGAAAAATGGAGATTGACCATCCAGCGAAAACCCTTCCGGAAAGATGGTTCTTTTTCATAAAATCTGCCACTTCCATATTGTAGCCTGGAAAGCTCATGAGCCGCTCAACCGGAGGCCTGTCCTCACGAAACGGATTGCCGGCGAGATAGCGAATTACGAAACCGTTTTAGAATATTTGTCCTGATTGTCCTGCGATCGTGCCTTTGGACAATGGGAAGTTTCCGGAATGATTTGCTATCCGGAGCAGATCACGAAACGGAATTGTGAAAAATAGTAATTCTTTCTATCCCAGATCACAATGCTCGTCAAGACTCGTTCCCGAAATCCTGTATGTGTAATCGTGCACATATTTTGATAAATTGGGTTGTCGGCGCTCACAGCCGGAAGAGAGTTGCCATTGACTGATTTCCAGGGTTTAAATAGTTTTGAGGAAAACACATGTCACGCTTTGGACGTATGGTTATCTGCGGCTTTGTCATACTAGGTGTTGGAGGAATAATGATGTTTTTGATGAAAAGCCCTGCAGGACCGATTTCCGATATTGCACCACATCATACTAGTAGTGGATTTCGGAACATATACGGTTCGGGGTCTTCGAGTTTCATGGACTTTCTAAGATGGAGATGGGATCGTATTTGGATGCACATCCCCTCTGGAAGCTCGTATCATTTTCCTTTCGCCCAGAGGCAGATTTCGTTCCTGAAATCCAACACCAGTCAGGCCACCGTTACCTGGATCGGCCATGCTACTGTGCTTTTTCAAATAGGAGGAAGGAACATTTTGAGCGATCCTCAGTTTTCGGATCGCTCTTCACCGGTGCAGTTTGCGGGGCCGAGACGAATAATCGCGCCGGGAATTCCGTTGGATGATCTTCCAAAGATCGATATGGTCGTTATTTCACATGATCATTATGATTCCTTGGATAGAAACACTGTAGCGAGGCTTTTAGATCGCGATGGTGGAATGGATACGGTCTTCTTCGTGCCTCTCGGGCTGAAAAGCTGGTTCGAGAAATTGGGCGTAGGCAATGTGGTCGAAATGGATTGGTGGGATAAACACGAGAGAGACGGTCTCGAAATAATCTGTGTTCCTGTCCATCATTGGAGTCAAAGGACTCCTTTTGTTCGTAACCGATCATTGTGGGCTGGTTGGGTGATTCGCAACGTTCAGGCGAGCTTTCTCTTCTCGGGCGACTCTGGTTATACACCTCATTTCAAGGAGGTTGGCACAAAACTGGGGCCGTTCGACATTGCAGCCATTCCGATTGGTGCATATGAGCCTCGTTGGTTCATGCGCTATCATCACATCAATCCTGAAGAGGCTGTACAAGTGCACCTAGATTTGAAAGCGAAAAAGTCCGTAGGTATCCATTGGGGAACATTTCCGTTAACGGATGAGCCTCTGGATGATCCCCCCAAAGAGTTGGAGAAAGCGAAACGATCCATGGGATTGGCCGAGGATAATTTTATTGTCCTGAAGCATGGCGAGACCATATTGGTCAAAGACGAACAGAAGCGGCAACACGTGAGGTCTGAACGATGAAAGGATTGGTATTGGTTATTTCTTTACTCATCATGACATCTCTCATTGCTTCCTGCACAGAGAGACAGCGCCAGGATTACAGCCATTGGAAATCGGACTTGATTGGTCTCAAGAGGACCATAACGCTCTATTCCGCAGACGGGAAAACCATCAAAACCTGGTCTGGAAGGTATAAAGTTGAGGTAGATAGCGGTGTCGCGCGGTTCATTCATGACGGGAAAGCCATATACATATCCGGCACGTTTGTTGTTGAAGAAGAATAATCACCCTCACCAGAACAAAGAAAAAATATTAGTCCCCCGATTATTCGAGGAAATGTCAATGGAGGGCAGGTTCGTCCTGTCAAGTGTCTGATATGTAGAGCTAAATTAATTGTCATTGGAGCGCCTGTCAGGAACAAGATTGACCGAGGGGACAGACTAGGCTATGCTCAAAGAAATATCAAAACGATTTCCAACTAAAGAGTGACTGGGCAGTGCATGACCTGGGCGTCTTAGTCCAAGATATCCGATTCTGCCGTCGACTCCCATAGACAGTGGATCAAATGCAAAGCAATCTAGGGATAGAGGCGAGCCACGAAGCGCGATTGGGGCACGACCAGCAGCTTGATCCGCAGCAAGAAGGTCCTGGCATCATCAATCCGGAAATTGTCTACAGTGACAGGGCGAGTCATTTTTTCACTCTGCTTGAGAGCAGATCTCGGAATTAGGCGGCATGGATGAGATGCAGTCTCACAAATCTAGTCGACAACCTCAAGTGCCAACACGGCGACGTTCTTGCTTATTTCATCTTCTACGTGACCCAGCGGTGCAATTTTGAGTGTCACCACTGTTTCAATCATCTGGAAAACCACAAACCTAACAATGACTTAACTATCGATGAGATCGACCGGTTTTCAAGGAACCTGGGAAAGATCAAGTACATTACCCTGGCTGGCGGGGAGCCGATGCTCCGCGGTGATCTTGACGCAATTGCTGAAATTTTTTACAGAAACAACAAGCTTGACATCTTGAATGTGTCCACGAATGGTTGGCTGACGGATCGCGTCATATCGTTCGTAAAATCAACATTGGACAAGTGTGAAGGGCTAGCTCTGGCTATCGCAGTTTCCGTGGACGGTGGCCGGGAGACGCATGACAAAATCCGAGGCAAGAGCGGCAGCTTTGACAAAGTTGTGACTACGCTTAAGGAGCTGGTAAAGCTACAGAATCATGTTGATCGTAATCGTCTTGCCATCTTCGCCCACGGCACTTACAACGCCTTGAATGCCAAGGAGTTCTTGTCTACCGCCAGATTTTTTACCGAAGAGGTGGGAGTCCCGTACTCTGTTGCCCTCATAAGGGGCGATTCACTCCCAGACAACTCGCTCAAGAACATAGACATAGACCACTTCTACTCTGTCTTCAAACAGGTTATGCCGCTCGTGGGAAAAAGGTTGGCAAAGAACTTCCCGTTTAGGCGAGCAGGGGTTGCAATGGCCGACATTGTCGGTGACGTGGTCTATCAAAGTGTGAAGAACGACAAAATGATCGTGCCATGCAAGGCTGGCAAGAAATGTTTTGTCATCACTGCTGATGGCCAAATAGTCCTTTGCGAGCTTCTCAATATAGTCCTCGGAAACATACGGGATTACGACTACGATCCTAACGCACTGCTCGGTTCCGAGAGGGGCCTTAGAGAAATAAAGAAGATCTCTGCGAACAACTGCCACTGCACGTGGGAATGTTTTCAAATGGTGAACGTGTGGTCATCGCTGCGGATGCTGCCCAGAATCCTGGGCAAAGTGCTTTCCTACACAACTAGAGACTGGCAAAACAAGAGATGATTTCAGCGCGAAACCAAGGCTGGATTCAAGGCGCTGCAACTTAAATTTTGATGGATGCTCTTGGATCGTCAAGACGCATCCATCACACGTATCAGAGACCCGAATGTAGAAGGTTTTCCATAATTAGCTCCATAAACTGCTCACTCTCTTGCCGTGTGAAGAGGCTGGCTGAGGATGCTAGGATTAGATTCACCTGATCTCTAAAAGCGTAAACCACTAGAAGCAAGCGTGTATTCGACGCGAGTTTATAGCCGATACCGTGAACTTCTGTCACATCGAGTTCCCCCGATTTCTTGAGGAACGTCTCGCCGGTCGGCCTTCCATTCTGCAGCGTGGGCCAGAGCACTCCGAGAGGAGTTATCGCCACAGACACCTGATGCTTGTTCATGATAAAGCTTACCAGGCGTTTCCTGAGATTAAAGGGGAGTATGCGCAATGTGTCGTTGAACCGTTGCAGATTCTGGTAGTAACTTGAATCCGACTGTGCCCGGAATCGTTTCATCCTCTGCAAGCCCAGGAGACGACAGAATTCATTGGGCTCTCTCCGCTCATGCGGCAGAGATCTTAAGAAAATAAGAGCGCTATTGTTCGGATTGTCAAGATCCTTGTACCGGCCTCGCATGTTAACCGTCATTGATGTGGTGAGAGTACCGGGGCCAATGCCTCGCTCGCGATTCCATTGATCTACGGCGAGATGCGTGGCAGCGGTCAGGCGATCCGCGAGAGAAGCGCAGGCTCGTCCCGTTGAACCGGCAAGTTCGAGGGATTCCTTTGGGGGCAGGACTCTCTTGATGTGGTATTGTTCGTCGTTACCTCGGTCGCCGTTACCCAGAGGTATGGCAGGGGTTTTCAAGAATCCCGATAGAGTCCCTCCGATTTTGTCGAGCCAGGATTGGCTTTTCGCTTGCTTCTTGTCCACCGGCCGTTTCCTTGAACTAGAAACAGGCAAAGGCTCGTGTTTCCAATCAGGAGGTTGTCCTGTAAACAGCTCATGATAATTTGCCATCAAGACTTGGCCGAATTCCATGAGGCTGCCCACATCGCCAGCTACGTGATGAATATAGGTGGCTAATATGTGATGCCGTTCCGACACGCGGATGAGACCCATCTCCAAGGGCAACTCTTGAAACAGGTCCCAGTCCCGATCCAGACGAGGGCTGAGTGTGTGCAGGATATTGTCGAGTAACGGGGCCGAAGCATCTCTGATCTTCAATTCCTGAACACCGAACCACGAAGGCAAGTCTGGCGAGTGTTGCCTGCGGAGATAGTAGCGTCCGTTGACCCTGATTTCTCGGATCGTAACTCACGAATTGAGGGAAAAGCTTTACTGATTTCCGTGAGGCCTCATGGAAAGCTTGCAGATCCATTGGTCCTTTGAGGTCCAAGCCGCTGAAGATAATATTCTTCCCGTTACCGAAACTCGAGAGAGCCAGCATCTCGGATATGGCATCCAATCTTGAGCTAGAATCCTTCATTTCGCATCGACTTTTCTCGAGGGGAGTATGTCTCGTTTTCTATGTCTCGGAAGGTTCATATCGGCCTTCAATTTGAATATATCAACGACTATGTTTATGCCCGGCGGATTCACGTCGCAAAGGGCATCGGTCTGAGCCCGCGGCGACTATTCCATGATTATCTCACTGCCAGTCGGCTGTCAATGGAATCCTCCTTCGGAGTTGGCTTAATAAGGACCATTCTGAACTGATAAGTTTTCTTTAAGGGCAGCCTCATTCAAACTTGTCACGTTACGCAAGTGTCATCTTTATGCCCGCACGCCAGACCGCCAGAGGCTCTTTGCTCGTTTTCGTTCACCACTTCCTGGAGCGTTTCCAGCAAGGTGAAAATTGACGTCGGTTTGGAGACAACCCTATCGACACCGCGTCCGAACACTCCATCTTGTTCGGCAATCGAGGCGCCCCAGCCGGTCAGAAGGATGAAAGGAGGCTTTGGTACACCCTTTTGAAGACAAAGCTCTTGGATCGCCCGGCTCACCTCCAACCCGTTCATCTCCTCCATTCCAAGATCGCAAATAACAACATCGAAGGGCTGGTCATCGAAAATAGCGAGCGCTGCCTGACCGGATGTGGCAGTGAAAACCTTTTGACCATATAGGGTCAAGCCTTCCGCTATTGTAGCGAGTAATGTATCCGTGTCATCAACCAGCAGTATTCGGAACGGAAAACCCGAAATCCGGTCAGTTACCTCCGGCGAAACCCTGGTGTGGTTCCTCGCTTGAGGCAGTCTCACGACAAAAGTGCTGCCTTCCCCTTCGATGCTCTCCACGGACATCTCGCCTCCGTGTCGGCTAACGATCCCGTACGAGCTGGAAAGACCCATGCCCGTTCCCCGGAAGCCCTTGGTGGTCCAGAACGGTTGAAAAACTTTCCCGAGATTCACTTCGGCTATTCCCACGCCATCATCTTGTACAGAAAAGCTACTCGATTTCCTTCAAGGAATGTCCTTACTTTTATTTTCCCTCCAGTGGGTAAGGCTTCCGCTGCATTCTTTATGAGATTTACGGCAACCTCGAACAGTTCGTTTTCCCTACCGCTCACAAGACATCCGGGCCCCAAATCTGAAGCTAGAGAGATGTTTGTGCCTTCTTTGTCCGGATTAGTTTTCCACCATGGTCTGCTCATCTCCACCGCTTGCTGAATGGTATATGAAAGATCAAAAATGACATTATCAGAAATGATGTCTTCCGGTCTGGCTCGCGCGAACTCCTGGAGTCGATTCACCGTCTGTGCCCCCAGTTCACACGCCTTGACTACCTTTTCCAGCTCAGGTTGGATTTGGGAGATGTTCTTCGATCCCAGATGACTCATGGCGACCTGGCTTCCACCCATGACAATCTGGAGCAGGTTGTTAAAATTATGAGCCACTGCCCCGGCCATCTCTCCCACAGCTTTTATTCGCTCGGTTCGAAGAAGAAGTGCGTTCGCCTGCTTTCGGTCAGTGATGTCTTCGCCGATGGTAGCCATACCTGTTACTTTCTCAAGCGAATCCCGCAGGAATATGGTGGTGTTCCAGCGTACGCAGCGGCGATTTCCACTTCTCGTAACGATATATCTTTCTCCGTTAAACCGGATTCCATCACCGGCAGGCGGTTGGCACCATTGTCTCAATTTGCTCCTGTCTTCTTCGGGGACAAAGATATCGAACCAATCTCGCCCGAGAACATCGTCTCGTTGCCAGCCCGTTATTCCCAGCAGAAAGTCATTGCAGAACGTGATCTTACCGTCATTGTCCAGACATATGGCCACAAGGTCTACATTTTCCAGAATTTCTCTGAATCGCCTCTCCGATTCCATAAGGGCCGCTTCCGCTTCCTTTATGGGCGTGCGGTCAGTAATGGCTACCACAGTTCCCTTCGTGAGGTTCAAGGGGTCCTGGGCGCTAATCCGTATGTGTCCGTCAAAGGCGGAGCCGTTTTTGCGGATGAGCTTTGCGTCTGTTTCAACCTCCGTGCCGCCTTGCAGGCTCGTGTAAAGTACTGCACCAGCCCTCTCGTATTCTTCGTCAGAGGCATAGATCATCCTGGTGCTCTTGCCTACGAAGTCCGCTTCGACGTATCCGAACATCTTGAGCATGGCCTCGTTCACCCAGCAGATGGTCCTGTTTTCCACCTGGCACAGTCCGACAGGACATGCTGCAAGAATATTTCTAAGCATCTGTTCGTCGCGGAATTTGCTGTTTGAAGACGATTCTGATTCGACATGTTTGCTTGGTTGGTCCCGATCTTTCCTGTACAATCTGAGCGCCTCCCTGAACATGAAATTGGCTTGCGTTGAACCCGCATTGCAAAGGAGAGGAAAATCATCTTCGGTTGAAGATGGTCGGGCTCTTTGGGAAGGTGGAGGCTGCAATTCCGGTACCAACAGGGATTTCAAGCCAGCCCATTGCGAGGACGTCTTTTGCATACGAGCATCTGTCCGTTTTCTTTACAGATCGTAAAGAATGGCCTGTGAACACGATAGTCCTGCTGATTGTCCTGAGTGGTACAAATTGTGAGGTCGTTTCGACGGCGGAGTAACGCTTGACTGTCGACAAATCATTCTGCAAAATGATGACAGTGGGACTTTGGGGGGCCTAGACATGTGGGTTAATTGAATCGAAAACGGAGGAACGATTCCAGTCAGAGCGTAAGCGAGGAGATCGGGGTCGATATCTCGGTAAAGGCCCTCGTCGATGCCTTTCTGGATATCTCGGATGACCGGCCGGGTCAGGTCGTGGTAGGCTTTCTTGATTCTCTCTTGAGGCCAGCGGTCCTCGCCGGCCATCTCAGCACGCAATTGGTGGAGTATCTCATTGTACCTCGAATAGCGCTCGTAGAATACCCTTCCGCGCACCTCCATTCTTTTGACTATGTCCTGCTGGCTCCTTATCGCCACTGTCGCGTCCCCGAGGATGCTGCGGATGACATCGTCAACCTCTTCGACAAATAGGTCGCTCTTATTCTTGAAGTAGATGTAGAACGTGCCGGTGGAAATGCCGATTGAATCGGTGATGTCCCTCACCTTTGTCCGGTGGTAGCCTTTTTGGGAAAAGACCTCTAAGGCAGCCTTGACGATCCTTTCCCGTTTGCGGTTTTTCGCCTTGGTGGTGGTTGCTAACCGTGCAAGCCATAAAGGGGAATCATCTGAAAAGGTTCTTCGCATAGAAAATCTCGGTCATTTCTCGCTTCAAGCTGTCCTTCACTTTCTGTCGCTCCCGCCGGTTGAGCCTCTTGGCCGTGGTCCCGAAAAGGTAGTTGTCCAGCTGGAACTTCTTGAGAACCATCTTAGTGTGAAAGAGGTTCTCCTGGGAGATATTGATGTCGACCTTATCGTACCGCTGCTTGACGTCTTCAGCGATGAACTGCTGGATGGAATGGATATCGTGGTCAATGAAGAGTTTCTTCCCTTGAACGTTCCGAGTGAAGCCGCGCACCCGGTAGTCCAGGAGGACCACTTCCGAGTCGAAGGACTTGATCAGGTAGTTCAGGGATGTCAGGGGAGAAATCTTCCCACAGGTAGAGATGTCGATGTCGACTCGGAAGGTGGAAATGCCACTCGCCTTGTCAGTCTCCGGATACGTGTGGGTGCAGATGTGGCTCTTGTCCAAATGGGCCACACTGGTGCGGCTCTTTGCTTCGTGTGCCATCGAACCCTCGGCGATGAGGATCGCTACGCTCGCACCCATTGGGTCGTAGTCCTGAGTAGAGACGTTGAGGATGCGGGCGCTAATGATCTCTGTCACACCCCTGAGGATGCTCTCCAGTCGCTCCGAGTTGTACATCTCGTCGATGTAGGCGAGATATTCATTGCGGTCCGCCCGGCTCTTGGCGTAGCAGATGTCGTATATGTTGAAACTCAGGCTCTTGGTCAGGTTATTGAAGCCACGGAGCCGGAGTTTCTCTTTACGTATTCTCATGCCGCTCTCCTTCGCCGCAGTACGCGGCTAGTTTTACGTAGCTATGCTCCATGGCCAGCGGTTTCCAAGCCGAGCTTGGAGTGAGGCTGATTCATGTTAACGGTCTTCCACGTAGTAAAGTGCGGTATAACCTCCAGCATAAGAGGCGCGAGGTAGCGAGCGTCCTGCTCGAAACTGTTGTTAGCCTTTCAAAAGTCAAGTTGAACCCCGACTTCAATAACCTGCTTTGAAGGAATACCGAAATATGAACTTGCATCCAATGAATTTTGGGAAAGAAATATAAACAGGCTTGACCTCCATCGGCGCATTTTGGGTTTATTGCTAATCCCCAGTTTCTCGCGGCCGAGGAAGAAGCTGGCGTCCTTCATTTCCAGTTTCAAGCCCATGTCACGGGATAGAGCAAAAATGGTGTCGATCTTTGGCTGCTCCATGAAGCCGTAGTGTGCATCGATGCGGTACATTCCCGCGTCTAGTTTTTCGACCTCGATTTTATTGCAATTCGGGACACGGGGTATTGGTTCTGTGCCAACAGTGAGGAAAATCACTTCGGAATGAAGGATCTTATTGTGCTTCATGTTATGCATCAGGGCTGCTGGCACAAGATCATGATTACCCGTCAGGAAGACTGCCAGACCTTTAATCCTTTGTAGCTGGTCCTTTGCCAGTATTTCTTTAAATTTCTCCAGCTTTGGCGTCAGGCCCTTTATCTTGTTGCGGAGAATTTCCCTACCATCCTCCCAAGTAATCATTACGACAAAAGTCGCTGCGCCAATGACCAATGGAAACCAGGCGCCGTGAAAAATCTTGCTGATGTTCGCAGCGAAAAAGGGGATGTCTACCAGAAAAAAAGCACATGATAGCAGGCCGGCTACCGGTCGACTCCACCCCCATATTTCCCGCATCACTACAAAGAAGAGTGTCGTGGTGATTAACATGGTCGCAGTAACTGCCACACCATAAGCAGCCGATAGGTTACTGGAGGATTGGAAGCCGGAAACCAGGGCGATGGTGCATATCATGAGCAGCCAGTTTACTGGCGCAATGTAAATCTGGCCGATATGGGAAGCAGAGGTGTGAGTTATCCGTAAACGGGGCAGATATCCGAGCTGGATTGCCTGCTGGGTAAGCGAAAAGGTCCCCGAAATTACCGCCTGAGAAGCTATTATTGTAGCAACTGTGGCTAAAAGAACCATGGGTACCATCGCCCAATCAGGGACAAGGGCATAAAACGGGTGATGCGACATCTCCGGTCTGGCTAGAAGAACAGCGCCCTGTCCAAAATAATTAAGGATTAGCGCCGGCAACACCAGCCCTACCCAGGCCAGACGAATCGGAGTTCTACCAAAATGCCCCATGTCAGCATAAAGGGCTTCGGCCCCAGTTACCACCAGAAATACGGCACCCAGAAACCACAAATCCGTCCAGCTTGTTTTGGACCAAAAAGCTGATGCCATGCCATGGAAAAACAGACACCAGTACTTTTGGGTTAAAAGCGATCTGGATCGTTCCTAAAACAGCAAGAACTACAAACCATAGCAAAATGATGGGACCAAAAAGGCCTCCTATCTTTGCCGTGCCCCGGCGTTGAATAAAAAATAAACCCACGAGAATTGCAATTGTGAAAGGAACCACATACGGTTCGAGCACTGGGGTAATGACTCGAATACCTTCCACAGCGCTGAGTACCGATATAGCGGGAGTTATCATACCGTCCCCGTATAACAAACAAGCGCCAAATATGCCTATCGCTATCAGGCTGAACCATCGCCCGTCTTTGTTAGGCCTGGTGCGTTTCAGAAGGGCAGTCAAAGCAAGGACCCCTCCCTCACCATTGTTATCGGCACGGAGAACAAAAGCCAGATACTTGATGGTCACGATCATAATGAGGGACCAAAACATCAGAGACAGAACGCCAAGAACATTTTCACCGGACACGGCGATACCATACTCACCATGAAAGCATTCACGGAGTGCATAGAGCGGACTCGTTCCAATATCTCCAAAAACAATACCCAGGGCGGTAAGTGTTACCTTTGGCAGATGGGTTTCCGCTTGTTCTCTGAGTGTTTTCATCCCCTCCGGATTGCTCAGAGGCCCTTTTCTGGTTGTCGAGAGAAACACTCATTATTTACCGTCCTAATTCGATTCAGGTGAACTTTGCCATTTTCACTTTGGGGCGTACAATAATTGGATCGATCGGAATAAGATGCGGAGGTTTGGTTTCCTGGCCCCATAAAACGCCATTCGAGCGATTGCCAAAGCCGCGCTAAAATCCTTAGATCTCGTTGGTGTCGTTCTGTTCGCGGTTTGTCAGGGAATCCTATGCAGATTGGCATAACAACCTCCCCGGATTACCCGGAATTGTGCGGCGGTCTTGCCATTCCGAGGGTGTTTAGGCCGGGGATTGTGCCTCAGACCACCCGGTCCACGCCAGACTTTCGTCACGCCGATGAACAAGCATGTTATGAACTGGTTTCAGCGTACCTCACCGTACGACCGGCGGTCAAGCGTGATTTTCCTATCGCATCTTACCCGAACAGAGCTTGGAAGTATCGGGCCATCTGGCAAACTGAAGATGCGTGCTCAGGCCACTTCCTTACTTGATCGAAGAGCAGGAGTCCGCCTCATCCCAAAGAGGTTCCTCTTATAAGCGTCTGAGAACGATCCTGCGCGAGTTTCTCCCTGCGGGTATGTTCAGGGGTATTCGAAACCAGGAACGTTCGCGTATGGGGCTCTGCGTTCGCGAGGAGCGATCTGACACTGTGAGTACCCGAGGGACTGATTCAAGTGGCTATCCGGGAAAGCTATGAACCGAGGGATCTTATAAATACCGAAGACATGGCCGGCTTGGAAAATACCTGACAGGGGAAAGCTGAATCTCCAACTTTGTTCTTGATTTCGGCATTCACGTTTTCTCAACGGGATCGCGAGGACGCCGACCGCGCGGCATGCTGATCCGAGTGGGCGAGGGTCAATTCCAGATAAAACCCTCCTGCGCATGCTCAGGCAATTCTATCTCGTGGGCGAAGAAGTCAAACCGTGAAGAGAGTGGCTCATTAAGCGTCTGATCAAGGTCGGAGCGAAGGTCGCGTGCCATGCTTGGAGGTGCTATGTTCATGTGGCGTCGGCGTTGCGCTCGCCCGGACATTTCAGCTCTGTATTGAGGTAAGTAGCCGCGCTCAAGATTATCCTTGACCGGGGGGCTTGCGGTGCAGTACGCTCAACAACAGGATAGAGAAGGCTTTTTCAACAATGTGACGACAGTTTTGTATCTGTAGGGTCTTGGGAGATGGAGCAACCTGTTAGGGGACAAGGGAACCATTCCGGCCCCTTCACTGGGCCAAAGCCCACCAAGATGCCGATCGTGAGGCATAATTCCGGCTGATAATTAGTGATTCTTGAAATGAAGAGAGAAGGGCATGCTATGAATGCAAATGCTAAACAGCACCGTGCTATTTTGCAGAGTATCGCCGAGAGGGCGATGCTTGAAAGAGGATTACTTCCTAACTTTTCTCCCGAAGCGCTCGCCGAACTTGCGAAGATTCAAGCACCTGCGGAGATGAACGGTGATACAGTTCGTGACCTAAGGGACCTTCCGTGGGCTTCCATTGACAACGATGACTCCCTTGATCTGGATCAACTCACCGTTGCCGAGGGAATGCCGGGAGAAAAAGTAAAGATTCTTGTTGCTGTAGCTGACGTGGACTGGCTCGTGAGAAATGGATTAGCCATTGACGAACACGCTCGCCACAATACCACCTCTGTTTATACAGCGGCTCGGATATTCCCAATGCTTCCGGAAACACTTTCCACCGACCTCACGTCCCTGAATTTCAATGAGGATCGCCTATCGGTTGTCGTAGAAATGGTGATCGCCGCGGATGGGTCCCTTCAAGACTCTGATATCTACCGGGCGCGTGTCCACAATCATGCGAAGCTCGCATATAACAGCGTTGCCGCATGGCTGGAAGGGAATGGAACTATGCCCGAAGCTATCACCGCCGCAACTGGGCTTGATGAGAATCTCCGCATGCAGGACCGGGTAGCACAGCGTATGAAGAATTTCCGGCATGTTCATGGGGCACTTAGTTTTGAAACCATACAGGCGAAACCGATATTTGACGGCAATAAATCAGCGATCTCGAAGTGGAAAAGAAGAACCGCGCCAAGGACATTATTGAGGATTTCATGATTGCGGCAAACGGCGTGACCGCCCGATATCTCTCTTCAAAAAAATTCCCTTCTATCCGCCGGGTGGTACGGACTCCAAAGCGATGGGAACGGATTGTCGAGATTGCTGGGGATCACGGATTCAAGCTCCTGAAGACCCGGATTCGAAAGCGCTTGAGGAGTTTCTCATCAAAGAGAAGGCGGCAGATCCTCTTAGATTCCCCGACCTATCCATCTCCGTAATTAAGCTTTTGGGAGCTGGTGAATACGTTGCGGAACTTCCTGGAGAGACTGCCTCAGGACACTTTGGTCTCGCTGTCAGAGACTATACCCATTCCACAGCCCCTAATCGTCGCTATACCGATCTGATCACTCAACGCCTTGTATGATACCCCCCAGAAGTACTTCTCGACGAGAGTGCTTCGAGCGAGGGAGGGGACTAGGGAAGTTCTGGTGGTCACCCACAGGTACTAGCTGGTATAGGGGGGTCGCACGGCCGTTTGGTTTTCTGAAGAAAGCTAGACAACGGACCGGCAGATCGTTAACGCCTGGGCCTTCAAAGGCTGTCCCATAGCTGGATCGCCGGAGCCGACGTGCGAAAAGCCCGAACAGTCGCTGGGCCTTCTGAGGCCGTATCCACAAGGGAGGGACATCGCCCGTGTCTGAAAAGATCTTCGTCGGCATAGATATCGCTAAGGACAGCCTGGACATTCATCTGCTCCCGTCAGGCGTACGCTTCTCCTGTCGGAATACTGCGGATGACCTCGATGCGCTTGTAGAACGTCTCAAGAAAGAGGTCCCCGCGTTAATCGTCATGGAAGCAACCGGCGGTTACGAAGTCATACTCGCCGCAGAGTTTGCTTCAGCCGGACTTCCCGTTGCCGTGGTTAACCCCAAGCAGGCCCGAAACTTTGCCCGAGCACTCGGAAAACAGGCTAAAACGGATTCCATCGATGCCTATGTGTTGGCTCGGTTTGCACAGGACATGAGGCCTCCTGTGAGGCCTATTCTCAATCAGGAGGAACAAGCCATCAAGGAATTGGTCGCCCGGCGCCGCCAGCTCGTGCTGCAGCGTGCCTCGGAAAAAAACCGACTCCATCATGCTCGCTCCGAGCTCGTCCTCCAAAGCATTCAGCGCATCATCATGGCACTGAATCAGGAAATTCGGTCTATTGATCAGGATCTCGATACGACCATCAAGAACTCCTCCATCTGGAGTCAGAAGGAAGAAATCTTGCTGAGCGTTCCCGGCGTTGGTCCAGTCACTGCGAGAACACTCATAGCAGACCTGGCTCCGCTGGGCGAGGCAAGTCGCGCTGAAATCACCAGTCTCGCGGGTCTGGCGCCGTTCAACCGTGACAGCGGCATCATGAGAGGCAAGCGTAGTATCATGGGGGGCCGCCAGTCAGTCCGCAAGGCTTTGTACATGGCCGCAATCACAGGTGTGAAGCGCAACGAAAGACTCCGGGCCTTCTATCAGCGTCTCGTGGCATCAGGAAAGCCGTTCAAGGTAGCGATAGTCGCCTGCATGCGGAAACTCCTGGTCATCCTGAACGCCATGATCAGGGAAAAAATCATGTATCAGGAACTTTCCACTTGACCGGAGACACAGTCGCTATTGAAGGCCGCCATAGCAGATTGCTCTTCGCCATACGGCGATGATGAACTGGATATTCTGGCGAAACACTGCACGGAAAAAGAGGATGCCGCGAAGAAAGTCGAACGGCAGGTGGGCAAATCGGCCGCTGCGCTTCTCCTTGAATCGAGAATCGGAGAACAGTTTGATACCGTTGTCACTGGTGCTTCTTCCAAAGGTACTGGGTACGGCTCCTCAAAATGCCTGTTGAGGGTAGGCTGGCACATGGGTTTGGGGGTATTGATGTCGGTGACCGGATTCGCGTGGAGCTGATATCTGTAGACGTTGAGCGGGGATATATCGATTTCAGGAAAGTTGGTCCATCAAGACATTGAAATCTCCAAAGACCACACCGAATCTGCCTCAACACTCGGGTAATCTCCCCAGCGGGAACGAGGCGCATTTTTCCGAACAACTACTGGAAAGCGCGCGCAAAGATAACGATGCCGTTCTAAAGGAGCTTGGGTCGAGCTTAAGCGGCTTGAGCGTGGCGGAAGCCAACGCCCGCGTCAAACGTTACGGGTTGAACGAGATCGCGCGCGAAAAGCCCCAATCGCCCCTGATGCGCCTGCTAGATAACGTCAAGAATCCCCTGGTCATCCTGCTGACAGCGCTTTGCGTACTTTCTTACTTAACCGGTGACCTTCGTGCGACGGTAGTCATTCTTGTGATGATAGTGCTGGGCGTTTCATTGCGCTTCTATCAAGAGATGCGTGCCGATAACGCCGCGGAAAAACTCAAGGCCATGGTCAATACCCTCGCCACTGTGGTGCGGGATGGCAAAGAAGCCGAACTTGCGCTCAAGCTCTTGGTGCCGGGTGACATCATACGCCTGGCCGCAGGGAACATGGTTCCTGCCGATGTGCGCGTGCTGACCGCCAAGGATTTGTTCCTGAACCAGGCAGCGCTGACAGGAGAATCCCTGCCGGTGGAAAAAAAGGCCAACCCCGCCTCCGCAGACGTTCAAAATCCGCTGGAACTGCAAGACATTTGCTTCCTCGGCTCGGATGTGGAAAGCGGCAGTGCAACAGCAGTCGTCATCCACACCGGAGACCAAACTTACTTTGGGTCGCTGGCAACCAGCATTGTCGGGCAGAGAGAGCAGACCAGCTTCGACAAGGGCGTCAATAAGTTCACCTGGCTGATGATTACGTTTATCGCCGTGATGGTTCCCGCCGTATTCCTGATCAACGGGTTGAGCAAGCACAACTGGCTGGAAGCCTTCCTTTTTGCAATGGCGGTAGCCGTCGGGTTGACGCCTGAGATGCTTCCCATGATCGTGACCGTCAACCTGTCGAAGGGTGCGTTGGCGATGGCACGCAAGAAAGTAATCGTCAAACGCCTGAACGCCATCCAGAACTTCGGAGCGGCGGATGTGCTGTGTACGGACAAGACCGGCACGCTCACCCAGGGCAAGATCGTGCTGGAGAAGCATTTGGATGTTCACGGCCACGACAGCGAACGCGTCTTAAACTACGGTTACATGAACAGCTACTACCAGACGGGTCTGAAAAACCTTATGGATGAGGCGATCCTCGATCATGGTCAACTTGAGGAGGATCTTAAGGTTAAGACGGACTACCGCAAGATAGACGAAATCCCATTCGACTTTCAGCGGCGGCGCATGTCGGTCATCGTGGAGGACAAACAGAACCAGCATATCTTGATCTGCAAGGGCGCGGTGGAAGAGATCATGCGCCTTTCGCCGCGCGTGGAAGTCGAAGGAGAAGTGCTGGATGTAACGCCAGAGCACGACGCTCACCGCAAGCTTCTCGTGCAGGAATTGAACGCGCACGGCTTCCGCGTTGTTGCCGTGGCCTACAAAGTCATGCCCGGCGATGACGACGAGCCACACTATACGCTGCAGGACGAATCCGATCTGACTCTGCTTGGCTACATGGCCTTCCTGGACCCGCCCAAGGATTCCGCTATGGAAGCCTTGAAGCGGCTGAACGCGCTGAAGGTGGATGTCAAAATTCTGACAGGCGATAATGAAATCATCACAGCCTACATCTGCAAACAAGTAGGCATGCCGGTGGATAAAATCCTGCTCGGTTCACAAATTGAAGCGCTGAGTGAGACAGAATTAGCCGAGGCTGCCAGTGTGACCAGCATTTTCGCCAAGCTGGCCCCGGCCCAAAAGGAACACATCATACGCGCTTTGCAGGTCAAGGAGCACGTGGTGGCGTTCATGGGCGACGGCATTAACGACGCCCCGGCCCTGAAAGCCGCCGATGTAGGTATCTCCGTTGATAGCGCCGTAGACATCGCCAAGGAGTCATCCGACATCATCCTGCTGGAAAACAGCTTGCTTGTGCTGGAACAGGGCGTGTTGGAAGGCCGCCGCGTGTTTGGCAACATCCTCAAGTACATCAAAATGGCGGCCAGTTCCAACTTCGGGAACATGTTCAGCGTGGTGGGAGCCAGCGCGTTCCTGCCTTTCTTGCCCATGCTGCCGATACAGGTGCTGACCAATAACTTACTCTACGACTTCTCGCAAACCACTATTCCCACTGACAACGTGGACGCCGACTGGCTGACGAAGCCGCGCAAGTGGACGATCGGGGAAATCCGTCGCTTCATCCTGTTCATCGGCCCTATCAGTTCAATCTTCGATTACATCCATCACGTTCTTCATCATGCTCTACGTCTTCAACTCTTGGAATAATCCAGCGCTATTCCACACCGGCTGGTTTGTGGAGTCGCTCTTCACTCAGACCCTGATCATTCACGTCATCCGCACCAACAAGATCCCGTTCATCCAAAGCTGGGCTAGCTGGCCGCTGATACTGACTTCTTTAATCATCGTCTCAGTGGGCGCCTGGCTGACGGTTTCGCCACTAGCCGAGACGCTCGGATTTGTAGCCCTCCCGCCACTCTACTGGCTGCTTCTGGCGGTTATGCTGGTGTGTTACGCAATCCTGACACAGTTGGTAAAAACCTGGTTCTATCGTCGATTTGGTACATGATGGCAGATCGACGGTTGGATCTGCTCAAAGCCGAGGCAGAAGGTCAGGCCTAGAAGACAGTTGGAAACTAATCGACCCGCAGAGTGTACGTCGCAACCTTCGGGACCAGGCCCGCAAAGTATCCGTCCGCTCGCAGTTTCAGTTGTACGGTCGCCGAGGCCCCAGGACCATCGTGCAGCACCACTTCCACTTTTTTGGGCGACGCGCCCAGACGCGAAAATGCGTGCCGCCGTTAAGCTGCACCTCGGCGGCGATGGGATATCGCCGTAGCAGGTTATGATGTGTCCCAGTTGAAGACGCGGCCACAGCGTTCTCCAGGAGGTTCTCTTCCGCTCCAAACCACCTGTCACCGACGAGGCCTCATAGTTCGAATCTATGGTTTCGGCCACTCCATGATGGGAACAGTGCTGATGCTATTCTTCGGGCTACCCTCGATAACCCGATCGCTGTACGCCACGTAAACCAGCACATTGCGTTTGCGGTCGAAAAACCGTACGACCTGAAGCTTCTTGAACACGAGGCTGCGGTGTTCGTCGAAGACGCGCTCGCCGTCCTTGAGTTCGCCGATGATCTTAATCGGTCCGCACTGGCGACAGGCGATGCTGGCATCACTCGTATCTTCCGCCACGCCCAATTGGCCCTTCACCCCTCCCGTTTCCGCACGGGCGATGTGACAGGCGACGCCCTGGACTTTGGGGTCGTCGAAGCCGTCGATCACGATCTTGTCGTTGGGCCCGAACCAGCGAAAATGCGTGCTGACCGAGCCGGTCGTGCCGCGTTCGGGGCGACTGAGGACCCACCATCCGAAGAGCACGATAACCAAGAGGATTCCTCCGCCCAGAATAATAGCGATCCGTTTCATGATTGTTTGCTTTCCTTAAGCGAATTTACACCCAACTGTGGAGCCATTGGGGGATGAGGCGATAGATGAGATGGTGCTTAGCGATCTCACGTTATTCGATGAATACGACACGTGAACTCACGGCTACATAGCCGCCCCCGCTGACGTTGTTAGCCCGGCGCTGCTGAGAGCCTACCAGAAGCTCCTCTTCATCTTTCTGTAGTCGCCTTATCAAGTATTTTTATTGGAATGCCTCCGACAAACGGCGTCTTGAATGGCATCGAGTTTTTCAGTGATGATCTATAGGCCGACCGTAGTGGTCGTAGAGATAGGCCGCATAATCCCGGTCAAGTGCTTTCGATGGATCGAACTCAGGACTATTCTCTACCGACTCCCGCGTGAGGTCAAAATACACTCTCGAATCGGCCCATTCCACACGCTCGATCCACCGGGGCGATAGAAGAACTTTCTTCCCCGGCAGCCAGTTGCGTGTATCCACAACTAGAAAACGAACCGCCCAAATTTCGTCGTCAACAATAAAATCTTCCACATGACCGAGTTCACCGTCGGTAGCGTGAATATGATAGCCGGTGACCTGCCGTGTGCTGCGCAAATGCGGATCATCTTGACGCTCTGACACAGAAGCTTCCTGCCCCACAAACACTTCGTCAGCAGAAAGGGGTAACGGGGTCGTTCCGAAAGTACCTCCGTAACCGCCTCGCCAAGGCCACTGATAATACTCATGTAGCTCGGCTTCATGTTGACGATAAATGGGTCTCTCTGTATCGATATCGGGGCTGCTGCGCACCTGAGCACAGGTAAGGTTTACCGAAATCGTGCGTGACTCCAATTCTGGTCTGCCGAAAGCAACAGGAGAAATGAGCACCTTGCGGCCGGATAACCAATTTCCTGTTTCTACGACAATATAGCGGATAGTCCAGGTTTCGTCATTGAAGTAGAACTCGTCCACTTTTCCCAGGTCACCATCGGTGGCCCTAATTGCGTAGCCAATCATACTACTAATACTGTTTTGCATAGCACCTCCTATGTGTTTGAAGGTTATTTGATCCACACTTGCACAGTCTCTCCATAGCCTCCTTGCGAGACCGTAGGAGCGGTGTGGGCATGAGGCACGACACCTCCCCGGTGCCACCGAGACCTGTTTGGTGCTGTGGACGTGGCCCATCGATGTTCCGGAGCGGCCCCCAAACTAGAGTCGGTGAGCTTCACTCGAGCTTAGGGCAACGCGAGCGTGGACCAGTTTTCGGGTACTTCTCCGCAACCTTGGCCATGTCACCCTTCGAGAGCACGTTCAGAATATCACCCTCCAGTTCAGCTACCTCCAGCCTCGAATAATAGTCAAGGGTTTCTTTGAGATGGGCCAAGACGATCTTTCCCGTAAGCAAAGGATGATTGTTGGTCACGTTGGCATCGGGGAACCGTAGTCCGTGCTCGAGTTCGACTTCCAATCCACGGCTGAACTCATCAATCGTGACTTGAGTCGCTTCCGCCCCGACTGCGGTCTGTATGATTTGTGCCTCTTCAATGGGGACAGCAGCCTCTGTCAGCGATGTCCAGTCCCGAATGCCGAGTTCAAGGCACACCCGTTGCACTTCTTCGGTCGTAATGTATTGTGGCAGGTTCATCAGATCCTCCTCTCGTCAATCGAACTGTGTAATTCCTGAAACGGTTGTCGCTGGCAGGTTCGTTTCGTTATTCGGTTCTAGAGCGTCATGATCCCCGCTCATGATTGCAGCACGCCCAGCCGCTGCCGAACTGGGTCATTGCGGCATTCGCCAATCTACCATCGTAGCGATTCAGCCCGTCGCCTGTCCCTCTGGACTCCCACGAAACAAAAAGGTCAACGCAAACCCCGCCAGAAATCCGCCGATGTGCGCGAAGTAAGCTACGCCACCCGTCTGCGCTGTGTTGGCAATGGAACCGATGCCGCTAAAAAACTGCAGAACGAACCAGATCCCAATGACTATCAGCGCGGGCACTTGAATCACTCGTTGGCCCTGCAATACGCTGACCTTTCCATGTGGGAACAGCAAAATGTAAGCGCCGAGGACCCCCGCAATCGCCCCCGATGCTCCCAAATTCGGCACGTTTGATCCGAGGCTAAACGCCAACTGTGCAAAAGTTGCCGCAAGCCCACAGAGTAGGTAGAAGATTGTGAACTTCATGTGCCCGAAACGGTCTTCCACATTGTCACCGAAGATCCATAAGTAAAGCATGTTGCCTCCCAGGTGAGCCCACCCGGCATTCATGAACATGGAAGTGAAGAGCGTCAGAAAATCACCGAAAGGATTGGCAAGGAAGCGGCTAGGAACGAAAGCCCACTTCCCAATAAAGGCATCACCGCCACTCAGCTCTAAAAAGAAAAACAGGACGTTCAGAGCGATCAACGCATATGTAACCAGCGGAACAGTTCTGCGAGCGGTATCATCATCCCCGATTGGGAACATAAGATTTATCTCCTTTCAGTCTGGGTTGGATTTGTCACGGCTTCAGGTCAAAATGAGTCTGGCTTTCTTGAAAGAAAGCGATTTAACATCCACCTGAAACTTAGGGAAAAACGCCCAACTTATCTTTGGATGGTTTCCAGCCGAAATGCAGCGCTCTTGCCATTTCAAAGGTTCTGGAGGTGACTGAAAGGTTGCGGGTTGGTTCCTCCGACCCGAAAAAGCCGAGTGTATTAACCACAAGACCCAATGGAGGCAAAATCGTTGTCACTCTGATAAAAAACCTGTCTTGTCCCGTTTCTCATCGTACGTCGCCCCACGCGGCATCGTCAACCATTTTTCACATCCGTGATCGTCACTCGAACACAG
The DNA here is from genome assembly GCA_963700305.1 of uncultured delta proteobacterium. Taxonomy (GTDB): domain Bacteria; phylum Desulfobacterota; class Desulfomonilia; order Desulfomonilales; family Desulfomonilaceae; genus Desulfomonile. Next base: position 197,056 of record CAVOXB010000001.1, read on the forward strand.
CGCGGTAGCGTCGAGCCTAGGGTAACGCGGAGACCACGTCAGAATATGCTGCTTTAGGGTCGGGCGCTGGGGCTCGAAAACCGATACTTCGGCCCTGTTTCAAGGCGCTAGAGCTGTCAGCCGCTCGGCACATCCTGGATAAGTTCAAGCCCGTGCTAAATAATCACCGAGGGGCAACAGGTCGGGGCGCTTCTGCGCCCGACGAATCACGCGCGCTCAAATCGGTTGATGGCAGTGAGTTCTCTGAATCCAAGAAGCCGTTGGCCGCATCGGAGCGCCCTCCGACCTGTCACCAAACCACCTACGGTGAGTGAAATAGACCCCACAGCTTCTGTAGCCATCCCTCATCCATACAGGAATTGGCAAAGTCCCAGTTGATCAAATTCTTGATGAACGCATCCAGATAGTCGACCCTCCTGTTTTGGTAGTCGAGGTAATATGCATGTTCCCATACGTCCACGGTCAACACTGGCTTCAAACCATGAGCTATAGGGGTATCTGCATTAGAAGTCTTCATCAACTCCAATTTGCCATTCTTGACGATGAGCCAGGCCCAGCCGCTGCCAAATTGGGTAGCGCCAGCGTTCTTGAACTCCTCAGCGAACTTATCGTAGCTTCCAAAATCGGCCTTAATCTTGTCTGCAATGGCGCCTGTCGGAGGGCCCCCGCCGTTCGGTTTCATGGAGTGCCAATAAAACGTATGGTTCCAGACCTGAGCTGCATTGTTGAAGATCCCAGACTTGGAGGTGTCCCCTACGGTCTTGTTAATGACATTCTCCAGAGTCTCATTTGCCAGATCTGTCTCCTCGATCAGTTTGTTTACGTTGACAACGTAGGTGTTGTGGTGTTTGCTGTAGTGAAAATCTAATGTTTTTTCACTCAGGTATGGGGCCAACGCATCTTTAGGGTAGGCCAATTCCGGTAAAATGATCGCCATGGTTTTCTCCTTTCTGTCTCAAATTCTGTCCAATTGGTGTTGAAAAAGTATACCATCTCACAGTACGTTGCCTTCCTGTGGCAGCAGATCATTAACAAGGAGCTACTGCAAGAAATCAACTGTCCAGCTATCGACCTCTACCTGTGACTCTTGGTCGAGCAAGAGGAGCTTGCACAGAGGAATGATTTCCTAATGCCGCTCTCGGACGGAGAGGCGCTGCCTGGTTCCACTTTCCATGCAAATTTCGGCAGGAGAGCGGGGTGTTCAAAGGTCTTTTTTGCCTCTGTTGTGTCGAAAAGTGTATACAAATAAGCACCGCTCTCTGGTACAACTTGGAGTTTGAGACCGGTTTAGCTTGAATCGAGCGTCCTATATCGTTCTCGGATAATACGCTCGCTTTCTCCCGAACTGCCCATTGACTCTGTTCAGCAAAGCGTTCTACTTCTTTTCAGCGTCTTTAGCGTCCTTAAGCTTCTTTGTTTCTTCGTCCGCTTTGGCCTTAGCGTCACTGAGTTCCTTAGCATCCTTATCAGCTTTTATCCGAGCTTCTTTGTCGGCCTTGATCTTGGCATCTCTGAGTTTCTTCTCTTCTTTAACAGCTTTGGCACATTCTGTAGCCTTAGCCTCGGCTGCCTTCTTCTGGGTCTCGTATGGACCGGCGATGGCCGTAGGTGTCTTGTCTTTGGCCTGAATGATCTCCGCCCAGAAACCGAATATAGGAACAAAAACCTTGTCAGCTTCGTCCGAGAATTCAGACAACAGAGTCTCTCAATGCGCTATCAATTCTTCTTGTCTGACGGAACGGGTTCCTTTGTCTTTTCCTTGACCTTTTCCTCTGTAGGCTTGGCCCCTTCTCGTTTTTCCTCCGTCTTTCCCTTTATCCCGTCGGTCTGCTGTTGCTGCTGAGGCGCCTGCTGTTTATTTAAATGTTGTTGCTGAGCCGCCTCTTCTCCCTGCTTGTGTTGACGCCGATCCGGTTCGGCCTGCTCGTGTTGAGGGCGCTTGTGCTCACCTTGCTCTTGTTGATAGCGCAGCTGTTCTGTGGCTTGCCCGGCTCCCTTTGGACAGTCCTTGGCCTTTCTTGTTTCCGCCTCTGCCTTGGTTTTGAACGGCCCTGCAATGGTTATGAATGGTTCTCAGAACGGTCGCTACCTCGATCACCTGGCACATACCGGCCTTGTCCTTGACCACAAACCAATGTTTCTTCTCAGCCAGAGCTACCCCCGTGATCAGAGAAAAAAGTATCACAACAAACGGTCCTGACGAATTTTTCACCAATTGACGTTTCATGATTCTCCCCCTTCGTTTGTGTTTATTTTTCATGATGTTCGCTCGCCGGCCACTAGCGGATCAAATCCTTACTTTCCTACCAATCCCAAGCAATACTGTCCGGAGCATCTAGGGACGGGAATTTCAATGGCCCTTTTCCGTTTCCGAGCCGGCGGTAACCATCTTGACATCTTTTGCCAAGTCGTTATGGCCTTCCGTGAGCATTGCGTTGGCCCTCCTCATACCTTCCCGCATAATCTTCGAGCCGTGGATCATCTCGTTGTACCGTTCAATTACTAGCCGCATTTTCTCCTTCACTTCGCTATGTTTCTCTGCCATTTCCTGCCCCTGCCTCAAAATCTTTTCTCCTTCCTTCATTATTCTTTCGGCTTCTGTCACAATTTGCCAGGCCTTGGCAGGATCCTTTCCTTCCATCATCGTCTGCATGGCCTCGCGTATCATCTTGGCCCCAACCATAATTTGTTTGGCCCCATCGAAGATCATCGTTTTACCCATGGTCACTGTTTCGTCACCCGTATATTTCGTTGCGCTCTGAGCCGTCGCCCACGCAGGGGTAGCGACAAGGAACGCAAGGCATGCAAACAGCATCGCCACGGCCATTACCATATTGCCAATTCTGGTTTTCATCTGAGAACACCCTCTTCTTGAAATGGTTCAGGCTCTCGTTGTTAGCATGAGCGAATGGGCAAGCCGTTGGGTACCTGCCGATGCATTCTGAGACTCGCTTCGTCGTTTCGTAGCTGGTGCATTGGCCCCACTTGCTCCCGGTCACCCCCGCATTTGTTCAGTGCTGTTGCTGGCCAGGAGCCTCCTGCTTCTGTTGTTGGTGGTACGGTGCATGCCGTGCCTGCATCTGCCGGCGCTGTTGCTTGGCCTTGCCCTGAAAGTGATATTTGAGGAGCCAAAGGCATGGTCAGTTCCAGCAACAACAAGCCTCTTTTCGTATTGAGAGACATCACTGAGCCTTGGGAACAGGTGTTTCGCTCTTTTGTGCGGAAGGCTCTTGCAAGCGGACCATCAACCACTGCTGAGTCATATCCTTGCCGAAGTGGACCAGTACCTCGGTTTGGTCCTGGGTGAGATTATTGATCCCCGCTTCCATCACAATGTTGGTATCTTTCCCGTCCGCAAACGTCCATGCTGCCCGCTGGGTCTTTTTGTCCACCGAGCCTTTGACGGGACACGCGATGTCGGTGCCCGAGTTGAAATATGTTCCTGATATTACACCTTCTTTGCTCACCGCAAGCTGGAGGACCGTGTTGGACACACCTGTGTCTCCCCGACTCAAAGCGAATACGCCCAAAGGCAACCATTCGGTCTCATCCGCGGTGTCGTCCCTGGCGGTCGAGGCAAGTTGGGACGCTTGTTGGTAATACTCATCACCTGTGGCCACCCGCTGCCCGTTCATATAGACAATGTCGTTGTCGTAACGCACATTGCTCCCGAAATCGTAGGACACAGGGGAACTCCACCCCCAAGGGAACCAGCCAGCCGCGAGTGCCCAGGTAGCTGGTCGCCACCAATACTGCCAGTCGTGATTGCGCCACACTTGATTGTGCCAATGGTTGTTTGCCAAGTTAGGGTGATTTTCTCCCCAACGAGAGTCGAGTATGTTTTGCTGGCGGTAATTATTACGAATTCGTTGGGCCGCCTGATCATGATCGCCGCGCCGATTATCACCAACTCCGGTCCGGTCCATACGGGCCTCACCACCTGCACGGTGAGGGTCCCCCCCGTCAGGCTTAGTCAAACGCTGCAGAGCCATAGCGGCTGCAGCACCGCCCGCAGCTGCTCCTATTGTTCCAAGGCCCGGCTTTGAACCCTCTGAGTGTTTGGGAAGATTGAGGAAGTGTTGCACTTGCCCTTGTGTCTGCCGCGTCGTACCGGATGGGCGCGTCCCGGGCTGGATTCCTGATGTCGGAACCCTATGGGCCGGTTGAGAGGCAACTTGAGGTTTGGAGTGAATGGGGGCAAGCTTCTGAAGCGACTGCACATGCGCCTGTGACGGACGGCTCACCTGTTGCGACTTCTGAAGCGACTGCACATGCCTTTGTGCCGGAAGGCTCACAGAAGGCGCACTGGTTGCGATATGGCCACCCTGTCGTCCGCTGCTGCGGGGCGCTTGCTGTTGCTGAACGCGGGGAGCTTGCTGTTGCTGAACGCGGGGCGCCTGCTGTTGCTGAACGCGAGGGGCTTGCTGTTGCTGAACGCGGGGAGCTTGCTGTTGCTGAACGCCGCCTCCCGCTCCGAGACCGCGGGCCTCCACATCGACAAGCGACAAGACCAGGACGGATGCGAAAGCCATTGAATAAAGCGCCGAATTCTTCATGGATAAACCCTCCAATTCTGGTCCGACAGCTTTTACTGGGAGATTTGCTTGCGAACGACCCTGATCTCTTCGATATTGGGCTGCGGTTCCCCGTTAATTTCCCGGCCGATTGAACTGAATGTGAAGCTGTTCTCGTCAAGGGCCGTGTAGATGTTGATTCCAGAGGTTTTTTCGCCGGTGATCAGAACACCATTGGTTCTGACCGTCCAGCGAGAGCCCTCCCTCGACCAGACTCCCTGTCCGAAGCCGCCCAAAGAATCGAAAACCCACGACTTGATACTTTTGACCGATGGGTCCCAGCCTATGACCTGAGTTCCTTCAAGCGCGGGGCGACCCTCGAACTGGACCTTGAAAGAGAGTGTTATAAAATTCTTGTTCTTGGTCCATTGGGCCAGGGTTTCAACGTCTGCACTTTCGCTGTCGTCCACCCACTCACCCGTCAGCCATTCAAGTTCCTTCAAATGCTCGTAATTCGACTGAGCACTAAAGGTTTCTTCCACGTGGGCGATCTTCCACGCGACTTTCCGCTTTACGTACCTCACTTCGTAGGTCAACTCCTTTGGTTCTTCTCCCGGACGGGAAACCACGGCGGAGCCCTCTTCTACAGCTTCGTTGTGCCCAGGGAAACGGATCTCCGACATGGTCACTTGGACCTGGATTCCCTGATTATCGGAAAAGAACTTCTTAAAGGCCTGTTCGATCTTGTCTCGCCCTTTCAGGACTTCCCCAGAGGGAAGGATGTACTCCGCGTCTTCAGCCCAGTGGGATGCGAGCCTTTCGGCGTCAGCCTTGTTGAACGCCTGGACGTAGGACTCCGCTCCACTTCGGATGGCAGCCTCTTCCTTCGCGTGCCTGGCGGCTTGTTGGGCGATGGCCGAGCCGGCCCATGTGACACACACCACAGCAATGACGATTGCCAATTTTATGCTCCCGGCCCTTCTCCTTTTCGTCTTCATGGCTCGTGCTCCCTCGTCGTCCTTTTTATTTTGAATGCCGGTCTAGATCACTTAGCCTCTGACTGGAACGGCGCAGGCATGCCCTGCAAGCGTCTCGGAGCGAAACGCAATCCCGCACTCTTATTTGCCAAGCAGACCTAATACGCCTACTACGATCAAATATATCCCGATGATCCATGTCACGAGTCGGGGCGCTATCGGTACCAAAACCCCTGCTATCAATGCCACTATCGGCTGAAGTTGCAGATTTATGTTCATGTCTTCCTCCATGGGACAATCGCTTCATAGAAGCCGCATTAATTTAGGATTTATGGAACCAAGCACTGGTTCGTGCTTAAGAACCCCACCTCTAATGGTGTCCAAGAGACCGGAACCAGTTCTTCCAACTTTGCCACCCAGATTTCTGCGGAAAGAGCATAATCTTGACTCGTCCGATCAGGACAGGAGTACCACCGCACCGAGCGTCGGTACTAATTACTACCCAGGCGTGGCATGCCGAGATGTCCTACGGCATCGCCCGAAACGTACTAATGCTCGCCCGTGAGAAGCCCGAGAATAGGTAAGCACCTACGGCTAATGGATGCTTCTTCTCTTATTCACTGCTTACTCCCTGTTACGCGATTGTATGAACGTGGCTTTCATTGCTGCATAAAGCCATTCCAGGGACGCTAGATGGCCCTGCGACCTTGAATGAGATTAACCACTATCACCACGACCGCTATGACCAAGAGAATGTGAAGGACTCCGCCCATGGTGTACGAGGTGACTAAACCTAGCAGCCAAAGTATCAACAAGATTACAACTATGGTCCAAATCATTCTAGTTCCTCCTTAGGTCGCAATTTTGCGAGAGTCCGAATCATTTTGTGAGAAAGGTCCCACTGTGGACTGTTTTTCAGGCGGTTCTCTCATTCTCTACTTCGGGTACTCCCGTATCAAGATTACCCTGTTGCAAGCTTTTCTTGCCTCTTCCGCCAATTTCACGTAACTGACTCGTATGAGGTCTAGCTCCTTTTCATCCAATTCTTCTAAATTCAAGAGAGCATTGTGAGCACCCTCCATCACACGAATCAATTCATCCAACTTGACTTGCACAGCCTCGGAATCCCTATTTTGAGTATTCTGAATGAGAAATACCATGAGAAAAGTCACGATCGTCGTGCCGGTATTGATGACCAACTGCCAGGTGTCACTGAAGCCGAAGATCGGTCCCGTCACGGCCCACACGACAATTACCGATACTGCACGAAAGCCGACGGACGACCGGTGGCACGTGCCGTCCATTTGGCGAAGCGAGTAAACCGAGTCGCTGATTTTGTCGGTCTCATCGGAACGTATCCTTCAATTGTTGCAGATCTTCTTCACTTGGATGCCGATTCATGAAACGACCCTGGGTCACAACCTCACTCATTACTGCGTCATCGAGTATTTTATGCAACAGAGCCGCCTCAGGTGCACCCACGAAGGAGAAACAGCACCAGTAAGATCGGGATCGGAATTCCCAAGGCCCAAAGTAAAATCCACCCAACTTTCCCTTCTTCTGTGTCACGCATAGAGATCGTCCATTTCTTTCACGCTTGAAACTTATCCTAATTGCTTGGATTGCTTGCTGCGGGCATGACCGAGTTGGGGCGTTGGGGGATACCCTCTGCTGCATTCCGCACTACGCTTCGTCGTCGTCTTGTAGCCTACGCATTGGCTCCCTTTGCTACAGAGCCTACGCAATTGCTCAGTACTGTTGCTGCACAGGGCCCCCCTGCGTTGTTGGCTGCCGTTGTTACTGTCGTCGCGCCTCCTGGCCGTGTTGCCGTTACTGACGCAGTTGCTACCTCTCGTCTGTGTGTGGCTCTACAGCGAAGAGGTGTGAGACCACCCCGAATCTGGGTGTCTAAAGGCCCCGCCTTGTGAACCAGTATCCACCGCCACCACCGAATACCACAATCAGCAAAATGACTATGAGGATTGTTGTCGAGTCCATATCATCACTCCCTTTCTAGGGCTGGATTGGAAACTGGCTGATGACGCCCGAACCAAGCCTATCAGCCATTTTGGAGATTTGCTCATGAATCTTATCCGTGTGCCCAGAGCGCTCCACAGTGTGTCATCTGATTCGCCGTTCCGGTCGTGAGGGTAGACGAGGCCCACTCCCTAGTGCAGCCTCGTTACCCGCTGTTTTCCAGTTGCGCCTGACGTCTTCTGGCGTAACTTGATGTTACTTGTAGTATATGTCGATTTTCTTCAGCGACTCGGGCTCTATGACCTTGGGCCATTCCTTGGGGTCGAAACTCGGGGCCTTTTCCAGAGCCGCCTTATCGACATTAACAACCAGGGTGCTCTTCTCCTTGTCCAGTCTCAAAGCCTTCCAAGGAATGGGGATTAATTTGTCGCCAATCCCCAGTAGGCCACCATGGGACAAAATGGCATATTTCAACGCGCCGCTTTGATCGATCAGGAGATCATCGATCTTCCCTAGTTTTTCACCTTGCGGGTTGGCGACTGTCATTCCAGTAATCTGGCTGGATCTCTGCCATCCCTCCAAGGGAGTAGCACCCGTTTGAGCCGAGACTTGGCCCGCAAGCAGAATGCAAATTACTGCTGCGCACAATCCAAAACCTTTCGTTTTCATAAAAATCTCCTTTTCCAATGGGTTACTGTTCGCGTCCGGATAGATCGAGCTACCATTTGCTCAGATGCTCATCCAGTTCCTTCTCCGCTTCCTCACGTTTGAGGCCATATTTCTCTTGCAATTTACCAAGCAGGTGATCTCGTTTCCCTGCAATGACTTCCAGATCGCTGTCTGTGAGTTTGCCCCACTTCTCCCGCATCTTGCCCTTGACTTGCTTCCAATTTCCTTCAATTTGGTCCCAGTTCATGGTCCCTCCTCATTAAGTGTAGGTCTAATTCGCCGGGATTTCCCGGTATCGGCGTCAAATACGTCCCATCAAAAAGAGCACCAACACAATAACCAGTACCAGACCCAGAACACCGCTGGGGCCACGCCCCCAGCTACGACTGTACCCCCAGGTCGGTAGCGCTCCTATGAGCAGAAGCACAAGGATAACTATTAGAATCGTTCCCATCGCTTTTCTCCTCCCAGAAAAGAGGCTCTTGCTTTCGTCTTGATTTCGTTGCTTCCCACTTCAGCGCTGTTTGTGGAAGTCCCCGCGTGCAATGAAACGAGACGGAGTGTCATATCATCCAACCGGAGCTTCACGTCTGGTGGGATACAAATTGACAGGAATCCATCTCGTCCCGGTCAACCCAGCACAATTTCGTCCGGCAGGATCTCGGTAATAAGTGACCGTGCAACTAATTATTTGATCTGGCTCACCCGTTTATGGAGCCTCCGACTTTTTCAGTCGGCGGGACAGGACGCTCCTTTGCCATTGGCTTTGACCGGTCCCAGCCTGTTGAAGGACTCCTGTTCTTTGGCTGCGCTCAGTATGCCGCTGGCAATAAGAATGTCCGCTTCCCCTTCTTGTCGAACGAAACGCTCGAAATGTCTGATGTACACATGATCCGGCCCAACCGCGGCGGTGAGGCAATCGAAAGCCCTTCGCCTCCAGCGCCGAAAGGCAACTGGATCAAAATCAGAGTCAATTACACCCCAACCTGCTTCTATCAGATCGTCGATTTGCTCTTCGACGGACATTGCTGACCCCTTTTCTTAAATCTGTTCGCGAGGCTGATCGCTGTAAACACCTCCATCCACCGGCTGCTGATGACTTGCACCAGCCGCATAGGCCGCAAAGTATCTGTCGATTTTTTCCTCCCATTCGACCGCGGTGAAGTCCGGCCATGTCTTGCTTTCAAAAGTGAGGGCCTTTTCCAGGGTCTGCTTATCAATATCGAGAACCGCTGTTCCCGTTTCAGCGCCCGTCATCAGAGCGGCAAACGGAATCGGAATCAACACGTCACCCATTCCCAGGAAACCTCCATGAGAAAGGATAGCGTATTTTAAGCACCCATCCACGCCCACCATGAGATCTTGTATTGTCCCAAGTTTTTCCTTGTGGCGATTCTCCACGGTGGTTTTCAGTATGTCACTCACTCTCATAGGTACTTTAATTTCCATCATTTTTCTTTCTCCTTTTTCTCATTTTGGCGAACGCAATTTCAGAACCTCTTATAAAATAGGGTATATAAGCAAAGCCATTATCAGAATGGTCCCGAGCCTACTCCGAAAATACTCACCGTCGTGTCCTCCGTCCCCTTTGTTACTGGAGGGAATTAATCTCGTTCCGGTCACCCACGGCGACACCACCGGAGACGGCTGCAGTTGCGACACATGGTCCACGGATCCAAGAAACGTTTCAAATTATCAAGTTGCGATGGTTTTAACCCTTGTGGCGAATCTATGCAGGTTTGGTGCCAACTGCGGTCAGCGAGTGAGCTTTTATATAAAAGCTGTGCTGTTAGGTAGTTAGCCACAGTGATGAGGTCGGGGGCGCGATACGAAGGGTCGGCAAGAAAGAGGCATGTGTCCGAAAAACGGGCCACAGAATTCCTGTATCTGTGTTATCAATAGGTTACAAATTCACAAGGTGTCCTAAAATCGGATTATCTTATTATTCCGGGGCCCGATCGTCCTCGCCAATTCCGAAACGCTTCATGTGTCGCTACAGAGGATCTCGGGCTATGCTTTAGGCGACACCATTGTCTAAGGGGTCAAATTCAAAATGAATTCCGCAGCCTCACGTGGGGAGTTGGTCACGAAAACGTATTTCGCAAAATCGACCGCATTGAAGAGGCTCTGGAGTAAGGCAACAGCGGGGAGTTGCTGCTGCCAGTATTCGGAGCCGAGGAACACCATCGGACTAAATCGGTTCTGCACGCTTCGGTAGTAGTTCTGTTCGGCGTCCTGGAAGATCTCTTGAATAGTGCCTGCGCGTCCTTCAGCATAGACCACCCCCGCTGTGCAAATGGTGACAAGTCCATCTTCACGGATGCTGTTCTGGAAGTACTTCGCTATTGCGGTGGCGAATGGAGTGAAGGCTTCGTATCCATACGTACCAGGTCGGCAGTGCGAGACTGGGACCGGCGGTACTGCCCAGATTGCGTTGGATTTGAATGGCGGGTAGCCACCAAGCGTGAAGGGCGTCACGAAGAGCAGGGTCGAAGACCCCAGTCGGCGAGACGAGGTTGTTCAGCCCGGCTGGCAGGGAAGGTGTCACGTTTAGGCGTTTGAGGGCCGCCTCGAAATCAGAATCGGGCGAGTTTTGAAACGTGGCACCGAGATGAGCTGCCTCCATTGCACCGGGACCGCCCCCGGTAACGATGAGGACTCCGTTTTGTGCGAGCGTCCGTGCCAACTCCGATACTTGACGGTAGGGTTGGCTACCACGATCCATCTCGTGACCTCCCGCGATACCCACTATCTTGTTCCATGGTGCCTGAAAGGTCGCTCTTGCCTGGTTGATGAAGCAGTCGTGAAGAGCCTCCATCATGCTTGTAAAGGGCGAAGAGTATTCGCCTCTCCCCTCGGTCACGAAGAATTGGTAAGTGCGTAGGTCGGGAGTGCTCTCGAGACTTAACGGATTAGAGTCTTCGAAGCCCTGGAGCAGGTCTTCGGGAGAGTAAAGGCCAGAGGGGATGGGCTGGAACGTTAGTGCGGTCATTTCGAGGTTCGCCTTTCTCTTTAGGTGAAGGTCGGGGAAACGAAGAGCCGCCTAACACGTAGGCAGCACGTGCGAGCAAGGACTCGATGGTGCGAGTCAACTAGACATCCTTAGTCGAAACGCCAGTCGCCAACGACTTCACAGGGCTTGGGGCGACGCCGCAAAAGGACCAGTCCCTTCATGGCAGCGGCTTTCGTCAGGATCACAAATCCTCCTTCTTTTCTTTATGACGAATAATACCCGATTGTTAGCAGATAGACCAAACCCACGACAACCCCGATCCCGTTCGATACGATAAGGACTCGATCTCGCTTCATAAGCCCATATATCAACCACGTAACTATCCCGAATTCCAGAAACACGACACCAGCAAAAGACTGCCCCTTGCTTGACTGGACGCTGTACATTTGCCAGCCGTGAAGCAGCGGAGATAGCCCCATCAAGCCGCCCATCACTATCGTTATCCATGACCATATTCGGAGCATCAGGAGCGTGAAGTCCTTTCTCTTGTAGATTATATCTTGGCCGGTTACAGTTCCTGGGGGAGTCGGGCGATCTCCGTGTTGGTGAGAGCCTCGTCTTCCTCGTAACCCACAAATCTTCTGTTCAATCTCTTCGTTTCAACAGCAGCTGTTCCGGAGCCGACGAACGGGTCCACCATACGTCAGACAAGAATGGAACCGCAAGAGATTTGGCGGATCGGCATCTTCTTAATTTTACTGGTATTGTCAGCACATTCCTGGTAGAGACGCTGCTGCGTGTTGAGTACTGCGGGCAAGCTCATCCGGAACTTTAAATCCGGGAAAGTGTCCCAGTAAATAAGCCCATGTGAAGGCACTGACGAGTGGCCCGTGTCACTCATGCTGCTGAAGGGACGCCATGATTTTTGTGTATTCGCATTTATATTGGCGGTCCCTCGAGAGCAACGACTCACATGGGCTTTCGACATTCTGGCTCCTTGATTACTCACCCGAACTTTAATTTACAGCGTGGTCATACACTTATAGGAACGTGGGCGAAAGCCACTTTAGCCCTCCTCGTGCATCCAGGAGTTATGAATCCAACTTCTATCTCGTTACCCGCCCGCAGAGAGGTTCATACGTAGTTGTGCGGACCAATTGTTAAAATTGCTGGCCAAAATGCTATCACGATTCGTAAGCATGCCTCTTGCAATCTTGTGAGCGCACGGCTACACAAACTATTCACTCACTATTTGGATTTTTCCACGGTCTCCGGCTCGATGATCTTTTTGGCACCTTCCTCCACGTGCTTGTGCCCTTGTTGTATAGCCTTCTCCGCTTCGGGACCGTCCTTTTTCTCTTTCTTCATCATCATTCCGCCTTGCATCATCTTTGAGCCTTCCATCATTTGTTTGCAGGCTTCCATCTTTTCCTTCATCTTTTCCATCATGCCGCCATCTTTCATCATCATTTCTTGAGTCTTAGCCATCACCTCTTCGCCCTGCTTCATCATTTTGTCGGCGTCAGACATCATCTGCTGAGCTTTGGCTATATCTTTTTTCTCCTCCATCATTTTCACGGCTTCCCGCATCATGTTGGCCCCCTCCATCATTTTCTTGGAGGCGTCCATCATAGTGGCTTTGTGCTTGACCATATCGTCTTCCATAGCCTTCGGCCCACTTTGTGCCATAGCTGGTCCGCCTGCTGCGAAAACGGCAACTCCAAAAACAAAGACAGTAGCCCAAACCCTTCCACTCTTTAGAAAATTGATCCTTCGCATAAATTCCCTCCTTGGAAAAATTTGTAATTCAGACACTATGCCGTGGCCTATGTTCCTTAGAGCTGAGGACGGCAACTCGTCTGCCCAAGACGTGGGAGCATGAATAGAGATTATGGGCAAGCCGTTTTAGCGGTGGCAGCGGGAGCGCTTTTTTGGGAAGCCTTAAGTTTCAGCCGAGGTCCGGCATCGTGTCCAGGCAGGCCTGACAAGAGGCCGATTTCAACACGCGACCTGACCGGTGGCGAACACGAATACGAACAGGCCTTTATTGACGCTGATTGACAGGTCTCCACCTCGTGACTCGGCGTACACAAGCCAGGTAGGCTTATCGTCTCCGCAACAGGTGACGTTCGGAGAGAATCGACCTGATTCAGCGTCGAGCCAAGCCAGCAACAGAGGCTCCGGGGCTCGGATAAGAGCCGCCTCTTGAGCCGCCGCTCTGGCCGCTGAGAAGTCGAGCGGCCTGTCCTCCACGCTAACGTCCACCCAATTAGGCAGCATTTCAAGCGACAAAACAGGGCATGCTCCCATGATTCCCTCCTATATAACGATTGCCAAAAGTGATGTCCGTTAAGCGACGCTCCCGTAGTTCTCGTGAAGCGGGAACCTAAGGATTCTTGATGGTGCTTTGGGTAAGCTGTCACGAAAAATGTCTGGTACAAGAATACTTCCACGTAAGAACTCTTTTACAAAAAACCGTAAGACTCTCCTGAATCTTCCGGTTTTCATTTCGAATTCCATGGGCAATTAGGCTAATTTAGTTAGTCATAACATCTCCACTCATAGCCGGTCCACACACAAGGATGTCCACGTAAGGATCGTCATCATCAATGACGACTGTTCCGCCGCCGTCGTAATAACCGCCGCCGTAATAACCGCCTCCGTAATAACCACCACCGTAATAACCACCACCGTAATAACCGCCGCCATGATGTCCGCCGCCTGAGATATAATGCCCACCTCCACCGTGGCCCCCTCCTTTGGCATCGGCGTCACCAGCCGCGCCAGATGACCACGACCCACGCTACGAATGCGATCATCACTATAGCGAATCCTAATGCTCTTTTCATGTCCTTCCCCCTTTGTTTTCGGTGTCAAGGCGCACCTCATTTTCCCGTCCGTAAATGTTCAGCATAATCTGATCTGTCTCCTTTATAATCGCTAAGTAATCTCGTTCCGGTCACCCACCGTGACACCACCGGAGACGGCTGCAGTTTCGACACATGGTCCACAGATTGAAGAAGCGGTTGAGATTATCAAGTGGCGATGCTGTTAACCCTTGCAGCTTAAATAAGCAGGTTTCGTGCCAACCATGGCCGCCGGATGAAGCTGGCCTAGAAAGCCTACCTATCGGATGATTAGGTGCGGTCACGGAGTTTCAGGTGAGATTCGAGCGTCGACAAGAAAGGGGCAGGTGTCCTAATAACGGGCCACAGAATTGCCGTCTCAGTGTTATCAGTAGGTTACAAATTCACTGGGTGTCTTAAAGTAGGACCATCGCATTAATCCGTGGTCGGATCGTCCCCGTCAATGCCGAAACGCTTCATATGGCGATACAGGGAGTCTCGGGCTATGCCAAGCACGCGGGCAGCACGTCTCCTATTCCCTTCGCACCGCCGTAAGGCCTCCAAACATAGTGATTTGATCACCTCATCCGTCACATCGTGAAGCGTGCGCTCGTGTACCGGAAAGCTGGACACGTGGGACCAGTCTTGTTTGCTTGAGGCAATCGTGGGAAGCGCAACGTTCAAATTCTGTCCGTCGGAAAACATCAACGATCGTTCGAGCACGTTTCGTAATTCCCTGACATTTCCCGGCCAATGGTACTCGGAAAGCGCAATGACCGTCGCGGGGTCGATCGCGGGGAGAGACGTCAGCTGCAACTCCTTCGCCAGTATCGACATGATCTCTTCCGAGATACGGGAAGATCCTCAACCCTATCACGAAGCGGCGGCACGCTTATCGCAAAAACATTCAGACGATAGAGCAGGGCGGAAAGGAATCGGCCTTCTGCCACCTCTGAATCGAGACTCCTGTTCGTTGCTGCAATGAGTCGAGCATTCACGGTAATGCTCTTTTCACCGCCAACACGAAGGAATGACCTTGTGTCCATAAAGGTCAGGAGCTTGGACTGCAAGGAGAGGGTGAGCTCTCCAATTTCGTTGAGCAGAAAGGTACCGCCTTCGGCCAATTCCAGGAGTCCTCGCTTCCGGGCGTGCGCACCGGTGAATGAGCCTCTCTCGTGCCCAAAAAGCTCCGACTCAGCCAAATCCTTGGATATGGCAGCGCAATTCAACGCAAAATAGGGTCCCGGAGCACGCCTGGAATGGTCGTGAATCCAACGTGCCAAATAGTCCTTCCCACTCCCACTCTCCCCCTGGAGCAGAACGATGCTGTCAGTGGCGGCAGCCAGACGGGCCTGGTGCAGAGCAGCCCCCATGGCCGGCGAGGGATACGCCTCGGCGATCGGTATTTGGCCAGGCACGGTCCTCTTGCGATCCGTCACATCGCGAGAAATGCCATAGATGCCAATGATAGTGCCCTCCGTGTCACGAAGCGGCGTGAGGACAGTATTCAGGGTGAACTGGGCGCTCTTTATGGAGGCGGTATATTCTTCTTCGATGGATTCTCCCTGGAGCACGCGCAGGTCAACTTGTTTGATATGCTTCCCGGTTGCTTCACCGTAGATGTCTTCATCCTTGCGGCCGATGATTTCGGACACTTTCAGTCTGAACATTCTTGCCATGGCAGGATTCACGTGCGTGTACGTGAGATCACGGTCCTTCATGAAAATCAGGTCTCGGGCACCCTCAACGAGTGCTCGAAAGCGTTCCTCACTGAGACGCAAGGCTTCCTGCGACTGCTTGCGCTCGGCAATTTCTCGCTTGAGTTGCTCATTCGCCTCTCGGAGTTCGGACGTGCGTTCTTCGACCCGGTGTTCAAGTTCATCGTGATGCCCTCCGCAAAGCCTGCTCTGCGACCTTGCGGTCGGTGACGTCCGATATGGCCGTTCGCAATCGGCTGAGTTCACCGTCAGAATCCGGGATCCCGATGCTTTCCAGTTGAGCGTGGAACCAACTGCCGTCCGGTTTCACGAGTTTGATTTCGCAGATGTGGCGTATTGAAGTTTCCAGGACCTGCTTGCGGTGTAAATAGAAGGTGTCCTGGCTATCCTTATGAACAAACTTTGCCAACGGCTTATTCATTAGCCGGTCTCTGTCCATTCCCAGCAAGTCCGCGCCTGAAAGATTGGCTTCCAGAATAAGCGCATTCTTGTCCAACGTGAAATATCCGACCGGCGCGTAGTCGTACAAATCCACATACCGGTCTTTCGATTCCTCCAGTGCCACTTGGGCCCGACGCAGCTCCTCATTCTGCATTTCCAGCTCAATCTGATGGACCTGCAACTCATGAATCAGCTTTTTCACGTCCTCGGGAGACAGAAGTGATGCGTCCGAGGCACTGCCGGCCTTCTCTGCCAAAGCGGCCTCTGCGCGCTGTCGCAGCTCGGAGAGCTTTTTCTTAGAACCACTGCTCTTTTTCATGACATGCCCCGATCCGTGACATCCTCTATAGACAAAATAATTACGCGCTCCGACTCGTCTTCACCTTCCATGCGCCGGGCATTCAGTAGCATTTTGCGTGCGCCGATGCCCTCGAAATCGTGCTCCACCCGAAAGTCCTCAATTTCCTGTTGGTCAAGGAGGACTTTTTCCAACAGCTCTCTCAGCGAGGGAATGTCCCACTGACGGTTCCACAACTCATAGAGTACCTTGCCGTGCGTGTCCTCCGGCTTCACCCCGAAGATCCGGTAAAAAGAACGATTGGCAGACACCACCCTGATGTCGTGATCCATGACAACCAGGCACTCACGCACCGTGTTGATGACGCTCTCGGAAAACCGCAGAGCATTCGTGGCCTTCTTCTCCGCCACCTTCGCAGCAGTAATGTCCACAAACGTTATCACGACACCGTCAATCACGTTCTCGATGGTCCTATAGGGCCATATCCGCATCGTGTACCACCGGTTGTCCTTCGTCTGGATCTCCGTTTCTTTCGGGACTAGGTCTTTGAGTACGTCCTTCGCGTCTTGAGCCAGACACTCGTAGTACATGTTGGAGACTATGTGCCCGACGGAGCGACCCACATCCGCAGGGATCAGATTGATGAACTTGGTCATTGCCGGGGTGAAACGCTGAATATTAAGGCTGGTGTCGAGGAAGATGGTACCGATCTCGGTGCTTGAGAGCAGGTTTTGCATGTCGCTGCTCGTCTTGGACAACTCGTTGATCTTCTGTTCCAGTTCCGAGTTGACCGTAACCAGTTCCTCGTTCACCGATTGCAGCTCTTCTTTGGATGTCTCCAATTCCTCGTTGGTACTCTGCAGCTCTTCGTTTGCGGACTGCATCTCTTCATTCAAGGATTTCAACTCCTCATTGGAGGTTTCCATCTCCTCCATGGTGGTCTGAAGGTATTCCTTGGTGGACTTGAGTTCCTGCTCGAGTTCCTGGGCACGTGAGTCGCTGTCCTCTGCGCGGGCGGCCGATTTTTTTCTCTGGCCCCACGGACTCTTTCCGGAGGAACGTCCTCAAACAACACCATGAAAAATCCCCTCATGGATGCCGGTTCCAGGATGGGCTTCACGGCGAGATTGATGGCCTGAGTCTCTCCGTTGGTCTTAACCTGCAATCTTCGCGACGTATTTCCGTCTTCTGGGCAATGGCTTGTCGAATGGTGGAGGCCAATTCCAGTTTCAATCCCTCCCTCGCCATTCCGAGGATATTGCCGCTGAACCCGCCTGATATGATCTCCAGGTATTTCCCCGTTCTCCCATGAACATAAAGAATCTCGCATTTCTCGTTTATGATTACTCCCGCCGGACCATAGCTCTCCAAGACGATCTTTTCTGCAACTTCACGATAACCGGCCTTCGGGACTATTTTGGGAACTCCCTCGTCATCGGTTGCGTCTCTGGGATAGGCCGGATACGGGTCGTGAAGCTCGCGCATTCTTCCGTCAAGCAACCTCGAATGTTTGCGTCTGAACAGTTTCCATTTTCGATCAAGGGTGGAAAAGAGATTCGTCCCGTCGCCGATGGTCTCAGATGAGCCGAGAAAGAGAAAACCGTCCTTGTTCAGTGAATAGTGAAACAGACCAAGCACCTTTTTCTGTGCCTCTGGGCCGAGGTAGATCAGCAGGTTGCGGCAGCTTATGAGATCAGTCTTTGAGAAGGGAGGGTCCTCAATGACGTTTTGCAATGCAAACACCACCATGTCACGAATGCTTTTCTTGATCCGGTACGAGCCGTCTCCCTGCTCAAAGTAACGCCCCAGAGTTTCAGCGGGAACGTCAACCGCTATGCTTTTGGGATAGAGCCCCGCACGTGCTGTCTCGATTGCGCCGGCGTCTATGTCTGTGGCGAAAACCTGGACCTTGAACTCCTTCTTCAGACTATCCATGTAATCCCGGAACAATATCGCAATGGAATAGGCCTCTTCCCCAGTGGCGCAGCCAGCGACCCAAATCCGAACCGGGTTGTCTCCCTTCCTATTCTCGAGGACCTGTGGGATGACCTTTTCTTTCAGGATCTCAAACGCTTCAGGATCGCGGAAGAAATTGGTCACTCCGATGAGGAGTTCCTTGAAAAGGGTCTGGGCCTCCAGAGGGTATTCTTGGAGGTGACGAAGGTAACCCGACAAATTGGCAATGCCGTTGATTGCCATCCGCCGCTCGATCCGGCGGGTGATGGTATTCGGCTTGTAATGGGAAAAATCATGGCCGGTGTGAGACCGGAGAATGATGAATATCTTTTCCAGTAGATCGGTCTCTTTCGGGACGGGCTTCGCCGGCGCTACCGTTCCCTTCCCAAATACCTGTTGAACGTATGCAATCAGTTGTTCCGGCATCTTATCAACGGGTACGACATAGTCCGCCAACTCCGTAGCGACAGCACTTCTGGGCATGCCATCGTACTTTGCCGACTCCGGGCTCTGCACCATTGCCATGCCGCCCTCACGCTTGATCGCCCTCAACCCCAGAGCCCCCTCGGTTCCGGTTCCCGAAAGCACGATGCAGATTCCCTTCTCCTTCTGGTCCTCCGCCAGAGACCTGAAGAAGAAATCGATAGGCGTCCGATGCCCAGGCGCAGTAGTTGGTTCCATGAGGTGAAGTTTGCCGTGAAGTATGCCAAGATACCGATTTGGCGGAATCACGAAGATCGTGTTCGGTTCAACCTTCCTGCCGTCCTGGATTTCCACGACCTTCATAGACGTATACCGCCGGATCAGATCGGTCAGGATGCTCTTGTGGCTGGGGTCCAGATGCTGAATCAGGACAAAAGCCATGCCAGTGTCGGGCGGCATGTTGGTAAAGAACTGCTCGAACGCCTCCAGGCCACCGGCCGAAGCTCCGATCCCCACTATGGGGAAGTCCGTTTGATTCTTTTTACCCGTAGTTTCAGCGGCTCCTGGTAATTCGAGAGCAGAAGCGGCACATTCGATGGCCTCTTTACGTATACCACCACTCCTTTGCGTTTTCTCTGTACGGGGGCTTTGCACACCGAAGCGTCCAGGACCTTTCTTTTTTTGCATCTCGGGGACTCCAATCGAAAACTGAGTTGGCCAGCGACAGGACTGGACTGCCATTCGATCCGCTCTCTAGCGGGGGGCAGACTGTCCTCCTTGGTTTCAATCTCGGCTTTCATGTGATTGTTCCTGAAGGCGGTTGAAACGGAAATGCAGTCCACAATTTGCGAACAGAAGTATTATTACATTGTTGCTTTAGACCCGCAACGGGGAAAAATCAAGGGAACGGGTGATACTCAGGTTCATTCAAGGCGTTACCCTCGAGTAAAAAGCTTTCTTCAGCGATTCCGCTGAAACAATGTAAATGAGCAAGGTCGCCCCCAGCACGAGGAGAAAAGAAAGCGGCAGAGGCTGAAATTCCAGCAGACCTGCAATTACGAGAATTATGAGGGCATTCACGTGATCATGCAGGAAGAAGGATAATCGGGCTCTTGAATATGGAAAGCAGGGGGTAATCGTATCGGATCTCTTCTTAGGCGTGAGAAGATTAGGGCCGAATTGGGATAGCCGTCGCTGAGCTTCACGGCCAGTTAGCCAATCCGCGGCGCTTCTTAGCTTCTGAACCATTTCACCAGAAAGAGCGCTCCAAATTCCATAGGAGGTTTGTCCATTACTCTCTCCAACGGATCTGTGGGGTGAGGTCAGTGGCTGCATCAGGACTCGTCACAATTTCAATGTGCCTCATCACAGTCTGTTGATCCAATCTATGAGTCTTGAACGTCCCCCTACGCCAAACATTTATTAAGTAAGGAACCGGTGAATCTTTCCCAGAGAACTCTTGCGGCGTCTTCGGTAGTCAAATTGCTACAGTATAAATTAGTACCCAACTTCCCCATCAGACCAGTGAGGTATATTGCGAACCCGTCATCTGCGGCATGAATCCATTCGTTCATGGAAGGCTCATCGTTTGTATCGGAGTCTAGGTCTCTATAAGAAATGTTCTTCTGAGAGCCCAGTTTGCTGATCCAGACTTGACACCTGTTATTATGTCCGCCCGCTCTACAGATCTTCGAACCGATATTTTTGGCTTGTCACCGCGTCGAATCCTGTCTCGATGGTTGGATCGTGCTTGCTCAATGACTTCAGTCCTTGCTGGAAGTAGGTGACAATAATGTCTAGAGAATGTTTTAAGAAGGTATTTCGATCTTTGTCGGAGAATTCCTTTCTTAACTCTGGAGGAAGCTTTTCAGGCCCGGGAGCATTCCGTCCCCGTTTGGGTTCCTGTGTGGTCGAAGCCTCGCCCTCCGCAGATGATGATGTCGCGCGGATCCGGTATGCTGGCATCGACCCCGTGATGTTTTTGAGGGCTTGATCTACCAAACATTCATAGTTCAAAGGCAATTTCTTCTTCACTATGTTGTAGACGGTTTCTGAAATGCATATGCTTCCGGGTATGGCCAGTCCTTCTAAACGGGCAGCTACGTTTACGGCGTTGCCGTAGATCTTGTTGCCGACTTCAGTCACTTCACCAAGGTTAATTCCCATCCGAAATTGCATCTGGAGGTGTTCAGGCACATTCAAATTCTGGGCCTTCACGGCCTCTTGGAAATCCAAAGCAAATTGCACCGCACCTTCTGCGCTGACGAATTCGAGAAGAAACCCATCGCCAGCAGTGTCCACAACATGACCCTCATGCTTCTGAGCCAACCCTTTCATTCCGTCTTGGGAAAGAATCAGTCCCTCGATTGTCGAGGATTCATCCTGTTGCATGAGGCTGCTGTAACCTTTTACATCTGCATGAACTATCGCTACGAGCCTTCGTCTTCTTATGCTCACTCAAATCACCCATCAAGTAAGTGGACAACCAGCCTTTTGGTCTGGCACCAACTAAATGCAGTACGACGCGTGATAACTGCAACGTTCACAGATCTCGCGTTGTCCAGGTACTGTCTAAACCTCATTCAGCCAGAACCGCAAAAACTGAAGCAGTCCCAGCCTCGACAGAGATTGAGGACCTTACTACTATTGCACCACTTGGAAGTCAAGCGGTCGTCCCGCTCGTGGATCGTCAGGAGAATTCCTTGCAAGTAGCAGCCGGAAGCTAGTTTCTTGATGGCGGAATTTAGTGGATCGTCGAGACCAATTTTGAGCTCCCTGCCCTGACAGTGTTAAGGTGTACAGCGGTCGTGGCGACATAGAGAACCGGATCAAGGGGGGGCAAGAACACGCTGCGCTGGGACAAGACCAGTTGTCACTCATTCACAGCGAGCCAACCCGGTTTGCTCATGGGGTTTTTGGCATACAATTCACTGCGAGACAGCCAAGCTCTCCAGGAAGGAGATAGGGGATGTTCGGGAATAGAGACTGCTCTGTTTTTTTCCGCAACTTCTTGCAAGATCACGCCACCAATACTGCTGTCTTAATTTTAAGAGTCAAGGGCAGACTGTCAGGGGCCTGTTAGATAACTCTACTCATTTTAAGTGCTTAAGCCACTTGTAATTCGGGTAATTCTTCTATCCGTAACGAGTTCGCTCAGGTCTTGCATTGCGACACAACCTCATACTGAGGTTTGGGAGATTTTGCCCGTTATGAAGCCAAAATGTTACACGAGTCGGGAGAATCCTGTACGGCTAGTTGTTATCCCTGGGTTATCCCTTAACAAAAAGAGGCCAGCCACATTGCGGCTAACCTCTTGAATTCCTTGGTGCGCCCGAAACGATTCGAACGTTCGACCTCAACATCCGGAGTGTTGCGCTCTATCCTACTGAGCTACGGGCGCATGGGTCAAATCTAGTTCATCGCGGGAATGATGTCAATTCTTTCTGCAGTTACGAATTGTCGAGAGGGAGCCGAATAGTGAACGTTGTCCCTTTACCGGGTTTGCTTGTGACTTGAATGTCACCATTGTGGTTCTTCACTATGCCGTAACTTACTGCCAGCCCAAGTCCCATTCCCATGCCTTCAGTAGAGTCTTTGGTAGTAAAGAACGGATCAAATATCTTGTCAATTATTTCTTCGGGCATGCCTTTTCCAGTGTCAGACAAGTCTATTTCAACCCATCCGTCGGACGCCCCGGTTTTCACAGTCAGCGTTCCAGAGCCACACATGGAATCTAGGGCGTTCAAGATGATATTCATGAACACCTGTTCCATCAGATTTGAGTCAATCACAACCTCAGGAAGTAAAGGATCGTATTTTTTTACCAGCTCTATTCCGAAAAACCGCTGCTGATGAACAATGATCTCCAGAGTCTGATCCAGCACCTGCTCGATTCTCCGAGGTTTTTTTTGCATGGGGGTCTCGCGGGCAAAATCCAGGATGCCTTGGACAATTCCGCGGATGCGAGTGGTTTCTCTGACTATTATCTCAAGATCCTTGCGAGTTTTTTCATCGTTCTTGAACTTCTTGAGCAGCAAATGGGCAAAAGTGAGCACTCCGGTGAGCGGTTGATTGATTTCATGAGCAATGCCCGCGGAAAGCTTGCCCAAAGACGAAAGTTTTTCGGACCGAAGAAGTTGTCTCTCTAGTTTATGTTTTTCCCTGAGATCGGTGAATATCCCCATTGAGCCGGCTTCTTTACCTTCCTCGAAAAGTATGGCTGCAGAGATGTACACAGGAATCTCGTTTCCTTTCTTGTCAAGAAGCGTAACTTCCCGTTTCTGAAGAACACCCGGACCACCAAAATCATCAGACCTGAGGTCCCTCATAATCCTCTTCGCATCTCCCGGCGGATATATGCGGACTATATTCATTTTCCCGATGACTTCATGCTTGCTGTAACCGAGCAGTTTTTCCGCTGCAGAATTGAATATAGTGATCTCTCCGCCTTTGCGTATGCAGACAATAGCGTCCGGTGAGTTCTCGATGATGTTCTCTCTGAATTGATATGCGTGCTCCAGCTCTACATTTGCTTCCCGTACGAGTGTCTCCAGATTGCGGGTGTACCTTTTGAGTTTGTTTTTCAGAGCGATTTTTTCCATGGCACGCTTCAGAGACAATGAAAGCAATTCCTCACTTATTGGTTTGGTGAGGAAGTTGGATGCCTCTCTGCGCAGACATTCTACTGCCAATTCCATATCACCATGGCCCGTTATCATGATTACTTCGGTATCCGGAGCAGTCGCTCTGATTTGCCCCAACACCTCAATGCCGCTCATTCCCGGCATTTTAACGTCAAGCAGTACCAGTTCAGGCTTTTCTCGTTGAAAAATCTCCAGAGCTTTCAGACCATCCTCCGCCATCGAAACTTCATAACCGTCCAACTCCAGAGTCATGCGCATGAGATTTCGTATGCTTTCTTCATCGTCCGCCAACAGGATTTTCGTCATAACAGGGTCTCCGCTCTAGGAAATGTTATACGGAAGGTTGCACCCTTCTTTTGGTGAGGGTCGATTTCTATAATTCCTTGATGTTCCTTGATGATGCCATAACTGATCGACAGCCCAAGCCCCGTGCCTTCTCCTATTCTTTTCGTGGTGAAGAACGGCTCGAAAATCTTTTCTTTCAGATGGCCTCGTATTCCAGGCCCGGTATCGGATACTGTGACGACAATTCTGTCATCTTCAAGATAAGATTTTACCCGTATCAGCTTTTCGTGGTCGGGCTCCGTGGTTTCAGTATCTGTGGTAAGAATTGCATCCTTGGCATTCAATAGAAGATTGATAAATACCTGCTCAAGCCTATTTTCATCGCCCATCATTTTCGGTAGATTGTCTGCCAGGTCGAGTTCCCATAGGATACCCCTTGCCTGCAATTGGGTGCCCAGCAGAGTAAACACATTGCGTATGGGTTCGTTCAGCTCAATGGGAACCGTCATGCCATCAGTCTTACGCCCGAATAGCCTCAGATGATTAATGATTTTGGATGCGCGTTCCACGCTGGCCGTGAGTTCTTTGCTGACATTCTTAAGGTTTTCCGTTGAGAGCACTCCTCCGGTCTTCATGATTTTGGTCATATAATCGCAGCCGAGCCGGATGACATTCAATGGCTGGTTCAATTCATGGGCTATCCCTGTAGCCATTTCACCGAGGGTGGCCATTTTCCCTGCTTGAATGAGCATCGCGTGCTTCTCGAGCCTTTCTGTGACATCCCATACGGCCGCTATAATTGCGGGTCGGTTTCTGTAAGTTATCAGAGAAGCTTGGTAATTTACCATGAAAAGCGATCCGTCTTTGCGTCTGTGCTGAATCACCGGAAGCAAAGTTACTTCCGTTGAGAAAAGTTGCTGTAAACGGCTCACAGTTGCGGCTCGATCTCTATCGAGACCAAGATCCGCGAAGCCCATGGTGAGCAATTCTCCTCGCGTGAACTGGTATTCTTCTTCTGCCCTGGCATTCACATCCAGGATCATGGTGGTTTCCCGTGTCAAATACGAATATGGGAGACGGGCCATTGTCGAAAATGAAACGATATTTCTCCTCGGATTCCCTGAGACGTGCTTCCGAAGCCTTCAGGTGAACCAGCATGCGGTTAAAAGAGGACGTTAGCTGATCGATTTCATCTCCAATAGCGCCATTGTTTTCTTCGTCAATTTTCTGACTGATGTTGGAAGCGCCTGCCTCGCGGCTTATCTGATCAGCACGCTTGGTCAATTCAGTTAGAGGAAAGACTATCCTTTTGGAAATCAATTCGATAAAAAGCCAACTTATGGCTATTACAACAACGCTGGCAAGAAAATGTATGATCTTCAAGTAGCTGATTGCCGTAGCATCCCCTCCCAGTTTTGGAAAAACAGTGATCTGAAGGCTCACGCCTATTATGACTACGACTCCTATCAAAATCAAAAGGGTGCTTAATAGTATTCGGTTCTTGAAGGAGAGCAGGATACTACGCTTTGGTCGGATAAACGCTGGAAGCAGGTTTTCGAGCTTTCCGAGAGTGTTCAGGATCCAGCCGGACTGCCTGGACGTGATGGGAGCTGCTTTCTCGAGCCCCGACTGTGCGGTCCCCTGGCCGCCGGATCGGTCCATGCTTTCCGAACCGCTGGTTGAGTTCATGACAATTTTTGTGATTTCCGGGGAACCCGGAGAATTGCCGGGCCCCTCATGATTCCCAGCCTGTTAGAGCCAGCCATGTCTGTCAAAAAATTCCCAGAGGTCGTCGCGAAGGGCCTCATACTCATCTTTGACATCTTCATAGGAACGGGCGTTCTCTATGGCGTATGCCACCTGCTCGGCAAAGCCGTAAAGGAATTTTATTTCCTCGTCGGAAAATGACCGGACCTCCCCGGTGTAGACTCGAAGGGTTCCAATAACTTTATTTCTGACGATCAAAGGCACACTAAGTATCGATTTTATGCCCTCACGCAGCGCCTCCCTGGGATATTGAACCCGCTGGTCTACTGCGACATCCTTAATCCAGACGTGTTTTCCGTTCATGATCGTTTCAGCAATGCTTTTGGAGGAATCAAGAGGACCTTTGTTCACATATTCGCTGCTAAGGCCGTCATGTGCAAATACCCTGAGCTTCTCCCGCTTCTTATCGAGCAGACTCAAAGTGCTGCCTTTTACTTTCATTACCTTCACCACACCCTGAACTATCAGATTGAGGACTTCTTTCAAATTCAATGTGGAAGAAATGGCTTTTTTGAGTTCCTCAAACGTGTCTTCTCTGTATCTTTTTTCGAATCGGGTTTTGCGATCCTTCATGGATTTGTTCACAGATTCCATGAGCTGATCCGGAGTGAAGGGTTTTCTCATATAGTCCACAGCGCCGAGCTTCATGGCTTTCACCGCGGAATCCACAGTAGAATACGCTGTAAACATAATCATCGAGAGGTCTGGATCGATCTCCGAAAGTGACTCCATCGCTTGTAGGCCATCCATTCCCGGCATTTTCAGGTCCGTGACAAAGATGTCAAAGCCGCCTTGTTTCAATATCTCAAGTGCTTCCATCCCTTACGGGTAGCCTTGACTTCGTAATTTTCTTCTTCGAGAATGCGGCTCACACTGTCCAAAACGATCTGTTCATCATCCAAAACCAAAATCTTTCCCTTGCGTTTTTCCATTTGATCCACTCCTGACAAAGAATGATGAGGCGCTGTCAGCGGCCGAGCCCGATTCAAAGTGATAAGTTTTCAATTCTTTCGGAAATGCTGTCCGCTCACTAGCCTATTGAAAGATTTGTCTTCTCCTTGAAGCGACTTTCAGCCTTCTCCTGTTTTTTGAGGTGGCGACTTGGGGAGATATTTCTTCAACCCCTCAATGTCGGTGCGGACCCGTTCGTACGCAACAGCATTTTCAAGTGCGCGAGCCGCCTGTTCGGCAAATTTTAGTAGAAGGTCCATTTCTTCGTCGTCGAATGTTCGTTTTTCGGAGTTGTAGAGCCTGAGAGCACCGAACACTGTATCTTCGAGCTTCAGCGGGATCGACAAGATGGAGGTTATGTTCTCTTTTTTGGCTTCTGCCGGATACTGGAG
Organism: uncultured delta proteobacterium; assembly: GCA_963700305.1. Classification (GTDB taxonomy): domain Bacteria; phylum Desulfobacterota; class Desulfomonilia; order Desulfomonilales; family Desulfomonilaceae; genus Desulfomonile. The sequence continues at coordinate 223,866 of CAVOXB010000001.1, forward strand.
GCTGGCTGAAAAATCCGCTTCCTCCACTGTAACTGGCTTTCCGGATCGCAGCATTTCGGATATGCTTTTGTTGGCTTCGATCACACCTTTCTTGGCGTAATCTTCGCTCAGCCCGCACGAAGATGCCAGTTCAAGGGCCTCATCTCTTTTCCGGAACACGAATACTGCGCTTCCTTTCGCACGAAACAGCTTGACGACGCTCGAACAGATAAGATTCAGGACTTCTTTAAGATCCAGGCTTGATCGCAAGGCGTTTTCCGCGTCTGCGTAGGTTTGCTCGATTTCTCTGTCTCTTCGTAATTTGATTACTTTTCCGAGGGCCCTATTTGTGACTTCGAGCAGTTCTTCAGGCGTGAATGGCTTGGGTAGATAGTCTAGAGCGCCCAGTTTCATGGACTCCACTGCCGAATCGACGGTGGCGAATCCGGTGAACATAACGACTCCAATGTCCGGATGGTTCTTGGCTATGGCCTCAACAACCTCCATTCCGTTGCGTTCCGGCATCATTAGATCGGTAAGCGCAAGATCGAAGCGTTCGGTTCTTAACTTCTCCAATGCTTGGTCGACCCTTAGAGCCTTCACAATCCGATATCCTTCTTCTTCGAGGATTCTCTGGATGCTTTCATGCACAATTTGCTCGTCATCGACCACGAGGTACTCTTGCCTTTGGTTTTCCCCGGGCGTTCATGCAAACCTCCTTATTATTTTTCAAACCGAGATGAATGCCGCCAGGGCCTTCTCATGACAGCCTTGCCGGAAATCACGAATCACCCTGCCTTACCTGTTTTATTTTTCAAAGGGGTCAGCTTGACCCTGCACACGGTGGTGTTCTCCTGAAATAAACGATATACACCGAGATCCGGAAAGTTAGTGGGAACGTACACCATTCCCTGACCAATCTTGCCCGAGATTCTGGCTGGAGCAGTGAAAGACCCTGCCGGGGAACTCACTTGCACAAATTGGCCTTCCGCGATTTCAAGTTCGGGCCGCGTCTTGTAAGTTTATTTCCAGGTAGCCCCTAGGGCACAAAGTAAGCAGGTTTTTTGATCTTGTGGACGTTGAACCGAAATGAAACATGGAACGACCTGCCATCATCTCAAAAGGATAATCTGCTGCGTCGGGCGCTTCGGGGAACTCCCACGTCCTGACAGGGGCGAAGGAATAGGCTCTGGGGCTCATGGATCGTCCTTCCTCAGAAGAAAGGAGTAGTATTTTTCCTTCTCCCTCGAGATCGCGCAAGTCCAGGCCTTTATAGAAAGGTACGGTCCGAGTTATCTCTCTGAATATGTCCGCCACGCGGAAAAATCCCATTGGGTGACCCATTGCCTTTGACACTTCCTCGAGAATGCTCCAGTCGGGCATAGTCTGCCCCAATGGCGGTATTACCTGATTGAGCTTTTGAACGCGATGTTCGATGTTGGTGATGGTCCCCTCCTTTTCGACAAAAGAGGTTGCTGGAAAAACGCAGTGAGCCATCAAGGCAGTCGGACTGGGAAAAATATCCTGCACCACGAGCAGCTCTGCTTTCTTGAGAGCCCGGGCGAGGCGCCCTGAATGCGGATAATCGGTCAGAGGATCCGCCCCTGCCACATAAACGGCTCGCACATCGCCGGTCTCAAGACCGCCAATAATTTCGGGCACCGTCCGACCTTTTGTGTAAGGAATGCCGGTTTTCCATACACTTTCAAAAGGTCACGAGCTGACGCGGTGTCCTGATATCCCGGCAGGTACTCGGGCAATGCCCCCATATCACAAAGGCCGAGCATGTTGCCCTTTTTCGAATATCGGGTAAATTCCCGCGTCGCGTTTTCCTAGATTTCCCGTCAGCAAGGCTAGATTCACTATATTCATCACGCATTGCAGGCCATTTTCTTGCTGAATGACATCTCCCCCAAACAAGATGGACGCCTTCGGGGCCTCGGCCAGCAGCCGCGCTGCCTGTTCCAGGTCTTCGCCCGCAATGCCTGTTCTCTTCAGAATGCCCTTAAGTGAAATCTTGTCAAGAAGGTTCTTCATAGGAAGGAAATGCACGGTCTGGTCCCGCACGAATTTTCTGTCCCACAAGTCCAGGTCCAGTATGATTTTCATGATCCCCAGGACCAGTTCGCTTTCGGAGTAAGGCCTGATTCTCAAGCTCACTCTGGAAAACTTGTCTAGGCTGGTCTTTCGGGAATTCACCACGATCACAGGTCACTGTCGTAACGTCTGGCGGCGGCTTTGACCTTCCACCCTATCGCTGGAGTCTCCTCCAGAGGGTCTACGCCGATCAGAAGGATTGCTCCGGTCTCCAAAAAATTGTCTATTCGGCCGGAAGCGCCGCTCGGGCCGCACGTCAATTCGAAAGGCGCGCTGCACCCTCAAAAAACTGAATCTCGCTTCACTATCGATGTTGTTGGAGCCGATTACAGTCCTGAAGAACTTTTGAAACGCATAGCAGTCTTCGTTTGTCAGTCGAGGCGAAGCCAGTCCTGCAACACTTTCAGGACCGGATTCCCGAATTATTCTCTTCAGGCCGTCAGCCGTGAATCTCAGCGCTTCATCCCAGGACGCGGGCTTGAGTTCGTCATTTTGCCTCAGCAGAGGCGTCAGTATCCTGTCCTCGTGATGGACGAAATCAAACCCGAATCTTCCCCCTACGCACAGAATACCCCGATTGTGGCTCTCCGGATTGGTCGTTATCCTGAAGATTCTGCTGTCCTTGACATTTGCCTCCATGCGGCACCCTGCGGAACACAAAGGACAAACTGTAGGGGTCTTCCTAAGCTCCCACGAGCGCGCCCACGAGCGAATCTTGTTTGACATAGCGCCGGAAGGGCATGCTTCTACACACTCGCCGCAAAAATCGCAATCAAGAACCTCGCCGTCATGCGTGGTTATTCGGGCGTTGTAACCCACTTCAGCCAACTTCAGGGCTCCGGCGCCTATTACCTCATGACACACTTTCACACAGCGGAGACAGGTTATACATAAATTGGGATCGTACCTTATCAATGGCCAATCTTCGACAGTGGGTAGGCTGCGGCGTTCCACTTGGAAATCTGTTCCTGAAATGCCCAGCCGATATGTCAAATTTTGAATCTCGCATTCCCCTGCTGCCGGGCACGTGGGACAATCCAGCGGATGATCCATCAGTACAAGCTTCATGACTTCTTCACGGATGGATCTCAACTTAGGAGCATCTGTTCGGACCTTCATTCCATCCGAAACGATAGTGTTGCAGGACGTCACCGGACGACGCACGCCATGGATCTCCACGACGCACATCCGACACGAATCCGATGGACTAATCTTGGAATAATAACAAAGCGTAGGTATCCATATGCCGGCATTCTTTGCTGCTTCAAATATGGTGGTCCCTTCGGGTGCAGTAACCTCTAGGTCGTCAATGGTGAGTGTCGGCATTGTTTCCCATCCTTCTGATTGATGAGGTGAGGACTGATTGAAGCTATAGTCGTTCGCGGTCCGTCCGTAGGTCTGCCGTTTTGTCACCGATCGCAGGCGAATACGCGAGCGCACCGTAAGCATGGGGATAGTCGTCATTGCGAGGAGCAAGGCGACAAAACAATCTTCCTTTCGTGCAACTGCCACTGACGAGATTGCTTCGCTTCGCTCGTAATGACATATTCGACTTGGGCCTCTCTATCCCGGGAAAGTTAATGCTTAAAGATGCCACCGTCCGTGGCAACCCGTCATTTCACCGCGGCAAGTACAAGGTGAAAACACCTGAGGCATCGGCTTGCCTCGATGAAGGAACTTCTTTGGGTGAATCCCGAATCCACTTCGAGAAAATTCGCTATTCGTTCTCCTGCGTCCAATTTTTTTCTGACAACTGTTCCGCCTTCTCGATTCGGTGTTCGCGCAGTCACCAATACGCCATGATCTTTTTCGATATTCCCTATGAGATCGTCCATCCACTGCTGTTCCGTAGGCGAACATGATCCTGTAGTCATATACTGATGGATCATGTGAGCAGCTCGTTTCCCTCCAGCCAATCCGTGAACCACCGTCAAGGGGCCGCTGACAGCGTCTCCTGCCGCAAACACACCCGGACGAGAAGTCATCATCGTCGAGGGATTTACCTTTATCGCCCCTCGTCGCGTGAATTCTATTCCATCCTCAGGAGAGAGCCAGTCCAGATCCGCAATCTGGCCAATAGCGGGAATCAAGGTATCGCCGGGAAGATCGAATTCAGATCCTTCCACAGCAACTGGACGCCTTCTTCCTGATGGATCGGGCTCGCCAAGCTCCATCCGAATACATTTGAGACCAGTCATTCGGCCTTCCTCCGAGAGTATGGACACAGGCTGAGTCAGAAAAAGGAAGTTTATACCTTCTTCACGGGAATCCTCAACTTCTTCAAGGTCAGCCGGCATTTCTCGTTCGGTGCGCCTATAGACTATCGTCACTTCTGAAGCGCCCATTCTGAGACAGGTTCTAGCGCAGTCAATAGCAGTATTGCCGCCGCCTACGATTATCACTTTTTCGCCTACTTCGACTTCACGGCCCAAGTTGACGTCTCGCAGGAAGTCGATGCCTCCGGAATAAACCCCTTTTATTCCTTCATTCTCCTCCTTGAGGCCCAAGCCCGACGACTTGTGTGAACCAATTCCCAGAAAAACCGATCTGAATCCATTGTTGAGCAAAGCTTGAATGGTGAAATCCTTGCCCAGCCTGGCGCCGAACTCAAGCTTAACTCCAAGGCCCGCTATAATCGCTATCTCTCTCTGGAGGACATCGCGGGGTTGACGATACGGAGGTATGCCCACGCTCACCATGCCGCCGGACAGCGGAAGCGCTTCAAAAATAGTCACCGGATGCCCGAGTCGATTAAGATAGTATGCCGCAGACAAGCCTGCAGGTCCCGCGCCTACAACGGCAACGGGCGCTCCCGTCAATTCAATTCTTTTCAGGGGAGGCTCGAGACGATGAAACATTTCATAGTCAGCAGCGACCCTCTTCAATGTCTTGATTGGAATGGCCACGTCTCCCATGTTGGCTACACTGCAAGCCTTTTCACATGGAGCCGGGCAGATCCGGCCGGTTATTCCGGGGAGCGGCATTTCCTTACGGATAATCCCCAGGGATTCCTCGTAACGAAGCTCTTGGAGCATTTCTACATATCCGGGAATGTTGATGTGGCAAGGACAGGCGTTCATGCACGGAGCAGATATTTTCCCTAAATAACGAACAGACTGATCCGAGATCCCCTTTTCGACTACACCGAGGAAGTCTTCTCGAAAGTAATTAAGCCCGTCCTTCAGGAGCTCGCCGGCACTCTGACATACGGAGCATTTGGCCGCATCGTTGAGAATATCAGCCATCCGCCCGAGAACATCCAGATCAGATTCAGATCCTTTTCCTTGCATCATCCTGTCGAGGGTAAGCAGCAGTATTTTGGAACCCTTGATTCCTGTGATGCACTTTCCGCAACAATATTTGGCCTGAATCTGTGCGACGTATTCTCGTATCATGGGCACGAAATTGAATTCCTCGTCAAATAGGAGGAAACCTTTTCCGCTCATCAAAGCCACGATATTTTCAGGAAACGCTTTTTGCGAAGGAAGTTGTTTGTCCTGGAGATTTGTTGTTTCGCTACACTGTCTGCAGTCCTTTAGGAGGCTGCCCCATCGGCCGAACCTGATGTCGCTCATGTCATCCTCCAGTACCGGCGGAACATCTTAATTCAATCTACTATTCTTTACAAAAAAAGAAAAGAAAGACCGGATACCATAATCCACGGTCTAGTTTTGTCATGTCGCCGGTATTTGGTTCCGAGGTACCAAATGAATGAGTTCACGTCGGCAGTGAGGCCCATAGATGAGGTCTGACTGGGCGACTGCTCAAAATGTATGTCCCTTCCCCTGATTCGGGCTGTTTTCTGAGCAAACTATTCCCCCCGGCTCTTCTCAGCCCCCTCCCAGCCCCACTTTGCCCCCGCGCTTTGTCTTAGCCCGAATCGCACAGGCACATCATCCTCCTTCGCGCTTCGAGAAGTATCTCGTTCGACGCATGCCCCCCAACCAGCCGAACGATAAGGTGTCGAGAGTGTGTGAGCACACGTCCCGGCGCCTTGATCAGCCAGAAGCGAATCGCCTTGAGACGACGATTTACCCAGCTTCCCCCCAATACCAAGCGCTTCATGGCCGAATTCAGATTGAACGCAAGAATCATGATCTGCCACCATGCGGCATTGGCTCCAAAAAGACCGGAAGGAAACTTCCCTCCTGCCAGGTCCTCCTTCATGATCGAATGCGCTTCTTCAGACTTCCCGCACCGGCCTCGATACCACCAGATGAGTTCATCGGCCGCACAGTCTCGGTTCGTCACAATGCCCGTAACCTTGTACTTCACTCTCCCCCAATTCATGGTCTGAAACGGCAAACTCAGCTGATCATCCAGGCCGGGGAGGGCCTGCTGTTCGAGGGGTTCACGAATCGCAAGATACCGATACTCCGGACCGTGCTTCTTGCGCCCAGCCCACGTGGGCACGAAACAGACTTCAGCATACTCCTGGCACGTATCCACCAGCTTCCCCTTCAACTCTCGATACAAAGGCTGCCAATCCTCGTCCGCTACATCTGCCACTGCTTGCCGATATGCCTCGTTCACCGGCGCTCCCACAGCGAAACCTATGGTCCCGAATCGTTTATTTTTCCCCTCAGCGCAGTATTTGAGGAGATCCTCTTGATATCCTGCCGCATCCGAACGCAGATACACCGTCTTCACGCCAGAGGGCACAAACCCCAACGTTTGCTCGAATGCACGGAGAAGATCATAATTGGCGGGAACATTGCCGTCTCGGAATTCGCTGAACAGGATGAGTCGCTGCTCGGCCCAATAAAAGTTCAGCGGCTGATACGCCTTGTATTTCAGGTAACAATATTCCGCCTCCTTCTTGTGCGTCTGTGACACGGTTGCGTCCATGTCCACGGTAGCCGTGGTCTCCGGAGATTTCCTCTGCATCTCTGCCGCAAAGCCCGCATTGCACTCGATCAAACCCATCAGATGCTCCGTGGGCCGGTGAATGAAAGCCTTATGGGGCTCCTTTTGCTTCTCCTGCTCGAAATCGTGAAAACACGCCAGCCACTCACGGATAATGGTCTCAGACGGCACTGTCCGGGTCCTTGCTTTGCGCCACCGTCTTCTCAGCGCCCGCTTTTCCGAACCCGTTCGACCATAGCCCTCAATCTCCCGAAGAAATCGACAGAAACCCCTCGTCACTCTCCAGTACCTGACATCGTCAACGCAGTCTCCTCCCGCGACATTCAACCAGATCAGCGGCAGCGCCATCTGTTCGTCCGTCCAGCCCTGATTACCCTGACGAACCCGAACATGCTCGGATATGAGGCGCCCTAAACCCATCGCATGAGCGAATTCCACGTATGCAGGCAGCCCCGCAAGCGCTGTGAGCCCCCCGTCTCTCTTTTCTATTTCATACTGGAATGGAAGAAGACCTTGTGCCATACTCGCTTCACCTCGTTGGTGATAGATTCTTCGTGGTAAAAGCATTCTATCCCCCTGAAACCTCAGGGGCAACGAGGTTTTTTACTTTTCTTGACCCGCGAATCTAGGGATATCTGGGGCCATATTCACAGACTGACATGAACTAATTTGACAATCGAGAAAGGATCATGTTTCAACTTTACCGATATTGGGGCAGTTCGCCGGCTTACAGTCTTATTCGATTATCTGGAATTGTCCATGACAATCTTCCAATCGTTTCGCCTGGTAAACCGACATTATATTTGAGAATCTCTAAAGTCTCCGTTTCTTCAATATTTCAGACAAAATAACCTATCACATATCTCAAGCCAACTACGCTGATTATGACCGCCAGGGCCGGTCTGATCATTGCCCCGGGAACGTACTTTTGGACGGAAGCCCCTAGATACATTCCCACGAACCCGCCTATTCCGAACAGAAAACCGAGGAGCCAGTCCGGGGACACCCCCTGGCCTGCAGCGGCAAAGAAAGGTCCGATGAGAGGGTAAAACAACACCCCGCCTATCGAGGTAACGCAAGTCCCCATGAGGGTTGCCCCTGCTATGGTGTGGATAGGAAGATGGAAAAAGGTCACGATGAAAGGAGCGATGATCGCCCCTCCGCCTATGCCGTATATTCCACCCACCAGCCCTACAACCAGTGACAAAATGAAGAGGCCTGTCGTATGAAAACTGAAGCATTCACCAAAGAATTCGTATTCAGTCCGTGAGAGCGACCAACTTATGGTTCGTATGGCAGGTTGACTGGGATTAAGCGCAGCCTCGCATTTTTCTGCATTCTGCTGACGCATCTTTGTCTCAGCAGCTTTAGCCGCTGTTTGCTGACCTCGTTGAGCGATCACCTGATAAAGCATTCGACTGCCAATGTACAATAGAACGCAGCCTGCAAATAATTTGAACGGTTTTGGGTCGGGCAAGTAGACTATCCTTATGATCCCTCCTATGAACAGCCCTGGAAAAGTACCCACAATAATATTCCACGCCAGCGGCCAGTTCATTCTCCCTTCACGAAAATACTTGTACACTGCGCTCGGAATGCCCACGACATTGAAGACAAGGTTCGTTGGGGTCACTGCAGGGCTGGTAAAGCCCAACACGCTTACTTGAAAAGGCAAGATCAGGAATGCTCCTGAGATGCCTCCCATTGATGTGAAAAAGGAAATGACGAAGCCCACAAGAGGGGGTACCCAAATGGCTGTCTCTACTCCTGAAACTGGAAAAGTCATAGCAGCCTCCAAAACTGCAGGATTATTATGGGCGTTGTGCTCGGTTATCTATGGCAATCCCTTGGCTCTCGAACAGCCAATCACATGCGTTGACTCAATCGCTAGGCCGTTCGGACCATCTGAAATCGAGCTTCTGAAGCGTCAAGTCACAGACGTCGAACTGAGTTCAGAGAGATCACCTCATGAGTCCCCTCTGATGTTTCAGCGCCACTCAACGCAGCCTCCACTATCAGCACCGGCCGGTGAGCCTTTTTCAAAACGCTTCGCGCTAAGCTCCCCATGACCAAGTGTTTGACCCCTGTTCGTCCATGAGTCCCGACTACTATTAGATCAACGGATCGTTCGTCCGCCAGGGATACAATCTCCTCAGCAGGCGAACCAATTCTGCAGAAGGTCCTGACTCCCCCTAGAATTTGTCCGCACTTTCTAGTCAATGATTTGAGTCGAACCTTGGCAGCAGCTTCCGTCCGGAGGAAAATCTGTTCGAGTTCCTCGCCTATCCAATCCACATAGCTGGGAAAAGTGGTCGAATCGATCACGTGCACAATGAGGAGGTTAGCTCCGAAAGCCTTGGCATATTCCGCTGCCAATTTCCTGGCGGGCTCACTATTTCTTGAGAAGTCAGTGCAAAACAGGATCTTCTTCGGAAGCATGACACGGCCCCCTTGTAAGTTAAGGCCATAGCAGGAATCTAAGCCAAAATATCCGTCATTGACTTATGACACGTTTTTAAATAAACTCGTGTCAATATGATAGAGGGACTTTTGGATCCCTGTCAAGCGCTTTTTTGCCCACACTATTGGGCATGGGCATACGATGTGATAATAGTCTGCAATCGGGAATGATTATGATCCGTGAAGGCCAGAAGGGAATCCATGACCAAGGATAAGGATCAAAGCTCTGAATTGGGGAATCTCACGGCCGTACCTGCAGAATCCAACATTCTGAACCCCGCCCGTATCTATGAAGTTTCGCGGGAGACTCGATGCCTCGATCCTACTGAGCTGGCAATGTTGGAACAGTCCTTCCGCTCGTGGGCAGAGGATCCTGTACGAGCAGACTTGCGCCGTCCAGAAAACGTATTGTGCTGATATTTCTTTTGATTCGTTATACTGGCGCACGGCTCAATGAAGTATTGGGCCTTGATCTTAGCAAGAACATCGATGTGGCCAGACGAGTTGTCCGCTATGGTGATGTCGCGATGGAAGGCGGCCCTCAGCGTGAGGTACAGATTTCATCCGAATTGATGTCCGAAATACAGGACGCGATGAATGATCCCGCGGTCGCAGGAGAGACCGGTTTCTCGTTGAAGGTGGACGCAGGGCATGTCAGACGCAAGTTCTATGAAAGATCTGTGGCCTGCGGTTTTGCACAGGACCTTGGTTCCCCCAATGCCATTCGTCGTGCGCGGGCAATCGAGCTTATGCAGTGCAACATGCCGTTGCCGGTAGTCCAAAGGGTCCTCGGTCATTCGACTCCCAACCTCACAGCATCTTTGGTCGCTTTTTCCGACGAAGACATCCATGAGGTGGAGCGGCATTTCATCGAAAAGGAAAGCAGAAGGAAAACAAGTGCCAGGAACACGTTTTTCGGCAAAATCAGCACAATACTGGAGGGAGACATCCAGTCCCAGGTCGAACTTGTCACCGTTGGGGGCGACATCGTGACCACAGTGATTACAAACAACAGCCTCAAAAGGCTGGGAATCAAAGTAGGATCATTGATAACTGCCGAGGTAAAAGCTCCCTGGGTAATATTGCAGAAAGCAAAGACAAAGCCATTGTGCACTGCAGAGAATATGTTTCACGGTCAGGTCACTCAAATAGTCCGGGGAAAACTTACAACCGAATTTACTGTTCGAATCCAGGATGGGACAGACTTGTGTTCCCTCGTGACCGAAGAGAGCAGGCGCAAGCTCGGAATCAAAGAAAAAGATGATGTCTGGGTAGTATTTAACAGCTTTGCCGTGATTTTGCGTGTTGATTAGATCGAGATACCGTACACGCCTGGCGGATAGTGCCCCTGTTCGTCTCCTGCAGTTAAGCTCCTATAAGAGATGGTATACAAATTGCCAAAAGTTTTATCCAGTTTCCGGGGAGGGCGACCCGTCACCCCGAACTTGATCCCAAGGCTGTTGACTTAAGCCGTCAATCCACGAACGCAGACCGCCTGTCTTCATTCCGTCGGAAGCCGGAATCCAGGTTTTTCAATGCAGCGAAACGCTAATACTGGACCCCGACGTTCGTCGGGGTGACGATCACACCTGCGGCGTGATCCGGGGAATTAATCCGATTCAACAGCATTGAGACTTGATCCGGGGTCCGATTCTGGATTCCTGGCTTCGCAGGAATGACGAGGAAACAGACACTATTTTTGGCCACTGCTATAATCTCCTGTAGACAACTTTCTCAGATTTGTCATGTTTTGAACCAGCCGCCGATCACTCAACTGAAGGGCCTTTTGGTCGAGCCTCCCACGCTGATCGGCTTGGAGCAAAGCATACATCACACGATAATACTGATCAGGATCATAGCTGATCAGGATCAAATCAACCCCTGCATTCAAGGCATCGATGCTCCCGTTGTCCATGCCGATCTTGCTGCGGTAGACTGCAAGCATGCTGAAATTGTCTGTGATCAGCACGCCATCGTGCTTCCATTCGCCACGTAAAAGGCCAGCGATTACAGGAGGCGACATCGAGACTGGCCGATCACTGTCTACAGCTGTTAATCTCGCATGACCAAGCATGGTGAAAGCTTTGCTCTGCGCCATCATTGTGCGGAACGGCACCCAATCGGTCTTTGTCAGCTCTGCCACGGAAGTTGTAAGGCTAGCATGATCGAGGTGGGTGTCCTCAAATACTCTGCCCAAACCTGGAAAATGCTTCAGTGTACATCGGACGCCTGCCTTTTCCAATTCGGCGCAGTACCATTCAGCCACCTGAGCCACGACTGTAGGATCGCCTGAAATGGCCCTCTCAAAAATCCGTGAATATCGATCGTTAGGATTAACGATCTGATGGTTCAAATCCACCACCGGAGCGAAATTCAGATTAACTCCGAGCTCTGCGAGTTCCAGCCCCTGTTTGGTTGCAAAATGTCGGACCCCTTGTTTGAGTTGGGCAATGTCCGTATTGCGTTTCACAATTTCCGCAAGTGACGCTAGGCGGGTCAGCGGCGGAGACAATCGGGAGACCATACCGCCTTCCTGATCCGTAGCTATCCACAGAGGCGCTAGGCCCTGTTCTTTTCGTACGTTTTGAAAGGATCGGATTTCTTTTTGGATCTCGGTAAAACTTTTGCCGTTAACGTTACTGGTCGTAACGAAGATACCGGCGATAGCCTTTAGTTTGATCAGTTCCCGAACTTCCTCAAGACTTCGATAGCCGACGATAAAATGTCGCCCCAGCTTTTCCAATCGAGCGGGATCTGCGCGCAGGACCTGGTGGCGTACCTGCGGAAGTGGGCTTCCAAAGTCAGAGTGGTAATCAACACCGCAACGGCTGTTATCAATCCAAACGTGCTTATTGTCTTGAGCACTCGCTGTCCGGGACGCGAAGTTCGCAATATCCAGATTTCGCCGATGACAACAATCACCGGCAAAGCAACCATTCCCGCGAGCAACAAATGGCGGACGCTCGGGAGAAAGGGGGCTCGCCAATCCCAGGAGACAGGCACAAGGGCAAGGACTATCAGGAGCTGCAAAACGGCCAATATCAGTTTCATTGTTACAACTGTTCAGTCTGGGTCTTGGCACATCTTAATAACCAATGCGGTTCGATTTGACCACAGGGAAACCCGCGCACCACAATCATAATCCTGGGAAAAGACTTGGCGGATGCGGTGACCAACGGGAACCGCATCAATCACATCGGATCTAATGCTGTACGATAAGCACTTTGCTTACGCGGTCGTGATCATCAAAGTAAATATCAAGAGAGTCGTAATCGATTCGGAATCCGCTCCACATGCCGAGGCCATAACTAAGGAAATCCGGCCGCAATTTGTTCCGCTCGCTCATCATGTCTGGTTCGCTGAGGATGGCTAGTACTTCAGCCTTGGTCGGTTTCTCCTGAAGAAGACGTTTCCGAAGGTCTGCGGCCATCGGTCCCCGTGGATTATCGGGATTGTCACTGTTTCGGTTTTCGATCCAGACCGCGCGGTTAAAACTACCGTTACAATGCGGATCCGGAAGAATGAAAAGCAAAAAAGCATGAAGAAATACAAAAATCCAAAAGAAACTAGCCACTCCTGTAAGGGTATACTTGATCCCCTTTGGAAGTTTTGGCGTATTATCTCATGTCGATCTATTGATACACAAATAGCCGTAAATCAATGTTGAAAAGGTAATTCCCCAATTTGGGGTATGCACTTTAGTCAGGTGACCACAATATGTTGTGGTCACTGTTTTGAGTTCTCTTTGCCTTGATTCCCTATAAGCGATCTGTATGTTCTCGGTTCTCCGACGACCGCTTGTTGAACCAATCGGAAGAACAGCTTGCCTCTTTGTCGTGAAGTTCGCCGGTTGAATCGGAACGTAAATTCGTCGAGGTAGTAATCGAGATGCTTGTGGCTTACTGCGCCATGATGAGTACCCAAGAGCCAACGCTTCAAGAGCGATATGGCGCGGTGAACGCGTGGAAGGAGTTCGGTAGCGGCATGCTTTCTGCCGCGCAGCGGAGTCACTTCGTGCACATAGCCCTTTTGGTCCAAGCCGCGGTATCCGCTCCATCCGTCTGTGTGCAGCACGCTGCCCTTTTCAATGGCACCGGTGACGAAGCCGTGTAACTCCTTGCCGGATGCGGAGTCTATCCGACGCATCCGTATCATTCCCGTGGCCTTGCCAGCCTCTTCCGCAGCAACGACGATTAGGGCTTTGCTACAGACTTGCCTTCCACAGAGCCCCTCTTCTAGACCCCCCAGATAGGTCTCGTCCACTTCAACACTTCCGGACAGCCGGTCTCGGTCTGGTCTCACCATCACGCGGCGTAGCTTGTGAAGCCATGCCCAAGCAGTCCTGTAACTCCCCAGTCCGAGCATCTCCTGCAGGCTCACTGCACTCATCCCTGTTCGTGGGCAAGTCACCCACCACATAGCTCGAAACCACAGGGTGAGAGGCTTACGGGTGTCATGGAAGATCGTACCAGCAGTGACGGAGCACTGATATCCACAATACCCGCATTCGAACAGACTCTTGCCAATCGGCCAAGCCCTGCCATGCCCACAGCGAGGACACCGAAAACCTTCTGGCCAGCGGCGTCGGAACAGGTAATCACGGCACTGCTCCTCTGTCGAGAAACGGGCTTCGAACTCTGCCAATGACCTGGGGTAGTCTTCCATGGGCCAAAACACTATATGTTGTGGCTCCCTTAGTCAAGTGCATACCCCCATTCCCCAAATTAGAAATGCGCATAACGAAACATAGATATGAGGAGAGATGGATTGAGAAGTCAAGTAAGAAGGGAGAATCATTTTGAGCAGAATCGCCAAAGGCAATGCTACACGCCAATAGAGAATTTGCAAGAATCTGTCAGAATCAAAAACAAACAATAGTATGCTCAGAGCCAAACTGACGCAAAATCCCAATGATAAGCTTATTGCCAAACGCTTCATTATATCCTCCTAATTCGGGCGAAGTCTGTCATCGGATGCTATGATCAGGGTAACCACATTCTCGCAAGCGATGCGGTTCGCTTCGCTCACCGCATCCTACCTGGTAGAAAATTCTAATAACAAGGAACATGACCGATTCGGAGAAAAGCTGCCTACGAAGAGGGCTGCGTCTTCAAAGGTTTGTCCTCTTGTAGAAGCGTACGCTCCTTTTTGAACACATCGTCCCAGTCGAGACGACCCGTGATTTGCATCATTATGAAAAGTGTTGCAACGCATAGGATTGTTATTGTCAGGCCGGTATACCCCTTGAAGAAAAAGCTATACGAAAAAAGCACCAGATACACGAATTGAGAAATTCCGATTTCAAGAAAAGCAAATCGTGGCCCTACGACAAGACGCATGTAAGAAATCATCAGGGTGACCGAAACAATCGAAGCAATAATGAAAGACACGTGAACTGAGAAATGATCCACCATATATGCCAGTAGCAGATGGAAACTGAAAAAAGCGGCCCCAATAAAGAAATAGTTCATCGGGTGAATTCTGATCTGCCGCACCGTGGTTATGACAAAAAGCAAGAAAAAGAAAAGAAACAGGGAAATTGGGGCCGCATAACTTACTTGGCTGACCCACGGCCCGGGGTTGAGCTTGTGCGGCATCGCCATCCCGATTTTTGCGCTGCTCAATAGGTTCGTATATGCCCACTGCAGTTTCCATCCTTTAGACGTTCTCTCTTTTCTGGTTGGAGAGATGCTGTTTTCTGGAAAATCAACCTGGTCAAAGTCCGTGTTCATGGTGAGTGAGAAATTCTTGACTTGGTTGACCCCTTTGCCAAAATCGTACCACCATTCATCCATACCGTTTGTCGCATAATGGATCTCCAAGGACTCGGTCTGTCCTGGAGCCAAAGACATGTCTCTGGTGAGCTTGCCGTTACGGATGGGAAGATCTTGAATATTCTTCCCGGCCAAAAGTAGTCTTACATCATCATAAATTGCCTTTTCAGAAGGGAAGCAGAAAACAAAGTTGATTTTCTTCCAAGTCTCCGTTGGGTTCGTGATTTGATACCGGCCTTCGAATTTCACGCGATACGTTGAATACCAGAGCAGGCCTTTTTGACGATGCTCGAGGTTCAGATCGACAGTAAGGTCGCTTGACTGAAGACATGTACAATCCTGGCAATTCGGCTCGTGCTCGCCAGAAGTGAAGAACGTCGCGGGAGCCATCTGTTTTTGCTTTGTTCCCCAGAGTTCCCCCACGGAGCCACGCAACCCGTAGTCGGATTCCTTAGTGCGCTGGTCGACAGTTACAGCAAGGCCAATCCAAATAGCTGCCGTGCAAAGATAAATGAAAACGATAGGAGCAATACGCTTAGTCATCTCAACCTCCTGTTTAGTGGCACTCCCCCCGGTCGTTGGAATAAGCATGACATCGGCTCGTGCAATGGTGATGGCAGAGATGAGGAGGGTTCGTGGAATTTTTGTGCAAATTCGGTGCAATTATCAGAAGCCAAGTAAGAGATGAACCTTGAGACAATGGTCCCATTCGGGTATCTTAGGCCTGATTACAGATACTGAAATGTCTCCTCCTATGTTGGCCAGGGATTTCCAACGGAACGATCATGAGTAAATCGCTCCTGATACTCATTGCCGACGATGATCCTCATATCCGGGAAGTGGTTCGGTTTGCTCTCGAAAAAGCAGGCTTCCGCACTGCTCAAGCCGTCGATGGGAGAGACGCTCTCGAGCAATTCCGTTCTCTGGGGCCCGATCTAGTGGTTTTGGACATTCTCATGCCGGAGATGGGTGGAACCGAGGTATGCCGGCAAATTCGAGCTCATTCTGCTACCCCCATAATTTTTCTGTCTTCGCGCGACGAGGAAATGGATCGCATAATCGGATTAGAACTCGGTGGTGATGATTATGTCACCAAGCCTTTCAGCCCGAGGGAACTTGTAGCCAGAGTCAGAGCAGTGTTGAGAAGGGCTGAGAACGTCCTGACTATTGCGAGCCAATCCGACAAAAGACCCGGTCCGGAAAAGATAGTCCGGCATGGCTGTCTGGAACTGGACCTGGACCGCTTCGAGGCGCATTGGGATGGGAAACTGGTGGTGCTTACGGTCACAGAATTCGGCATAATCCGGACGCTCCTGAGCTATCCCGGCAAGGTATTTACACGGGACGAATTGATTTCCACTGCGTACACATACGATAACATCGTGACCGACCGGACCATTGATAGCCATATTCGCAGGGTTCGCCAGAAATTTTCCAAAGCTGGCGTGGATCCTATAGAGACTGTGCATGGTCTTGGATACCGATTAGGTCCATGCGGTGAAAAATGCGAATGATGCTGTGGCGTCCTCGCCTTGCAGGCGTGCTGTTTGCGGTCAATCTGCTGATACTCCTTTTGCCGCTGGTCGGGATAGCGATCCTTCGGCTCTACGAGACTGTGCTGATAAGGCACACCGAATCCGAATTGAATATGCAGGGGGCATTTGTTGCATCGATTTATAGGAGCGAATTATTAAAGCATCTCACAAATGAATTCCCGAGTCTTTCCTCATACGGAATTGTGATGCCTGCGGTAAAAGGCCCCTCAGACAATCCCGGCGAGCCCTGGACGCCGGTTCAAGCATCACTTGATATTGCCAAGGACAAAATTTATCCTCCCGCGCCGGACGCTATTGATCCGGATATACGCTCCGATGCCTTGGCTCTATTGGTCGGAGATCAATTAACCCCAATATTATTGAATGCCCACAAGATGACTCTGACAGGAATCAGAGTCATGGATTATAACGGGGTGGTTGTGGCATCCACTCGAATGGATCTTGGTAAATCGCTTGCTGCCCAGGAAGAAGTCAGGCGAGCACTTCAAGGCGAGCAAGTCAGTCTACTCAGACAGCGGGTCGGGGAAGGACCGACTCCTCCCATTGATTCAATCAGCCGCGGCAGCTGGGTGAGGGTTTTCGTGGCTATGCCTGTGATCGAAGGAGAGAAGGTGCTCGGCGCGGTGTTATTGTCCAGGACGCCCATGGATTTGTCCAAAGCACTCTACAGGAACAGATTCTATCTCCTGGGCGGTGGAGCAGCAATTCTCTTTGTTATGTGTGTCGTGACAACTCTTACTGCGCTTATGGTGACTAGGCCTACCAAAGCGCTTATTCGCCAGGCACAGGAGGTGACTCGCTGTGGAAAGGGGTCTGTCGCATCTCCTCTGAAGCATCCGGGAACGTACGAAGTGGATTTGCTGTCTAGGGCATTGACCGAAATGTCGGCCACATTGGAAAAACGGGGAGAGTATATACGTACCTTTGCGTCGAACGTGTCTCATGAGTTCAAAACCCCTCTCACCTCTATTCGTGGGACTGTGGAACTGCTGAAGGATCATTTCGATGACATGTCCCCAGTGGATCGAGATCGTTTTCTCCGTATCCTGGAACAGGATGCAGATCGCCTGAAAAGGCTGGTTCAGAGATTACTGGATCTTGCTAAAGCCGAAGTGGCGCAGCCGGGAACGGAACGGGCTTCGGTTGCTGAAGCATTCAATCAGGTTGCAGATAGGTTCCTATCTGACGATCTAAGCGTGACTCTTGACGTTGTGGATGGAATACCAGCCATTCGTATGGCGCCGGAGGTCCTGGAATCTGTTCTTTCTAATCTGGTAGACAATGCCAGACAACACGGAGGCCCTCGAGTGCACGTTCGTCTCAAGGCGAAACTCATCAAACGTTACGCAAAAGAAGCCGTTGAAATCGTCGTCCAAGATGACGGCCGCGGAGTGTCCGGATCCGATGTGGACAAAATCTTTAAGCCGTTTTTCACCACCGGCCGCGAGTCCGGAAGCACCGGCCTGGGGCTTTCCATAATTCAGGCACTCATTGTCGCTCATCATGGGACCATAGCTTTGCAGGAAAGTAGGGCAGGGGCACGGTTCCGCATAATACTACCCACGGATGATGGAGAACTCATAAAGGATGTCCTTCATTAGAAGCCTTACTAGCCTACCAGGCTGTTGATCGAAGAAACAAGGTGAGTATGTTGCATGCATCCCTGAAAGAGACGTGATACAAACCTCCAATGGTCCGACCCATTACCCGCGGTCAAGGAGCAACGTATGATCAAGCTACGCGGAAGCATTATTTTCAAAATTATTCTTCTGGTCCTGGGGAGCACCTGCATCGTGCTCGCCCTAGTTGTAGATCTCATGTACAACAGCTCCAGAAGACTAATTCGCGAAGAGGCTGAGGTCGGCGCCGTAAATCTCATGTCTTCACTTGCGAATGAATTGGAACAGGAATTCCTCGTGGTGGCGCACGCAGCCGATGAACTTGCGTCAGTCTTGGAAACCGGCACCTGGACTGGTCAACCGCTTCTTGATCAGATCAGGCGATCGGTAACGCATAATCAGAAGCTGTTCGGTTCCTCCGTAGCCTTCGCTCCATTCGAGTACAATCCTGAAACCGAGCGATACGCTCCATACTTCTACAAATCAGGTGAACAGATCCATTTCTTTCAACTGGGAACAGAATCATACAATTATCTTCACAAGGACTGGTACACCATTCCTGCGGCCGAGAGAAAATCAGTCTGGTTAGAGCCGTATTTCGATGAAGGCGGCGGAAACGTTGCCATGACTACTTACGCTCGCCCAATGTTCTGGATGAAAGCGGATGCATCCCAGGCAAAGTTGAGAGCCATAGTGACCGCGGATATCTCCCTTGAAAGCCTCAACAAATTAGTCCGTGAGAAGCAAGTCTATTCAACTGGTTTTTGCTTCGTGATCTCTAAGAAGGGCACTTTCGTAACCTATCGCCGTGATGATCGAGTTTTGAAAGACACCATTTTCGATGTCGCCGATGATCGCAAGCACCCTCGATCGACAGCAGTCGCTCAGGCCATGCTGACCGAGCACTCGGGATTTTATGACATCGGCCCGGGATTCACGGGCGTGGACTCATTTCTCGCGTTCAGTCGCATAGATCCGCCAGGCTGGACTTTGGGTGCCATTTTGCCCAAGCATGAACTATTTGCTAAAGTCGATGACATGAGAAAGGACACTTTACTGCTTGCGGCGCTCGGGCTAGCCCTGCTGACAATAGCTGCAATTCTCGTTGCCAGGTCGATCAGCCGGCCGGTGCGTCTGATGGCCGGGGAGACAGTCAAGGTGGCAGAAGGCAACCTCGACATAGATCTTTCGAGCATACGATCAACTGATGAAGTAGGCCAACTCGCTCGGGCTTTCACAAAAATGACAGAAGGACTCAAAGAGACGGAACGCATAAAAGACACTTTTGGTCGCTATCTGACTCAAGAAGTTGTCAAACGTCTCTTGGAATCCAAAGACGGGCTGAAGCTGGGCGGGGAAATCAGAGAGATTTCGATCATGATGTCCGATCTCAGAGGCTTCACTGCACTCTCATCGAGCATGAGTCCAGAGCAGATCATAAAGTTTCTCAATCGATATCTTGGTAAAATGGTTGAAATAATTTTGGATCACAGCGGTATCATAGATGAGATAATTGGAGATGGAATCCTTGCCTTCTTTGGGGCACCGGAGAACTTGGACAATCATCCTGAATTAGCTGTTGCTTGTGCACTGAAGATGCAATTGGCGATGGAAGAGATAAATGCTCAGAATGAAGCGGATGGACTTCCTCATCTGGAAATGGGCATAGCAGTGAATACGGGTGAAGTAGTGGTAGGGAACATCGGGTCGGAGAAGCGGGCAAAATATGGCGCGGTAGGTGCTCAAGTGAACTTCACCGGTAGAGTTGAAGCCTTTACGGTCGGAGGGCAAGTGCTGATAAGCCGAAACACGTACCAAGGACTCTCTGACAAATTGAAAATCGACAATGTGCTTCAGGTCGGGATGAAGGGCGTACCGGGGAAGGTCGAACTGTATGATGTCCGAGGGATCCGAGGCGATTATGAAGCGCATCTCGAACGCGTGGATGAATCTCTTGTACGACTGCCTTCAGGTATACCTGTCCGCTTTTTTGGAATGAACCAAAAGATCCTTGAAAACACAGGAAGGCCGGCCATGATTACTGACGCTTCCCTGAAATCCGCACGGCTGGCCTGCCAGGACGAAATTACTCAGTGGGATGACCTGAGAATTATCATTGCCGGAACGGATACTGGAGCCAAAGATGCCGAAATATATGGCAAAGTCATCTCGATCGGTCGGTCAGCAGAAGGTGTGGAAGCGCTCGTTCGTTTCACGTCGGTATCTCCCGAGGCATACAAGCTTGTTAGGCGCTTGCTGGCATCCCCTTTGAAGCCTGAGTGATCGAGGAGGGGGCTCTGTAATGCTGTTGACTTAAGGAGAGAGCCTTCACCTCTACGCCGTCGGCCCGGAGAAGGCTGGGTTCCGGAAAACACTAACCATACTGGATTCCTACTTACGTCGCAATGACGGGCAAAAGTCATCGCATAGGGGATGTGGCTTAAGCCAACTAAGCGCTCAACACTTCGGGTCTGCAACCAGACCCGCTGCCTCGGCCTCATATTGACTCAGGTACGAGCGATTTCCTGAATATCCTGTATTTCTTGTGGATTCGTCCACCAATTTGAATTTCAAAATTGTTTATATCGTCATTGTCTTCGAGATTCCATCCCAGTTCCATGTACTCATATTTTTTTTCTCTGCCAACCCTGTTCAGATGCTCGAAGGCCACCAGTGGCAGCCCAAGCCGCTGATGAGTCTTCTTGAAACCCATGGTGAGTCCTCTCATCCCTTTGACTTCTTTTCTGTACAGTAATGCTTTCAGCAGGCCGAGAATTCCAAGCTTCCCGTCTAGTCTCTTCAGAAGCGGATTTATGTCCGGTAAGCTCAAGGCCGCACCAACGGGTTGACCATCGTAATAGATAAAAAATACGAGTTCCGGGTCCATTACGTGAATTAGTTCTTTTCCCATGAAGGTCATTTCTTCTTCGGTCATGGGCACGAACCCCCAGTTTTTGGACCACGCTGAATTGTAAATATCCTTGAAAATCTCCATCTCTGACTGGAAGTTCCTTTTGTTGGCGGTTCGCACATAGATGTTTTTGTTCTTCATAACGCGGGCTGCGAGCCTTTGCACTCTTGCGCCCGCCCTATCGTTTTGGACGACCAGTATGGCCACGAGGTCTTTTTCCTTTTGCAAGCCGCACGATTCCACCAAGGGAATGTAATACTCAGGATTATAGGTCATCATTACCGTAGGCGGAGAATCGAATCCTTCAATGAGCATTCCCACTTCATAATTAGTGGAGGGATTCAATGGGCCTCTGAGAAAGGTCATTCCCTTGCCGGAGGTCCAGATTTCAGCTGCTGAGAATAAAGCTGCGGCGGCTTCGGGACGTCTAGGCATTCGAAGAAGCCCCACGCTCCCATCTTTTCGTCGTGGAAACTGTTGTAATTGTGATCGATGATCGCTGCGATACGGCCTACGACTTCTGAGCCTCGCCATGCCAGAAAAAGCTCGCGTTCGGAGAATTTCCAAAACGGATGGACCGCTGTGTCGAGCAAAGATCTTACTTGTTTTTTTAACGGGGGCACCCAATTGTCGTCCCCTTCGTAGATTTTCCAGGATAAATCGATGAAGTGATCCAAATCTCTTCTGTTCGAGACCGTTGATATTTCAATCTCCGACATTGCCTCTCCTTGAGTCCTAAACCCCATTCGCTACTTAGAACGATATTAAAGAAATTCTCGGGTCATTTGCGTGTAGCGCGAATAGGTATTTGTCGACCGTCCTTGAGCCTCACAACACCTGTTGCCGAATTCTGTGAAATCACGTTTCCGAAGAAAATGAAATCCCCTGCTGCTCCGCTTATATTGCTCCCATTGATGTTTGCCGAAAAATTGTTGGTGAACCGTTTTCCTGACGAACTGTAGATGTGGGCAACACCTGAGAGTGCATTCTCGTTCTGGCTCATTTGGAGAACAATCTGAGAGCCCATGACTTCAGCTTCCCAGGTACCGGAAAGGTTCCACTGAGCTTTCGCATCAGACTTCATCTGAGCATGCGCTAGCGTCGCGCAGGGCATGAGCAAAAGAAGCACTGCTACCAATGATCGTACGGCCATGGCCCTATTTCCTTTTTTCGAGGGGGCATGATCGAGAACTTTGGGGCACTATAGCAAATCCAATGCTCTTGGCAACAAGCAGATTTTTTCAACTAATTAAGCAGTAGTCTAATCAATTTTGTCACGGCAAAGATCGCATTAGTCGGTAATTTGCACGCGAGCTTATTTCAATCGCAGATAAGCGGATTGCACAAAGGTAGTTCTAGGTCGGTTCTGCCGATTTTTTGAACAAATCCGGAATCTTCATGGCATCCACCGATTTTTCTGCGCTTTTCCTAAAGAGTATCGAACAGTTCTGTCGGTGGATTGATGTCTGTACCTTGCTGAACCGGCATGACTTTGCTTCTTTGATAAGCTCTAGAATATCATATGAGAACTCCTCGATTCGAATGCGTTTCTCATAAATTTTGGAAAAGCTGATGTCATTCCATGCCAAATCGAATTTCATAAGATCGTGTATTGGATGACCCTCTAAATCTGGTTTGTTCAGAACCTTTTTGATGAAATCGCATGCGGACGACAGGCCGGAGGGTGTGCCCGCAGTCCGATAAATGTTGTCAGCCGGGAGCTTCAGCAACGATAATTGCTCCAGGAATTTCTCGGGGAAGCCCAACTGCTCGTCTCTCAACAACATGAATGATGTGTACCGTAAGCAGGTCAGGTTCAGCATCAGATAGATCGCGGCCACGAACGTGACTCTGTCCAGGTATTCAGTCTGGTAGTGATAGAGCGTGGAGAATATTTTCGGATAGTCCTTGATAAAATCTGTCTCGACCACAGTTTGCGGATAAACTGCGAAATCCGAATGGCGCTCATCAAGGGAAAGCGAATCGCCGTACTGCTCGAAAAGTGGGCTTCCAGGAAAAGGAACGAGCAGCCAAAAATCCAGTCTTGAAGTGTCGCGGTCACCAGCGAGGCACAATTCTAACATGAGGCGTACAGTGGCGGCCAAATCACCGAATTTTTCTTGTGGAAATCCTGTTATAAATCCGCTTACAGCTTCTATTCCATTTTCGCAGGCTCGCCGCACCATGGGAACGGCCTTATTGAGCTTGAGCCTTTTGTTTAGCAATTTTTGCATCCGGGGCGAACCCGATTCGATACCGAAATAGATACTACTGCACCCAGCGGCGGCCATTCGATCTACAGTCTTTTCATTTACAGTATCTATTCTGGCGAAGCAGCTCCATGTGACATGCAATCGTTCTCTTATCAGTTCGTCGCACAGGTGATGTAACCATCTCCGGTTCAGGGTCAAAATGTCGTGCTCAAATCTCAGATTTGTCTTCTTATGCTCGGAGACTAGTCTCTTGATTACAGTGATCACGTTCTCAACCGATCTAAGCCTGACCTTTCTCTTGGACATCCGGTTGGAAACGCAATATGCGCAATTGAATGGACATCCTCGTCCTACATCCAAGGATATGCAATCAACTGATTCTATCGACGGGAACAAACTGTAGTCAGGCAGGGGAAGATCGTTCAAATCTTGAACAGGGCCGGAATAAGGCGTCCTGATCATCTCATCTCCATCCCGAAATGTGAGACCTGGCACCTGCTTCAGGGCATGTACGTCATAGATCGAGTTTACGATGTCGCTGATGGTATGATCGCATTCACCTCTGACCACGATATCTATCTGGGGAAAGGCTTTGATTGTTTCCACATCGGTGTAAGTGGCGTGGACCCCTCCGAACAGAATTTTGACGTTGGGTCTCTTTTTCCGGATAATCTCCGCGAATTTCACCAAGTGGGAATACATATTGCACCACGCAGAGAAACCTATCACATCAGGGTCGTGAGCCAGTATGGCGTCGGGCGCTTCGCGAAAAGTTGGGTCGCCCGACATGCCGTTTATGTCCAAAATTTCCACATTTCGGCCTTCATTGCGAAGAATCGTGGCTAGCGAGAGTATGCCGAGAGGAATGTATCTCTGTGGCCGCCCCTCGTGCAATATGGGATTAGGTACAAAAAGTATTTTCATGATCTTCCGGGCATGTCCCGATCAAGCGGCGAGGAGATCCTTTTTCAAAATAGTCAATAACTCTGGCAACTTGATCATGGATTTCGGGCTATAAAGAACTCGTACGGACACTTTCTCGCAGAGTTGTCCACATTGCAAGAAGTAAGACGATGGCCTGGCGTCGTGCATGAGGCGAATCCAGTACCGAATGACGAATAAGCTCAAATACCGCCCTATGACCTGTCAGCGGCTGAATTCGCACGTCCGGACCTTTTGCAAGCACGTAAACGCGACGAAGAACGACGGGCTGAATCGAAAAACCCTGACAAACATCCAAAGAGATCTTCTCTTGCATAGCGTTGGCATGGCCGACTTTGTCCGCATCATGCCCAAAGTATTCGGCAGCATCCCGCATTAGGTGACAATGGGGATATCCTGGATAAACAATCGGCTCGGTCGCGTCGGAGTCAACAACCGTAACATCGTCAGCGATCAAGCCGTAACCTGCTGAATGCAGAGCGGCTGCGAGCACTGATTTACCTGATCCGCTCTCGCCCATGAAGGCTACCGCGCCCGCTTCAGTCGCAACACAACTTGCATGCAGGGTCAGAAATCCTCTTTGGTGAAGCAGCACCGAAATTCCAGGGCCTTGGGCCAAGAATCCGAGCGCAGTCTGGTCTACTCCTTCGCATGGATCGCCAATGATCTCACGACCTCGCCGGACGCGACACATTCCCAGCTTGTAATAATAGAAATAGGCTTCGTCATTCTTGAATTGGACACAGAGTTTAGCACCGCTTGCCCGTTTCTCAAGAGGTTCAACTTGTCCGTACTTCACCACAACGTCCGGCGGCCTATCACTTTCCGATACGGGCATATCCGGTAATTGCATTTCACTCTTGATATCAATACCGTAGGCAAAATATGAATGCATCTAATTAATGTTATTGGGAAAACCGTGCCTGTCCCATCGGCTGGTCTTGTTGTGTGCCTGTACCGTCTTGTTCCGTGATTTTTTCCACAGAGCCGTGCACTACAAGTTCTGGCGTAATGTACTGCTTTTTCTTTGTCTCAGCAGTCGATGCGTAGGCCGGAAGATCCCCGCGTTCAGATTTCATGTGCTAGACTCCTGACAGAGCAGCGGCACAAGTCTCGAATCCATTTTGCCGGTTCAAAAGTTTGCTTCAAAATCCTTTTCTGAAACTACCATGAAATCCACTGCCCCGCAAAACATATCCCGGAATTGAGACAAGATAAGAACATATTCCTTGGGACCTCAACTAGGGGGTGATCCCGGATCGACTCAGCCAGGCAGACAATGAAGCGACTGACCAGATGTCTGTCAGGTGAACATTCATGGGACTGAGCAAGAATCTCCCATATAAGGCTTTCAATGACGCCAAGTCTATGTAATCCGCAACGATTTCGGCATTGCCCAAGATTGCCTTTTCTAGCACGTTCCGTTCCAGCGACAGGGCCCAAGAGGTCACGCTGGGGCTGAAATTGGTCTTGTCCGGCCGCCATCGGACTTCTTCAGGCAAGATTCCTTCCATTGCCATTCGTAACACACGTCGAGGCCACCCTTCGCCAAGCTTTTGTTCGGAAGGAAGTCCAAGACAGAATTCCATAAGTCTGGTGTCCCGAAACGGATGCCTCAATTCTGCCGAATATCTCGAAGCCAGTTTGTTTGCTGATTCCATGTGATGAATTATGCCACCCCATGTCAGAGCATAAAAGTGAGCAGCTCGGCAACTTGTCAACGGCTTGAGCCTATGTCCCTGTAATTCCCGGAATCGTTCTTTTAGGCTGATGCGCTTTGCAAAAGCCTTATTAATGAGCGTTGAGCGATGCCAAGGGCGTGCGCCTCGGCCCGTAAGAGATCTCCAAGTGCTTCTCACACAAGCTGGTGTCTGAGGTTTGATGGCTTTTCTCCACAACAGCTGCCAACGAGGGTATCTCAGGCGTTCGGACAGCGAGGACAGCTCTTGAAACAAAGTCGAGAACTTGCCTTTTCTTGCCAGTTCTACCAAATAGGCATGACCGTGACTGACTGTCGTATCACCGTCAAAACCATCGAGGCCTATGCGAACACCCGACAGCCTTGTCATCGAACCCACGATTTCACCTTGAGAATTAGGAGCATCGAATGGGTCGTCATGGTCATGATCGAGGCAGCCGATATAGGGTAGATAGCCTGAGGTGTCTCCAGGGACAAAATGAGACTCTATTCCTCCCTGAGAAACGACTGCATTGATATAGGTTCGCTCATCGCACACTGGAACGTTTTCATAAATCAGGGACAGCGTCTGAAGTGGAGGGCTTCCAGACTCTCGTAGCAGATTCCGGGCCACGCATGTCACAGACGATGAATCAAGCCCTCCGCTGAGAGCTGACACAATAGAATACGCACTGCGAAGCCTGCAGCGCACTGCTTCACTAAAGATGTCGCGAAAGGCCTCCGCGTACTCTCTATCTGAGCCGAAACGGATCTCTCGATGAGGATCAAGTGACCAGTGGCGCTCAATACGGTGGAAATCCCTTCCCACAGTAATGCTGTGACCTGGAGGCAAACGCCGTATCCCTTTGTAAAAGGTGATCTCCTGGTCATCGTACATACCGATCAGATAGTCGCCTACCATGGTCTCATTGAGCGAACAAGGAACGCCGTCCAAGGCCACGAGTGCCTTAATTTCGGAAGCAAAGGCAAAGAAATCATCGCACAGATAATAATAGAAAGGTCTGTCTCCAGCGCCATCCCTTGAACAAAAGACCACATCTCGCCGTTCGTCGCGAATGCAAAAGGCAAAGTCGCCCACGATTCTTGACGCACAGAGATCTCCCCATTTTTGGTACGCAGCTAATATGATGTGACTATCCGCATTCTGGTCGGCAGAGCCTGGCTGTAATCGTAGAGCCGAAATAAGGTCCTTGCGATTGTCCACTCTGGCGTCAGCCGTCATGGCCAAACCGTCAGAGTAAAGCGGGAGTGCTTCGTGAAGCGATTCAGGCGTGGTGAATAGCATCCCATGACCGAGGCCCGCCGATCCGCTGGTCCACGTGTCGTGGCGATCCGGTCCCCGATGCTTGAGTTTTTGGATCATTGTCCTGATCAGAGAGCGATCGGCCGGACGTCCATCACGAAAGAAAATACCTGCAATACCGCTCAATTCTTTCCTCGGTCGAAACAAGGCAAAGGACGAAAACTTTCGGCGCCCCTATCACCAATGATTATCTCACCGTTGCTCTCCAACCAGGCGTGAGCTCGCAATTGACCTCCTTGTCCGGAGGCAACGCCGATTCTCACAAGTGCTGGGTAACCTTCTCTGCCCAAGGTGATCTTGGCAGCCAATGCCTGTTCGAGACAACTTGGTGTCAGAGGAGAGTATCTGCTAATGGCCAATACCGCCCACACAATCCTGTCAGGGTGCCAGAGCGAATTGTTTTTCAAACTCGAAACGCTGGAAAACCTGTCTACGGCTTCAAGCACTCTGCCGAAAGGGAATAACCGGAGCCCAATCCAGATTCCTGCGAGCACAGCTGCGGAACGTATTATAAGAATGCGATCAGCATTGCAAAGCCCTAAGAATTTAAGGAGAGCCTTCATTCCTTACCTCGATCAAGCCGGCTTCAGCGAGATCGTGCAGCAGCTTCATGAGATCATTTCGGCATTGCTCAGTGTCAACTTCGTACTCTTTCAGAAGAGTTTCAAGGATTTGACTGACAGTCTTCGGCTCCCTCAGGAGTCCCCATACTCGTGCGCCCACAGAATTCAGACCGTAGTAAATACCGGAATTGAGATTGAGTATCGCTGCCTCTCCATCGAGGTCACGCGAAACCTGATCGGCTACTGCAGCAACTGTCGAGTTTTCAGAGACCATGTGTTTTGCCAATTCCGATATGCTTTCCAAGATTCGACTCCCCGCCGAAAGTAGCCTGCTTCTGCAAATGAGTTTGTAGAAATCAAGCATACCTTCCATCGGACAGTTGGTCAATAAGCGTCCTTCGAGTTTGGTTCTGGTTCAGTTTGGGAAAGGAAAAATGTGAGTCAAATCCCACCACACGTTTGTTTTTTGAGAATGGGGTCACCAAGGTTACTACTGCGCCAGGATTGCATGAATGATAACTTCAGGAATTTCATAGATTTCTACAACTTGACCTGCAACAGGGGTATGGTTGTAATGGTATTTGTTTGCATCGGCTCTCAAGTGACTCTCCGGATTCTTTTTGTCCAGGAGCATGTCGGAATCAAAAATCTGTCTTGCAAAATCACTCAATTTACGCTTTGGAAACCTGACCCAACTGTTTTCCCACACGCCGTCGATGTTTCCCTCTAGATACCGCTCAAGATCGGTGACAGCTCTATCGGGAGTATCTCCTGCGGCTGCTCTCTTCACCACGTTTGCGAAGTAGTTGGAGCTCTCTATTACTAAAGGAAGGTCTACGTGTTCCCTGCGACCGCAGACTGCCGCCTGAAGCTCGGTTTCAGATCCGGCCGTAACATCGTCACTTGAAAAGGGAAGGGACTCAATGAAACCAGTCTCTCTCGGGTGTGGGATACCGAGAACCTCGCGTATCTGTTGAATGGAAAAGGTCTCTTGTCCGATTTCATCGCTCTTTCGTTCTATGCAAAGCATCTTTGTCCGCTCCAATGTGCGCGTCTAAAGTCTGTTCAATTCTTAAGCAACAGTTACGTTAGAGGCGAATTAGCACCGCGCCAGTTTTTACCTAAAATCAGTAGCCTAATTGATATTTCTTACATCCCTAATCGCAATTTAATGTTTTTGGACAAAAATGCTTTCAGCTAAGATCAATAATATAGTGAGGGTTAGAGGAATAACCATGCGAAACTTTAGAGAATTGAGTCATTCAGAATGTGAGAGCAACTCTCGTCGAGGGCTTGAGCTCATCGACGCCGCGCGGTCGGGGAATGTCGCCGCAGTGAAGAGGCTCTTGACAGAGGGGGCCCCGATTGAATTTCGGGATGAAGACGAAAAGACCGCTTTCATGTGGGCATGTTTAGAGGGAAAGGTAGCAATTATGGAACTCCTTGCGAAGAACGGCGTTGATGTTAATCAAACAGCTAGAAACGGTTCAACAGCCTTAATTCAAGCTTCCCTTTGGGGTCACGCCCGAGTGGTGAAGCTGCTGCTGGAAAGGGGGGCCGACGTTCGGGCAAGAGAAGAGCTTCTTGGCGCGACCGCTTTGATTTTTGCGTGCTTGGCCGGTCATTACGAGATTGCCAAGGAACTGCTGGATAATGGCGCAGAAGTAGACACCCGGGACAACGATGGGCGGACCGCTCTTCTCGAAGCTTCCTTTGCAGGTCACAGGGAAATGGTCAGAATGCTTGTCGACAGAGGTGCAAATGTGAACGTTAGAAATGTGCATGGCACTACGCCGCTCATTGCCGCGTGCATCACCGGAGATCAAGAAATAGTTGAGATACTCCTGGACCGCGGAGCTCGTCTCAATGAAACCAACGCATACGGGAAGACACCTCTGATGGAAGCCTGTCTGGCCGGATGCCACAAAACAGTCCAACTTCTTCTGGCTCGAGGGGCGAATATTGAAGCCAAAGACAGGCAGGGAAAGACCTCTCTGATGTTGGCAGCGTCGTCCGGTCACACGGAAGTGGTTCGATCCCTTCTCAATTATGGCGCTGACATCAGCCCAAAAGACAATTGGAGTAACACCGCAATGACCGAAGCCGAAAAATTTGGTCGCACGGACGTGGCGGAATTGATTATAGTCTGCGATGAAACCAGTGCAAACAGATGCGACTCCGCAGCATAAGTCCGTGATCGTCTCGAGAAGGTAAAAATCGCGTGCAGTCTTGATTTGACTTCGCGCGATTAAATGTCTCACCCTCTTAACATAAAACTGGCCCGCCGCTACGCGTCGTTCTATGCGTGTTCGGACAGAAATTTTGTGACACACCATAGTATAGCCGACATTACTTCAGCATAGGGCAGGCGTCCCGCATGTCCCACAGTGAAAAGCGAATCACTTCCTTGAAGGGGCATGGTATGAGTCGTGGATCGAAAGAACCATCGCCATTCGGTCAGAACTCGGCGAACTGCTATAATCGGGGAAATAGGTTCAGAATTCATATCCGCGGGGTATGGAAGCGTACCCCGCGCGACGGCAGTCTGCTCTCGCTTTTGATCAAGAAAGGTGGGGTTATTTTATATTCAGCAGCTTCATATCTTCATCTGCCAATGCTTTGGATACAGGAAAGAACCCATCTTTAATAACGACCTGCTGTCCCTCTTTCGTGAAGACATATTTGATGAACTCGGTCATGAGGGGATCGAGAGCTTGCTGAGGTTTCTTGTTGAAGTAAATGTAAAGGAATCTTGCAAGGGGATAGTCGCCGGAATAGGCGTTCTGTGCATCAGGCTCAAAACACTTGCCTTCTTGAATTGCAAGCGGAACCGTTTTCACATCAGCAGTTTTGTAGCCTATTCCCGAATACCCTATCGCATACTTATCGGAAGCCACACCCTGCACTACAGCGGATGATCCAGGCTGCTCTTTTACCGAATCCTTGAAATCGCCATGAAACAGCGCAACTTCTTTGAAGTAACCGTACGTACCCTGACGCTGAGTTACGGCCATACAGCGAAATCGGTTTATCCGCCCATTCGCCTTTGAGTCCAAGATCGCCCCAGGTCTTTACGTCTTTAGACTCCCCTCCCTTTCGGGATTTGGAGAAGATGGCATCGAGCTGCTTCAGAGTGAGACATTTGATAGGATTGTCTTTGTGAACGAATACGGCCAAAGAGTCCACTGCGACCCTTATGACTGAAGGCTTGTAACCGAATTTTTTCTCGAAATCGTCTATTTCCTTGGATTTCATTTCCCGAGACATAGGGCCGAATTGCGCCGTGCCTTCGATGAGAGCCGGCGGAGCCGTTGACGAGCCTTTACCTTCGATAGCTATTTTCACAGATGCATACTTGCCTCTGAAACCTTCTGACCACAGGGTCATGAGATTGTTGAGGGTGTCCGACCCGATAGCCTTCAAGTTTCCGGAAATTCCGCTGACAGGTTTGTACAAAGACAGTTCCGGGTCAAGGTCAACTGCAAAAGCTGCAGCGGTTATCATTAGACTAGCCAGTGCGGTCACGACGGCGACTTTTTTCAACACTTTTCACCTCCTGAGAATGTACGACGTAGCTCCTGGATGGGCTTCGTATTCCAATAAAAATGAGGCAGTGTTGTTAGGAAATTGTGTGGCTCATAATAGAAAATGATGAGATGCGACGTCTTATACCGATTCATCATAAAAAACAAGACATTGGCCACAGTTGTCATTGCGAGGAGCGTAACGACGAAGCAATCTCAGTTTTGGCTATACAGATTGCTAAAATTCTTGTCGCATTTACGGGAATGGCAACCCGTCGTCCCGGACTTGCTCCCAATGCTGTTGAATTAAGGTTATTCCCTTGATCACGCCTCAGGCGTGATCGTCACCCGGGCGAAGGCCGGTGCCCAGAAGACATGAAGAACCTGGATTCCGTCTTCCGACGGAATGACGGCAGGCAGAGTTGTGCGCTCTCGGAACCGATGGCTTAAATCAACATCGTAGGCTGTGACCCGGGGTCCAGATTCTGGATTCCTGCCTTCGCAGGAATAACGAGGAAACCGACTCTATTTTCGGCAAATTGTCATAATGGAGATTGCCTGAGCTGACGCCTTTGCAACGACCTCTTGAAGCCTGGGTACTATTGAGGCATGGGCGGACGTGCCGAAATTCCCTGACGCAAGGCGAATCGTCAGACAAAATTCTTGGAACCGGTGCTTTCGTGCCGGCCCCAGATTTATTTTACCGAAAGCACAGGGCAGGGCGCGTTCAGTATCACATGGCGAGCATTAGACCCAAAAATCAACTTGCCGACCGGCGAAACTTTCTTCACGCCGACGACTATCTGGTCAATATCCTTTTCCTTGGCAAATTGGACCAAATCTTCGCCAGGAGAAACGCCCCTAACGAGGAGATGAATCTCCACGTCAATTCCACTGTCAGCTATGGATTTTCGAGCGAACTCCAAACCCTCTTCCGCTTCCTTCACTTCTTCTGGGGCGGTCTGTTCTTTCCCAAACAAGGAAGTAACTATGTACATTTTGGCACCGAAAGCCAAAGCATGTTTTTTCGCCAAGTCAAGAGCGTCTTTGGACTGATTGGACCCATCATAGCCCACGAGAATTTTCATATTCACGCACTCCTTAAAACATAGAGCGGGGAAGCCGCAATTATACTGCAAGATAACGCTTCACAACTTCTTCGTTGGACCATATAGCTTCCATGCTTCCCTCATGCACGATAGTTCCTTTCTCCAGAATATATCCATATTCGCAAACTTGTCTGCAGAATTTCAAATTCTGATCCGCTAGAAGAAGGGTTAAACCTCGTTTGCGTATCTCTCCTATGGTTTCTACAAGTTTTCGGATTACCAGAGGTGCAAGTCCTTCCGATGGCTCATCCAGAAGAGCAAGCGTTGGATTCATCATTAGTGAGCGCCCCAGGCTCAGCATCTTCTTTTCACCGCCCGAAAAGCTCAGGCCTTTTTGTTTTCTCCGATCCGCCAATATAGGGAACAACGCTTCCACTCTCTCTCGAGTCCAATATCCGGACCGTTTGCAGACGCGGCGAGCGAGTTCGAGATTCTCCTCACAGGTGAGATCGACAAATATTCGCAAGTCGTCAGGCATGTAACTGACGCCATTTTTGGCGATTTCGTACGGTTTCAGACCGCGAATTTGTCTTCCCTCAAAATTGATTGAACCGGTTTTGGCAGGCGTCAGACCCATGATGGACCGAAGGGTTGTGGTCTTGCCGGCTCCGTTTCGTCCCAACAAGGCTACTGATTGTCCGGCCCCCACTTTGAGTGAAACATTTTGAAGGACGTGCGAGCTATCGTAATACGTGTTGATTTTCTCCACCTCAAGCATTTAAGCCACCTCCTCGCCGAGGTATACCTCACGAACCTGAGGATTGGTTTGTACTTGCTCAGGAGTGCCGTCTCCTATGACATCCCCGCGATATAACACAATGACCCTTTCCGAGAGAGAGAATACAACGTCCATGTCGTGTTCGACGATGACAAACGTTGCTTCTCCTTCTGCTGAGAGGTCCCGTATATTTTGAAGAATTCTCGTTCGTTCTACAGGATTCATCCCCGCGGTTGGCTCATCCAGGAACAGCAGTCTGGGTTTTGCGGCCAATGCGATTCCCACTTCCAGCAGTCTACGGTCACCGTGAGATAGCGCACTCGCCGGCACATGACTTTGACTGAGCAGGCCAATACGTTCGAGAACCTTGTCCACTTCTTGTCTTACGTCGTTATCCTTTGTCACAGATCTCAAGAAGCTTCTGGCTTTCCGTTGGACCGCAAGCACCGGAATGGCAATATTCTCGAACAAAGAAAGATGCCCGAAGACATTCGCCACCTGAAACGATCGGCAAAGCCCCAGCCGAACGCGCCTGTCAATGGGTTCTCTGGTGATGTCTCTTCCCTGGAAGAGTATTTCCCCAGAATCAGGAGGAATAAACCCGGTAAGAATATTGATCAACGTTGATTTTCCAGCGCCGTTTGGTCCGATAATCGATGTCAGCACTCCTCGAGCAAGCGAAAAATTGAGATTTTTGGCTGTAACCACATTGCCGAAGGCTTTGCTTAAATCACGAATTTGAAGAAGAGAATTGCTCATTTCATTATTTCCTCGTGGCCTTGGGTCAGTGCAAGTGCGATTAATCCTTCAGTCACATGAAGGCAGCAACGGCCTTTCTGGACCTGTCATTGCGAGCGGAGCGGAGCGAAGCAATCTCCTGGAATGGCGAAAACTGAGATTGCTTCGTCGTTTCACTCCTCGCAATGACAACTGCAAAGACGTCCGTAATGGGGTATGACTCTCTTTGTCGCCCGAGATGCCTCCACAATTACCTCGAGTCATTTCGACAGCCTTTTCGCAAGCTGCGTGATTGAGCCCACTATTCCGCCTCGAAATCCCAGGATTATGGCCAGTAAGATCAATCCGAACCACAGCATCCAGTTTTCAGTGAATCGTTGGATGAATTCCCGCAAGAGCACAAATACAACGCTCCCGACAATAGGGCCGCTGAACGTCTGCAATCCGCCCATTAGGCTTACGAGGACCGGGTTTGCGGAATGGCTCCAGTGAGCTGCAAAAGGAGTAATGTTGCTCTCGAGGAGAAGGCCCAGGGCCCCGGCAAGGCCGGCAAACGCTCCAGAAACTACAAAAGCTGCCAGTCTGTAGCGCTTGACGCCCAAACCGGCGAACTCCGTACGCACGTGATTTTCGCGGATTCCCGCAAGTACCAATCCGAACGGGGACTGGTAAATGCGATGAATCAACAGAACGCTCAATGCAAAAAAGAACAACACAAGAAAATAAAATTGAGAGTCCTTCATTATCGAGATTTTCAAAAAAACCAGTGAAATTGGGCCTCGCACGATGCCTGACAGGCCGTCATCTCCTCCCGTGATGTCCCTCATGTTCCACATCAGGGAAAAAACCATCATACCGAAGGCAAGCGTCAACATCGCAAAATATATCTCTGTGTGACGTACGCAGAAAAACCCGATGATCAGCGCAAGCAACGCGGCCGCGGCTATTCCGACGAATATGCCCAAAAGGGGATGAGAATGAAGATGCAAGGAGCATAGAGCCACTCCATAAGCTCCGGTTGCGTAGAACGCTGCATGGCCGAACGACAAGAGGCCTGTCCTTCCGAAGAGTATGTTGTAGCCCATGGCAAAGATAGCCAAGATCATGATCTTCATCGTGAGGTACAACACAAATCGACCGGAGAAATAACCGATAGCAACAAGCACCAAAAGCATCGAAGCAGCGAGTATATATTTCCAATAACTCTTCATCGGTCGACCCCCGCAAAAAATCCCTGTGGCCTCCAGAGCAGCACTACACCCATGAGTATGAACGTCAGGAACATATCGAGAGCGGGAATATACCTGGTTCCGAAAGAATTCAGCAGGCCGATAAACAGGGCCCCAAGAAAAGCACCTTTGAGGCTTCCCAATCCTCCGATGACAACCACCACGAAAGCATTGATGATGATTGCTTCACCCATTCCAGTGGTGAGAAGCCCAACATATGGAACAGCAAGTGCTCCTCCTACTGCCGACAACCATGCTCCAAAGATGAACACGCCTGTATACAGGCTGGGTACTCTCACTCCGATGGCAGCTGCCATTTCGCGGTCAGAGGCCGCGGCTCGAATAATCCGGCCCCACCAACTCTTCTCCAGAAAGGCCCACAAAGCCACTGCCACCAAGGGTCCGACCACGATTATGAAGAGGTTGTAAACAGGGAAGTTGCGTCCAGCAATCTGCACTGAACCTGAAAGCCCAGGCACAGTCGGCGCTCCGATTGAGCCGGCACCCCACACAATCTTGACCAACTCATCAAAAATTAGCACTAAGGCGAACGTCAGAAGGAGCTGATACGGGAGTTCCAGATCATAGACCTGACGCAGCAGATAGCGTTCCATCAGATAACCTATGATGCATACGGCCAGCGGACCGATAATTACCCCCAGCCAGAAGTCTATTCCCAGATACCTTAGGCAGGTATAACAAAGGTAAGCTCCCAGCATGTAAAAGCTGCCATGGGCAAAATTCAACACCCGCAACACCCCAAAAACAAGGGTGAGTCCACTGGCCACAAGCCATATGAACATTCCTGCGGAAATTCCGGCGAGAATAACATGAACGAGGGATTCCATTAGAAGCCACTCTCCGATCCGGACATGATTTCAATCGAGGTTCTGAATTGATTGCAGGAGAAAAGAGATGATCTTTCTGCTTTTCGCCTGCAATCCACACGGTTGGTATCGGGCATGCTCACTGAGAGCACGCCTTTCGAAAAAATGATCCGCATTCTCGCGGATTCACGTCATGTGTCCCAATTCACAATCCAGGTCACGTCGAAAAAGGCTACAAAACCCACGGATGGCCGACAGGGACACCGGCCGCTACCGCAGCAGTTGCAAAAATTAATGTCCGTTTCCTCGTCATGCCTGCGAAGGCAGGAATCCAGAATCTGGACCCCGGATCAAGTCCGGGGTGACTGGTGCCTTACTGTAATTCTCACAACTTGCATATATCGTGGTGGCGGGCCTCAGTGCCCTCCATTTCCTCGAAGACTCTTTTTGGACGCAACCTTTTCCGGGCTCCCACGGTATAAATCCGGGTTCTAAGATTTGAACGGCGGCTTTGCTCCATCACCCTCGAAAGGAGGGCGGTTGAAGCATTCTTTTGCCGGGATCACGACCTGCTTACCCATTATCTTGAATGGATATTTGGGATTGGTCGCAGTCAGCCCCCAAGGCACGTCGTACATTGCCTGATGGTCCTCCTTGCGGAAGACACGTTTTCCCGCAGGAGAATCAAGTTCCATTCCCTCCAGGGCCTTGATGAGCTGTGCAGTCTCTTTCGAGCCACAGGCCTCGATGGCTTTCTTGAACGCGAACATAGTAGAGTAAGCGGTTTCCGAAACATAAGCAGGATAGTGGTTCCAAAGCTTCCGGAAATTGGCCACCCATTCATTGTTCTGCGGAGAGTCCGGATACAGGAAGAAATACCGGCCGGAGATCCATATGTTGTCCGGCATTTCAGATCCGAGCCCTTCAAGGACGTCCATAGCTGCACCAACCGGTAGCAACACATGTTTGATCTTATCGAACATCCCGGCCTGCTGCGCCTGTTTCATCATGGTGACGAGCTCACCTGCCCAGACCACTGAATACAACCCCTCGGGCTTTGCATCCATAATCGTGTTGATATGAGGCCTGAAATCAGTTGTCCCGAACGGGGCCCAAGATTCCGACACGAACTTTACACCTGGTTTTAGTTTACCCAATGTCTCCTGGAACATGTTCCATGTGGTGAATCCATACTCGTACTTGGGGTTTATGGTTGCCCAGGTCATAGCGGGCAGATCTTTCGCTACAAAAGCAGCCGCGTTGCCATCCTGATAGGTTGGGGTGCAGATGCGGAAAACCTGTTTGATTCCCTTCTTGAAAACCTCGTCTTCTGTGAGCTTCTCAGTGGCAGCGTGGGTTACCATCAGGATGCGATCCAACTGGCCGACGACCGGAGCAACAGCAAGCGCTTGGCCTGATGAATCAACTCCTGCCAGCAGATCGGCTTCCCAGCTGTCCACAAAATAGCGAACGTTTTGCAGTGCCGCAGGTGCGGCTAGCGTGGAATCGCGGATTTCAATCTCCAGCTTATTCCCTGCAATACCGCCTGCAGCATTGATTTCCTCCAAGGCCATGAGGGCGCCCATTTTGTGAAACTCACCGTACCCCGCGAGGGTGCCCGAAAGGACCGCTTGGTATCCGACTTTGATGGGTCCCTTAACCTTCGGGGCTTGCGCCCACAAGCCGACGGGCTTCATTACACCCGTCCCGAGGGCCGACGCAGCCGCGGTGAGCAATCCCATTTTGACAAAATCCCTTCTCTTGATTCCAGGTTTGTCCATACTCATCCTCCTGTCCTTTCGGTCGTTGAATCCAAGTACATCCTCTTCTCATGAGAGAAGTGACTTATTGCCTCATTTTCTTCCTGGTTCCCAGTTTGTGAACCAGAAAATAGTCTTTTTGGGGCAGGCTTTCCAGACCGTATGTCCTGAAACTGTAGACAATGGCAGGCTGGTATTTCCCCCTTACCAGGCTCTGTCTACATTCCCGCAAAGCCCGAGGGATCGGCAGGATGCCTGTCCAATGCTGTTGATGTAAGTCGTCACCTTCACCAACGCACAACTGCCTGTCGTCATTCCGTCGGAAGACGGAATCCAGGTTTTTCAATATCTTCTGGACCCCGGCCTTCGCCGGGGTGACGATCACGCCAAAGGCGTGATCAAGGGAATTAGCCTTAATTCATCAGCATTGGGATGCCGGCCTACCATATGGTCCAGCCTCCATCCACGAAAATCGTCTGGCCAGTAACGAAATCCGAACCTTTAGAGGCCAGAAAAACCACCACTCCGGCAAGTTCGTCCGGCTGGCCCCATCGCCCCATTGGAGTCCGATCTACAATGAAGTTGTATCTTTCTGGGTCATTTCTCAGTTGAGCTACAAGCGGAGTCTCAAAATAGGTTGGACCTATGGCGTTGACTTGAATTCCCTGTTTTGCCCACTCCAGAGCCATCACTTTTGTCATCTGAATTACTCCGCCTTTGCTGGAAGCGTAGGCAACCTGGGACGGAAGTGCCACAGACCCGAGAATCGACGCCATGTTTATGACCTTGCCTTGGCCTCTGGAGAGCATATGCGGTACTACGGCCTGGACCATCAGAAGGTAGCCCTTCAGATTGGTATTTATTACAAGGTCCCATTCCTCGGGAGAAATCTCTAACACGGGTTTTCTGACATTCACGCCTGCGTTGTTTACAAGAATGTCCACTTGTCCAAACATGTCAATCGCTTGTTTGGTTGCCGCCTCTATTGCAGCTTTGTCCAATACGTCGACAACAAAGAATTCCGCTTTCCTGCCCATACCTTCTATTGCTTGCTTCACAGCTTTCAGATTTTCGACATCGCGCGCAAACAGAGCCACATCTGCGCCTGCTCCAGCCAGCGCCAGAGCCATTGATTTTCCGAGACCCTTTGATGCGCCTGTGACAAATGCCACTCGGCCGCTGAGGTCAAAGAGCTCCTGATTCATATTTTCAGCCTCCTATCCATCTAACAAGGTCATTCAAAAGCAATCGTCCGCATCAACCGCATTTCACTGTTGCGTTCGAAGTGCTCTCCTGAGGAATTTGCCTGTCAACGTTTTGGGTATTTCGGAAACAAATTCAACATGTCGCGGGTACTTGTAGGCTGCCATGCGACTTTTGCAGAAAGAGATCATCTCTTCCTGGGTCACTGAGCCTTCAAACCCGGGCTTCAGGGCAACAAAAGCCTTGACTGTTTCCCCTCGATATTGATCGGGTACGCCGATTACTGCTGCTTCTCTCACGCCGGGGTGCTGATAGATAACGTCTTCAACATCCCTTGGCCACACCTTGAATCCGGAGGCAATGATCAAGTCTTTCTTTCTGTCTACCACATAGAACCAGCCGTCTTGATCCATTTTGCCAACATCGCCGGAGTACAACCAACCGTCTCTGATAGCATTCTCGGTTTCTTCAGGCCGCTGCCAGTATCCCGGAATTACCATTGGTCCGCGATTCACGATCTCGCCTACGTTGCCTGGAGGAAGCTCTCGAAGCACATCTTCGGGATCGCAAATCCGTGAAATGGAATTAGGAACGGGAACGCCTACTGATAACGCACCGCTGTCTGGATCTACAGGTGATTTGGATCCAAGAGGGACAATATGCGATGGCGAGTTTGTTTCCGTCATCCCATATACATTGTGCAAGTAGCAACCGGTCAATTCTGTGAATTGATCGACCAGCGCACTGGAAACAGGTGCCCCCCCACTGTACGCTTTTACGAAGCTTGAGAGGTCCCGCTTCTTGATTTCCGGGTTGCTCATCCAAGCTATGTACACCGTTATGGAAGCCACTGTCATGGTGACTCTCCAACGTTCGATCAGCCGGAGGGTCTCTTTGGCATCAAATCTGTACGAAAGCACAACAGGGATCCCAACCAGCGCAGCGACCGCAGCGTGCGCTACTTCGCCCGTCACATGGAAAAGAGGGGCTACGCCGAGGACCACGTCTGTGTTATCCAGCCGCATCATGGATTGATAAACTCGAGCGCTAAAAGCGATGTTTCCATGGGTGTTCATGGCGCCTTTCGGCTGGCCCGTGGTTCCTGACGTGTAAGTCAGATATGCCACAGATTGCGGAGACGAATCATACACGTCAACCCGCTTATCCTTGTATTCCGAAATGAGCTCCAGTAAGTCGGTGCATCCCGGAACAATGCTTCTCTTGCATGCATTCAGGGTCTCCGGGAGTTGAGAATTCGTGTCCAGGAAGTCCAAGGCGGACGTAGTGACGACATTCGCAACTTCGGTCTCTTTGAGAAACGATAAATCGAGGTTCCGTGCAATCTCGTCGTGGGTCAGGAATAACTTCGCGCCTGAGTCAGTGCAGAAATAGGTGAGCTCTTTTTCTTTGTACATGGGATTCAGGGGGACGACGATGACTCCGAGCTTCCAAGCTCCATAAACGGATATCAAAAACTGAGGAACATTCTGAAGGTCGACAATTATGCGATCTCCTGCTCGAAGCCCCATGCTCTGGAAGGC
The DNA here is from genome assembly GCA_963700305.1 of uncultured delta proteobacterium. Classification (GTDB taxonomy): domain Bacteria; phylum Desulfobacterota; class Desulfomonilia; order Desulfomonilales; family Desulfomonilaceae; genus Desulfomonile. The sequence goes on from CAVOXB010000001.1 coordinate 264,497, forward strand.
GGCAGCGAGACTGTCGGACCAACGGTCAATATCCCTAAAACAAATCGATTGATTAAAATAGTGGATCGCGGGGGCATCAGGTAGAGACTGCGCCGATTTGAGAAAATCTCCGATTGCGGTATTCGATTCTGTGTTCAGATCATGAGCAACCCACTTAGGGTAGGCGTTTAACCACGGGCGTTGTTGATAGATTGAATCCATGAAGCCTCCATGTCACACGCGGGAAAAATCGTCACCGGAGAGAATCGTCTGGCTGATCGACGTAACGAACGGCAAACATCATTCATGCCAAGTCGATCAGCCTGGGAAATAGTCGTAATAAGCTTGCAATCATTCAATTATAGGCAGGAGGTGCCTACTCCCGGCAATTCCAGGAAATTGTAGGTAGGCTTTCCAGGCTGCCATCATTGGCTTTTCAGGACAAGGCAGGCTGGAAAGCCTGCCCCACAAAAGCTGTTTCCTCTGATAATTGAATGATCGCACAGGTTCCACGACTGCTTCTAGTCGTCGATTCCGGCCAGTTTCTTGGCCATCTTCTTTTTCATATCGAGCTTGCCCAATCTGGCGTACATAACCTTTTGAGTCTGAGGGGAACCCGCACCATGCATAGATTCCACCAGTGCAGTGCCGCCGGTCATATTCTCGATGAGCCTGAGAATGCGCATGCGGTTCTCCGTAGACACCCCTTCTACGCCTGCCAAATATTTCTCCACGTATTTACCGATTTCTTTGCTTTTGAGATCGCCTTCAAACGGCATCGTGGCCAGAATGCCGCCTGCTATATCATGAGCAAGACGCCCGATTTCATAAATGTGCCGAGTCACATTTTGCTTGGTACAGTTTGCCAGTAGCGGATCAGGATAATATGCGCCGCTCCTTGTCTTCTGGCCCATGGCAGAGCAGGAAATCGACCCTGCATATATTGTTTCGGTAAGGTGAATCATTTCGGCAAGTTTGTCCTTAACATGCGAGGCTCCGCTAGATCCCTGCATTTCTGCGGCAAGAGCCGTCGCTCCAATAACAATATCCGAGACACCACCTTTACATCCGCCGTAATTTTGGCGATGGAGCGTGGCAAAACGTTCAACCAGTATCCCCGCGAAATCGTACTCGCCGCACATGAACACGCGTTCCCAAGGAACGAAAACATCGTCGAATATAATCAGGGTTTCCCCGCCAACCAGACCGTAATCGGGATTCCCTGCGTCCGTACGACCGCCGAATTTGCGCTCATCATTGGTTTGTCTGCCGAAAATCTGAATCACTCCGGGGCTGTTCAGAGGCACTGCGCAGCACAATGCATAGTCCTTGTCCGCCTCGCGCATGGCCTGAGTGGGCATGATGAGGATTTCATGGCTATTTGCTGCGCCCGTCTGGTGAGCCTTGTTACCGCGGATGACAATTCCGTCCTCTCGACGTTCCACAACGTGTGTAAAGAGATCCGGGTCTGCTTGCTGGTGGGGCGGTTTGGAACGATCACCTTTTGTGTCCGTCATGCCTCCAACGACCATTTTGTTAGTAGACTGAATCATCTTGAGATATTCGATGAATCTGCCGTGAAGATTGGTGCCATACTTCTCATCGATGTCGTAGGTGGTCATATATGTTGCATTGAGTGCGTCCCAGCCGACGCATCGCTGGAAGCAACTTCCAGTCTCATGAGCCACGGCCCTCAAGAGCTGAACTTTCTTGATCAAATCTTCCACGGTCTGATGAATATGGGTGAATCTGTTTATCCGTTGGCCCGTAAGGTGGCTGCTGACAGTAGCAAGATCTTCAAATTCGGGTGATAAAGCCATTTCATATGTCTTGGCTGCGGCATTAATATGGGGAATAAAAGCTGGGTGCGTTGTTATATCTTTTACCAATTCCCCGTTATAATAGATTACGTGGCCTTGCTCTTTAAGACTCCTTACATAATCTTCTTTAGTATTGATTCGCATTGGTTTGTCCTTTTTTCAGAAGTTGAGCCACCACACGTTCAGGAGATAGCCCATTGTATTTCAATGATAGAGGTGAAAAGTGCTTCAATTCACTTTCAGGACAAGCTTTGAGGCATCCGCATACCAGTAGAATGGCATCGTAACCTTCTTTTTCCAGGCTCACCCATTCGATTGAGTCGCCGGCCTCCTCCTTGATCCGATGGACAAATTCCACCCGATCGTATATCGGGTCGCAACCACCGCAGTACTTGATCGCCACTTTCATCTTTTTTGAAGTTTGGCCATCCAATGAAAGAGAAACCATCCCTGAGACTGGTTTTTCTCCTCGTAAGACGGCTACCAACTCGGGGGATGATTTACCCAGACTACCTGAGTTTCCTGGTCGCTGTTATTGCGAAATCTATGGTTCCTGCTCGAATGAAAATAAAAGCAATCCCCTTCCCTCAAATGATATGTCGTGCCGTCAACGGTCAGCTCCATTATGCCTTTTACAACTAAGCCGAATTCTTCTCCGGGGTGAGTATAGTCGCCTTCGGAACCGCCCCCTGGCGCCAAGATAGCCAGTCTGGCGTCCATCTTTTTGTCAGGGGCCTGCAACACGAGAATTTCAATCAGCAATTTCGATCCGGGAAATGCCACCCTCGGCCGTTTTTCCTTCCGAATGACTATATCGCCGTCGCCGGACTCGCCGAACAAGTCCACTATTGTCTTACCGAGAGCGTCAACGATTTTCTTGAGGCGGGATACTGAGGGGTCGAGTCTGTCGTTTTCGACCATGGAAAGATAGGAAGCCGTACATCCTATGCGCTCAGCTAGTTGCTTCAGGGAGAGCCCCTGCGACTTCCGTAGAGTCCTTATTTTTGTTCCGAGAGATTCCATTAACGCGAGTACTCAAAGGTTTCAGTATATAGGTACGAGAGTAATCGAGAGCAGCTTTTAAAGTCAAGGACATTATTTCATTTTTGTAGCATAATGATATCGGTCTGTTATAAAACGCGATCCTCTCAGCTACCGACCATAGGCCTGATTCTTCCTTCGCAGGGAAGCAGGGGAAAACAAGTGGCGACATTCTGGTCCGTTGCTCATGCTCACCCCTCCGTTCAGCCAGAACAGGTTGATTGCTTGAGCATAATTCCCTGCCGCCTAGCGCTCATTTCTGATATTTCAATTTCCTGAAATACTTTGTCAAAATTCACCCATTTAGCTACAAGCGTGAGACAATATAAACGTGCAAGGAACTATAATAAACGCAACACAATATAGTTCGCGATTTTTGTTGTGTAGCGTCATTATCAAATTCTTAAATAGTTTCATTATCGAGAAAATCTGGTTCATTGTTCTTGATAGCTGATCTGCTATTTATGTTGGTAAACATGGGCAGCGATGAATTGGTTACGTGAGCAATGGTCATATTTTCCAATGTAAAATTTTTTGAAAGGGCACCGCGATCCGCTATACTTACTTTTTTTGAAGTCCGTCTCTGAATCTTCTTGTGTGACATCAATCCATAAACTATTCTAACTGACATAATCGCCACAATCATGGAAGTAGTGATTCCATTAGAAACGCTTGTATTTTATTGGAGTTGATATCTCTTCCTTAGGTGCACTGATGCCTGTTCGCATTCAAACTGGGGAACCATAGAGTGCGGGACTTCTGGAGGCCGAACGTCACGCGGAGTTCCCACATTTTACTGATTTGAAGGCGAATTCGTATGAAGCCTAAGATTTCCGGCGCAAAGTGCGCTAGTAGCGAATTAGCATTGCCGGAAGACTGAGGCACAGAACCCCGATAAAAATATACGGAACCTTCCGAAAGGAGAAGAGCCTCGTGTGGACTATTCTGAGAAGGAGCTTAATCTATAAGGTCATAATTTTTTGCTTGTTTATCGCATTGATTCCCGCTGCTCTCGTTGGATATTTTTCGTTCAGCAGAGCTAGCACGGCATTGCAGGAAGCTCAATTGGAGAAGCTTGGAGCAGCACGAGACCTCGCTGCGAAAAACGTCTTGGATTACCTGTTGGCAACAGTTAATGACGTTACGTTTCTCGCTGGCAGCAATTCCGTGCAGGAGGCCTTCGAGATACTGTCCTTTTATGCAAATGCTCGGGAGTCAAAGAACGTTGTGGTACCCCTCGAAATAGATTCTGACCAGTACTTGAGAATAGTCGAGAACATCGACCCTTTGTTTAAGCGATGGATATCTCTGTATGAACCCTCGGAGGCACATCACGATCTTCTTGCCGTGTTAGGCAGCAACTCCGGACTCGTGAGCTATAGCGTGAAACGGGGCAAAGATTTCAATGTTGAACTCAAAACAGGGGTCCTAAAAGACAGTGTCCTGACGAAGCTTTTCGAAAAGGTGATGAAGACAAAAGCGCCGACTATTAGTGATTTCGGATCTTATGAGCCCATAGGTGGCCCTGCTGCTTTTGTCGGCGTGCCGGTCACGAAAGACGGCAAAGATCTGCTGGGCATGTTGGCCTTGCGAATCGGGCCGGAAAAGATCGATTCACTGATGGCCATGACCGCTGAGATAGGCCGGACAGGCAATGCCTTTATAGTTGGTGAAGATTTGATGATGCGCTCCAATGCACGGGGAATGCCCGCCGCGATCATGAAACAGAAGGTGGACACGACTGCATCCAAAGAGGCCATCGGCGGCAAGAAAGGCATTGGGCAGGTTTTAGGAACAAAAGGCCAACAAGTCCTGACTGCATGGTCTCCACTCGGGCTCAAGAACCAGTCATCCATTTCTCCTGGTTTTGACTGGGGTATGCTCGTTAATATAGACGCGGAGGAAGCATTCGCACCTGTATCGGCTCTGGGCAGGTGGGTCCTAGTTCTTGTTCCGGCTATAGGTATGTTTGTGGGATTAGTGGGATTCGCCTTTGTCAGGCCTGTGACGGCTGTCATCACTGAGGTTGCAGGGCGAGTAAGAGAGCTCAGTTCCGGAGACCTTACGGTCGAGATTCCTGAAAGCAAGAGAACCGATGAAATAGGGTCTTTGGTACTCGAGTTAAAAAATCTGGTTCAGGTCATGAAGTCACGTCTGCGTCAGGTCCTCGAAGGCGTTAATGTGTTGTCAACATCCGCTGCGGGGATTTCCGCAACAGTTTCCGAGTTGGCACAGAATGTAGCCATGACATCTTCCTCTGTGGCTCAGACGGTCACGACCGTGGAAGAGGTAAAACAAGCGGCTCTTATGGCCAGTGAAACAGCCAAAGATGTTGCCAGAAGTTCTCATCGAGCTGTGGAAGTATCTCAGGAAGGCAGGCAAGCCACCGAGGTCACCATTGATCGAATGGGTCTGATCAAAGTGCAGATGCAATCAATTGCTGAAACGGTCGTAATGCTCAGCGAGCATAGCGAGAGCATCGAGAACATCATTGAAACCGTCAAAGATCTGGCCAATCAGTCCAATCTTTTAGCGGTTAACGCTTCCATTGAGGCGGCACGCGCAGGCGATCAAGGGAAAGGCTTTGCGGTGGTAGCTCATGAGATAAAGAATCTCTCGGATCAATCGGACGAAGCCACTGCTCAGGTGCGATCTCTTCTCATGGATACTCGCAACCGGATCGGAGCGGTTGTATTGGCCGCAGAGCAGGGCACCAAGGCTGTGGAAGCTGGAGTAGAACAGTCCAACAGAGCTGGCGAAGCCATTCAGGTGCTTTCAGAGACTGTTTCCAGAGCGGCGCAGGCCGCCCGGATGATCGAGGCGACAGGTGAACAGCAAACAGCAGGGGTAAGCCAAGTTGCTCAAGCTATGATGAATATTGAATCTGCCACACAGCAGAATTCTTCAGGGATGGAACACATACAAGAGGCGACCAAGAGGCTGGACCAGCTTGCCTCGCAACTGGAACGACTGGTAGGAATCTACACGATAGATAAGAAAACCAAGTAATTTTGACGTCATGCCAACTTGCGTGCAGCAGGACGCGACAACGACCCATGAAAAGGGCCGTGCGCTACTTTCTGCCCGCGTCATTTCTGCTGTCCCCGCAGGTTTTCATAGTAATTTGCATGCGGAGAAGCAATTCCTCTTCTCAGGCTACTCCTTCAAAACCTTTGCGAAGACTTCTCTGTCGACGTTTCCACCCGAGATTACAATGCCCACTTTTTTCCCTGAGAGAGTGTCCTTTTCGGATAAAGCAGCGGCAAACGATGCAGCGCCTGCTCCTTCCGCAACGTTGTGCGTGTCCTCGAACAGAGCACGCATTGCCGCAGCAACTTCATCGTCAGTGACTGAGACTATGCGGTCCGCTCCGTGCCAGATGATTTCCAGTGCTGCAGCTTCCGGGGTACGGCACGCTACTCCATCGGCCAGTTGTGTAGTTGTGGGGTGTTCCACTGGTACTCTTTGCTCAAAAGACAACTGATAAGCCGGTGCGTGCTTTGACACAACTCCGACGATTCCGGTCGACAGCCCAAGCGCATCCCTTGCCGCAATCATGCCGCAAATTCCCGATCCTAGACCTATTGGCACGTATATCACATCCAAGTCTCCGACATGGCGCAACAGTTCGAGAGCGTAAGTCGCCACGCCTCGTACGAGTAGCGGATGAAAGGATGGCACCATATGAAGGTCTCTATCTTTAGCCAGACCGACTGCGTACTCGCGGGCAGCCTGGAAATCGTCACCATGTTCGACAAGATCTACTCCGAGTGCTCGCATGGCAGTGTTCTTTTCACGACTGTTGCCGAAAGGCGCTACGATGGTTGCAGGAATGCCGTAACGCCGCGCTGCAAAGCCCACGGACTGACCGTGGTTTCCTCTCGTGGCGCTGATGACACCCCTCGGTCTGTCTGATTGGCTGGCCAGCTCATGAACGTAGACCAGTCCCCCACGAATTTTGAAAGCTCCAACTGGTGTGTGATTTTCATGCTTTACCCACACCTCGGTGCCAAGGCGCCGGCACACCAGGGGCCAACAGTATTGAGGGGTGGGTGACATTACGTCATAGACGATCCCCGCAGCGGATTCAATTTGGGCGAGTGTAAGTTTCATATCGTGTCCATGTGCCCTGCAGCGCGCGGCAAAAGCTCAGTCCGAATCAGATTCCGTTCCTGGACAATCGTACAGCAAACATCTCATGTTTTGTCGGTTTTCGATTTGTTTCGAGAACGACTCACCAGGGAAAGGTGTAAGATTCTGAAAAGGAGTGAGGGGCCGGATTCATGGGATACGTCCGTCCGGCCACCCCTTCAGTTCCGTCGCAAGTCCTATCCGAAAAACGGTCTCACCATGATTACCTGCGCAGGTAGTTCGAAACAACTTTCAAAGTATTCCGCTCGACACGTCTAAGACATGGTTATGCAACAGCTTCCACACTCTTTACAGCGGGCACTCTTTCCTTAAGAATTCTTTCAATTCCCATTTTCAGTGTCATCTGGCTCATGGGGCACCCGCCGCAAGCGCCTTTCAATCGCAGCTTAACCACTCCGTCCGGGGTCACTTCTACTATCTCAGCATCGCCCCCATCGGCCTGAAGTTGTGGCCGAACAAGGTCCAGGGCTGCCTGAATTTCTTCTCTCATAATGGCTCTCCTTTCAATCTATCGTAGCATGCCGTATGGTCGAGGTCCCAACATACTACATTTTTGATGCGATAAGCAAAGAAACGGTTCATGAATCCTTTTTGCGGCTTGATGAGGAAGTCAAGGCTTCTCGTTTTCCGTTTGACTGTGCCCCACTGAGGGTTGCAGACGACCTATCCGATACAATTCGATCAACGCTACTCCAAACAATACTATTGCGCTAACTGAAAAGACCACTGAGAAAAAACTACCGCCCGAAATTCCGAGCAGCGTGGCTACGGGATGGCATGTTAAGCCGAGAAGGACTGCTCCCACAAGGTACGGCCTGGGAGTAGGATTTGTCTCAGATTCGGTTTCGCTGCGCGAGCGAAGAGCAAACAAGAGCATTGGAATGGCCAAGACGTAGTAATGAATCCATACAAGCGGACCGGATAGAAGATAGATCAGACAACCTGTGGAAACCATCAGAGCATCCTGAGTAAATTCGAGGTGGTCTTTGCCTTCCCTATGTTCACGATTTACTAGAGTGGTCTCGGGTCGCCAGTAGGTCCACACGCCTAGTGCCACAATAGACATAAATAATAATAGTAAATAGATGGAAGTCCTTACGCCTGTCAGATCCGAAATGACCTGAGCAAGCCCGTAGTTGCCCATTTCCCGTTTGATGATGCCGTCAGGCATCGATTGTACTGTTCTCAGCCACTCAAACCAGCAGTGCCAGGAATTGAAGAACAAGGACGAACTGATAATCGCTATGATCGCGGCAAAAACGATTCCGAGCCCAACAAAGACCAGTGTTTCGTAACGCCGACATATCAACCATGAAATAACTAATAGCGCTCCTACAAAAAAGAGGTTAGGTTTGAACATTACGGCAAGTCCCAAGACGAGGCCGGCAAGTAGACCTGCTGCCTGTTTTTCCGGTCTCGCCATAATGACCAGGAATAGAGCCAGAGCACCTAGTTGCAGAGAATTCACGTTTGCCACTTCCAAATCCGTGAGAAAAGGCCCGAACCATGTCACGAAGAAAACAACTGATAGAGTAGTCCCAATCAGCGAATACCCGAATATGCGGGAGATTGCGGTCACACTAAGCACGGCCGCAGCAATCAAAACGGCTCGGTAACCACTCAGGTCGACTTCAAATATCCCAGTAGAAATTATACCGAAGACGCTATAGAGAAACGGAGTGGAATAGATTTCAAGGGTTCGACGATATTCGGCGGCTCGCAGCACCAGATCCGAGGTAGTGGTGCTCTTGAACATTTTGTAATATCTGTCTCCAATTCTCCTTTGCTCTGCAGGAGAGTATATGGAAGCGTCGGCGGACTTTGAGAGCGCCTGTCCTACAACCCAGAACTGGTAAAAATCGTCAGGGGGACATTTGACCCCATAGTTCCACGATCCAGCCACTCCCAGGATGGCCATGAGTATGACAAGTACAGCGGCGGATTCCGAAAAGGATTTTTGTTTCGAATTTCATGATCGTGCCGTTAAAAGACAATTATCTGCGAGTCCTAGAGCGGCGATGCACGTCGACATAGTGCTCAGAACTTACTCAAATCTAAACTGAACCTGTTTAATCATGCAGCTTGCTCGGGTCTCCGCTGGGAAGGCCAAGTTTCTCGTGCTCTGAGTACTCGTCGGAGGAGTTTGCCTGAGAGGGTCTTGGGCAGCTCTGCAATAAATTCGATTTCGCCCAGGGGAATCTCAGAATGAAGGTTCGTTTTCACGAATGCCCTTATCTCATGGTTAAGCCGCGTCGAAGCCGTGTAGCCCTTTGCCACTTTTACGAAAGCCTTACACATTACCTTTGTCTTGTCAGGGGCCTTTGAAATTACGCCTGCTTCGGCAACCGCTGGGTGCATGCAAAGCACTTGCTCGATCTCGTAAGGGCCGATGAAATTCTGACCGGTTTTTATTAGGTCGTCGTTTCTCCCTTCATGGTAGTAATACCCGTCTTCGTCCTTAATCACCATGTCCCCTGTGGTAAACCAACCATTACGGAAATATGCGTTAAATCGATCATCATCGCGCCATATGGCACGCATCATTGACGGCCATCCGGGTTTAAGTGCGAGTTCCCCCAGGGTGAGTATGGGCAAAGGTTCTCCTTTTGGATCCAGTACCGCCGCTTCCACGCCCGGTACGGGTTTACCCATTGAGCCCGGTTTTATTACCTGCGACGGATAATTGGCAATGCAAATCATCCCTGTTTCTGTCATCCACCAGGTATCATGAGGCGAGTGTTTCAGATTTTCTCGAACCCAATAGAAAAGCTCAGGCGCCAATGCTTCTCCCACGGTAGCAATGTGGCCAAGGCTGGCAAAGTCGTACCTTCCCGGCAGGTCCGCTCCGGCTTCCATTAGCTTCCGTATCGTCATTGGAGTTGTGTACCACGTTGAAATCCGATGTTTCTCGAGAGTTCTGTACCAACTGGACGCGGAAAAAGGGTCGCCTTGGACCACTGAAGTTGCGCCGCACACCCAGGGAGCAAAAGCACCGTAAACCGTACCTGTTACCCATGCGGGATCTCCATCAGTCCACAGGATGGATTGATCCGTAAGGTCCAATACCCATCTGCCGGTTAAAAGGTGTCCGGCCATGTCCTGATGAGCATGAACCACACCTTTCGGGGGGCCAGTAGAACCGGACGTGTAAAGCAAGAACAGGGGAGTCTCTCTGGGAAGCCATTTCATGGGCGACTCAACGGGCATGTATTCGAGAGCAGATTCAAGCACCGCCTCGGATGAGAACGATCCCGGGGCAGGTCCTTCGGTCAGAAGAATACATTTTAGATTTTTCAAAGGGTCTTGAGGAAGGTTTTCCATCAGGTCCGGATGAGTAAAAATGCCCCTGGGTTCAGCATCTCTGAGCCTCCACAGGAGCTCCTCAAAATTCAGGGTCGTATAAAGATTGGAAAAAACTACTCCGATGCGGGCGCAAGCTATCATTGCACAATACATTTCGGAGCAGGTGGGCAGGTATATAAACAGTCGATCCCCGATCTTGAAACCAAACTTGATGAGCAAGTTTGCAATCCGGCTGGATTTTTCCTTCAGATCTTTGTACGTCAGAATGGTTAAGTTTCCAGCCTTTTCAAATATGAGAGCAACGTTATCGGCAGTGGCGGGGTCGTCTGCCCAGCGATCCACCGCGTCGTGGGCTATGTTTACATATCCGTTCTCTTGAATAGTGAATTCTTTTTCCAAGTCCGGCCACGAAAAACTCCTGTACGTCTCAAAATAGGACTTGAGATTTGCATTGGGATTTTCAGGTCTGACTCTAGCCTTTATCATCGAAATTCCTGTTCTGAAAAACGTGAAGAACCCGCAAGATCTTACTTACGCTGTCCATATGTCGTATTTGTTATGCACGCTCAGGGCCCGAGTCACGACTTCCGAGGCCCTGCGACTGGATACCAGTGGGATTCTGTCTCTTCGACCTTGGAAAGTCAACACGCCCAGCACCTCTCTCACGGAACTCACCAAAGCCCACAAATCATAGCCGCCTTCCAGCGACATAAGAATCGGAGCGCTCTTCACCGAATCGCTGAGCTGAAGCACCATCTGAGTCAACCAGCCGTATGCCTTTTCACTTAGTCTTGTTCGGCCCAGAGGGTCTTTTTCATGCGCATCGAATCCTGCAGCCACCAAAATCAGTTCTGGTTTCCACCGACGGACGATACGGCCCAAAACCTCACGGTAAATCTCTATGATATCAACATCTTCCAGCTCTTTTGGCACAGGTAGATTCACATTATACCCAAGGCCTTGGCTTTCGCCTGTTTCTTCCCAATCGCCTGTATGCGGATACCACCCCATATAATGCGAAGAAAGGTACAGCACCCTGTCCTCGCCGTAGAATAAGTCCTGGAGGGCATTACCGTGATGGATGTCCCAATCGATGACAAGGATCTTCTTGAGTCCATATTTTTCAATCGCATACTTTGCGGTAATCCCGAGATTGTTGAATATGCAGAACCCACCGGCCCTATCGGTAAGCGCATGATGACCCGGCGGCCGAACCATACAAAAACAGGCCCTGAACTGCCCTGCCAACAGAGCCTCTAGCGCTTTGATACACCCGCCCACTGCAAGCCAGGCTGCAATGTAGGAGTTAGCACTCACCGGCGTATCAGGCGCCAGCGTCGTGAAATCTCGGCCTGCGGTGTTCATGATTTGCTTAATGTACGCGGGTGTGTGCACCAGTTCCAACTGCTCTAGCGTTGCGCTTTCCGGCTCGATATAAGTCACGGAATTGTTGAACTCTTTGTCCAGCATACGATAGAGGCTGCGCAGACGATTCGGGCTCTCCGGATGCACTAGTCCGGGCCTATGTTCCATATATCTGGGATCTCGCACTATTCCTATCTTTAGAGCCAAGAATCACCTCACAGCCTTCTTAGCATCGTTCGTTCCCTGTCGAATTCGTCACAAAATTGAAATCCGGCATTCTTGTACATTCGAATTGCCCTGAAATTGTAGGCCTCGACAGTCAGCCACAGGTCCTTCAGACCGAGCTGGACTGCGTGATGGACAGCCATTTCCGTGAGCAACGTTCCTATTCCTCTGTTTTGCTGAGGACCGAGCACAAAGATCAAATACTCTGCGTCCAAGCGATCCATATCTGTGATCAAAGCGCAATGCCCAACTATTTTGCCGCTTTTCCAGACCGCAAAATTGTCCGCATTCGCGAAAAGATTGTTTATCCAGGAACGTCTCAGCGCTGCCTCCGCCGGAGGCAGACCCTGTGTTACACCCTTGGGAGAGAATGTGTCGTACATCTCAATTACTTCCGGCCGGCACTCGTCGCCGCACTTTCCTGCCTCGAAAGGTTCACCCAGTTTGTCCACATGCTGAGAACGCGTTCCGGAATCCATTTGTTCTCGCCTACTGGAAAAGAGTTCTGACACCCTGTCAGAAATTTTCGGCAACCAAAAAGATCGGAAATCTTTTGAGACGTAAATCATATTTTACCACACGTGTAAATTAATTGATCGATACAAAATTATGCAATTTTAGGAATCGGATCGTGCGGAGCCTGGAAGGTCCCGCAGGAATGCCGGACCTGGCCAAAACTATGAAGACTGCTATGATTCAGATACGAAGGGAAAGACCTGTCATTGCAATGACAAATTGTGGGAGCTTTTTTTTCTCGAATAAGTGTATCGATTCGCATGAGAACAATGAAAAAGTTTACCAGGGACAGCAATTTTGGATTACAATTAAGCCTTTCACATATTTCCTGATATGGGGTGAATATGATTCGACAGACGGAATACTTTGAAAAACCAGGCAAAGATAATACCAATCGATGCGTGGAAATAGTCATGGGACTCGCTGAAGAAGGATTTTCTCATGTGGTGGTGGCAACAACGAGCGGTGGGACAGCCCTGAGATTTGCAAAAGAACTTCAGAGCAAGAAGGTCAATCTCGTTGCTGTGACACACAACGCGGGTACGCGGGCCCCAATCAGGATGAATGCGAGCCAGCGACCAGAATGGAATTAGAGTCACTAGGATTGAAAATCTATACTGGAACCATTTTAACGAGGGGCATTGAAGCAGCGCTGATGAAGAAACACCAGGGCGTATATCCTGCTTACATTGTTGCCCAGACGCTCAGACTGGTCTGCCAGGGAGAGGAGCCCGGCGGCGTCCGCGAACGCGCCGAGGGCAAGCCCGTTCCAGCCTGCGAGCGCCTTGTCGTCACGG
>CAVOXB010000002.1:0-23807 GCA_963700305.1 uncultured delta proteobacterium
GCCATCGGGAAGGTCACTGCAGGTTCCAGACGGTGGATAGAAATCGGGATGATGCGCTTCCAGCCTTCCGAATTCGCAAAGCTTGCGGTCGTCATCGTGCTGGCGAAGTATTTTCAAAACAGACCAGGCAGAACTGGGTACCGCTTGATCGAACTGGCTCAGGGGCTTCTGTTGGTTGCTGTCCCTGTCATCCTTGTGCTCCTGCAGCCTGATCTGGGGACCGCGGGAGTGATCTTCATTATTGCCGTTTCGGTGATTCTCTTTTCCGTAGCGGATAGGAAAATTCTTCTCTGGACGGGCGGAGTAGTTTTGGGGGCGATTCCAATACTCTGGCTTGTCGGCAGTACGCTGCTGATGGATTATCAGCTAAAACGAATACTTACTTTTCTCAATCCAGATATAGATCCTTTGGGAGCTGGATATCACATTCTTCAGTCCCAGATAGCTATTGGCTCAGGGGGCATTTTGGGCAAAGGGTTTCTCAAAGGGACCCAGAATCAACTCATGTTCTTGCCCGTAAAACACACGGACTTTGTTTTCTCCATTCTTGCGGAAGAGTGGGGATTCGTTGGTTGTCTCGCCGTACTGTTGCTTTTCACGATCATGTTTTTCAGGGGCCTTGGCGTGGCAGGAAAATCGAGGGACAGCTTCGGTACGATTCTGGCCTTCGGCTGCACGGCCGTGCTTTTCTGGCATGTAGTAATAAATGTCGGAATGGTCATGGGGCTTCTGCCCGTAGTGGGAGTTCCGCTGATTTTCCTGAGTTATGGAGGATCTTCTCTGCTTGCTTCGTTTCTCGCGATCTCTATACTAGTCAATGTAAGCATGCGCCGCTATTCCTATTAATCTGTAGCCAGTCAATTCTCTCATAAAGTTGGCGAACGGAAGCATTCCCCAAAGGGATTTGTGAATTGTTGAATTATTACTTGAACACTGGCAAGGTCTATGTTAAGGAAAGAGCGGCCGATCACGGTCGGGCGCTAATGTACCGGCCCTCGGAAAACCTGGAGGAATAATGCTGCGATTCAGAAAAGCCAAGAGTGACGCAGTAAGCGGATTTCTCGGTGCTCAGACCGAATTTCAAGGCAAGCTGGCGTTTTCCGGGGTGGTGCACCTCGATGGAAATTTTACAGGCGAAATAATTAGTCGAGGTACGCTTGTCGTGGGTAAAGACTCTGTCGTGCACGCCCAAATTCATTCCAACGTGCTCAAAATTGCAGGGGAAATTCACGGGGATCTCACTGCCACGGAGAAGATAGAACTGTATCCCCCCGCCAGGGTGTACGGTAATATTCGGACTCCCAGCCTTGTGGTCGAAGAAGGAGTAATCTTCGAAGGCACTTGCAGTATGTCTTCATTGCAACCCGATATTTCAACACTAGTCCAGACTGAGGTGGAAGCCTCACCCGAAGACGAACCCCTGGAAGCGATATCCGCGCAGGCTTGGCCCCCCTACGAGGACCAGGGAACCCTCGAGCCCGAGTCGTCTGAAAAAAGCCCCTTACATAAGCATGACCGTTAAAATAGCGGATTTTGTGCGCCTCCTGCTCCCAGAAAAAATCTTGACAAGGCTCAGGAGGGGGTGTTACTATGCCGAGTCATTCTTGGTTTGGGTCTAAAAAGCATCCTTTTAGTTAAAAATCAAATACTTGTAGACTAGCGGCCATGTGGTTCATGTCTGGAGGAAGGCCGGACAGTCGGAAAACATTGCGATCCGGGAGTAACGCCAGTGATTCAACTAAACTTCACTTTGTTTATTCAGTTGATCAACTTCCTGGCTCTGTTGTTCATTCTGAATGCTGTCCTTTACAAACCCATCTTGGCAAAGATGCGTGAACGGGACGCTCAGATTCGAAAGGACAGAGAAAAGGCTCTTGAGTTGGAAGAAAATGTTCAGCTTCAAGAGAATCAGCACCAGGAAGCGCTCGCCAAGGCACGGCGGACGGCGGCCGAGGAAAAAGCCGCGTTGATTGCCGAAGCCAAAAAGAAGGAGAGTGCTGTCCTGGAAAAAGCTAGAGCTGAAGCCAGCCGCATCGTTGATGATATGAAGGCTGCCATTCAGGCAGAAGCGAGCGAAGTCCGGAAAACACTCAGAGCTCAAATGACCCCCCTTGCAGAATCTATAACAGAAAAAATTCTGGGGAGGGTAGTCGGATGAAGCATCATAAGACGGCATTAACTCTTTTGGTATTGCCGGCGGTCCTGTTTGCCACAGAGGCTTTTGCGGCATCGGCCGAAGGCTCGCCGTGGACAGCAAGCATGCTCCTGTGGCGAGTGATTAACACGGTAGCCCTCCTGGCAATACTTGTCTACGTTCTGAAGAAGCCCCTCGTAAATTTCTTCTCTGAAAGAAAAGCCCAAATACAAAAGGATCTCGAGGAAGCCAGGGAGCAGCGCGATCAGGCCGAGACAATGATAAAGGACTACCAGCAGAAGATGGCCGGCATGGAACAGGAACTGGACAAAATGCGGGCCGAGCTGAAAAAGTCCTCGGATGCGGAAAGCGCCAAAGTGGAGGCCAACGCGGAAAGAATGGCCGCGCTTATGGTGGAAGCCGCAAAAGTGGCAGCGGAGCAGGAAGTCCGCAAGGCGAAAATCGAACTCAAGAATGAAGCGGTGGCCCTGGCAATTGAATTGGCGGAATCGCTCATTCGAGAAAAGATCAATGATGACGACCGCAAGAGACTCGTCGAGGAATACTTTGTTAAAGTCGGGGGTATGAAGTGATCAACACCACTTTAGCGAAACGTTACGCAAAAGCATTGGTTGGAATCGGTACGGAACAAAACGCCCTCGAAAAATACGGTCAAGACCTGGCCAGCCTGGTTCAAATGATCGAAACATCAAAGGATTTTCGTGAGCTTTTGATCAATCCCGTTTTCACCAAAGAAGACAAGAAACAAATAGCAGGGCAGATTTTAGACCGTACGGGAACCGACCGCATGGTAATCAACTTCGTAAACGTGCTGATCGACCGCAAGAGAATCGATCAGCTCGAAGCCATAGAAAAAGCATATAGAGAAGAAGTCGATAAGATTCGGGGAATAACCCGAGGAGAAGTCACAAGCGCAGAGGCCATAACTGAGGCAGAACTGGACCGAGTCACCGATGCCCTTTCCAAGATAACCGGAAAGCAGGTTCTGGTAACCACAAAAGTGGACCCCTACCTTATCGGGGGGCTTGTTGCCAGAGTCGGAGACATGGTCTTTGACGGGACCATACGTACCCAGCTCAACCAGCTCAAGGAAAGCCTGAAGGGATAGGGACAATGCAGATCAGAGCCGAAGAAATCAGCGAAATTATCAAGCAGCAGATCCAGGACTACGACAAAAAAGTCGAAGTCAGCGAGACAGGGACCGTTATCAGCGTCGGGGATGGAATCGCGAGGCTCCACGGACTGGAAAACGCGATGGCCGGCGAGCTCCTGGAATTCCCGCATTCCATTATGGGAATGGTGCTCAACCTCGAAGCCGACAACGTCGGAGCGGCAATTCTCGGTGAAGACGTTCACATCAAAGAAGGCGATACGGTAAAAAGAACAGGCCGTATCGTGCAGGTGCCCGTGGGCCCCGCCATGCTGGGCCGCGTTGTGGACTCCATAGGACAGCCCATCGACGGCAAAGGTCCTATTGACACCAAAGAATTCCGCGTGGTCGAACTGGTCGCCCCCGGCATCATCAAAAGACAGCCGGTGAAGGAACCTCTTCAGACGGGAATCAAGGCCATTGACTCAATGATTCCAATCGGTCGCGGGCAGCGGGAACTCATCATTGGTGACCGCCAGACCGGAAAGACCGCCATCGCCCTGGATACGTTCATTAACCAGAAAGATGGCGATGTGAAATGTATCTACGTGGCCGTTGGCCAGAAGAGATCTACTGTGGCCCAGGTCGTGTCGACTCTGGAGCGTTTCGGCGCAATGGAATACACCATCGTTGTTTCCGCAACGGCCAGCGACCCCGCTCCTATGCAGTACATCGCCCCTTATACCGGCTGTACCAATGGGCGAATACTATCGTGACAACGGCCAGCATGCGCTTATTATTTACGATGACTTGACCAAGCAGGCGCAGGCTTATCGTCAGCTTTCTCTGCTCCTCCGCAGACCGCCCGGACGTGAAGCTTTCCCTGGTGACGTGTTCTATCTCCATTCCCGCTTGCTGGAACGTGCGGCAAAGCTGGGAGATACCCATGGCGGTGGCAGCCTAACAGCATTGCCTGTCATCGAAACCCAGGCGGGCGACGTGTCAGCCTACATTCCTACCAACGTTATTTCCATTACAGATGGGCAGATCTTCCTTTCCACCGACCTTTTCTACTCCGGTGTTCGGCCTGCGATTAACGTTGGTCTGAGCGTTTCCCGGGTCGGCGGCAACGCCCAGATGAAGGCCATGAAGCAGGTGGCAGGCTCGCTTCGTCTGGATCTTGCTCAGTTTCGCGAACTTGAAGCTTTTGCACAGTTCGGGTCCGATCTTGACAAAGTGACCCAGGCTCAGCTCGCAAGAGGAACCAGACTCGTGGAAATCCTGAAACAGCCTCAGTTTGAACCCATGCCCGTGGAAAAGCAGGTGGCGATAATTTTTGCGGCGACTAACGGCTATGTGGATGAGTACGACTTGAGGGTGCTTTACGAATTCGAAAAACAGTACTTGAACCACCTGGAGACGGCCCATCCTGATGTTCTGAAGGAAATAAAGGAGAAGAAGGTCATCTCAGCCGATCTGGAGAGCAAGATGAAGAAGATTCTGGATGACTTCAAAGGGATCTTCACTCCGCCCCAGATTTCGCTCATCTGATCAAATAGAAATAGAGGCTGATCCCAGCAGGATCAGCCTTGAAATACAGAGGTCGAAATGGCAAGCCTCCGAGATATTCGTAAACGCATAGCCAGTGTCAAGAACACGCAGAAGATAACCAACGCCATGAAAATGGTGTCAGCGGCGAGATTGAGACGCGCCGAAGAGGCTATCAAATCCGCCCGCCCTTTTAGCGACAAAATGCGTGAAGTTCTCATGTCACTGGCTGCCCGCGTGAATCCCAGTGTGCACCCGTTGTTGCAGGTCAGGGAAACAAAGAAAATTCTTCTGGTGCAGATCACATCGGATAGGGGCCTTTGCGGGGCATTCAACTCAAGCTTGAACCGCCGAGCTGAGGCATTCATCAAAGAAATGACCGCCAAAGGATTGCAGGTCGGAATAATCACTATAGGCCGCAAGGGTAACGATTATTTCCGCAGGCGCAAGGTGGAAATAGTCGACAGGTTCGTCAACGTGATGAACAAAGTGAGTTACGACCTTGCGGGACAGGTTGTTGTTTCTGCAACCGAGAAGTTTGTTGCTGGCGAATATGACGAAGTATACCTACTTTACAATAGTTTTCGCACCGCCGTCACGCAGGTCCTCACTTTCAGAAAGCTTCTTCCCGTAACCCCCGAAGAAGAAGGAGGGAAGCGTCGGAGAGAGTATCTGTACGAGCCCTCGGAAGATGAATTGCTGGAAGCCATTCTTCCGCGTTACGTGCAAGTGCAGATCTACACAGGACTGCTTGATTCCGTAGCCAGCGAGCACGGGGCAAGAATGACTGCTATGGAAGCGGCGACAACAAACGCGGAAGAGATGATTCGCAAACTCACCTTGAAGCTGAACCGACTGCGTCAGGAGTCCATTACCACGGAGCTTATGGAAATAGTCGGCGGGGCCGAGGCATTGAAAGGTTGACGCGAGTCTCTCCGGAAATTAAGGAATTAAGAACCTAAGACGGTGTCAGGAGGATATCCCAAAATGAGTGAGGGAAAAATCGTTCAGGTAATCGGCCCGGTCGTCGACGTGGAATTCCCGGAAAACCAACTTCCGGCTATTTTCAACGGCCTTATCATAACAAACCCGTCCATCAATGATGAGCCTGACAACTTGGTTGTGGAAGTGGCTCAGCACCTTGGCGACAATACTGTGCGTACAATCGCCATGGACACCACCGACGGCCTGGTCCGGGGCATGATCGTAAAAGATACTGGAGACCCCATCAGAGTTCCCGTGGGCAAAGGGGTCCTCGGCCGAATTATGAACGTCGTGGGTCGTCCGGTTGATGAGGGGGGGCCCATTGTGACCGAAGAATCACGGCCCATTCACAGGTCGGCTCCCTCGTTTGACGAACAGGTTACTCAGATCTCCATTCAGGAGACCGGCATCAAAGTCGTCGATCTAATCGCCCCGTTCATGAGAGGTGGCAAGATTGGCTTCTTCGGTGGCGCCGGTGTGGGCAAGACAGTCTTCATGATGGAGATTATCAACAATATCGCGAAGCAATTCGGTGGGACCTCTGTGTTTGCCGGCGTGGGCGAGCGTTCCAGGGAAGGTAACGACCTATACCTGGAAATGGGCGGCGTCCTTCCCGGACAGACTAAGAAAGAAGGCGAACGAGTTCTCGATCGTGCGGCGCTGGTCTACGGACAGATGAACGAACCGCCAGGAGCAAGAGCTCGAGTGGCCCTAACGGCCCTGACCGTCGCAGAATACTTCCGTGACGAAATGAACATGGACGTTATGCTCTTCGTTGATAACATCTTCCGTTTCACCCAGGCAGGTTCAGAAGTTTCCGCCCTTCTCGGCCGCATGCCTTCCGCTGTTGGTTACCAGCCGACACTAGGTACGGACATGGGCGAACTTCAGGAACGGATTTGCTCCACGAAGAACGGTTCCATCACGGCAGTTGAATGCATCTACGTGCCTGCGGACGACCTTACCGACCCTGCGCCTGCGACCACATTCGCTCACTTGGATGGGACAGTGGTTCTATCACGCCAGGTGGCTGAGTTGGGAATCTATCCAGCTGTCGATCCGCTTGACTCCACTTCCAGAATTCTCGATCCTCGAGTCCTCGGAGAAGCGCATTACAAGATCGCCCGAAGCGTTCAGTTAGTTCTCCAGAAATACAAAGACCTCCAGGACATCATAGCGATTCTGGGTATGGACGAATTGTCGGAAGACGACAGACTGGTGGTTACGCGTGCTCGCAAAATCCAGAGATTCCTGTCCCAGCCTTTCTTCGTGGCTCAGGAGTTCACAGGAACGCCCGGCAAATACGTGAAGATCGAGGACACAATCGCAGGGTTCACGGAAATCGTTCAAGGTAACCTGGATCACCTGCCCGAGCAGGCATTCTATATGGTTGGTGACATTAACGAGGTCAAGGCCAAAGCTGAGAAGCTAGCAGCCTCGGCCGCCTGATCGGGAGACACCAATGTCGGATAAGAACTTTAAGGTCCAAGTGGTGACCCCTTCGGGGGTAGTGCTTGACAAAGAGGTTGAAGAGATTGTAGCCCCGGGAATTATGGGTGAGTTCGGAGTCCTCATAGGCCACACACCCATGCTGACGTTCATAAGACCGGGAGTTTTCTCTTATCTGGAAAATGACAAATTCGTCAAGTTCGCTGTTGGTGCTGGCTTTTGCGAAGTCCTGAAGGATTCTGTGTCTGTGCTGGTAAGTTCAGCTGCCAAGGCCGAGGACATAGATCTCAATGAAGCGAAGGCCGAACTTCAGGCCGTTGAAGAGCAATTGGCCCACATAGATGCTACGGCTGATCCCGAAGGATTCAAGGCAATATCTGACAAGGTTAAATTTGCCCAGGTCAAAGTGGGATTGGCTTCATAAGGAACTATACAGCGATCAATAAAAAGGAATGCCTTGGCCGAATCGCAACAGCGGTTACAGCCAAGGCATTCTATTTTTTGAATTCGCGAGACTTGTTCAGAGCAAATAATGTCAGGTTACGGGCGGAATTTAGCGCCATCGCCATAACCGGTGCCCTATTCCGAAAGAGCACGCCTCTTTTGCCACCCTCAACTGAATGCCCATAAGACATGCGCCCTTGACTATTTTCGTTAATTGGATTATGTAATAAATTCATGGATTTGATTTATTAATGGAAACGAGGAAACATGAGCGACACCGATTCGAAAGAGGCACAATCGTTTGATAAAGCCGTTTCACCTGCTATTGAACAGGTTTTGACATTGGCTGATGAGCTTATAGACAATTCCAATCTGGACGGTGCGCTGGCCCTGCTCTTGACGCTCGAGCAGGACTATGTCCACGGAGTGCGACTGTTCGACCTCCTGGGCGACATTTTTCTTAAGCGCGGAGAAACCCAGGTGGGAGTCCGTTATAAGGTACTGCACGAGGTCCTCAGGGGAACCTTCAAGATTGCTATGGAGGAAACGGTGCGGAACCTTGAGCCCTCAAACCAGGAAGGTTCTCTGAGACCTTCTGCAAGAGAGTTCACTTTCAAGGGCCACGGATCAGAAGAATCTCCAGCCTATAAAGAATTTATGCCGGCCACAGCGGCCATGGGACACGAATTGATGCGTCAAGGACATTATGACCAGGCTTTGCAGATATTCACGGTTCTCTTGACCAAGAATCCGCAGGACGTTGGTCTTAAAAGCGCCAAAGATCAGGCTAAGAAGAGACTCAATGAAAAGAGGATCGTCACCGTTTTGCAGGGCTGGTTGGGCAATCTTGACAAGATCAAATCGGACCGACCCACGGGAGCTTAGAGATTCGGATGATTCAAATTCAGTCAAAGCTCGGCCGGTTCGCAGTTGATGCGGTATTTTTTAATTCGTCCGAGGTGCTTCCCTCGACTAATCTTCTTTATTTAACCGGCTTCACAGGCTCGGACGCTTCACTGCTTATCACAGCTACGGAAGGCCTTCTAATCACCGACGGAAGATACAAGACCCAGGCAAAGGAAGAGACTTCCGGCCTGCAGATACGCATTGTCAGGAATAGACTGGAGGCAGTTCCGCGGAGGCTTAAGCTTAGGAAGTTGAGTCGTTTGGGAGTGGAAGCCTCAAGAGTGAGCCACGAATTCATCACTCAACTAATAAAGAGGGTCCCCGGGCTGGATATAGTAGCATTGAAGAGTCAAATCCTCGAACGATTGAGAATCCGTAAGACATCGGAAGAACGAGACAAAATTAAGAATGCTGCAGCCATTGCCTCGGCCGCTTGCAGGCAAATCCTGCAATCAGGACTGGAAGGCAAAAAAGAATCGGATGTAGCCGGTGACTTGGAACTCCTTTTCAGACGAGGAGGCGCTGAAGGCATCGCCTTCCCTACTATTGTCGCTTCCGGATCGAGAGGCGCTTTGCCTCATGGGACTGCTTCAAACAAATTGATAAAAGCGGGGGAACTGGTCGTGGTGGACTTTGGCTGCAAATTTGAAGGATACAGCAGCGATGAAACGGTCACGTGCGTAGTTGGCCGACCATCCGAGGAACAGAAAAAGATTCACAAAGCAGTCTATGATGCGCATATGAAAGTACTGGATGCGGTAAAAGAGGGGATAGGCGTTCGAGAGCTTGATAAAATCGCCAGAAGCAGCATCCATCAAGATGGATACGGCAAGTATTTTCTTCATGGGCTTGGCCACGGAGTTGGACTGGAAACCCATGAGGCGCCATATCTTTCACCTCGAGGCAAGGGAGTGCTCCAGGAAGGGATGGTCTTCACAGTGGAACCCGGTATCTATATTGAAGATTACGGCGGTGTGCGACTTGAAAGTTTGGTTTATCTGGGCGCTTCAGGACCGGAAATACTCTCGGAAATGTCGAAAGAACTAATTTCAGTGGGTTGACCGGAACAATAACGAGCAATCAAGAAACATTTATATAGGGGAGCAAGTCCATGTATTCGACTCCTGATTTCAGGAAGGGCCTCAAGATTGAGCTTAATGGAGAGCCCTTTACGATAGTTGATTTTCTCCACGTAAAACCGGGCAAAGGGGGGGCGTTTGTCCGGACAACCTTGAAAAGCCTGATTTCCGGGAATGTTATAGACAGGACCTTCAGATCAGGTGAAAAGATCGATAAGCCCAATCTCGAAGAAAAGCAAATGCAGTACCTGTATGAATCTGACGGTGAGTTTCACTTCATGGATAGTGAAACGTACGAGCAATCTTTCCTCACCCAGAACAACTCGGCGACGCGAGGAATTATCTTCAGGAAAACGTCACCGTGGCGGTATTGTTTCACAATGACAAGCCCATTGGGGTGGAAGTTCCCATATTCGTTGAACTAAAGGTCGCTTCAACAGAACCCGGAATCAAGGGAGATACCGCTGCAGGAGCAACCAAACCCGCAACACTTGAGACAGGCATGACGGTTCTGGTTCCACTTTTCGTCAATGAAGGCGACGTACTTAAAATCGATACCCGGACAGGCAAGTACATAGAGAGGGTAAAATAGTTTTTCCCGACGAACACCTCTTCTCAAGACCGCTTCAATGCCCGCAATGAACCTTGTGTTGACGTCAAGAGTCTTAACTGAGAGCGGTTGATGGCCCTTTGACGGGCCTGTTGCGCGGATCGCAATATATGTCAGCGATTCGTAGTGGCGTTGGTAAGCTGAGTTTGTTTGATACGGGCTCAAATTTACCGCGACAATCGCGAATCGAGCGGTCTTGCACGCGGAAACCTCAATTTGTCAACAATTCGAGGTCGCTGAAGGCGGTCAAAGTCCGAAGGATGGATAAATGGATTCATTAGGCCTGGTTATTCACGACGAACAGACATTTCTGTCGAAAGTAGTGACTCTGGGTATGGAACAAGGCATTTTCACGCGGGACAGGGCGGACGAAATCATAAGGATTTCCGTGGCCATGGCCAATAAATATGTGCTTCAAAAAGAAGTAGATTTCCGTTCATCCGATGAACTGGCTAAAGTTCAAGAGACCATACTGAAGCTGATCGGCGTCGGCGTGGAGATTAAAAGCAAAGGTGACGTAGATGCCGGTCTAATGATGCTTATGGAAGCGTCGCCCGTGGAATTATTCCGTCTCGCGTACACGAGAATAGAAAAGTTGCGCCACGGATGGAACAAGCTTCTTCACGATCACAAGATTCAGATATTCGTCAGCATGGAAGAATACGAATGTCTCTCAGATCTGACGTGTCAGCGGCTGGCAACTATGAGTATTTTTTCCGAGTCCGAGATTCATACAATATCGTCGTTGACTCTTCCGGACGAGCTGTTTTCTACCATCGGGTTAGTGGAATACTATGAAGCGGAACTGGAGCGATATGAGTTCGTACTTCGTCTGAAGAAAATACTGCCGTTTCATATGTTGAACAAGTCTCTCAATGTTCTGGGGGAAAACCTGTCGGAAGTAGACTCAATACGTGAGGCTTTAGTCAATACACTGGTAATTTCCGCTTACACAGAAGCGCCTGATCCTGTGGCAGTCACTATGGAGGATGTCCGGCGTTTCTTGGAAGCTATCGACGTAGATGAAATTTCCGATCTCTTCCCGGAGGCTATTGAAAATGCAGTTCTGGACGTGATTCAGGAATTGGGCGAGGATCTTGACGAGGAAGAAGGCTCTTTCTTGGCAAAAGAGGTGATTCGCATTTCCCAAAAGCTCTTGGAAACCATCGTTTCAGAGTGGGATACCATCAATTCGCCTTCTGAAAACACTTTCTTTAAAAGATGGTGCAGGCTCGTCATACTCTCCGGGGCTCCGGATCCAGTTTACCGGATTCTTTCCCAGCGAGAAATGCTGGATGAATTCGATTTTGAGATGCTTCTAACCCAAATGACAGGACTCCCCGAGGATCGCGTGTTGGGAATAATTGAAAGACTGCCATGGAATCGAATGACTCCGGATCAGATCATAAGGCTATTCCACAGCATCGAGCAGTATCAGGAGATCATGGCTGCCCGAGTCAACCTCTACGGGTTCACCGCAGCGGAGCTGATCGATCTGCTGGAGGGGCTTAGTCCCGACGCTCTACAGAAGGTTTTACCTGCTTTGAGAAAACCGTTTGAGGCTGCTGAATTTACGCTGGAGGACTTGGAAATCCTTGCCAACCTGCCCAACGAGGAAGGCCCTATACTGCTTGGCATGACAAAAGGGCCCATCGACTACACAGCTGAACAGGTCTTACAGGAATACAGGGAAGGATCGGACAAGGTGCGGCAAGTGCTTTTCCATTCGTGCAGGGGCCGTGACTTCTTTCCTGCTCTGTTTGAAGAAGCCTGGGGCCTTAATGCTGCTCTTGTGAGAAGCATGGCCAAAGCCGTGCCTCCCAAAGAGCTCGGTCCAATTCTGCTTGCGGCAAACGCGGGAAAGCTGCCGCAGATAACTGGAAAAGCTGAAAAGCAGCCGCAACTTGAATTCGATCTGAAAGAGGTTGGCAGTTTTTTCAGATCTCTTCCGCTTACGAAGAGAAAGGCCGCCATAAAATTTTTCAGCGATTATGAGGAATCCGGCCCGGTAACCATTCTCAATCAGGATTGATGCTTTTGAGCAGCTCTGGATGTACAGGATATCCCAGGGCCAATGCCTGCTCTAAGTGCTCTTTAGCCAGACCCTTATCACCCTGGTGCAAGTAAGCAACGGCAAGATTGTTGTGCGCCATGCCGAATTGCGGATTCAGCTCCACCGCCCGGTCGAAGTGTTCTACGCTCTTATCGATATTCCCAAGTGCAAGGTGTGCATTTCCCAAATTCAGGTGGACTACCACGGAATTAGCATCTATTGCCAGCGCCTTTTGAAGCTGTGAACTGCTTGCTCCAGCATTCCTTTGTGCATGAAGGCTATTCCTATGTTGATGCAGGCTTCGACCATGTCCGGCCTGAATTCAAGCACCTTCAGGCTTTGTTCTGATTGACTGGTCATACTCACCTTTCTGGAGCAGAATGCCGGCGATATTAATTCTAGCCTCAAACAAGCCCGGTTGAATCTTCAAGGCAGCCTTGAATTCATCTATGGCTCGGTCCCAATCGCCTCGTTGGGACAACGCTAAGCCGAGATTATAATGGTGGCCGGCCGAATCCGGGCGGGCAGCCACCAATTGCTCGAGGTCTTCGACGGATTTATCACTGGGTATTGTGGTTTGCTCGGTCATATTGCCTCCGTATTACATTCTCCAGGTACAAATATAACTCGTGCCGTACCGAGTCAAGGAACATATCCGTTTGCAGGAAACGCCAGAAGAATAGTGTAAGACTAAGGACTTTCTTTCCCCAGCCGTTCCCCTTACGAGAGGGAGGAACGCAGCTCGGTTTGCCTCTGGTCGCAAGTGTCATAGTCATTGCCAAAAGAAATGTCTGGAATTCAATGCGCATGCAACTGAAAAAATTCCCCATAACCCCCCTTAATTAAGTGAGGAATCGGACGCTGCCTCTTCGCCCCCCTTCTAAAAGGGGGGCAGAGGGGATTTTGATTCGGAAAAAACTTTTGGCACATGCGACAAACCCACATCTCCCAATGTGGATTCAAATTAGTTTTTGACGAAATCAGTCAATTTTCAAAAAAAATAATAGTCGGTTTAGGAGCCGATTAGCGACCACATCGTCGTCATGTTTGCGCACGGTATGCGGGAATATGGCCTTGCATATAGATTCGTATTGTCTAAAATAAACATCAGGCTTCAGTCTCATGGTGTGAGGAGTTGTGATGGAATCGTATTTTGCCAAGTATTCCAATATCTCGGGAATTGATGTCCGTAAGGCCAATCTCAAAATTACCTGGCGCGCTTTGAAGCTCCTGCTCGACCCCGTTAACCGGGCTACCAGGAGAAGCAAGGGACTAAACTTCGGGGACGGCTTGTTCAATTTCATTAAACTGTCCTTTCTTCAGAACACGATGATTAAATATAGACACATGGTGCGGTTCGAGGACAAAGTGATGTTGGACAGCACGTTTCCGCCCTTTCCGAGCCGTGCTTTTGACAGACGGATCTCAAATTACCTCAACAATTTGGACTTAACGGAATTGCCTTCAGGGATCATTTCCATTTCTACCACCAATTGTTGCCCTTATTCTTGCGCGTTCTGCTCCACCAATGCCCGTCACGACACGGACACGGATCTTGATGAAGATCTGATTAAGCGGACGATCAAGCAGGTGGAGGACCTCGGCGTGGCCACGATCATCCTTCACGGCGGAGAGCCGATGTATCGGTACGACCGTTTTCTGAGGC
Source organism: uncultured delta proteobacterium (assembly GCA_963700305.1). GTDB lineage: Bacteria > Desulfobacterota > Desulfomonilia > Desulfomonilales > Desulfomonilaceae > Desulfomonile. The sequence goes on from CAVOXB010000002.1 coordinate 13,985, forward strand.
TTGTGAAGCATGTAAGCAAAGATACCTGCCTCTGGATGTTCACAACCGGATATGGAGTCACAGCGGAAAAAGCGGCGGAATTGAAAGCAAACGGCCTTTACGGAGTCTGGATCAGTCTGGATCATTTCGTCCCGGATGTGCACAACCGCATGAGGGGAAATCCAGAGGCATTTGAGAATGCGTGCATGGCAGTGGAGCATTTCAAAAGAGCGGGGGTCTACACTTGCCTTTCCCTTGTGCCTCCGCCAGATTTTCTGGAGACCGAGAATTTCAAAAAGTATTATGATCTGGCCAAAGATTTGGGCGTGGCTGAAATAAGGGTGATGGAAGTTAAGCCATCCGGCCGTGAAGCTTGCAGAGGGGTGATACCCCACAGCTCAACGCTGGAGCAACTCCAGAAAGACCTGTTCGCGGACCCTGCCTACAGGGACCATCCTGCTATAAGCGGTCTGTCCACATGGCTTGAAAAGGATCCCGCGCTTGGATGTCAATGCAGGTTTGAATACCTCTTTATCACTTCCACGGGTGAGGTTCAGCCATGCGAAGCGACGGAGATATCGTTCGGCAATATAAAAGACGAGCCGTTCCCCGAAATTTATCGTAGGGTGTGCAAGGCTTTTCCGCTGTCCGTCGACCGGTTGTATCCCGATGGTCATGTATCCTGAGGTCAGGGCCTATCATAAGATAAAGGATGAACTATCATCCCGGGAGAAATCGGTGATTTCAAGCAGAATCATGCAAGGATTTCAAGAGAAGGGCATCATTCCAGGGGCGTACAGATCTCTATGGTCCATTTACGAATCAAGATTGAAAGCCTATCACACCCGATTGAACGCGAAAAACTCCCAACCCGCGCTGCAAACCAAATCTACTGATAGCTGAGAATGAATAAGGTACCCCCGGAAAGGGGTACCTTGCAAATCATTCGGAGTTTCACTTTGCTGCCATCGCTTGATTGGCTTCGGGTGATTCAATTATGGCCAGCAGACTCTCGGACATTGATCTGACATGCCCGCCGGAGTTCTTCACTGAGTCGAGGATATCAAGATAAAGGGATGAAGCCTTCGGCACGCAGGTTCCATCAATCAATCGTTCTTCATGCGCCAAGGCGAAATCTAAAGTCATTTGAGCGAGCTTCTTTTCTTCGGCAAGAATGTTTTCCAGGGGGGCTTTCGTGGGGTTCAGGATTGCGTCACTGAATTTCTGCAAAAGTGCAATAAGGAGTTCAAATAATTGCGCTAGTTCAGTCATGGCTTTGTCACTGAACGGTATGCCGTCACGCTCCCTGATCCGAGCGCAGTTGGAGACACTCTCCAGGAAATCACCTATTCTCTCCAGTTTGCCTGGGAAAAGAACCAAAGCTTTCACAACTGGTCCGGAAATCTGAGGATTGCAGACAATGGCGCCAGTCAAAGCTTTTTCTTCCTCATGCACTTCTTGACCTAGAACTTTTGTTTTCTCCAATTTTTCCGGGCTGGCAAGTATCAAAGATTTATATGTCAGATCAGTGGATTCTCGGAGTTTGCTAAGCATAACCAGCAAACCCTCTTCGAGGCAGGTTACTTCCGCGGGGGGCGATTCATAGATTTCGTGCAGCCTGGAAGCTTCTGCATTGAGTTTTGGACTGATTAAACGAAAGGGATTAAAGAAAACTTGCTTTTCTTTCATTGAGCGTTCCTCCTTATAATGGGCACGACAGCAAATTATATGCGCTGAGGTTGGCCCTCGCTTTGGTCGGTCTTAACTGTGCAAAAGAGAAATGGTTCAATCGTGGGCCGAGCCAAGCGAGTTTCCTTACTGCTCTACCAATAAATAAAATAATGATTGGCAACAGAAATATCAAGCTGATTCGCTGCAGCATCTGCATTTGTTCGGTCCACTGCATGCGCTCGCGATTTATTATAGTCAACAAGATGTTTATAGTTGCACGACTATTCATTTTACTTTATCCTCCTGCTCCGTCAGCCTTATCTTTACCGGCTTGGCTTGTCTCCCTTTTGACGAGGGATGCATCCGATTGCCGTTCTTTGAATCATTAGGAAAATATCGCTTCATTCATGTGATCTCTTTTATGGAGGCGGCATGGACATCATTCCCCAGATCATTGTCAGCGGACTAGCTGCAGGTGGAGTCTACGGCCTTATTGCCTTGGGATTCGTCCTGATTTACAAAGCTACGAGCATACTAAATCTGGCCACGGGGGAGTTCATGACGTTAGGCGCGTTTGTGTGTCTCACGGCTATGACCCAGCTTGCTGCGCCATTCTATTTAGCCTTGCTTGTAACTCTTGCATTTGCCGCCGTGCTCGGAATTGTGATCGAGCGAATAATTCTTAGACCGCTTATTGGCGAGCCCATAATATCAGTGATCATGGTCACAATAGGTCTGGCGAGCATCCTCAAGGGCCTTACACACATGATATGGTCCCCTGATTACAGGAGCTTCCCCAGAATCTTCCCCCCCCAGCCTCTTGATTTAGGATTTGCCATAGTACCGTCGGGTTTGTTGTGGGGCTTCATATCCGCTGTGCTATGTACGGCATTGTTTACCGGCATTTTCCGGTTCACCCGTACAGGTCTGGCCATGAGGGCCACCGCTAGCAATCAGCAAGCTGCACTTTCCATGGGAATAAGCGTAAAGCGCGTGTTCGCCATTTCGTGGATTTTCGCGGCCATGGCTGCATCAATCGGCGGCGTGATAATAGGAAACATAAGCGGTATCAGCATACATTTGGGAAATATCGGCCTCAAAGTCCTGTCGGTCATAATATTGGGCGGGCTCGACAGCATAGTAGGCGCCATTATCGGCGGTTTCATCATAGGGATTCTCGAGAATTTCGTAGGAGTATATCTTGACGTGTTCTTCGGGGGCGGCGTCAAGGAGGTGGTCCCATTTGTGGTGTTGGTGGTGATCCTTATGATCCGTCCGTACGGGATTTTTGGAAAAGCCCTTATAGAGAGAGTATAGATTCTTCGAGAATTCGCACTTCATTACGATGTGGAAGAGGTAATTCATGCGATGCGGGGACTTTAGAGAATCCTATCTTGAGGACGAAAAGATCTTCCAATCGTGGTTCGTCAAATTCTGGCTGGGGCTGTTATTTCTATGCCTTTTTTTGTTCCCGCTGCTGGCCGATCCTTACATGCTCTACATAGCCAACATCATAGGGTTTGCCGTAATAGGGGCTGTGGGATTGAATTTGCTGACTGGCTTCACCGGCCAGATTTCTCTCGGGCATGCTGCGTTCGTCGGCGTCGGGGGCTATGCCACGGCAATACTTATGACCAGGTTGGACTTGCCTTTTTGGTTGGCGTTGCCTATAGCCGGTTTCGTTTCAGCGGCCGTGGGAATGGTGATCGGCATACCGTCGCTCAGGGTTAAAGGACTGTACCTGGTGATAGCGACATTGGCGGCCCAGTTCATTCTGGAATACGTATTCGTGCACTGGGAGTCCATGACTCGTGGGATTCGGGGAATAAATGTGCCGCCTCCCAGGCTTGGATGGTTCGTATTCGACACTGAGAAGAGTTTCTATTTCATAACGCTGATTCTTGTCATACTCGGGGTAGCGTTCGCCCGAAACGTGGTCCGCACGAAATGGGGAAGAGCGTTTGTAGCCATCAGAGACAGGGACTTGGCTGCTGAAATCATGGGAATCAACCTATTTCGTTATAAACTTGCGGCGTTCGCTCTGAGCTCTTTCTACGCGGGGATTGCCGGTGGCTTGTGGGTCGCGTTCATGAAAGTGGTTACCCCTGAACATTTTCCGTTTTCTTTGTCGATTCAGTACCTTGCCATGGTCATCGTCGGAGGATTGGGAACAGTGCTCGGATCGATTTTCGGCGCTGTGTTTATGACCCTTGTACCGGAATTGCTCAACGTGCTCACTGGCGCGACGAAGCACCTTTTTCCTGGAATGGATCAATTGTTCATTCCGTTGAAGGAAGTGATTTTTGGGGTTCTGATTGTCTCGTTTTTGATTTTTGAGCCTCACGGACTTGCGGCGTTATGGAATCGTACAAAGAACTTCTTCACCCTTTGGCCTTTTTCGGTACTGACGCAAACTGGAGATCAGATGATTCGGAATTTATAGGTGGCTCTTTTCTATGGATTAGGATCTGCATAATTTCGGCGTCCTTTTCGATGGATGCCTCGCCCAAAAAAACAAAGGTGAAAGGAGACCCGAGCAATGAGAGGAACGCGTGTCGTAACTGCATTTCTCATAATTTTGGCTTGCATTCTGGCCCCCAGTTTGGTGCTCGCCCAGGAGATCAAAGTCGGAGCGGTTCAGCCCATAACTGGACGTTTCGCGTTTGCTGGAGTCAACATCAATGCCGGCCTGGAAGACGCACTGATGATCGCAAATGAAGAGGGCGGAATAAACGGCAAGAAAATCACCTACATCATGGAGGACGGCCAATATCAACTTGACGTGGCTACAGCAGCTTTCAAAAGGATCATGTCCAGGGACAATCCTATGATCATGTATGGCGAGAGCACAGGTCTCGGCAAGGCCATGTCTCCGGAGATCAAGGACAGATATAAGATTCTCTATGCGTCGACCTCCTTTTCCGGCGAGCTCGCTGATGTCAAGGCAAACCCGTATATTTTCGTTCCGGGTCCCACCTATGCTGACATGTTCGGAATCCTTCTGAAAGTACATCGCAAAGGAAAAGCCTGACGCGAAAATAGCCTTTTTCTACAGCGACACGGAATTCGGTAAAGACCCCGTTCCTTATGGCCGCGAGATGTGCAAAAAACTGAAGCTCGACCTGGTTGCCGAGGAAGTAGCTGCAGTCGGTGCGGTGGACGTTACTTCGCAGGTTTTAGACCTCAAACGAAAAAATCCTGATTACGTTATCTTTCAAGGGTTCGTGACTTCTCCGGTCGCTGAAGTCATCAAGCAGTGCAGAGACTTCGGAATGAAGTGCAAGTTCATGGGTACGTTCTGGGGCGCCACAAAGACGCTCTTGGACAATTTGGGTCCCTTGGCTGAAGGCTATCTTGCAGTGAACCCATATATGTATTGGACGGACGAAAACGTTCCGATGATTAAGAAGATCAAGGCCTACACACAGAAAAAATATCCGAAGGTCACATACCGTGACAATTCCTACTTTCAGGGGTTTATGACCGGCCTGATTTTCGTGGAGTGCCTCAAAATAGCAGACAAAGCAGGCCAACTCAATGGCGAAGGACTCGTAAAGGCGCTGCAATCGCTGAAGAATTTTGATTCGGGTGGTTTATCGGCTCCTTTCACCATAAAGGATAACAAATTCCCTGTGGCCAGAATCTGGAAGGCGAACGTGGAAAAAAAGGTCTACGAACCGGCATCCGACTGGATGAGACTGGATGAAGACTAGTCTGGCTTCTGTGACATGGTAGGACCGGCATCTTGCCGGTCCTTATCAAAGGGCCGGCACCAGCCGCTCCTGGCATGACGTCCGTTCCGGAGGAAACAATACACTAGGCCGGCGATCTGTCGCCGATTAACGGCTGCTTTGGATGGTTGACATGGCTTCGAGTTTACCGCACCTGCTCTTGGAAAATGCCACGAAGTTCGGCCCTGAGAAGATTGCCCTTAGGGAAAAGGAATTCGGGATATGGCAATCAGTCCCATGGCAGCAGTACCTGGAAAATGTTCGCATATTGGCTCTCGGGCTTGTGGCTTTGGGTTACCAAAAGGGGGACAAACTTGCGATTCTGGGCGACAACCGTCCAGAGTGGCTTTATTCAGAGCTCGCAATTCAATCGCTCGGAGGTGCGGCAGTAGGCATTTTTCCGGACAGTCACATTGATCAAGTAAAATACATCATTGATCATTGCGACGCGGTCTTCCTGATGGCCGAAGATCAGGAGCAGATCGACAAGTTTCTGGAGATAAAGGATTCGTGCCCCAAAGTTCGGCACCTGATTGTGGATGACATCAAGGGGATGCGGGACTACCAGGATCCCATCTTGAAATCTTTCAAAATGGTTCAGGAAATGGGCCGCGACTTGCATCAACGTGAACCGCAGCTCTTCGATACGTACATGGACGCTCTGACCGAGGATACGGTGGCCCTGATAGCTTATACTTCGGGTACCACTGGTCTGCCTAAAGGAGCAATGCTCACCCACAATAACATGCTCAAGATGGCAGCGAACTACGACGAGATAGATCCCACGTACCCAACAGACAATCATGTGTCTTTTCTGCCGCTTCCGTGGGTTGGCGAACAGATGACTGCCGTATCCTGGAACCTGTATAAGGGTTTCACGGTCAACTTTCCGGAAAAAGTGGAGACTGTTGCAGAGAACATCCGAGATATAGGCCCTGAGATCCTTTTTGCTCCACCGCGATTCTGGGAGAAAATCTGTTCGGAAATCCAGGTGAAAATACAGGATGCAGTCTGGATAAAGCGTTTTTTCTACAAGATGTGCATGCCGATCGGGTACAAAGTAGCCCAGCGCAGGCTCGATAACAAACCACTTGGCCCAGTCCTGTGGCCGGCTGAAATAATGTGTCACTTCATGCTGTTTCGATCTCTAAAGAATTATTTCGGTTTGGGTAAACTTCGCAATGTCTACACCGGCGGAGCCGCTCTGGGACCGGAAATCTTTCACTTGTTTCAAGCCTTGGGCGTAAACATTAAACAGATTTACGGGCAAACGGAGACTTCGGGCATATCAGTGGGTCACAGAAATGGTGAAATAAAGCTTCATACAGTGGGAAAACCCATTCCCGGCATGGAGATCAGAATCTCCGACAATGGAGAAATTCTGACACGTGGCCCTACTGTATTCGCAGGCTATTATAAGGACGATGAATCTACGAAAAAATCGCTAATAGACGGTTGGCTTCATTCGGGGGATCAAGGGATTTTAGACGAGGACGGGCATTTGGTGATGATCGACCGGATGAAGGACGTGATAAAACTTACTGATGGGACAAAGTTTTCTCCTCAACTAATTGAGAACAAAATTAAATTTAGCGTGCACATAGCCGAGGCGGTTGTTGTTGGCAAAGATAGACCCTATGTGGCTGCCATGATCAACATTGATATGGCAAACGTGGGCAAGTGGGCGGAAAACAGAAAGCTTTCTTATACCACTTACACCGATCTTTCTCAGAAGGACGAGGTTTACGAGCTGATTGCTGAAGAAATCGCTCGGATGAATCTTTCGTTGCCCAAGGCTGCTCGGGTGAAGCGATTCGTCATGCTCCAAAAGGAACTGGACGCCGATGACGACGAGATGACTAGGACTCGCAAAGTCAGGCGCAGTTTCGTGGAGCAACGATATCACCATCTCATAGAGGCGCTTTACGGGGAACAGGACAGACTGGAGGTTGCTTCTGACATAAAGTATCGGGACGGAAAAGAGTTCCGAATGCAGACCAGAGTGCAAATCAAAACCGTTCCGGAGATCTGAGCATGCAAGACGCCACGCCTTCTAATGAGTTCAATCACGATCAATATCAACTCAGCGTGCAAGGGCTGTTTCTGAGATTTGGGGGAGTCAACGTCCTCGCGGACGTCACCACTGGAGTCAAGAAAGGCGAGATCTTCTCGATCATCGGCCCGAACGGAGCAGGCAAAACATGTCTCCTGAACTGCATAAACAGGTTCTACCATCCCAACCAGGGCCGCATCTTTTTTGAAGGACGTGACATTACCAGGCTGAAGGCACACGATATCGCTCAACTCGGCATAGCACGGACATTTCAGAACGTGGAGCTTTTCAAGGGTATGACTGTTTTGGACAACATTAAGCTTGGCCGACATACTCATCTGGATACAGGGCTCCTGTCTGCGGGAATTTATTTCGGCAAAGCTCGCCGTACGGAGCTAGAGCTGAGAAAAGAGATTGAGGAGACTATTGTAGACCTCCTGGAGATAGAGCATATCCGAAAAAAGAAGGTGGGAACTCTTCCGTACGGCCTTCAAAAGAGGGTTGAACTTGCGCGAGCCTTGGCTATGAGGCCCAAAGTCCTCCTGCTGGACGAGCCAGTCACAGGAATGAACCTCGAAGAGACGGAAGACATCACGCGCTTCATCCTGGACATACACGACGAGTGGGGGGTCACCATAATTCTCATTGAGCATGATATGGGTGTTGTAATGGATATCTCGGACAGAGTATGCGTGCTGGATTTCGGGGTGAAGATCGCCGAAGGAAGACCGGAAGAAATCCGTCACAGTGAACTGGTAATCAAGGCATATCTCGGCGAAAAAGATCTGACTTATTCTCGCCTTGGAGCTTAGTCGTGACCGCAATGCTTGAGGTGAACAATATAGAAGTTATCTACAACGAGGTTATTCTCGTGCTCAAAGGGATGTCCTTGAAGGTGGAAGAAGGTCAAATCGTTGCTATTCTAGGCAATAATGGCGCCGGAAAGAGTACGACCCTCAAGGCAATTTCCGGCTTGCTGAAATCTGAAGACGGCGAAGTGACAGATGGCTCAATCACTTTCAACGGAACGCGTATCGACAAGACCGACCCTGAGAAGATAGTCCGCATGGGAATCTTTCAGGTGATGGAAGGGAGAAAGGCCTTCGAGGACCTCACGGTCGAAGAGAATCTCGTAGTGGGCGCTCACACAATAAAAAGCAGAAAGCAGATCAAAGTTGATCTGGAAATGGTTTACAATTATTTCCCCAGGTTGACGCATAGGCGGGGTGTTCAGGCTGGTTACATAAGTGGAGGAGAGCAGCAGATGCTCGTAATCGGCCGCGGGCTCATGGCGCATCCAAAGCTTATGCTGCTGGACGAGCCCTCGATGGGGCTCAGTCCCATGCTAGTGGGCGAGATATTTGAAATCATCAGGCGAATAAACGAAGAAGAGAGGGTCACGATACTTCTGGTAGAGCAAAATGCTCGCATGGCCCTTAGCATAGCGAATCACGGATATGTTATGGAAAGCGGCAGAATAGTTCTGGATGATGAAGTGGAAAAGCTGCGAGAAAACGAAGACGTGAAAGAATTCTACCTTGGGCTCACCGAAAAAGGCAAACTCAAGAGCTACCGTGACGTAAAACATTATAAGCGCCGCAAAAGATGGCTTACCTGACCGTGTTTGAGAACATGGAGTCCACACCAGGATGTATCCGCCATTTTTATATTAATGTTGTAGACAATTATTTGGCAACCGTTCAGTTATGCGGGGGACGCGTTTCTTTGCCCCGAAGGGGCTGCCCGTGAATAGCCGTGGGTGCAAACCCACGGAAAAGGCGCGTCAAACATTTCGTCTTCAGGACCCTGGAAGGGTCCACCACCAACATCCTGGAATCATGGCCTGTTGGGCGACCCTTTCAGGGTCGTTGACTCAGGGTATAGGCATGTCTGAGTCCACGGGTTGACACCCATGGCTACTGTTGGGCCGCCCTTCCAGGGCGCAGAATAGGTCTGCCGAACCTAAGTGAATGGTTGCATTATTTGATAATCATTGATTGCCGCGTAAGTTTTCTTGGGTAATATGGGTAGGCTAATATCTCATTCTAGGCCCATGGTGCGATCCTGGCGGACATTTGCGTGCCAAATAATTGACATCAGTGAGAAAGGACAAAGTATGGCCCAGTACCAATAGAATGGCCGGAGAAATTCTCGGCCGAGTTCGTTCCACCAATCCTTTGGTGCACAGTATAACTAATTATGTGGTCATGAATTCAACAGCCAATGTGCTCCTAGCGATGGGTGCATCTCCAATCATGGCCCACGCAACCGAAGAATTGAACGAGATCGTCGGAATTGCAAGCTCCATAGTTATCAACATTGGAACGCTTTCTCCGCAATGGATCGAATCAATGAATTATGCCTGCAGACTTGCTAAGATCGCAGGCAA
>CAVOXB010000003.1:0-30666 GCA_963700305.1 uncultured delta proteobacterium
CATCCGCATGCAAAGACGATTAATTCGGCATCCGGATGAAAGGACCGGTGTGATTTAATCTCTTCTTGGGTTCGTCCGGGGGCCGCTGGCAGCGTCCCCCGGACTCGGCGTAATCAGCGCGGAATCGTTCATGAACGATCTGCGCCGCGGTTGCATTTATGCGGTTTCCCTATAAGTCACTATGGCCTGCCGCTTTTCTTTAGCAGGGCGCTCAATTTCATCATCAGAGCGATCGATCCTGAGGTTTCTTGTAGCGCGCCAGACCGGTGCCGGCAGGAATCAGCCTGCCCATGATCACGTTCTCCTTTAGACCGCGGAGATAATCGATCTTGCCCGATATTGAAGCTTCTGTGAGCACCTTTGTGGTTTCCTGGAAGCTCGCCGCGCTGATGAAAGAGTCAGTGGACAGCGACGCCTTGGTGATTCCGAGCAATAAGGGCTCACCCACAGCGGGAAGACCACCGGCCTCCATAGCGCGTTGTTCCTCTTTCTCGAAAAGAGACCGCTCGATTTGCTCGCCGACCAGAAACTCCGTGTCTCCAGCTTCCTTTACTCGGACACGGCGTAGCATTTGCCTCACAATGACTTCTATGTGCTTGTCGTTTATCTTCACTCCCTGAAGCCGATAAACCTCCTGAACTTCGTCCACCAGGTACTTGGCCAGGTCTTTTTCGCCCTTGATACCCAACAGGTCGTGCGGATTGGTGGACCCTTCCATGAGGGCTTCACCTGCCTGCACCCAGTCTCCTGAATGCACTGAAATGTGCTTTCCTTTGGGGATCAGATATTCTTTAGGCTCACCGAGTTCAGGAGTCACCACCACTTTGCGTTTGCCTTTTGTGTCTTTTCCGAAGCTCACGATTCCATCGATTTCCGAGATGATAGCGAATTCCTTGGGCTTGCGCGCCTCGAACAGCTCGGCCACCCTGGGGAGGCCTCCTGTGATGTCCTTGGTTTTTGTGGTTTCACGGGGGATCTTGGCAATAACGTCTCCAGCGTGAACCTCTTCCCCTTCTTTGGTCATGATATTCGTGCCGACGGGGAGGAGGTAACGCGCTCAGAATCACCTATCTTGATCGTGCGGCCATGCTCATCTTTTATCGATACCCTTGGGCGAATCTCCGTATCTCTCTCTTTGTATTCTACGATCACTTTTCGAGAGAGACCCGTGACCTCATCCACCTGTTCACTCATGGTGAGGCCTTCAATCACGTCACCAAATTTGACGCGGCCGGAGACCTCTGTGATGATCGGAATCGTGTAGGGGTCCCACTCAGCGAGCAGAGTTTCCCGGTTGACCACTTCGTCTTCTTGGACCCTGAGCCTAGCGCCATAAATTACCTTGTTGCGCTCCCTCTCGTCCTTTGTCATCAGTGATAGCGATGTAGCCGTTTCGGTTCATGACTACGCGGTTCACCGTCACGGTTTACCACTGTCTTAATTTCTATGGACTTGACTCGACCTTCGTTTCGGGAGAAGAGCTCCGAGGACCCGGAACCCAACCATTCCAGCAGCACTTGACCTTCGGAGTCGATCCGATCACCTTCCTGAACTTTCACGTTCATGTAATCCATGACCGGGATATCGTTCATACAGTCGAAAGTCGAATGACGCCGTCTTCGGTCCCAAAAGCTGAAAGATTCCGCCCCGTTTTTCGGCTTCGGTCATGCGTGACGACTCCTGGGTGGTTTCGTAAATGAAGCTGTGGGCAGAAATCCTGTCACCATGCCTCACGACGAACCGATGTCTTGCGGGATCTGGAACTGTGATCTTTTCCCTTCGTCATCTATAATCGTGAAAGACTTTCGTATCGAGAGATATCTCGATCTTGCCGCCGAGTTGCTCCGCCTCTTCCATCTTATGATGGGGGCCTTCGAACAGGAAGGAGTTTTCCCTCAGAGTCTGTCCATCCTCCACAAGCCAACTTGATTCAACTTCGGACTTGTCAAGGGTGAACTCTTCTGACACTAGAATCGCCTTTGTCTTATCCTTTTCATTCTCAAAAGAGACTCTGACCCCTTTTACGAGCCGAGATGATGTTACGCTTCAGAGAAGCGGTTCCACCAATGTGGAATGTACGCATCGTCAGCTGCGTTCCGGGCTCACCGATGGACTGAGCGGCGATTATCCCGACAGCCTCACCTATGTTGACCATTCTGTCCGTGAGCGAGGTCGCGGCCATAGCAGAGACCGCAACACCACGCCTTGACTGGCAGGTCAGCACGGAACGGATCTTCACCCGGTCAATACCCGCATCCTGAATTTTTTCCCTGTGCTCTTCTTCGATTTCCTCATTGGCGTGTACAATGATTTCGCCGGTGAAGGGATGCTCGATGTCTTCCAGTGCAACCCGTCCCAGGATACGGTCTGCCACGTGCTCGATGATCTCGCCGCCCTCTTCCAGTGACGCCATCTCAATTCCGTCCAGAGTCCCGCAGTCGGGTTCGCTGATGATCAGTCCTGGGCCACGTCAACGAGCCGTCCGGGTGAGTAACCGGAGTTGGCTGTCTTCAGGGCGGTATCAGCCAGACCCTTTCGTGCTCCGTGAGTGGAAATGAGGTACTGCAACACGGAAAGACCTTCACGGAAATTGGCCTCAATGGGTGTCTCGATAATCTCTCCGGTGGGTTTGGCCATAAGACCGCGCATACCTGCGAGCTGGCGGATTTGCTGCGTGCTGCCACGCGCCCCGGAGTCTGCCATCATGTAGATCGGGTTGAAACTCTCGACGTTCTTTTCCGTGCCATCCTTGCAGCTTTATGGTCATGGTGCTGAGCCCGCTCATCATTCTTTCCGAGATGTCTTCATTTGCGCGTGCCCAAATATCGATAACCTTATTGTAGCGCTCACCATCCGTGATGAGACCCTCTTTGTATTGGTTCTGGATTTCCAGAACTTCTTCCCGGGCCTTTTGATGATCTCCTGCTTTGATTCGGGGACCCTGATGTCATCCACGCAGATGGAGATACCGGCCTTGGTTGCATAAGAGTAGCCAAGGTCTTTGAGACGGTCGGCCAGAATTACGGTTTTCTTGTCTCCGCATCTGCCGGTAAGCCTCGTCGATGAGGTTGGCCAACTCTTTCTTCTTCATGACCTTGTTGATCACGAGTGAAAGGGATCTCTTCCGGCACGATCTCCATCAGAAGGACTCTTCCTACTGTAGTCTGGATTCGCTCGCCTGCTTCCCTGAGCATGATCTTTTCATGCAGGTCCACTATGCCACGTCGTACGCAACCCGCACTTCAGAGGAATCTGCGAATACTCGGTGCACGACTCAGATTTCGGGATCTACCGATTCCCTGGTCAGGTAATAGAGTCCCAGAACTATGTCCTGCGTGGGCACAATGATCGGCTTGCCATGGCAGGCGACAAAATGTTATTCGTGCTCATCATCAAGACCCGGGCTTCAACCTGGGCCTCTACTGACAACGGGATATGGACGGCCATCTGGTCGCCGTCGAAGTCAGCGTTGAACGCGGTGCAAACCAGAGGATGCAGCTGAATGGCCTTACCTTCGATAAGTACCGGCTCAAAAGCCTGGATTCCGAGCCTGTGCAAGTAGGAGCACGGTTCAGAAGCACCGGATATTCTTTGACCACATCCTCCAGGATGTCCCAAACTTCCGGAGTTTCTTTTTCGACGAGCTTCTTGGCGCTCTTAATGGTGGTCACATACCTCGTTCTTCCAGCTTGTTGTAAATGAATGGCTTGAACAGCTCCAGTGCCATTCTCTTGGGCAGACCGCACTGGTGAAGCCGCAAATCAGGACCAACAACGATGACTGAACGCCCGGAATAATCGACACGTTTTCCGAGAAGATTCTGACGAAAACGGCCTTGCTTACCTTTCAGCATATCAGACAGCGACTTCAGGGGTCTTTTATTGGGACCAGTGATTACCCTGCCACGGCGGCCATTGTCGAACAGAACGTCAACAGCTTCCTGCAGCATTCTCTTCTCGTTGCGGAGAATGATTTCAGGTGCGTTGAGTTCTTTGAGTCGTTTAAGCCTGTTATTCCGATTTATTACCCGCCTGTAAAGATCGTTGAGATCCGAAGTAGCGAAACGCCCTCCATCCAGCGGAACCAGAGGTCTGAGGTCCGGCGGAATTACAGGGACAGTCGTAAGTATCATCCACGCGGGATTTTGCCATTGCCGAAATTTGCCCAAACCTCAGGGGGAATCACTCTGGATCGGATCAGACGATCGATAAGATTATTGATCTCCACAAAAGCCAGCTGCTTGCGAACCTCCCAGTCATGCGGTTTCTTCCCATTTCACTTGGATTTCGCGTGCCGACCTGAATCACTTCGTCCAAAAAACGGCCCATTTCACCTTCAGGGTCTTGCGTCTGATAAAGCGCAGTGAGTTCAGTAACGAGCGACTTCGGGCTCGATCCCTTTGAGGGACTCCAGAACGCGCAGACGCTTGGCCAGTTTCTTACGTTTTGCCTCGGACGTGGAATCCTTCATGTCTTCGCGCAGCTTGATGCTCTCTGGACAAGGTCCAGTTTCTCGAGCATGTCGCGAACGGCTTCGCCGCCCATACGAGCCTCGAAAGCGCCGGCGCCATATTGTTCCAGAGTTTGCCGATATTTTTCCTCGTTAATCAGTGTTCCATGCTCAAGGTCGGTTTTCCCCGGATCGAGACACCAGAACGATTCAAAATATAGAACCCGTTCCACTTCTTTCAGAGTGAGGTCCAGAAGAGTCCCGATTCTGCTGGGAAGGCTTTTCAAGAACCAGATATGGGCGACCGGCGTGGCCAGTTCGATATGCCCCATACGTTCCCGGCGCACTTTGGACTGGATGACTTCCACTCCGCATTTTTCACAAATTATACCCCGGTGTTTCATGCGCTTGTATTTGCCGCAATTGCACTCATAATCCTTTACAGGTCCGAATATCTTAGCGCAAAACAGTCCGTCTCTTTCGGGCTTGAAAGTCCGATAGTTGATTGTTTCCGGTTTCTTAACCTCACCGTGCGACCACGACCGGATCTTTTCCGGAGAGGCCAAGTGAGATCTTTACCGCATTGAAGTTCAACGGATCTTTGGGTTTTTCAAAAAAGCTGTAATATATGTCTTCCAAGGTTTCCCTCCTTAATGGGGTTAGCCGAGATTCGTGCCTCGGGCTTTGAGGGATGGCTCCGGGGCGCTAGTCGAACCGCCCGAAGCTTCGTTTCTGAGATTATTATCCGCATTCACGTTTGATCCGGTTAGCCGGCAATCAACCTGCTGCAACGGCTTCGCTTTCCAACAGCTCAACATCAAGACCGAGTGATTTGATCTCTTTGACCAGAACGTTGAAGGATTCCGGAAGACCGGGTTCAAGCACGTTGGTTCCTTTAACGATGCTTTCATACATCCGCGTGCGGCCTGTAACATCGTCCGATTTCACGGTAAGAAACTCCTGCAGTGAATAAGCCGCTCCATAAGACTCCATCGCCCAGACTTCCATTTCTCCGAGACTTTGACCGCCGAATTGGGCCTTGCCGCCCAGCGGCTGCTGGGTAACGAGCGAATATGGGCCGATAGCCCTGGCGTGAATTTTGTCATCCACCAGGTGATGAAGCTTCATCATATAGATGATTCCAACCGTGACCCACGTATCGAACGGTTCACCTGAACGGCCATCGAAGAGTTGTCGTCTGGCCGCTGCTCGGCAAATCCGGCGTTGTCAAGCAGTGATTTGATTTCGCTTTCTCTTGCTCCATCGAAAACCGGCGTAGATATAGGTATGCCGCTGCTCATGGAGGCCACGAACTTCTTCACCTGATCCTCGTCCATGTCTTCTATTATTTTGCGGACCTTTTCCTTCGGTCGGGTTCATGACCTTCGAAGATCCGAATCAAGCTTTCTCTCAACTTATCCGCAGAGAAGTTTTCTTCCAGCATCTTATTAAGGGAATCGCCCAACCCTCGGGCGGCCCAGCCCAGGTGCGTCTCAAGAATCTGACCGACGTTCATTCGGGAGGGAACGCCCAGGGGATTCAATACGATCTCCACTGGAGTTCCGTCTTCAAAGTAAGGCATGTCTTCTTCCGGCAGAATTCGAGACAGAACGCCCTTGTTACCGTGACGGCCGGCCATTTTGTCGCCAACTGAGAGTTTGCGTTTGATGGCTATGTAGACCTTTACCAACTTGATAACGCCGGGAGGCAAGCTCGTCGCCTTTCTTAAGACGGCTGATCCTCTCGTCATAGTGCATTTTCCAGAAATGTTTCTGGTCGCTGAGACGCTCAAGAATGCGTCACTACCTCGTCTTCAGTGACGGCATCGCCTTTGAGGGAGATGTCACGAAGCAGGTCTATGGGGATCGTGTCCATCATTTCATTGGCTAACGCATCACCTTTTTTCACGTAACCCTGACTACTTGCAGGATCCGACAAACTGGCCGAAACAACCTTGCCGAGAAGCATGCCACGGATTCTCTCCCTGGCACCTTCTTCCACGATTCGCATTTCGTCGTCCCGGTCTTTGGTAAGTTTCGCAATTTCTTCATTTTCTATGGAAATGGTCCTGCTGTCTTTCTCTGTACCTTTACGAGAAAAGATCCTCGCGCCGATTATGGTGCCTTCCACGCCGGGAGGAACTCGAAGAGAAGAGTCCCTGACGTCTCCTGCCTTTTCTCCGAATATGGCTCGAAGGAGCTTTTCTTCAGGGCTGAGCTGATTCTCCCCTTTCGGAGTAATCTTGCCGACGAGGATGTCACCCGGTTTAACTTCCGCGCCGATTCTGATAACGCCCGAATCGTCAAGGTTCCGAAGTGCTTCTTCCCCTACGTTCGGGATATCTCGCGTGATTTCTTCTTTGCCTAGCTTTGTGTCGCGGGCCATAACCTCGAATTCCTCGATATGTATCGAGGTGAAGATGTCTTCACTTACAATCTTCTCGCTGACCAAGATCGAGTCCTCGTAGTTGTATCCGCCCCACGCCATGAAAGCCACGAGCACGTTTCTGCCCAATGCCAGCTCGCCTTTGTCCGTAGCAGGACCGTCGGCTATGACCTGGCCTTTGGCTACCCGATCGCCCTTCTTGACTATAGGTCTCTGATTTATACAGGTATTCTGGTTTGAACGCTGATATTTAATGAGGTTATAAATGTCAACGCCAGGGTCAAGATCTCCCTCACTAAAATCAGTCGCCTTAATCACCAGACGCTGGTGGCGTCAACCGAATCCACCACGCCGTCTCGCTTCGCCACCACGGTTACGCCTGAATCCGTGGCCACAACCTCTTCCATCCCTGTCCCTACCAGAGGTGCCTGAGTAGTGAGCAGAGGCACAGCCTGACGCTGCATATTGGACCCCATGAGCGCCCTATTCGCGTCGTCGTTTTCAAGGAATGGAATCAAGGAAGCTGCAACAGAGACCAGTTGGTTGGGAGAAACGTCCATTAAATCGGCTTCCGCACTGCCCACTAGAGCGAATTCACCTTCTTTGTGACGCACGGAACCAAGTCCGACGATAATCGTCCTTCATCGTCCAGCAGAGCGTTTGCCTGTACGATGACATGGTCCTTCTTCGTCTAAAGCGGTCAGGAACCTGATTTCCTTGCCTACCATACTATCTGCTACAGGCCTGTAAGGGGTTTCGATAAACCCAAACTCGTTGACTCTTGCATAAGTCGAGAGAGACACTATAAGGCCTATGTTCGGACCTTCAGGAGTCTCAATAGGGCAGATACGGCCGTAATGAGTAGGATGAACGTCACGAACCTCAAATCCCGCTCTTTCACGGGTCAAACCGCCTGGACCAAGAGCCGAAAGACGCCTCTTGTGGGTAATTTCGCTGAGTGGATTGGTCTGATCCATGAACTGGGACAACTGAGATGATCCGAAGAACTCCTTCACTACAGCAGTAACCGGCTTGGCGTTGATCAGATCATGGGGCATGAGCGTTTCCACATCCTGAAGGCTCATACGCTCTTTAATGGCTCTTTCCATACGCACAAGGCCTATTCTGTACTGGTTTTCCAGCAATTCCCCAACAGAGCGCACTCTGCGATTACCCATATGATCGATGTCATCGATTTCCCTACCGCTTCTGCCTTCCTTGAGTTCCAACAAGGTACTTGACCGAAAGCATGATGTCTTCGTTGCGAAGGGTCCTCAAAGCCAGCGGAGCATCGTCTTTGGAAATGTTAAGCTTGCGGTTGAGCTTAAGCCTGCCGACTCTTGAAAGATCGTAATATTCGGTTCTGAAAAAGAGATTGCTGAAAAACGTATTGCTTATCTCGACAGTGGCAGGATTTGAAGGGCGCAATCGCCGATAGATCTCGATCTCGGGCATTCAGCGTCTCGTTGCTTGCGGGAGCATCCGCATGCTGTTTGCGGTAATCTTCAATCACCCTGTTGGGTCGATCGTCAATTTTGTCTTCCAGAAGGGTGTCCCTCAAGGAAGACGACACAATACGTTCTTCAATGAACAGTGCATCAAAGCTCGTGATACCACGTTTGTTGAGATCTTCAACAAACTGCTCCACTTCATCGAGCGATATTTCTTTATTACATGGAGCGACAACCTCTCCGGTGTTCTCGTCTATAATGTCATGGGCGAGGACTTTTCCGGCGAGGTCTTCTCTCTTCATTGTCAAAGGCGCAATATGTCTTTCGCCCAGCCGCTTGAGAGCCGCCCGCGTTATTTTCTTATTCTTGCGGACCAAAACGTCCTCTCCACCTTCGACGTATATGTCGGCAGGGGCAGCCGTCCCCACAAGAAGCTTCAGATCTACTTTACGGCGCAATCCATCAGGCAAAATCAAAATGGTCTGCCGGTTATAGAAATAATTGAGGATCTCCTCACTGGAATAGCCCAGTGCCTTCAAGAACACAGTAACCGGAAGTTTACGTCTGCGATCAATTCGCACGTAAAGCCGGTCTTTGGGATCAAATTCAAAATCAATCCAGGAGCCTCTCAACGGAATAATGCGCGCCGAATAGAGCAGCTTGCCGCTCGCGTGGGTTTTTCCCTTGTCGTGATCGAAAAATATTCCCGGAGAACGATGAAGTTGAGATACTATGACCCGCTCGGTCCCATTAATAATGAAGGTGCCGTTTTCGGTCATTATAGGTATTTCGCCGAAGTATACTTCCTGCTCCTTCACGTCCCGTATAGTGCGAGAGCTGGTATCCGGGTCAACATCCCACACAATCAATTGCACCGTAATTTTAAGAGGAACCGCGTAGGTTACGCCTTTTTGGAGGCATTCCTCAACGTTGTATTTTTCTTCTCCGAGCGTATACTTTATAAATTCCAGTGAAGCCGTATCGGAGAAATCCTTTATAGGAAATACCGATCGGAAAACACCCTGCAAACCGATATCCTCACGCGCTTCTGGCGGCACATCCGCTTGCAGAAATCGATCATACGATTGTTTTTGTATCTCGATGAGATTTGGAATCCCAGCTATCTGGGGTATACGTGCAAAATTCTTCCTGAGCCTCTGAGAGTGCACGGAAAAAGGACTCATTTTCTCCCTCTAGTATTGTTGTGACCTTAAAGGGGACTCGTGGTGAGGTGTTCGCAAATTCGATAGGGGTGTAGCACGAAAGTACCACACCCCGCTCAAAGCTGAAAAACTCTGCAGGTGATTGATTAGACTATCTCCACCGTGGCGCCTACTTCTTCCAGGGCTACCTTTGCCTTTTCGGCATCTTCCTTGGAGACTGCCTCTTTCACCGGTTTCGGAACACCTTCCACCAGATCCTTGGCTTCCTTAAGGCCCAGATCGGTCAGTGAACGCACAACCTTGATGACCTGGATCTTCTTGTCGCCGAAATCCTTCAGGATCACGTCGAATTCGGTTTTTTCTTCCACCGGGGCTGCTTCTCCACCGGCCATCGCGCCTGGAAAGGCCATGGCCATGGGCGCCGCCGCAGAAACCCCGAACTCTTCTTCCAATTCTTTGACGAGTTGGCTCAACTCCAACACCGACATGTTGCGAATAAATCCCTTAACGTCTTCTTTACTGATTTCCGCCATGATATCCTCCTCGATTCGGTTTCTTTTTCTCGATTCGCTAGTATTTGAAATGCTACGAACAGTAGGCTCATCCATCCTATAAACAACAAAAGTCTAGGACGAAGACGCTTTCTGATCTTCAATGGCTTTGAGCACATTGAGAAAAGATCTGGGAACCGCAGCAAGAACATTGACAAATGCGCTCATAGGAGCCATCATTTGTCCCAACAACCGGCCCAACAGTTCTTCTCTCGATGGAAGCTTGGAAAGCGTTTCCATGTCGGATGGATCTACGGTCTTTCCTTTAAGCATTCCACGAACCAAACCCAGGTTCTGATGGGTCTTGGCAAAATCAGTCAGAACCTTTGCCATCACCGGCACAGTGTCTTCCTTGTCGGTCCATGCTGCAGCTCTTGGCCCAGCAAGATCGGGACCCAAAACGGAAACATCCGTGTCCTTGTAAGCAAGGCGCGCCAAGGTATTCTTCAGAACTTTGAATTTAATCCCTCGATTTCTCAGCTCGCTCCTAAGCGCGTTCATTTCTGACACGCTCAGGCCCTTAAAGTCGGTGAGGAACAAAGCCTTGGCGGTTTTGAGTTCCTCATGGAGCCAAGCAACCTGTCTGTCTTTTTCTTCTCTTTTCAAACTAGGATTTCCTCCTTTCAGTCGGAGGAAAACAGCGAATCGAGGCGATACGGGTGGAAATCTGGTTCACCCCTTTCCGGCTCTGTGTCTCGGCTGGCTCTCGATTAAGTGCTCACGGCACGCCCGCTGTCTCCGACTAGGCCTTCAAATGGAAGATTGTTAAGAATCTGCTATAAACGCTCCGGGTCTTATACAAAAAGCGGAAAACCGCTATTTCATAAGATTTCTAATTTCCTGAGGATCTATCTTCACGCCAGGTCCCATGGTTGTGGAAATAGAAAGCCCCTTTAGGTAGACTCCTTTGGAGGTGGATGGTTTCAAACGAATTATACTTTCCATGAGAGACTTTAAATTTTCCGACAATTTCTCTTTGCCGAAAGACACTCTCCCAACGGGAACATGGACTATTCCCGCCTTTTCGACCCTAAACTCCACCTTGCCGCCTTTGAGCTCCGTCACTGCGCGGCCCACATCAAAAGTAACGGTCCCAACCTTTGGGTTGGGCATCATGCCGCGAGGGCCTAGAATTTTTCCCAGCTTACCCACAACCCCCATCATGTCAGGAGTCGCAACTGCCTTGTCGAATTCAAGCCAGCCTTCCTGGATTTTCTTAGCCAGGTCTTCCCCTCCCGCCACGTCAGCACCGGCATCCAGAGCTTCCTTTTCTTTTTCGCCTTTTGCGAATACAAGAACTCGTACGGTTTTTCCGGTTCCGTGCGGAAGCACGCAAGTACCGCGTACCATTTGATCCGCGTGACGTGGGTCTACACCGAGATTGACTGCCACGTCAACTGATTCGTCAAATTTTCCATAGGCGCTGGAAAGAACTGTATCCAACCCTTCTTCAAGACTATACTTCTGCAAGCGGTCAATTTTTTCTCTCGCTTGCTCTTTTTTCTTGGGGATGCTGGCCATGTCGCTCCTCTAGATGATCTCGATTCCGAGGCTTCGGGCGGAACCCATTATAATTTTCAGGGCCCCCTCCATATCCTTGGCGTTAAGATCGGGCATTTTCAGCTTTGCTATTTCTTCAACTTGACTCATCGTCAATTTGCCGACTTTATTGCGGTTAGGCTCCGGGGAACCTTTATCAAGGCCTGCTGCCTTCTTGAGAAGGTACGAGGCAGGTGGCGTCTTCAGCACGAAGGTGAATGAGCGATCAGCATAGATCGTAATCAAAACAGGAATGATCACGCCAGGCTGGTTCTGTGTTTGTGCATTGAATGCCTTACAGAACTCCATAATGTTGACGCCGTGCTGACCAAGAGCGGGACCAACCGGCGGAGAAGGCTTTGCTTCACCTCCGGAGATTTGAAGTTTCACCATAGCCGTTATTTTCTTTGCCATATATCTTCTCCCAAAAGCGAAAAACGCCTATCCTAACCGACTGGAAAAGTTTTCAGTCCTTACCCCACCGCTCAGGAATTAATTCTTTGTGACCTGGATAAAATCAAGCTCCACCGGCGTTGGTCTGCCGAAAATGCTGACCAGAACTCTGAGCTTCCCCTTATCGGGCCGCACTTCTTCTACAGTTCCGTTGAAGTTTATGAACGGGCCGTCCACGACTCTAACGGAATCACCTTTCTCGAAAGAGTACTTAGGCTTGGGTTTATCTTGCCCTTCGGCCATCGAACTCTTGATTTTGTCGACTTCGTCATCCGGTATGACAGCCGGTTCTACTCGCGAGCCTATGAAGCCTGTAACCTTAGGCGTGCTCTTCACTATATGCCAAGTCTGATCGTCAAGTTCCATCTGGACCAGGATATAACCGGGAAAAAACTTCCGATTCGACGTCCTTCTCTCACCTTTGACAAGTTCGACTACGGATTCGACTGGGAATAAGCACATCCGTTATTCTGTCTTCCAAGTCCCAGGCTGCGAACCTTCTCATCCAAGGCTGTCTTCACTCTGTTTTCATACCCGGAATAAGTGTGCACGACATACCATCTTAAAGACACCGGATCGCCTCCTTTTTGCCTTCAATTTACCACTAACCGACCTGAAGCAGCATTTGAACAATCCGGGCCAGGGCCCAATCGCTGAGCCCCAGATAAATCGAAATAATGAACGTCAAGACCAAAACTACCACCGTGGACCCCACGGTCTCTTGCCGGGTGGGAAATGTCACTTTCTGGAGTTCAACCTTGACTTCCCGAAAGAATTGGGCCGCTTGAGCCAAGAGTTCTTTTATTTTTTCCATCATAGTTATGTTCCCCAGAATCTCTTTCCGGAGGAATACCGAACGTTCAACGTTTTGGCAGGCCAGAAGGGATTCGAACCCCCAACCCCCGGTTTTGGAGACCGGTGCTCTAGCCGTTGAGCTACTGGCCTACATATGTCCTGCACATCCCTATTTAGTTTCCTTGTGGGGAGTGTGCGTGCGGCAGAAGCTGCAATATTTCTTGAATTGCAGCTTGTCGGGCGTGCTTTTCTTATTTTTCGTGGTTGTATAGTTTTTCCGCTTGCACTCGGTGCAAGCCAAGCTGACTATATCTCTCATAAGAATGCCTCCGGCTTCCGGCACCCGATGATCCGGGAAGCCAGTTTAGATGTTCTACTCAATAATTTCCGAGACAACTCCGGCGCCGACCGTCCGGCCACCTTCCCGGATTGCGAATCGAAGTTCCTTTTCCATTGCTATCGGCGTTATCAGCTGCCCCTCAAGGGAAACATTGTCTCCGGGCATTACCATCTCCACACCTTCAGGAAGCGTTATCACGCCTGTAACATCCGTGGTACGGAAGTAAAACTGGGGCCTGGTATCCATTGAAAAACGGCGTGTGACGACCGCCTTCCTCTTTCGCCAGAATATACGTCTCTGCCTTGAAACGAGTGTGGGGCGTAATAGATGCCGGATGTGCTACAACCTGGCCGCGCTCTACCTCCTCACGCTTGATACCGCGGAGAAGAAGGCCAACATTGTCGCCAGCCTCGACCCAGTCCAATACCTTACGGAACATCTCAACACCGGTACAAACCGTCTTGCGCGTCTCGTGGATCCCCACGATCTCCACTTCCTCGTTCACCTTGATCCGACCGCGCTCTACCCTGCCTGTTACAACCGTGCCCCTGCCCGATATACTGAACACATCCTCAACTGGCATCAGAAACGGCTTGTCTATCTCGCGATCGGTACAGGTATATAGCTGTCTATCGCATCCATCAGCTCAAGTATGCACTTCGCATCCTCATGCTTCGGATCTCCAGCTTCCAACGCCTTCAGTGCACTGCCCCGAATGATCGGAACATCGTCTCCTGGGAACTCATAGGAACTCAGAAGCTCACGAAGCTCAAGCTCTACCAACTCTATGAGCTCAGGATCATCCACCATGTCTACCTTATTCAAAAATACCACTACATAAGGAACACCCACCTGCCGGGCCAACAGTATGTGCTCTCGCGTCTGGGGCATAGGACCGTCGTTCGCTCCAACCACCAGTATCGCTCCGTCCATCTGGGCCGCACCTGTTATCATGTTCTTGATATAGTCTGCGTGACCCGGACAATCCACGTGAGCATAATGACGATTTGCCGTCTGATACTCCACATGCGCCGTCGCTATGGTTATCCCTCGCTCCTTCTCTTCAGGAGCCTTGTCTATCTCCTCAAACGGTACATACGAAGCAAATCCCTTCTTCGCCAATACCCGCGTGATCGCCGCCGTAAGGGTTGTCTTCCCGTGATCGATGTGACCTATCGTCCCTACATTCACGTGTGGCTTCGTACGCTCAAACTTCGCCTTGCCCATGGGCTCCTCCTTAAAATTGAGAAACCGGCAACATTTTTTTCATGGACCCACCGCGAAAAGAACGGGGCTCCTACTCTTTTCTTCGCTGGGTCCGGGAGTCGGAGTATCTATGGAGCCCACGACCGGGATCGAACCGGTGAACCTCTTCCTTACCAAGGAAGTGCTCTACCTACTGAGCTACGTGGGCTCAGAAAGCGACACTCCACCGGTAACCCTGTATTTCAAGGGATCGGCAGGAATCGCTCTTATACTGGAGCGGGAAACGGGATTCGAACCCGCGACATTCAGCTTGGAAGGCTGACGCTCTGCCAACTGAGCTATTCCCGCGACGTTTCATTGGCCAAGGAGCCTTTATTTATGGTGGAGGGGGGAGGATTCGAACCTCCGAAGGCTGAGCCAACAGATTTACAGTCTGCCCCCTTTGGCCGCTCGGGAACCCCTCCGCATCTGGAGCTGGCGATGGGACTCGAACCCGCAACCTGCTGATTACAAATCAGCTGCTCTACCGGTTGAGCTACGCCAGCAAAAGGTTCCTCTATAAAAGTACTTTATTTAACATGGTTCGAGATGTCTGTCAACTGAAATGTTCGCCACTCTGGCAATTAATCAGCCGCATGAGGTCTACAAACGAGTTTTCCGATATGTCAGCGCAGGCGTCGCGGAGCACTCCTTAACTGCTGGACAGGGGGGTGCCTCGTCGCTTCTCTCCTCACAACAACAAATCATGATTTTGACGATAAGCACTAAACCTTGTCCTTTCACGAGAGAATTTTTCGCGTCATACAGGCGGGCGATGCGTCCGTGCTCAGTTTATCCGTAAAAAACCGCCAAAATTCCTGCAAGAACGAAATTACCATCGAGTATGCCTTCAAAGGCCAAGCGATCGACAAGGTGCCGTTTCCTGTAAATTACAAAGAGAACCGCGAACACAAGAATATTCAATACCAATATTGAGCCGATCGGCGGAATCCAGCCCATCGCGGCGGACCCCAGCAGTAATAAGCTCAAGAATACTAATAGTGTCACAAGAAGCTTTCTTGCGTTTTTGACCCCGATCAAGATCGGGATGGTTTCCCTGCCCACTATCCGGTCACCCTGAATGTCCAAGAGGTCCGAAAGGGCAGTTCTCCAGAAAACCATGCCTGCTGCGACAATGAACGATATTACTGCGCCGGAGGATGTAGACTCTGACATCGAGCCAATAAGAGGCAAAATGGACGCCGCTGTCGCCCAACCCAATGCCACCAACGGGGTCTTAGAACCGGGAAGATCTTTGAGGCTTCGCCATTTCAGGCCACGAAACCGCGCTGCGCTCACAAGGGGAACCATATACAGCCTGCCTGCGATCAGCATGGCAGCAAGCAACAACGCAGCCGGAATGCCCATATAGAGACTCAGTAGCAGAGCGGCCGCTGATGAAAAACCTCCCAGAAAAGTCAGGAACTTGCGGTGTCTGGCGTAAAAATCAGCTATTTCCGGAGTATTGAAGCGAACCGCACCTGAGCGTTCCTGAACCCTGTTCAGCAGATGCATGCAAAACACGAATAACATGGTGACTGCCATGGGAAGCCA
Source organism: uncultured delta proteobacterium (assembly GCA_963700305.1). Taxonomy (GTDB): domain Bacteria; phylum Desulfobacterota; class Desulfomonilia; order Desulfomonilales; family Desulfomonilaceae; genus Desulfomonile. Next base: position 15,926 of record CAVOXB010000003.1, read on the forward strand.
TTGCATAGGGCGACCCTGCAGAATGAGGCTGGTTGCAGTAAGTCCTCCTCCTGCCAATGCTGCCCAGCCATAAGTCATCACTGTTATGTCCGCTATCCTTCTTAGTTCTTGCCAAGGGCTTCCACCGCGGCTCATGCCGATTTCCCTGAGATGATCAGTTACTCGTCTGATTTGCCAGTTTGGGGTGCTCGCGCCGGCGGTAACTCCCACTATTCGGACTCCCGCCAGCGATTCGGGCGGCAATTCATCATCTGTCTCTACATGAAGGGCCCTGATCCCTTGACCTTCAGCCACTTTTACGAGCCTCTGAGTGTTGCCTGATCCCTTTCCTCCCACCACGATCACAGTGTCTACATGTCTCGCGAGACTGCTCACCTCAGCCTGTCTTCTTCGGGTGGAATCACAGATGGTGTTGTACATGTGAAGTTCCTGGCACTTAGCCTTCAGTATGCGGCCGACCTCTTCAAAGGTTTCGGATTCTTGAGTGGTTTGTGCAACTAGGCAGACACCTCGATCTGTAGGGATCTTGTCCAAGAAGCCATTCAAATCAGCCGAAGGCACTGTTATGCCTCCTGCGGACGCGAAGCCCATGAGCCCGCGCACCTCGGGATGATCTTCATCCCCGACAATTATACAAAAGTGGCCTTTGCTTGCGTGCTTCCTGATCACAGCCTGAACCCTTGCGACTCGCGGGCACGTGGCGTCAATGATCCCCACGCCTTTGCCTTTGAGCACTTCCCGCTCTTGAGGGGAAATGCCATGAGCCCTGATCACAACGGTCCCGCCGGTAATCTCGTCCAGGGACTTCACTTCTTGTATTCCTCTGGACCGAAGCAGTTCCAGAGTTTGAGGGTTATGTATAAGCGGACCATAGGTCACAATGGGCAGGGGAGGAGCAGCCCTCTGAAGATCGAGGACCATGTCCACTGCTCGTCTCACGCCCATGCAGAAGCCTGCGGTCTTGGCTAGTCGGATTTTCATTCAGTCGGCCTTGTTTTCATTGCGAAATTTTGCCTGATTTTATTCAGATCTTCCGGTGTGTCCACGTCGGTATCATCATAGCGTGACCCCAATTCCACTCCCGTAATTTGCTCAGTGTGCCGGGCCAGAACCTCTCTTCCGCCGACGTCGCCCGTGATACCGCTGAGTTCGGGAAACAGGGCGGCCGGAAAAATTACAGGTGTGGTTCTCCGTCCCAAAACAAAAGGCACGATTATTCTGTAAGGACTTCGTCTGAACGCCTCGAGAAGCTCGTTTATGATTTCGGGCGAGATTCCCGGCTGATCTGCAAGGAGCACCATCGCACCGGCGGCATCAGACTTTAGAGCTTCCAGCCCCTTACGCATTGACGAGGCCATTCCGCGTTCCGGATTCAAGTTCGCCACTTTTTCGAACTTTGAAAGGATCGAATCATCACCGGGGACTTCAATGCACGACAATTCAGTCGGACCTGTCACAAGCACCACTCTATCGAGTCCGGAATTCAGGGCTGAATGCAAAACGCGCTGGATTACTGACACGCCTTGGATTTCCGCTGCCAGCTTACAATAACTCATTCGGGTAGACAACCCTGCGGCCAGAATGATTCCTTCCACGCGCATCGCAGTTTGTGGCGACGAAGCTCTTTGTTTGTCTGCGTTCGATGGAACTTGAGACATTGTTTTCTCGTCTCTGACTGGAACCCGATATGTCCGTCCTCTGTCCGGAAGCGGCGGTAATAATATGGAGTTTGGGAAAGCGTTCGAGGCATGCCGTTAAATTAATCAGTTAGACCACGAGCGCACTGCCTGTCCTCATTCCGTCGGAAAACGGAATCCAGGTTTTTCAACAACTTCTGGACCCCGGCCTTCGCCGGGGTGACGATCACGCCTTCGGCGTGACCGAGGGAATTAACCTTAATTCAACCGAATTGAGGATTCGGGGAGACCCTTCTTGTTCGGCCTCCTCGATAACTCTTCCAAGAAACCCTTAGGTTTGCAGCCGCATTCAAACGGTTCGCACGTCTGCGGCAATGGTGCCGGTTTTGGAGGTCTCTTTTTCTTCCTCTTCCACCTTACCCACAAGCTCCACAAATTCCTCGGATTCTAGAGTCTCTTTTTCCAGAAGCCTTTGAGCCACCTTATGAAGCAAATCCTCGTGTTCTTTAAGGGTAATGAGCACCTCTTTCATTCGTGAATCTATGATGTTGCGTACTTCCAAATCTATCAGCCTGGCAGTTTCGTCGCTGATTTCCCGTTGCGCCGGATAAAAAGATTGCTGAAGAAACGGGCTCGGAGTTTGCTCGTAAGTGACTGATCCGAGATTATCAGTCATTCCGTATAAGGTGACCATGCTGCGCGCTATTTCGGTTGCCCTCTGGAGATCGTTCTGTGCACCGGTGGTTATTTCGTTAAAAATGGTTATTTCCGCTCCTCGGCCTCCGAGAAGCACGTCTATCTTTTCCAAAAGTTCCAGCTTGGACATCAGGTATCGGTCTTCAGTGGGAAGCTGGAGCGTAAAACCCAGCGCTCCAATGCCTCTTGGAACAATCGAGATCTTGTGCACCTTCTCCGCAGTCTTCCGAAACGACGCAACAAGCGCATGCCCAGTCTCGTGATATGCAACTGTGCGCTTTTCTTTTTCGTTCAGCACGCGGTTCTTCTTTTCGAGGCCTGCGACAATTCGATCTATGGCTTCCTCTAATTCACGCGGAGTGACTTCTTTCAATTCCTTCCGAGCAGCCAGCAGAGCGCCTTCATTGACCAGGTTCGCGAGGTCAGCTCCAGTAAATCCCGGTGTTCTTCGGGCAATGATTTCCAGGTCCACGTCTGCGGAAAGCTTCATGTTCCTGGTGTGAACCTTAAGAATATCGATTCTCCCCTTGAGATCAGGCCGATCCACTAGAATGTGCCGGTCGAACCTCCCCGGCCTGAGCAACGCAGGATCAAGTATCTCCGGCCTGTTTGTGGCCGCCAAGATGATTACCCCAAGGTTGGGCTGGAAGCCGTCCATTTCAACAAGGAGCTGATTAAGAGTTTGTTCTCTTTCATCATGTCCGGCGAAATTCCCTGCTCCGCGTGCTTTTCCAAGCGCGTCCAACTCATCTATGAAGACCAGGCATGGTGCCAGTTTTGCCGCCTGTTCGAAAAGGTCCCTGACCCTTGCGGCCCCAAGGCCGACAAACATCTCGATAAAATCCGAGCCACTTATTGAGAAAAAAGGCACCCCTGCCTCACCGGCGACTGCCTTTGCAAGAAGGGTCTTTCCCGTTCCCGGAGGACCAACGAGAAGTATCCCTTTTGGGATTTTAGCACCAAGCTGAGTGAATTTTCCTGGCGTGCGCAAGAATTCGAGGATCTCCTGGAGCTCCTGTATGGCCTCGTCCTGGCCTGCCACATCCTTGAACGTAACGCCCACATCGGTTTGGGCTACAATCTTGGCTTTGCTTTTTCCGAGGGTCATTATTCCTGAGCCTTGCCCCATTCTTTTCATGGCCCAGGCCCAAATTCCTACAAAAATGACCGCAGGAAGCACCCACGAAAGTAGAGTCATCAGAAAGGTATTTTCGTTTTCCGCTATGATTTCCACGTTGTTGTGTTCCAGATACTCTACAAGGTTTTTGTCTTCCACCCTGGGAGTGACGTAGATCTGCTGCGGAAACAGAGGCTCGGTTTTGTCTGTGCCCTGAAATTTTTCGTATCCTTTGAGATATCTCTGCGATACAACCACAGCGTTTATCTTGCCGTCAGAAATGTATTTCTTGAACTGTGAATAAGAGACGTTTTCCCTGTTGGGCGCAATCCAGAGCTGAAGTAAGGAAAGAATTAATAAGGCAATCAACACATATATGATGGAAAAAGAAGCCTTTGTTTTAATGTTTTTTGCATCCGCCATTATTTGAGCACCTCCACTATCCTAATTCTTATTCATTTGGACACTGTTGAGCCGATAACAACTCCCCTTTTGGAATATCAGCCATATATAGTCATTGCCAAAAGAAATGTCTGGAATTCAATGCGCATGTCAACTGAAAAAATCCCCCCTTTATCAAGGGGAGAATCGGACCCTGCGTCTCTATAGCAGTTTCCAAAATTAATGTCCGATTGCGCAAAGAATAATGCGTAGCGGCGGGCCTCCGTGCCCGCCGTGGGTCGGCAGGGACGCCGACACCTACGAAGTCTTTGAAATTCGACCATCAGATAAACGTCATAATTTTTGGCAATCCCTATACCGCCCTTTTGTAAAGGGGGGCTGGGGGATTTTGATTCGGACAAACTTTTGGAACATGCTATAAATTACGTCCGAGTCGTCTCAGTTGATAAAGTTTGTGCCGAAAATCGCTAAGGCCCGGCGTCTCTGCCGGGACAACCCATTAGAGTTATTAGCATATTTACCGACAGGCAGGCCGCGGCCACTAATTTCAAGAAATCGCCTTCAACATCGAACATTATTTCTCGCGTTACAAGACCTGAACTAATCCGCTCGCTTTTTGAACAGAAGAGACGCGAGCACAACGTAAAATATCGCCATGGCGACAAGTGGTATAACCTGTGGCCACAGCGTCTCCCATCCCGTACCTTTGAGGAACACCCCCCTCACTACCGTGATAAAATATCTCAGGGGATTCAAGTACGTGACGTACTGAATTATGACGGGCATATTTTCAATCGGAAATGCGTAACCCGACAAAAGAATTGATGGCTGAAGAAACATGAATGACGTCAACACCGCCTGCTGCTGTGTTTTGCAGAATGCGGATATGGTCATTCCTACTCCGGATGTGGTTATAAGGAAGACTATGGCAGTAGCGTAGAAAAAACCTACCGAGCCCTGGAACGGAACGTCAAAGATGAGAAACCCGAGTGGGGTTATTACAGTCAATGTCGTGATTTCTATTATGAAACACGGAATCGTCTTGCCGAGAATCAGCTCTAACCTCGATATGGGGGCCACCATGAGCTGCTCAATGGTACCGATTTCCTTTTCCCGCACAATGACGGCAGATGTGAGAATGATGCTCATAGCCACCAAAATCAGCACCACCACGCCAGGCACGAAAAAATTCTTGGAATTAAGATTCGGATTGAACCAAGCCCTGCCCGCGTCTGAAACCGTTGGCGTGATTATGCGAGGATTGGCGGTGTCATAAAGCAGACCCTGCCTCTGACGCACACGTTCGTTCATTATATCGAGAGAGAATCCCTGCAAAATCGATTGCGCATATCCAGAAGCCGTGCCTGCAGTGGTTGTGTCTACCCCGTCCATCAGAACGCCCACTTTGGCGGTTCGGAAACCATGGATTTGGCGTTCCAGGTCCGGGGGGATAAGAATCGCCATAGAGGCTGTGCCCCTCAGCAAGTAATCGTCAACTGCATCGTACGAGTTCACCTGATCCACAATCTTGAAGTATCCGGAACGTGAAAATGCATCGACGATTTGTCGGCTCAAGGCGCTCCTGTCCATGTCTGCAACTACGACAGTCACGTCTTTCACGTCCAATCTCGAAGCATAACCAAAGACCACCAACTGAATCAGCGGCGCCATCAGGAGCATTCCGAAATTCTGTTTATTGCGGATTATTTGAATAAACTCTTTGCGAATAAGATGGCCTATGCGTCTCAAGCTCTGCATGAACGCGGAGGAAGAGTTCGGCTTCGATATCCGGGAACTTCTGTTCACTGCCAGGCCGCCGGAAATAGAATTATCAGGTAGTTTTGTCATTCGATTTTCTTCCTGAGCTTTCTCACCGCTATCGAACTGACAAGAAATCCTAATACGACCAGCATGAATAATGGAAATGCGATTATCTCAATGCCAGCTCCCTTGAGGTATATTGCCCTTAATATCGTTATCAGATGGCGAGCAGGGACTATATACGTGATCGTTTGAATCACGTCCGGCATGTTGCTGATGGGAAAGACAAATCCGGAGAGTAAAAAAGTCGGGAGAAACGTGGCTAAGAGAGCGAATTGTGTCGCAAAAAATTGATTCCTGGCCAAAACTGAGATGAGAAAGCCTATGGAAAGAGCACCGATCAAGAAGATGCCCGACGCAACAAACATCAAGAGCAGACTTCCCCTGAAGGGCACTTCGAAAGCGTACTCACCCATCAGGTAAACCATCACCAAATCCACATAACCGAGAACGAAATAGGGGATCAGCTTCCCCACGATCAGCTCATTGGACTTCACCGGCGTGGAGATAAGTTGCTCCATAGTGCCAGTTTCTCGTTCGCGTACCGATGGTCAGCGATGTAAGCAGCGCTGCAATCACCATCATAATTATTGCGATCAAACCAGGGACTATGTTGTTGCGGCTCACCAGCTCGGGATTGTACAAAAGCCTTATGCGTGGATCCACCGGAGGCTTGATCCGCGACTTGACGCCTTGCCTGTCCAATTCCGCCATCTGGAAATCTGATTCAAAAGTTGCAATGATTACTTTCAGATATTCGATAGCTATGCCTGCCCTTGTAGAATCCGAACCGTCCACGAGAGCTTGAATAGTAGTTGGTCGCCCCTTCTTGAGTTTTTCACTGAAATCGTGAGGCACAGTGATGCCAAGCGTTATTGTGTTGTTATCCACTGCTTGAACAATTTTTCTGTATTCATCCGTGTGGAAGACTGTGCGAAAATAACCGGAACTGGTCAATTGGTTCAGGAATTCTCGGGATTGCGGAGATCGGTCCTGATCCCACACAGCCAGGGGGATATCGTTTACGTCCAGGGACAGAGCATACCCGAACAGAATCATCAACAGCACAGGGATTCCCAGCGCCAGATAAAGCGAACGAGAATCTCTGATGATCTGCCTTGCTTCCTTACGGGATACTGCCAATGTGCGGGGAATGTTCATATATCCACAATCTCAGTCCTTGTCCTCGCTCTGAGCCGTAAGCGTGACGAAGACATCTTCCAAACTTGGGGTTATGATTCCGATATTCAAGACTGAAATACCATTTTGATCGAGCACTTCTTTGGCTCTGGCTCTTGCGGCCTCAGGATCTTTAGCGACCAAATGCAGAATGTTCCCAAATACAGCGACCTCGCTAAAGGTTTCATCTTCTGTGAGCAATTCTGCTGCGGTCATAAGATCCGAGCACTCAAGCTCCAGGACGTATTCAGGCATCCAGTCTTTCTTCAATTGCCGAGGAGTGCCCAAAGCAATAATTCTTCCTCTATTCATCAAAGCGAGTCTGTTGCAGTATTCGGCTTCTTCCATGTAATGCGTGGTTACAAATACTGTTATTCCCTGGCTCGCAAGGTTGTTGATCAAATCCCAGAAGTCGCGCCTCGAAAGCGGATCGACTCCAGATGTTGGTTCATCCAGGAACAACACTGGCGGCTCGTGAAGCACTGCGCAGCCTAGCGCCAACCTTTGTTTCCAGCCCAAAGCCAGCTCCCCTGTTCTGGTGTCCTTTTTGTCGGTGAGACCGGACATCTCGATACCCAGTGAAAACGTTTTTCTTTGTTTTCACCCGACAGACCGTATATTCCTCCAAAAAAATCAATATTTTCTTCGACTGTAAGGTCTTCATAAAGAGAAAACTTCTGGGACATGTACCCGATATTCTTCTTTATCTCCTCACTTTGGGTTGCCACATCCAAACCCGAAACTCGGGCTACTCCCGATGTGGGCTTTAACAGACCAGAAAGTATCTTGATAGTTGTGGTCTTTCCGGCGCCATTTGGTCCCAAAAATCCGAAAATCTCGCCTTTTTCGACCTCAAAGCCAATATGGTCCACTGCCACGAAAGGTCCAAAGACTCTTGTCAGGTCCGACGCATATACTGCTATTTCTCGGCCGTTTTCAGTCAATTCAAATCCCAACGTCTTTTGTGGGGCAGGCCGGAAAGCCTGCCCCACAGCAAGCTCCAGACTGCCAGGATGCCGGTCTACTCTTTGCCACGGGGTATCAAATACAAGAAAGCGTCCTCCATTGAGGGGGCGATCTTCCTGAAGGAGCTAATTTCTATACCTTCCGCGGCAAGCCGCTTCGATATGTCGTCAGCGGTGGCTTCCTCAGCAATTCGCACGTGGAGCCCCCCCCCGAAGACGTTCGCGTCCAGCAAACCCGGCATATTGCGAAGCAAAATCCTCGCCTTGGCCGGATCGGAGGGTATCAGCTCCATGGTGATTCCCTTGAGCATAGCCTTTAATGCTCGAGGTTCACCTAACTGAACCAAGCTTCCACGATGCATCAAACCGACTCGATTGGTGCGATCCGCCTCGTCCAAGTAGGCCGTGGACACCAGGATGGAGATGCCCTCCTTCAACAACTCATAGAGAATTTTCCAAAAATCCCTTCTGGATACGGGGTCCACTCCGTTGGTGGGCTCGTCCAAAAGCAAGACTCTTGGGGCATGAATTAGAGCGCACGCAAGTCCCAGTTTCTGTTTCATTCCACCGGACAGCGCTCCGGCGAGCCTGTCTTTGAAAGGGCCCAACCTGCTGAATCCGAAGAGCTTCTCTATCCTCTCGGGTCTCAGCTTTTTCGGCACTCTAAAGAGATCCGCATAGAATGTAAGGTTTTCGATTACCGTCAAATCCTGATAAAGACCGAATCGCTGAGGCATGTAAGCCAGATGCTCTTTGATCCCTTCAGGATCGTCCACGATCGAGATCCCGTCCACCCATGCGTTACCCGAAGTAGGATCGAGAATACCCGCGAGCATTCGCATAGTCGTGGTCTTGCCCGCTCCGTCAGGCCCCACCAAACCGAACAGTTCGCCTCTTTTCACTTCCAGATCGAGATTCTTGACTGCCTCCACCCCCGCGAAATTCCGGCAAAGCTTTTCGGTGCGAATCGCAAAATCATCGTTGTTTTCAGCGAGCGGGATTGACAAGACTCTGATCTCCTATTTCTGAACGGGCTGCTCACTCGCTACTATGTAGCCCTCGGCGGGCATTCCGATTTTCAATTCTTGGTCCGGGTTTTTTATGGTTATTTTTGTTCTATAAACCTGTTTAACCCGCTCTTCCTTGGTTTGAACATTCTTGGGAGTGAATTCGGCCCTAGAAGAAATAAACGTCACTGTTCCCTCGTATTTTTTGTTAGGGTAACTGTCCGTGGTTATGTGAGCCTTTTGTCCCAATTTGACTTTTCCCAGATCGCTTTCGCCTATGTAACCTTTCAGCCATACCTCGTCTATCGCGGCAACAGTGGCCACAGTGGCGCCGGGAAGTATGACTTCACCCACTTCATTGGCTTTTACCAGAATCACTCCGGATTCCGGGGTCGTCAGGAAGGAATGCTCAATGTCCAACTCGATTTTTTTCAACTGCCAGCTGGTGCTTTCCAGTCGTGCGCGCGCAGCGCGAATCTGTTGTTCCCTCGGCCCCTTTTCCATTTGTGCCAACATCTGCCGGGCATTGTTATAGTCTTCCACTGCTATCTTAAGCGCAGTCTCCTTGGAATCGAAAGTGGAGGCGGAAATAGCCTTTTCTTTGAACAAAGGGAAATATCTATCGTATTCGTCTTTAGCGTTTTTCATTCTGCTTTCGGCTGCTTTGAACGCGGCACGAGACCGTTCGATTTCTTCCGTGCGGGTGCCTTCCTCTAGTTCATCGAGCACAGCGCGAGCGTTGGCCAGTTCCGCCTCAGCGGCCCCTTTTTGAGCCAAGAGAGTGTCAGTGTCCAAGGTCGCTATCACCTTACCTTTTGTGACCCTGTCACCTTCTTCAATGGTAAGAGTCTTGATTTGACCAGCTATTCTGAAGGACAGATCCACCTCCACGGCCTCAATGTTGCCGCTGACGAAAATCCGACCATTGGGATCAGCTGAGTCGCGTATTTTCAGAACCAAGCCGCAGCGCCCAACAGCAAAAGTATCCCTACAATAGGGGCTATTTTCTTAACCATTCGTCAACTTTCTCCACTGAATCTGGATTTTTCCCGCTTTTATCAAAATGGGATACCAAACCAAATTCTACTCCAATCCCCATTTTTCTAACTTTTCGGAAAAGGTTAGTCAAAAGCCGAACCAAGCCTTCTGTTTTTGCCGCAAAACACTACGATTTCCGATAGTTGTTGGAGAACCCATCGGGTGAGGTCATTCAAATGCTAGATAATATACATATTCAGAGGCCAAGCCGCCACGATTTTCGGAATGACGTCGCCAGGCAATAGCTTGCATTAGTGGAATCGAAAACGTTAGTTATTTTCGCGGCACACATAGAAGGCTTTTTTTCATTAACTAAATATGTTATTTTTTTGTAGAATAATTCATTTTTAAAAACCATTGTGTACTATTTCTAATTTCATTATTTAATTATTGACAACCTAAAACCGGTGTGATATCGACGGGCCGTGGAATGTAGGTTGCAGGGGTGGTTACAGGAGTTTTAAGTGTTCGGAAAAGTAATTCAATTGAAGAAGAATGCCTCTGGATCCGGAAGAGGTGGAGAGCTGCCCGCTGAAATAACTAAGCAATTTAATTCAGAAGTTCTGGAAAAAGGACTACGGCTGGCAGAGTCTTCGCGAATTTCGCATATTAACTTCGGAAGAGAATCGTACTTCGGACTGGTCAGCGATTCTTCGGGAAAAGGGGTGAATGTCCACATCTCACTTGATCCGGAGACAAAGGTTCTCTCAAGAGCCGCCTGCGGATGTTTCCGTTCATCTACCCGCTCATACTGCCATCACATTGTTTCTTTCATCCGATATATTCTGAGGCCCGATCCTGACACCGGCAGGTTGCGCAGCCTTGGCGAAGATTTTCAAAATAGTTTTTGGTACGACATCAGTTCGTTCGGCTTTAAGAATTTCGGCGATTCTCTCATGGGCTTCAGGGCACAAGTAAATCATGGGGGTGAAGGCCTGCGCATCGGGTTTTTTGACCGAAGCCAAAACGAGATTCTCGCATTTATACCCGGAGAGCGGATGGTAGAAGAGTTTCTACACGAATTTTTTGACATTATCCGCAGGGACATAGACTCTACGCTGTTTCGGCGCATGTATGGCAGAAAACTCAAAGACCCGAATGTTCCGTCACTCAGACGCAGGCCTTGGCAATTTTCCGATTCCGAGCACGAAATCAACCGCAGAGGCCTCAAATCCGTTCGGCAGCACATAGAAGACAGCATTTGGCATCGCATCGCAAAAGTGGGATTTCTCATATGCGGCAGGGACGGAGGGACTTTCCACTTCAGATTTATGGAACATAAACATGAACTATATGTTGAAGCGTTGGACAATAATGAGTCAGTGATCCTGAGGCTTGTGCCTCCAAGGCATCTCATCGGCTCGATAATCGAAATGGCCGACAAAAAAGACATCATCGGACGAGATCTGTTGATTCATCCACAGCCTCTCGCAACCGGGTATAGAATTGAAATGACCGAAGCCTCTGCTCTCAGCATAACACCTGTGGTAGAAAACCCGGATGCCGAAGCTGACCCATCTCAGGCGCATCTTGACCGAACGAAACTTGAGCAGCAGTTATTCGGCTCTTACTATTTTTTTTCTGATTGGGGATTCTTCAGGATTGGAGCGACTGTGGGCAACGTACCCGCGGAATATTTTTCATCCCAGAAACAGATTCTTGTCCCCGCAGAGAAGATTGACGCCTTTTTGAACGAATACGGCCCCATTCTGAAATCAGAACCCTGCATTTTTATAGAAGAAAACCTTGTTAGTCATCAAACCTTGGAGAATTACGAGCGCGTCATTGTAGATCACAAACAATTCAGTGATGACGGCGTATCTTTGGAAATCAGTTACGATTTCGGGGACTTCAAAATACCATTTATTGATATTTTTCATGCCAGGCGAGCAAAAAAGCGCTTTCTCGTTCGCGAAGACAAATGGATAGACGCATTGGCCGTGGAATTCGCCTGGATGGACGGCGTGGACGAAAGAGCTCTCGGGGAAGACAATACCCTGAGAATAGGCCGAACAGAATATCTAAGATTTCTGGCATTGCACGACCGTGTAGAAAAGAATTTCTCTTCAACTCGCGTACGAGAGTGGTTCACCGGGCTGGAAATGCTCAAGCCGCCGGGAAGGATTCCTTCCATACGTATTATGAAGGGGAAACTCAGGCCTTATCAAAAAAACGGCTTCGGATGGCTTTGGTTCCTTTACGAGAACGGTTTTTCAGGTCTTTTGTGCGATGACATGGGGCTCGGAAAAACCCATCAGATAATGGCATTAATGACAGGCATACTTTACCGTCAGGCAAAAAGGACGGAAAAGCTCCGCTTTCTGGTAGTTTGTCCTACGACCGTTTTGAGCCACTGGAAAGATAAGGTCATGGAATATTGTCCTCATCTTGACCCGTATATTTATCATGGGACAGATCGGTCTTTTCACCAGGCTTTTGAGGAACACCTCTTGATTATCACATCGTACGGAATTGCCCTTAGAGACGTTGAGATGCTCGCGGAATTCCGTTTCGAACTTATAGTGCTGGATGAGATTCAGGCAATAAAGAACAAATCCACAAAGACCTATGCCGCGGTCAGGGCCCTTGAGTCAGTGTGCACCATCGGCCTTACAGGAACACCTATCGAGAATAGCGTTACCGATCTGAAGTCAATGTTTGATGTAATACTTCCCGGTTATCTGATGGCCGATTCCTTGTTCGATACACATTTCCGTCAGCGAATAGAGGAGTTTTCCGATCCCGGAGCTAAGGACAAGTTGGCTCGCATGATTCAGCCTTTCACGTTGCGGCGGAAAAAGGATCAAGTGTTAACCGAACTTCCTCCTAAAATAGAAGACATACGTCGCTGTTCTCTCAGTGAGGATCAGATCCGATTTTACAAGGACGTGGTCGAGAATCAGGGGAGGGCTCTGGTCCAGACTCTAAAGGATCTTCATCAAAATGTTCCGTATATGCATGTATTTGCAGTGTTGAACTATCTCAAGCAGATTTGCAACCACCCGGCTGTGCTCGAAGGGGAGACCAAGGATTACACGAAGTATTCATCCGGCAAGTGGGACCTCTTTGTGGAACTCCTGGACGAAAGCCTTGGGTCCGGCCAGAAGGTGGTAGTCTTTAGCCAATACGTGAAAATGCTGGAGCTGATAGAATCCTACCTACGAGACAAAGACATCGAATTCGCCACCATAAAAGGACACACCCGCAATCGTGCAGAGGCTGTGCGTCGTTTTAACCACGAGCCAAAGTGCATGGTTTTCAGCGCTTCTTTGAGGGCGTCCGGTTTGGGAATTGATTTAACCGGGGGCTCTGTAGTGATTCATTACGATAGATGGTGGAATTCAGCTCGCGAAGAGCAGGCCACCGACCGTGTGCACAGAATCGGGCAGTGTCGCGGGGTTCAGGTCTTCAAATTAGTTACTGAAAATACGTTGGAAGAAAAGATTGACATGATAATTTCCAGGAAGCGGCGTTTAATGGATTCCATAGTACGACAAGATGATAAAATGCTGCTGAAACACTTTTCTAGGGACGAGTTGATTGAGTTGATGAGCTTCTGATTGTCCGATCTTGACTAACGCCAGCTTCTGACCTAAACATGGTCGCCTTCGATCATTCCTCAGCCTTCGCTAACCGCTTTATGACCTCAGATAGTTCCAATACTTCGATGTGCGGGGGGCATTCTGTCCAGTTATGGCGCCAGCATACTATAATGTCGCATCCATCAGTAGAGTGACCGTGATCACGAAAGGAGCGGCTCTCGTACTCAAATTCTATACGAACCCGCTGCCACTTTCCCGCTCCGACAAGGCGCTTGGCTTCGCAATCGGGGAAACCCTGCTGAACCGCTTCCACAGAATAGCCGAGTTCCCTTGCAACTATGCCGAAGAGAAAAATGACTCCGTTTTCATTTACAGGCTCGTGTCGGAGCCCTCTAAAATCTATGTGATTGCCGTAGAGCGGGCGGCCTTCTAATTTTGAATGAACAGGCTTGCAAGGAAGCCTGGAGATCCTATCGCTCGATCGTATATCTATTTCAGAATTGAACGAATCCGACAGCGGTGACCCCAAAGAGATGGCAGTCATGGGCAGGAGAGCAACCGCATCACTCCATTCTGGCTTGTTTTCCGCAAACCTTCTGAAGTGATCAGGAATTTTTGACCACGGGCCAAAATGCTTTTCCAATGTACTGGTCCCGAAGGTACCAAGGTGTCTGTATTGAGTCCTGGTAGGAATCTGGCGCAGCTGGCGAACCAGTTTTGCCCAGTCTTCAAGGAGCGCAGAGTCTTCGAGATGGATGTTAGAGTTGTCAGGCTCAAGCCCCGCTGCCTCAACCGCATTGTTCCAGCCCGGAAAATGCTTCAAAACACTGTATTCCCTGATCCCAGAATTGGCCATGAACTCCGAGCGAGACGGTCGTTTCCCCAACTCGCGTGCTACATGCCTGATCGCGTCAAGGATTTCTTCGTTACTCGGTGATCGTCTTCCCACAGTCTGCTTCCTTAGGCCCTTGGAGGCAATGCCGTGTTTTTTTGTCAAAGAGAACCTGCCTTGACGGCTGATTTACGCAAGCCTTTGGTAGACATTCCTTCTATGCCCTGCATTCACTACTATCACCAGCAACTCCTCGTCTTGAACTGCGTAGATGATCCGATAATCCCCAACCCGAAGACGATAAAGTCCATCGGACCCTTTCAGTTTCTTGACGCCTACGGGCCGAGGATTCGTTTCAAGAGAGTCGACCGCCTCGCTGATCCTTTTTCTCACTTGGGGAGGAAGGGATTCGATCTGACGTTGGGCTCTCGGGAGAATCAGAACTCGATATTCCATGATTGTCTAGGAGAGGTCCAACTGCTTCTTGAACTCCTGCCAAGGTATA
>CAVOXB010000004.1:0-15109 GCA_963700305.1 uncultured delta proteobacterium
GAAAGCGTCTTTTTGTGGCAATAATATCAATGCCTTGTAGTTGTCTTGCCCCCCCTTGCAGACACTTTGCATCCAAGCGGCTTTACTTCGGCCTTTCGTTGAACTTGGCGAAGCGGGTTAACTTCTAAATGGCTGTATCTCTTGGTTTGCTCAAGATTGGAGTGGCCAAGGAATTTCGAGACTGCATAGATAGAGGCTCCATTATTCACGGCCTGCGATGCTAGTGAATGTCTCGTCCCGCTATACAAACTGATCGGAGCGATTCCGGCAGCTTCAACGGCTGCATTCCATTGGTTCCTTGCCCAGTTCCGGCCATGAGGTTTACCCTCAGAATCGGCAAAGACAAAGGCGTTACGATTCAGTTGACGTGGTTGCGCTTGATAGAGTTTTTGCCACTCCGGGTCTATTGGTAGAACCCTGATGCGCTTCGATTTTGTGAACGGCCGGAGAGTGTTATCAGCAAAGGCTCTGCGGATAGTAACCGTTCCATTTTCAAGGTCAATATCCTGATGCTGGAGCGCTCGGCCTTCTCCTGGCCTACATCCGTGGGTTGCCAGAAAGAAGATGTTATAAAAAGCCTCAGGGCTCAGATGTGCAAAAATGGCGTCCTGAACCTCTACACTTGCCCATTGCCAATTCGGCTCGGGTAAGGATGACGCTTTGAATTCCATGGGGAAATTGGGAATCGCCTGAATAACTTCCTCATTTTTTGCGTCGCCGAAAAGCTTGTGCAGGGCGCTCATAATGTTCCAGAGACTCTTGGGAGAGTAGTCTAGTTTCATATAGAATTCTTTGATATGCCGTCCTCTGATGTCCAAAATGTTCGTGTCGCCAAAAAAGGGGATAAACATATTATTTACGTAGTTCCTGAGTGAGCCCAGATATGTCGGGCTAAGCTCGCTACGCTCCACCCTGCGTTCGCAATGGGAAAGCCATGTAGTCGCATACACAGAGAAGCTATGGAGCGATTTCTTTTTCTTGGAATAGAAATCCTGATCGAATGTGCCATTCTCAAGCTCGCC
The DNA here is from genome assembly GCA_963700305.1 of uncultured delta proteobacterium. GTDB lineage: Bacteria > Desulfobacterota > Desulfomonilia > Desulfomonilales > Desulfomonilaceae > Desulfomonile. Next base: position 1,023 of record CAVOXB010000004.1, read on the forward strand.
GTGGATCTGGTTCAGTGTCCATTCGCAATGCTTGCGAGAATAAAAACTCCGATGCTGTTTGTCACAGTAGATTCTTACCCTGCCTGGTAACTCGATGTACCAGCGGTCACCCCGGTCTTTACGGATCTTTCCCAGTGCAGGCATGGTCCATCCTCCCATTTGCTGGCTGTGAGAAAGATTGTATTTCCGTTGTGCCGGATCTGGCAACAATTTTGTGACTCCCCGCCCCTAATTGGTTCAATGGCGTTTCTCAGCGCCAGTTATTTATTCCTACGCAGCAAGCGTCTAGCAGCGGCATGGATGCAAAGCACAGACCGGCGACGCTCCGGGGAAATCCGTCAAATTTCCACGATCTCCGCCAGGCATTGGTAATGCAGCTGGAGTCATTCCGAGTCCTCTTTCGCGATTTCACGGATGAGGCAGTCGGGTTTTTGGCATTTCTTGAAGCTCGGCCATTTTTCACAGCGGGCGCAGACCCTGTCCACAGTTTTCATTATTTCACGCTGCGCTTTCCGCTGTCTTCGCCTCTGCTTGGCTCGACATTCCGCAAGGAGTTTTGTCAGTTCATCATCCTCGTTCGCGCGGATCGGTTCCGATTCTGCATCGCTACGTTTTCCGTTATCAACTGTCTTTGCCATGAGTTATGCTCGCTGCCTTTTTGCAGTAATTGTAAATGGCGCATATGACCGTCTGGTCAGTTCCTAACCGTCATCAGGAGCGGTCTTTGTCTTTCGGTATCTCACGGCTGAGAGTGAAGTTCAGCTTTTCAGGCCGATATCCCGACGAGTCATACAGCCGCAAATTTCCTCCGCTCGTTGACACGATTCTCGATCTGCCGCTTCGGCTGAGACCGAAGTCTTTGGACAAATCAATGCTCAAGGTCAGGATGTCGCCTTCAATCGTAAATAGTAGGTTTTTCATGACGTTATTCCTCCGTCTCAGCAATAATCGTTTGCAGCAAATCATGGACATCATCATGCAATTTGCGAGGTAAATGAGGTTGAAGAACCTTCATAAGCCGAGCAATACGCTCATCATCCGAAGACATCCGGTTGGCATCTCGAAGCTGTCGTAAAGTCCGAAGCTCTTTCAGTAATTCGAGTTGCACGCGGATATAATCACGGTATCCGATGCGAAGGGAGCCAATAAACCACATAATGCGCCGAAGTCACCGCAAGCCTGTTGAAACTCACTGGCGCTCTTCAATTTTCCGAGATCGAGGCGTAGAAACCGAAATGCCCGCTGTTTTTGGTGGCCATCGGCGTCTATGTCCTTGATCAATGAAAAGATCGACTTGTGAGCACTAGGCTTCTTTGGCATTGAACAAACTCCATTCAGTGCAGCTGTGGTGTTCATTATGAACACGGTGTCTCTGGCAAAACAGGCGGTCGAGAAGGCTGTCTTTTCTTGACGGACATGAGGAAGGATCGAGTACCCAGGGTGAATTCGGTGAATTCTCAGAATAGGAATTCACCCCCCTTTTCACCCTACGAAATGTAGGACTGATGCGGGTTTGCCCCCCCAGAGTGAAAAGAGTGAAAAGGAAAAGTGAATTCTTTTTTGTCAGTATAATAATTAATTCAATTAATTTTGTTTCTAGCCCCAAAAAGGTAGAAAACGAATTCACTCTTTTCACTTTCAGGCATTTCAGCTGCTCTGTGAGCCACTTTCTTAGGGTGAATTCCAGGGTGAAAACGGTGTAATCGGTGAATTCCCTATCGGCCATTTTCCTTCACCTTGAAGGTGTAGATCTTCTTATGACCGCCACCTGGCCGCTCGGTTATATTAAAGAATTCCGAAAGGTTACTCTTGATATTGGCCATTCTTTGGCCAAATTGACGGGGGTTGTACGTGAACTGAATATCCCTCGCCCCTGCGAGGTTTTTCAGTCCTCTATGCAAATCCTGCGAAGAGACGGGAAGGCCTTTGTTTACAGGATCTCCGGCCCATTCGAGGAGCAAATCGAAAAGCGGGTCATCTTCCAAAGTGAAGTATGATTGTTCCCTCATGAGCTTCCGAAAGATCCCCTTGACGATTTCCTGCCCCCACGGCCGGATATGCTTCGCCACCTTCAAGCAAAAGGTTCCAAAGTCCCCCATACGGAGATCCTGCTCGATTCGGGTTGTCTTCTCGGCTTCCAAGGCGGAAACAATCTTTTGCAGTGTGAATACGATTTCCGTCCACAGTTGATCCCGTTGTTCCAAGACATCGGCCAGGACATCGGCCTCGGCCTTGAATGACTGATAGCGGTCAACCTTCATGATCAAGAGCCTGTCGGCTACATCGTCACGGCGAAATTTTGGAGTCCTAGCTGTGATTGCAAGGAAGCAGCGGGCCGGAAATTCAGCCAGAGTATTTGTTGTGTGGAGTTGTCGCTTGCCTTGACTGATGCCAGTAGCGTGAGCGGCAAGTTTATCACAGAGCCATTTTGATCGGCCGTCCACATTGTCAAAACATACGAAAGAAAAGGCTGATGTCACCGCATCGAAATCCCGGGGATCTTCAGTGAGAGCTGTCAAATCATGATCAGGTCCGAATAGGAGCTTGATCTGTTTGCGAATCGTGCATGACTTCCCCGCACCCTTCGGCCCGACGAATGCGAGAATGGGCTTCGTGGGCATGATGCTCTCAAAGAAAGTAGCGAAGAAGTAATAGGCGTAAAGCAAACGGCGTTCATCAGGTGTCAAAGTGTCTGTGGCGAAGTTCACAGGCTCAAAAAGCAGGGTTCGGAGCAGATTCGTGTTGGGCTCACCCTTGATGTCCGCGTGAAAAGCTTGCGCCTTGCGGTCAGCGAGGAACAAGACGCCATCGGCGCCATTGTCTATCAAATCAATTCGGTTAGGACTTATACGGTATATTTGGCTCTCGTGATCGAATATGTAGAGCATTGATGTTTCGGCGTTGAAATAAGAGAGGCGATGAACAGTTGTTGCCATCCCATGTTGAAACGCCTCACTGATCAGGGCCTTTTCCAAATATCGAAACAGGCCTTCCGAAGCATTCAAACCATATTTCGACACGGTCAATGAAAAATCCAAGTCCTCTTTATTGATAGTGATTAGGCGTTTGGTTGACCTTAAGAAAAAGTATGCGCTCGATGTATCATGGTAAAACTCTCCACGACTTCGAAGATCGGAAATTATGAGGCCTGCACATTGAGCATTGACCTCAAATTCGCGGCGAGTATCTCGTTCCTGTTTTTGACGGCAATAATAGACTTCCGCTGCTACTGCAGCATAAGTCCTCTCAAAGTGTTTCCGGCCGCCAATCAGTTTTCCGAAGGCTTGCCAAGCGGCCTTGCTGTCATCCCCGAAACTCAACAGGTAATCATCAAGATCTGAATCTGGTTCCGGTGTCGTGGCAGCTTCAACGTGCATCAATTCACGTGCTCGTTCTAAAAGGCCAAGTCCGGCGGAATCATTGTCATACACGAATACCGGTTTGACTTCCAAAGTCTTCAGTGCATGAAGGTCTGCGGAATCCACTCCGCCCACGGAGCAGGCGTGAGGATAAACAGGATCTTTCCCGATGCTTTCAGCAAAGCGTTGACAAGAGCTCCATAACGAAAGCGAATTGAATTCGCCTTCTGTTACAATCACGTGTTCGTTATTGGCCTGCAATCGAGAATCTTCAAAAGGAGTGAAGACTCCATGCCCAAATAGTCCGGTTGCGGGCAGCGGCTTGTAAATGCGGATTTCCTTTTTAAACGGCTGCCTAATTCGGATTGCAGTGATTTGGTGCCGCGCTGTCCGCGTAGAAGAAAGTGAGCCATCCGGAGCGATTTTTGATAGTCTGGAGAAGCTTTTCTTCTGCCTCTTTTAATCGTCTCAGATGAACCTGTGCTGTCGTTTCTCTTTTTGACGGTCTGCCAGGATTCTTTGTATGAGCGGTGGTCTCAGCTTTCTCAATAAGCGGATCAAACAGGTTCTTCACCTGCTTGGTTGCATCTTTGGGAATCATGCCTATGGGAGCAATTTCAATGGTACGTGAATGTACGCAGCGTTTGTCGACCAAATATCTCCACGCTTCACTCTCCCTTGAATTCAAAAGAGAGCGGTGCCAAGACTCGAAAAGTTCCTGATGGACAGCAAAAAGGCCGGTTCTGTATTGCTTTTCTGTCTGTGCAGGAGTGATATGTTTTCCACAACTAGGGTGAAAGCATTTTCCTAGGCTATCGTCTCCTTTGACACTGAAAGTCCGATGTCCACAAAAAGGGCATGCAAGCTTTGCTTTCCCCGGTCGGGCACCACTGAGGCCGTATTCAGTGGCGAGAAACTCACAAATCCCTGTTTGTGAAGGGCGGCCCTTGATTGACCTGATGCGGCCTGTGACGCCAGAATTTGCCTGTCCCGCATTACTTAGCATTGAACGCTCCGCTCAATCCCTTGGCCCTTTTGCCCTTTGGGACCCAATATGCGCCGGAAGATTTTCAATTCTTTGGCAGTCGGTCCCTTTGGCTGGAAAATTTCGCTCGGCCTCTCCAGCGGAGGCGGATCTTCGGGCAAGGTGTCCAGGTCGATCTGATCGAAGATGCGGAGCCATTCGCCAATTGTGTTCGGATGCCAGCGGGGTTGAGACATTTCAGGGCGCCAGATGTATTCAGGACAGATTTTGCAGCGGACCAGTTTGTCAATTAATTCTAAAGCCTTATCACACAGGCTCGCAATATCATTCATGGTCAGGTTAATTGGAATGCTGTCTTTCAATTTCCTCCCCCTTAACAATTATTTCGATGACTCGGAAATAGGATCTTTTGAGTCCATCGGCAATGCAGGACTTACCTCTGGAAGTGCATCGAGCCACTGCTGGACATCAGAACGCCTAAACAGGATCACTCTGGATTCTGTGCGGCGAAACGGTATCGGGCATCGGTGCTCAAAAATCTGTTTCCGCCACGTCGAAGCTTTGATTCCTGTCAATTTCGGAAGGTCTCTCACTCTGATGTACTCAGATTCCATAACATACCTCACAAATGCGTTTTGGGCTAGTAGACAAAACAAAACTCTACTGCATTCTTTTCTTGGCCTTTTGGACATGCTCATATAGCTGCAAAAGATTTACGTACGTGTAAGTGGGAGGTGTTTCATCCGGATGACGCTGCAAATTTGCTGGTTTCCGTCCGTCCAAGATGATAGTCACCTCTCTTATCAACTGATCGAGGGGAAAAAGTTTGACGTCCCAAAACGTCTTATACTCGGTTTCGTCGGAGTTTCTCCTCTTCGATTTTTTGGCCTTTCGTGGAGGTGATGTCACCTCCTTATCCACCTCTACGATCCACGATGAAATGGCCGCGAAAACCCTAAAGCTAAGAAGCTCAAGTATGCCTGCGGGCCGCGTCCTCTAGCCTCTTCACGTCTGAAAAGCCTCCGCGAAGGTAAATCGTCAGGTAAGGCGCGCTCGTCAACGCGCACAGTCGGACTTGGGACCATCACGAGTCCTCCCCCCCCTTTTCCCTATCTGTTTTTTTCCGAATCTTCCTCCGGAACGGTGAAATGCGGTGAGCAAGCCGACGATGGTCATATCTGAATCGCTGAGATAGTTCGCCGCATTTCCGGGATGTTGTTCGACCCTATCTGGAACAAAAATGTTCCGTTTGATCCAAACACGGATCGTTTCCGGGTTTATCCAAGGATAGACGTTTTCGCAAACTTCTGAAATCTTCATGCTTGAAGCATACTACCAAACGCAGTTGTGGCTGTCAAATGATTCTTAGTGATTTTGAACGAATACAACCCCAGCTAAAAAGAAGTGGCAATACGAGATATAATATGATAAATCAAAGGCTTACAACTTTAGAGGGCGGCGGATCGTATTTGGAATCTTGAATACTCAACTTTAAGAACAAGCTAAACAAGTGACCAAAGTCGGACGACTTAGCGTGTATGTGCAAATGGCTGCTTTGGATTGCTACGAAAATCGGGAAAATTACCTACAATGGCAGCTTTCTTTGTGGCAATCCGGATCTCTTCCAAGACCTTCGTGTGTTCCTTCCACCATCTCAGCAGAATGGATTCGCACAGTCTAGCAGCAACCTGAATACTTCCGGCCATGAGAAAAGGAATCCCGAACCGCTCCTGAAGTGCGAGCACTGATTCCCATGCGGCCTTTGGGTTCATGTCTGATCGGTAATTTCCTCTCAGCAGATCATCGTAGCTGCCTTCACAGATCACATAAAAGCTCTTGATCCGGGCTGCCCGCTGCAGTTCCTTTGTGAATCTTTCTCGGTTTGAGCAAAGGCAATTAATCAGGTCATTCAATTCCTTGCGTTCAACGCAGATCCATTCCTCGCAACCGGGCAAGCTAATATCTCCGGTCGGTAACGTCCCGCGGACAATAGTAGTGGAGAAATAAGCGTCCCAAGGGTGCGGTGACGGTTCCCTGGTGTCGATCAGAAGGGGAGGCGGTTCAAATTTTGGGGCACGGTTCTTCATTTTTCGGCGCAGTGTCCTCAATCCTCATAGTCTTCGGGCGCAGTGCCATGCAGAACTGACCAAGCGTCCGAACCTGCATCAGATGCGTCCTGCAACTCGAAACTCAGTTTCGGTTTTCCCAGGAAATGCCAAAGAGCCGCGTCCAGAGCTCTGCTCAAGCTTATTCCTTTGGATTCCCTCCATTCCTGAAATCGTCGCTCGAGTTCCGAGTCAACTGTTCCAGCAATTTTTGCACGGCTTCCAGGATTGACAGGTCTGCCCTTGGTTCCCTCGATTTTCTCCTGCGGCATCGGCGGAAGGTCCGGATCCTGCGTTATGCTCCTCTTGACTGTCTGAGAACTAAGAAATGTCTTCAATTCGGCCCGAATCATATCTTTAATCTCTTGTTTCCATTTCTCGGGAATCTCTCCTGTGTCCGGAAACTCAGGATCATCAGTATGATTAGGCTTGTCAGTTTCTTCTGAAATCCCAGAAAAAGATTCCTTAGTTTCTGTCTCAGGGCGTTCCGCCATGTTTCCCGAAGCTTCCGCGATTTCAGATAACAGTTTACATGTTTCTGTAATTTCAGAAAAATCGGGAGCAGGCTTTTCCGCTTCGTCTTTGGTCCGGAGCCTGCGCATTTGAACAGACTTGCTTGTGAAAGAGTGTCCCCTATTGTTTTTGAGCCCTTCGGTCGTCAAAGTATTCGCGATATCTTGATCCGATAAGCCCTCGCATGAGAGTTCAAGAATTCTCTGAGTCGTCTTTTCCATTGGCCTCTTCCTGCCTTTTAACGTAATCCTCTAAGCGGTCAACCTGTTCCGGTGTCTGAGATCTCAGATCTTCCACGAGGGCCTGGAATTCGGGTTCCTTCCGGATTGCCTCGATTTCTTCTTCGGCCGTTTTAAATCGCTTCTTCCTTATCATGCAGCGGCTTTCAATATACGAATGATCTGTGTTTCCATGAAGGGCGTACCTTTGCGAGTAAATATGCCTTCCTTAGTCAGAGCGTCGGCTATTTTCTGGTAAGAATAGCCTTTGGATCTCGATTTGTGGATGCGCCCGTTTGCCCGTTGCTCTTTCGGATTCGGAATCAAACGGCCATGTTCATCAACAGTATAACCGTATGGGCAAGAGCCCCCTGTCTTGAATCCATTGGCCCGCTTTTGTTGAAGGGCGGCAGCGGTCCTTTCAGCTATCAGATTCCTTTCCATTTCAGCAAGGGAAGCGGTCAGAGTAAAGAAGAATCTGCCGAGAGCACTTTGTGTGTCTAGTTTTTCAGAAATCGAATGCAGAGCGCATCCGGCCTTATCCATGTCCTTCGCCATTTCCAGGCATTCGATTGTATTCCGAGCGAGCCGGTCGAGCTTGTAAACAATGATTGCATCAATCTTACGAGCCTTAACCATCCCAAGAATAGCCTGAATACCGGGGCGGCCCTTTATGGACTTGGCGCTTATTCCCGCGTCCTGGACTATGTCAATCAAATTCAGGTCATTGAGTTCGGCATAGGCTCGAATTTTTGCGGCTTGCATTTCAAGAGAGATTCCTTCTCGGCTCTGCTCCTCTGTGCTCACTCTGATGTAACCGGCAGCCCTTTTCATCGTTCGGTCCTTCTGACCTATCTGACTTTTCAGAAGTTATAATATTATCATCTGGCCACATGTCAATAGAAAAGTTCCGAAATGTCTGACGTGACTTTATTTCTTTCTGAAACTACTATGGATGCTGACTTTTGCGAGATTTCAGTCCACACAGTTCGACCGATGTGTGTGGATTCCAAGGGGCAATGGCGTTGAATGGTTATAGAACCTTCTGTTAGGGGGTGAGTTTGAATATCTTGTTGTAATATCAAGAAATTCCTTGACTCCCTAACATTATTGCTGTAACGGTTTATTCATCGTTTCTAGATTATGCGATTTTTGTCTTAACACGGCACTCCTGCTTGAGCAGGGTGGCGCATGTCGTGTTGGGCTTTTGAATTTGGGAGGGAACATGGAGTCACCTTTTTCTCGCTCAAGACTGCTGATCTACGCTCTGCCGCTTATCCTAATCACCATAATGAATACCCGTCGCGGGGGCACAGGGGCTGTTCGGAATGGGCTTCCCAGGAGCCGGGTCTCTTGCGGGATTCTGGAAGGGAACTGGCGGTTGCTGTGATCCGGACCACCTACCCGGCGCAGGCCCAACAGTGTACGTTGGAGGATCTGCCGCGTATCAAAACGGAACCAGCTACGGCCTGAGTACCCAGGGCCTGGCTATTGCAGGCCTAAGGTCGTCTCAACACAGTTATGCCAATCGAGGCGTATGGCTCGGTTTCGCCCTGCCGATCGACCTTGGACCTCGATTCGGCGTGTCCGCTGTCCGCATGGACCCTGCTTCGCACTGGCACAGTTAACTCGTCTGAGGAACTCCTTTTTGCCACGCGGCAATGGGATGTGGACCCGAGCTGGTCATTTGTGGACGGCTTCGCAATATTGAAGTGCGGCAACGGCTTCAACATTCTTGGTGGACTTCGTTACGACCACTATACCGTTGCTTTCAATAATCCTGTGGTGACTTCCGGCGCGGTGGTTTCAGCAATAACCGACGAGGCGGATGTGAACGCCGAGAATTGGATCCCCCTTTTGGGAGCTCAGTATGAGCAAAATGGCTATCTGGGAAGTCTCGTATTCAGGGCGGTCGGATTCCCGGCCCTATGGGGCAAGGTGAGGTATTCGGAGGCCTTCGCCGGTCCCGCCTTCATATTTCAGGGCAGCGGCAATTACAGAAGGGGCTACTTTCTGGAACTCTTCACGGAATACGCGTGGAAGTTTGGACCCGGCCAACTGGGACTCTTTGGAAGGTGGAACCTGTTCCACGCCGAGAGCACATTAACCCTTAACCGTGTTGCAGGCGGGGTTGTCATCGCCAGCGAGAGTTACGATTCTTCCTTGAATCGCTCTTCGTTGACATTGGGCGGCAGTGTGAGCCTAGCTTTCAGTTTGCCCTGAGGCGTTTCTTTGATCAAGCCGGATAGTTGACAGGCTGGAACAGATAAGAAGGTCGTTACCCCATAACAAGAGAGCGACTAAATTCGTAACCATGTCCTAAGCCCTCGATGAACGTCATTCATTGAGGGTATTTTTTTCCCGTTGCTCGTCCTCGCGGTGGAGTCCTCGTATCATGTCCGTTCTCGTAGGTGCCTGTTGTTTTTGACGGGAATTACGGAGCTTGGAGTAATCCTGTACCAAATTTAGACTGACCCACTACCAAACTTCTTGAAGAGTTTTGCACTTAGGATATATTCTCAATACTGGAGCCATTTGTCTATTTTCAGAGGTTGAATATGAGACGGCTTGTGTTGCTCATCGCTGCTTTGGCGCTGTGCTGGCTGTGTGTGTACGCCGATGATGACGAAATTTCCCGCCAACTGGAACAAGAAGCTCTCCAGGCGATAAATACCCACAATTTCGAAACTCGAGGCAGAGGAAGCAGCAAGAAACAAGATAGAACAAGAGAAGCAGGCCAAAGCTGCGCAGGCCAAAGCGGAGGGGGATCTGAAACGAGAACAGGAGATGATTCGAAAAACCGCTGCTAAAGCTGAGCAAGAGCGGAACAAACTAGCGGAAATGGAATTAGGATTAAAAATTGCCGAATTCGAGTCAGCAAAACAAGCACGAAAAGCTGAGATCATTAGAAACATGCAGAAGACGTTGAATGAAGTTGATGCCAAATGGGAAAATATACGAGCAAATGAGCAGTATCGACAGTCTCAAGAGCAAGAAAGAAGTAATCTAGAGGGATTAAAACAAGACCGCGAAAAAGCGCATGAAAGACTTGGAAATGAATGCTAGATGGGGCACTTCAGGCGGCCCCCTGCAGCGATCCAAGTGAAAAAGGAAGATCCGGCTGAGCACCTTCGGCATGTCGGCGCCAAATGGAGAATCGTAGACCAGGGTATAAGTTTACCTTATAGGTTAGTCAGACCAGCCCCCCTGGGGGGTGGGTAGGGAGGCGATACTCGCTCGCCCTGGCGTGTATACTTAATATGGTTCCTTAACCCGTTTACGCATCACCTCCACTTTTTCTTTGTGACATCCACAGACTATTCACTTTCAGTGTGTCGGATTTTGTCACAGTATTGGGATGGGCAATAATTTTTATGCGCATAAAGTAAAATACGCTCACGGCGAGACGGGGTTCCAATCTAGTGAGTATCTAATATAGAAATACTTGACGCAATCATAAAGACAATCCCTATAGGGGCACCCAGAGCCGAACGACCCCAGGCGCTCCAATACCAGAGGCGAGAACCACCAATAAGGGGCGTTGCTGGTCCTGCTAATACGTTACGGGGCTCATATCAATGCCAGAAGTGTTGTTGGTGAAACAGCTCTAGAGTGGTCATTAAGCACGGGAGATACAGCGACAGCGAAATTGTTGGTGCGCCTCGGAGCCCAATAATAGAACTCCTCTAGGGCTAGGTCTTGGGAAAGCCGCCGTCTATTTCGGGAAAGCCTCCCGCAAAGCTTGTCTGACAAGTTGGACCGCAGGGAGATGCCACAGTTCAGGGTGTTGTTTGAGGTATTTGCTTACAACAGCACATACTTGGCCCGACGTGACGTTCTCGTCAGAATATTCCCTTTCGTATGAATCGTAGACCCCCAGGACAAACCCGGAGAACTTGCCTTTAGGAATCAAATCTTCAGCGGTAACGCCTCGCAACTTATCATAGGAATTCATGTATACCACCAGGTCGTGCCCCGAAACGAAACCGGCATGCACAGAAGTCACGGCTAGGAACGACAACATCAATACCAACACAACCGCTTTCATTATTACCTCCCCCAAACATGCTCCATAGAGTTTTTTGTGTCCAAACACCATACCATACAGACATGGGTAGGGAGGGAAAACGTGCGATCCCGCACTGTATATATACAGAGGCCCCCAGAGCCATTTACATATTCCTGGTAATAATCGATCGTTATTGAGATCGAGTGCTTGTGCTTGTCGAAGAACAGTATGGTGTCAACTAAGTTGACAGTTGCGATGCCAAAAGGGTGACATATTTTTCGCTCTTGGGTCTTCGGGGTTAGGGCGCTGTGAGGCTTCGAATTTTGTGTCATCAGGTAGGGCTGTTAATACCTTGGTTCCGGCGGATAACTCCGTCAGCTTGCTTGGAAATGAACGACTCTTCCGTCATCCCATACCCAGAACATGAAGCCATGAGGGTCCGGCTCTACCACCCATTGAGGCAAATCATTGTTGTCTCGGGTCTCAGGGGTGACGTGGTTGTGACAGGTGGGGTTTGTGCATTGCCAGTGAAATGCGAATTGCTTTAGAGTGCGCTCGACAGCGGAGTGACATGACTTACAGACAACCCCTCTGAATATCGATCTCATTGGAACGCCCCTTTTCCTCGAATCCCCGTGCCGCGACAATAACAGATTCTGTACAGGCACGCAAGCCTAAACAGACGAATCTGGATAAGGTCGGCTGCTATCGTTTGCGGCGCTGCAATGCGACAAGGGCTTGTGAAAGATGTTGCAGATTCGGGTAACTCATCCTGTCCGCCTCTTCCATAATCAAAGACACGAGGTCATCCTTGCTGGTCTGAGCCAATTTGTGACGAATCTTTTTTCGCCAGTTTCGTAAGCGCTCGTCATCTTTGTCCCCTTCAAGAGCCACTGGACTCTTGGGGCTTAATCCCGAGGGCGGCCCGGGAATGTAGAACTCTTCTTCAGAGCAAGAATCGTCCTGCCAATGCTGAACAGAAAACGCTATCTTGGCAAGCTCGGGTTGCTGCATCCCTCTGAGCATCTTCTCGACCAGAACCTGGATCTTCGATTTCATCTGATCCAGGCTTTTCGCTCTCTCCCTTACTGCCAGTTCTTGGTCTTTTTTGTCCATTTATCAGTCCTGAAATACTCGCCAGCTTGTGAGATGGAAGACGAAGAATCCAATAGTCAGAAACGAAAGGCGCCAAAAAAATTGCAGACAGTTTGCATACACTTTTTAGGGGTTGTTGAGAGAAGTTTTCTTAATGATTTCACAGGGGGACGTGGTGGCGGTGCAGGGACTTGAACCCCGGACACTGCGGATATGAGCCGCATGCTCTAACCTGCTGAGCTACACCGCCATAACAAAAGATACAAATAACACTGCTCGCCTGCTTCTGTCAAGGTCTACAGAGGGCTGTTCGTGAATATGCTGAAGCATCGGGTTTGCCCAACAATAATTGAATCTTTCAAGATGATCTCGAACGGGCTCAGAATCTCTTTGAGCCGTTCGGCTTCATCCCTATCCCGCTTTGACGGTAGCGGCGGACCGTGAGGGTGATTGTGAGCGATGATCAAGGACGTGGCGTTACGTTCCAAAGCCAGCTCCATTATTTGCCTGGGAAACAGTATTACCTGCTGTACCGTGCCTGCACCTATCAGGTCCTGTCCGAGTATCACTCCCTGATCGTCCAGAAAAACCAAGAGCGCTTTTTCCTCCTTCATCCCTGAGAACCGGGCAAGTAGGAAACGCTCAGTTTCTCTAGGGTTGGTCAGTATGTCTTTTTCCCCGTTGGCTGCTTCACTGCATCTCGAGACCAGTTGCGCAGCTATTCGTATAAGCCCGGCAGCGTTGGAATCTAATCCCTTTATCTGGGTGAGTTCTACTGTCGATGCGTTAAGCACTTCTTTGACGCCTCGAAATTTGAGTATCAGCTTTTCGGCCAGGCTCTTTGCCTTTTCGTGCGGAGTTGCATAAGCCAGCAACATTTCGAGTACTTCCGCATCTGTCGGCGCGTGTGGGGCGGACCGGAAAAGGAGTTCTTTGAGTTCTGCTTCGCGATTAGTCATGCTTCTACAAAGGGGCAGTTGTCATTATTTAGCTTCGGGGGATGAGGTGCACGAAAACTCACCACAGTCTTAATAGACAAAATCGTTCAGGTCCGCAAGATCGTCGACAAACAACGAACGCATGAACTGCATACATTTCACAACGATTTCACCGCAAAAGGAAGACCTATTTCTCCGCCCACAAGTAAAATATCCACGTGCGGAGCACGTGGCTTTGTTTTGGGCCCCCATAGGGGGCCTGAGAGACTTGCCCCCGGAGGGGGCAAGCGGAGTTGTTCCCAACTTGATTACTTGAACATGAGAGGTAACTGTTCTTCACGACGCTCTTTGACTTCTTGGTATTTAACGTATTTGCGGATCATCTCCGCATCCAGCCCTACCGTGTCAACACAATAGCCCTTCGCCCAGAAATGGTTGCCCCAGTAGGGTTTTGCTTTCAAATAAGGGAACTGTTTGAATACTCGAATTGCTGTCCGTCCTTTGACTGTGCCCAAAAGATCAGATATCGAGACCTTGGGAGGCACCATACAGATCAAATGAACGTGGTCCGGGCGAACATTTAATTCCACAACATCGCAGCCCAACCGGCCGCAGAAGACATGGATGCAATTATGAACTTCCTGACCGACCACTCCTTTCAGCACACGGAAACGGTGACTTCGGCACCCAAACTACGTGATATTGGCAATGCCATATCGCATGTGATAGCTTACGAAACCTGCTCATCTGCTTCTCCTCCTCGATGTTGCGGGAACAACTCGAATTCAGGATTAGCAGCTGAGCACTCAACGGCAAAGCCTTTGAACTCTGACCACGTGCGCAGCACGTGGGTTTCTAAGCCGAA
>CAVOXB010000005.1:0-42274 GCA_963700305.1 uncultured delta proteobacterium
AACATACACTTCCGGGAGATAACCTTTTTCCACCAGCCTCTCTACGCGTCGCTCTCACGACCCGGGCAGAAACCTTGACCTGGGCGGGACAACGGCCCTGGCAATTCAAACACAACATGCATTGATACAGACGTTTAGCCAGATCAGCCGATGGCTGGATATCCCCGATCAGTATGTTGTAAGCCAGCGTGACTCTACCTTTGGCGTTGAGAGATTCGAGGGTGGTTTCTCCGAAGGTGGGGCAGCCTGCCCTACAGAAACCGCACTGAATACATGCGATAATTTCGTTGTCTACTCCTTCGGGAGAAGCGCTCTAGTGTTTCCGGCGCGGTGAGGTATTTCTGGAAGCTGTTTTCATCCAGAATGTCGGTTATGGAATCATCGAATCCCATTTTGCCAGGATTCAGAATATTCTTGGGATCAAGAGTCTTCTTGATGTCTTTCATTACATTCAGTGCTTCGCCAAGTCGCCTCCCGATATATGGCGATTTTGCCATTCCGATGCCGTGCTCGGCAGACACCGTGCCCTTGTGCTTGAGTGTCATGTCTATGAACTCAAGGGCTATGCCTTTGACCTTCTCCCATTGCTCCGGGATTGCAGGATTCATAATGAAGGTCGTGTGCAGATTGCCATCGCCGATATGGCCGAAGGTCGCGACGGAAAACCCGAACTTTTTCCCGATTTGCTGGACTTCAGCAATTGTCTCGGGGATTTTGCTGATGGGCACTCTGAAATCTTCCACCAGAGGCACGAGCCTGTAACCGGGCTGCAGTCTGCTCATGCCTGGAACAAGACCTCCGTGGGCCGCAAAAAGCTTTGCCTTTTCTACTGGATTATCAGACCTTATGTTTCTCTATGTTACCCACTTCCTTGCAAATTTCGTCTATTACTTTGATCCGTCCCTGACTGCACCCTTGGGGCCATCTATTCCCATGAATAGCTGGCAATTCACGTTTCTCGGGTATGTCCATTTTGTAGAGAATCCCTGCACACGTCCAGACAGATATTATCCAGGATTTCGCAGGTAGCGAGTTCAAGGCCTGATGTGAAGATCTTTTCCACGGCCTTTCCAGCAGTGTCGACGTCAGGAAATGAAGCTTTTGCAAAAGCTTCGTATTCCGGTATGGGCAAAATCTTTAAGAACTGCCTTCGTGATGATACCGATTTGACCCTCTGAGCTTGAGAAAAGATGAGTCAAGTCATAGCCGGCCGAACTCTTCGGTGCGATGTCGCCTGTTTCGATTATCCTGCCGTCAGCGAGCACCACAGTGAGAGCCTTCACATAATCTTTTGTGGTCCCGTATTTTGTGGCCCTTACTCCGCTGGCGTTTGTCGTCAGCAGGATCATCCCTCCGATCGTGGCAATGTGTGTTCTTCCGGGGTCAGGGGGAAAAAGTGCGTAGGGGCCAATTTCGCGTTCAATGCATTGCGTATGACACCGGGTTCCACGATGGCATAGCCGTCGGCCCGGTTGATTTCCAAGACCGCGTCCATTCTCGTGAAATCCAAGATTATCCCACCCTTGATTGCCAGCACCGCTCCGGTAACGGAGGAACCGGTCCCTCTGGCTGCCCCAGGGACTCCTTCCAGTTCGCCAATTTCATGATTTCGCTTACCTGTTGGGTATCTTTGGCAAAAACAATAGCGTGGGGTATCCCCATGTGAATGGACATGTCTCTGGAATAAGCCAGGCAATCCACAGGTGAAGCAGTAATATTAGGCTCGCCGACTATGTCAGTCAGAGTCTTGATAAAATCCATGTTTGGGTCCTCCTTGAGGGGAATGGCATCGCTGCGGCGACGGTGGGAACACGTCTTCGTGAGTTCATGATAGCGTAATTTTTGATGCAAATCAAACGGTAACAATAATCAAAACAGCCGGTCCAAATTGAAGTATCGGTGGGTCATAAAAATGAGAGCCTAATTCAATAGTTCATTATAATGAATTAGGGCGTTTGCAGGGATGTGCAGGATGCTCAAAGCTTGATCTGATCCAAAACCTAAGGTTTCACCTCATATCAAGACATATCGTGACTGAAGTCCATACGTGGCGTCCTACTGCCTCCGAAGGAATGACGTGTATATTTCTGACAAGAAGCGGAGAGTGTATATGGGAAGCTCGACCTTATCTCGCGGCTGAACGTCCGAGGAATTCCTTCCTGTCTTCAATAGACATTTCGTAGAGCCGGAGGTATTCCTTTGCAGAGCGCTTCCATGAGAAATCACGTGTCATGCCGCGTATCATGAGCCGTTTCCAGGCCTCAGGTTCGGTCTTGCAGATTATTACCGCTTTAAGAATGGTCTCTTCCAGCGCTTCCGCTTGAGGAGGCTCGAACCTAAATCCTGTGCCTGTATCGCGATCAAGATCGAATTCTTCCACAGTGTCGGTAAGCCCTCCGGTGACCCGCACCACAGGGACTGTCCCGTATTTTAGCGCATAAAGCTGGTTCAGACCGCAGGGCTCATATCTGGAAGGCACCACGACAATGTCCGCGCCTGCAAAAATCTTATGGGCCCATTCATTATCGTATGTGATAAAGCTGGCCACGTTTTCTGGGTAGCGTTCTGCTAATTGGCTAAATGAGTCCTCATACCGGGCATCTCCGGTTCCCAGAATTACGAATTGTACATCCTGCTGCACAAGTGACGGTAGCGCAGAACCAAGAATGTCCACGCCCTTCTGACTGGACAATCGGCTCACCACTGCGATAATCGGGATTTCCGGCCGTTGAGGCAATCCGGCTTTGTGTTGCAGATCAGCTTTGCAGAGCATTTTGCCAGATAGATCGTCCGGACTGAAGGCAGCGGCGATGAGATCATCCGTTTGAGGATCCCAGATCTTGTAGTCCACGCCATTGAGTATTCCTGACAGACGAGGGCCTTTCTCCTGAAGAATGCCTTCCAGGCCGAACCCGAATTCCGGCGTAAGTATCTCATCGCGGTAACCTGGCGACACTGTATTCACTTCCTCCGCGAACACGATGCCGCTCTTGAGAAAATTCAACTTTCCGTAGAATTCCATGTGCTTGGGAGTGAAGAATTCCCATCCGACGCCGACCAGAGGCATGTCAAAATGCCAGAAAATGCCTTGATACCCCAGATTGTGGATGGTCATTACCGACGCGCTATCGTCGAACAACGGCTCCCCCGCGTAGAGAGTACCGAAGGTAAACAGGCGTCAAAGCCGCTTGCCAATCATGAGAATGAAAAACATCGTACCGCTTCTTTCTGGCCAGCGCGATTTCCAAAGCAGCTCTGGTGAGAAAAACGAATCTTTCCGAGTTATCTTCGTAATCGCCAGCTGGGGTCCCGTAAAGATACCGCCTGTCAAAGTAGTCATCGCATTCCAAAAACAAGTGTTTTACGCCTCTCTTATTCCGGCGTTCCCACACTCCCGCAGTGATCTTTTTCGCGTTCAGGTCTACTGTTACAGTCAGCTCGGTTTTCTTGAGATCACTATAGTTTTCTGTATCGATCCCGCGGTATTTCGGCATGAACACTTCCACATCCACCCCCAAGTCAACCAATTCAGCGGGAAGTGCTGACAAAACTTCTCCGAGCCCCCCGGTCTGCGCGTACGGGCCCACTTCAGGCGTAACCATTAAAACATGCACCTCATATCCTCCGGGATCACTCTAGGCGTGATCTATTGCATTATTACACTGCACAACGGACATTATTTATGTTCTACCATTCTCTTTATACAGTTCAGACTTGTATGAATAATTTTCCTTGAACCTGCAAATGGTCTGTCATTGTATTCTTACCCCAAAGACTCCATATCTCATTATATGTTTTGGCTTCCTTCCGGGAAAGTGTTTTGTAGGTGCACTGCAGAGCTAGAACAGCAGCCCAGACCGGGCGGCATCAATGCAAATCTCCTGCAAATCGGCAGCTTAGGGCGCTTTACCGGTGTGAAAGACCCTCGCTCGTTTAATCCGAGCCAGTAATATCTAATCTGCGCTGGCCTGTTCGGAAGTGCGCAGTTTCCGTATGTGAGCTATTAGTCCGCCATCTTCCAGCAGTTCCTTCATGAAAGGGGGGATTGGGACCACCTTGAAGACCTCTCCAGTATCCGCGTTTCGGACGATTCCCTGGTCAGCATCCACTTCTACGGTCGCACCTTGTCTAATGGCGTCAACAGCGGATGGAGATTCAAAAATCATCAATCCCATGTTGAATGCATTTCGGAAAAAAATCCGGGCGAAGCTCTTCGCTATCACACAAGCTATTTTCGCGCCTTTTTATGGCAACCGGAGCATGTTCGCGGGACGAACCGCAGCCGAAGTTCTTGCCTGCCACTATGATATCTCCGGGCTTCACCTTTGAGGGAAATGCAGGGTCAGCGTCTTCCATGACGTGCTCAGCCAATTTTTCCGGGTCCGAAAGACTGAGATAACGGGCAGGAATGATTTCATCGGTGTTCACGTCATCACCGAATTTCCATGCCTTGCCTTTGAATGCCATCTTTCCTCCAATATTTCGGGTGTTATACCAGTTGGAACTCCAATATTTTCCCAACGAATGCCGAATCAGGGCAAATACTTTGAACCCACCCTTTGCGTCAAAAGAATTTTGTGACATTATCCGAACTTTATTGCAAGCGATTAGCCGTCCCAAACCGACAGCCCGGGATTAGGGGCTGGAAAATCCACAAAAGAGGACTATCCTGGAACTTAAGTCCCAGGAGGACTGACTCATCAACTCGAAAGGCTCGGCGGTTTCTCGCGAAGGCTGATGCATTCTCAATAGGAGTTTTTGCTGCAATGGGTTGGTTGGATGAACGAAAAAGGCGGCCTCAAGTAATCCCAGGGATGACGCTGGGCACTTTGATGAGGGTGCTTGCGCGAAACGGTTTTCGTGTCGATCCAGATTGCGTGGGCCGGTTGGCAAATCTTTTGGCGCTTGGGGTCTTGAATTCCATTTACGGCTCATGCGAGACTTTTTTCAACTCCAAGGACATTGAGGCTGTGGAAATCAAGCAGCATCCCCTGTTTATCATCGGGCATTGGCGAAGCGGCACTACTCATCTGCATAACTTGTTGAGCCTGGACGACGATTTCAATTGCCCTACCGCTTATCAGGCGTCTTTCCCTCATCATTTCCTTTTCACTCAGGCAGGGGGGACTATTTTCAATTTGCTCGCTCCTAAGAAAAGGCCAATGGACAACATGGCCTTTTCGTCAGACACGCCGCACGAAGACGAATTCGGCGTAGCCGCTCACTCTACAATTTCGCCTTACATGAGAATCCTCTTTCCAGTCACCGGGGACAACGGATATGCGGAATTGGATCCTGAACGTTTATCTCGTGACAAACTGAAAAAATGGAAAGACTCCCTGATTCTATTCCTAAAGAAACTGAGCCTGTCGGATTCCGGTAGGATAATCCTTAAATCTCCTCCTCATCTGGGTCGTGTAGCCACACTTCTCGAAATTTTTCCCAATGCGCAGTTCGTCCAAATAGTCCGTGATCCGTACATGGTTTATCTGTCCACCAAGAAACTGTGGAAAGATTCCTTGGCTTACGCGCACCTTCAGTTGCCATCGCAGGAGATGGTAGATCAGCTCATTCTCTCGTGGGTACAAGCAACTCTTTTCATTATATTTCAGAGATAAGGAGAAAATACCGCCCGGTCAACTCCATGAAATGAAATATGAAGATCTTGAAGCCCGTCCCGTGGAGACCTTGCACCACATGTACACTAAATTGAACCTGTCGGGATTTGAAAATATGCAACCTAACCTTTTGCGTTATTTAGCTTTCATAAAGGATTACCGCAAGAATGAGCACTGTCTCGACGAGAAGGACCGCGAAAAAGTCAGGACGCACTGGGCAGAGGTTTTTCAACGTTACGATTATCCCCTCTAAGTTGCGTAGCGATAAGTTGAGAGCGGCTATTCAGTTGGGGTGGGGAAGGGGTCTTCGGAGACATGTCGAAGCAATCCCATGTCTTCATACAGGGGATTGTTTCTGACGCTCCGCTCCTCGAAATGACCAATCTGGGCAGCGATTTCCATTGTTGGTTGTGGCGGCCTCCGCAATGGAAGTGCTATGATATGGATGCAGTCTAGAGGATGAAATTGGGGCTCGGCAGATTCTGATAGACAAACTTGTCTTTATACCTTATATCTAGTGCGTGAGTCAAGGGAATTGTGCCGCAAGCGCCTGCGGTGTTTTCCCGATCCTGAAAGGTATTCCCCAGGAGTGGACGCTTCAAATTAATGTGGGGACTGCCGAACTTTAAATGATAATAAAATAAGGAGGGTGTTCATGCAAATAGGTGACGTTGTACATCTGGACGGCCTCAAGGCCGAATACAGCCTTTTTGGGAGAGACAGGTTTTCCTCATGCACTCTTCCGGACGGCGATTACGTCTGTACTCGGGTTCGAGGAAGGATACATCAGGCTTGCGTGGAGCGATTCAAGCGGTTATCCTTCTCGTAAGCATCGTTACAGAATCGAAGCCGGGGTGCTCAAGATGGATTCATAGAGCTCAGTCTTGAAAAGGTTCGGGTAGCGAAGACGCGTACTAACGAGGGAGATACAAGAGACCGATTCTCCCCTGAACATGTGAGGATAGATGAGTCTTACTGACGAACTAGTTACTCCAATTGTAGGACGGATGACGAGACTGCAATGGGTTGGTGGAAGCATTGTCCTGGGGTTTTTTCTGGGATTTGTGGACACCCTGATGATTGCGGCGATACTTGGATATCTTGGCGTGAAATTACCCGCTCTATTTGGGATTCCCACCACTTTTACTGGATATTTCTTCACCGGAATGATCGTAGGCAACCTTGCACCCCCAGAGATCGAGTGGGAAGCCCCGATGGGTATTATCATTTGCGTAGTTTTGCTGATGATGGGGCTCGTGGGATTGCGGGATCAAGGGGTTTTGATGTTTCTCTTGCACTACCTTATTATTCCCGGGGTTGCCGTTGGTATTTGTTATCTCGGTTTGAGGGTTGCCAGAAAGAAATCGAAAGCAAAGACTGAGGCCGGGGCTGAAGGACTTGCCGGCTGAGGCTTTTCGCAGATAGTACCTTCAGAGTTCAAAATTGTGCTAAAATAAACATAGCAATTTAATCAGGTGATCAATATGAACTACGACGCGCCTTCTTGTGAGAAATGTACGGGGTGCACATCGAGGCACACCGAGGAGAAGGCTATCGAAGAAATCAAGGCTGGGCCTTACCTATTCTTTGCTGCGGTAATGGTTGTCATTCTGAGCCTTCTGTTGAAATGGTTGTTTCTGAGCCGAGTCTCCGGATGGCCCAGAAATTCGGACATGAACCAATCCATTTAAGTGATCATGATTAAATTATGACAATCAAAGAAGGGAGTGTTTTTTAGAGTTGGAAGGATCAGAGCCTGAAAAGCAGGAAAACCTTCTCCGCTGGTTGAGGATCAAAATCGGGCTTGACCGAAAGCCCAAGCAGATTCAAGATATCCAAGAAGTTATAGATGAAAGCGAGGAAAGGGGACTCATAGACCAAGAAGAAGGCGACATGATCGAAGGCATATTCGATCTGAAACAGACCGTCGCCAGAGAGATAATGATTCCCCGGACACATATAGTATCAGTATCGAAAGACAGCACGCTGGAACAGGTCCTGGAGACTGTTATACAGTCCGGGTATTCCAGGATCCCCGTGTACAACGATAATGTAGATCATGTGATAGGAATACTGAACGGGAAAGATCTGCTTCCTCTGTGGCTCCACGGAGAAAAAGAACTTCATATAGAAGATCTCATCCGGGAACCTTTCTTCGTACCGGAAACCAAACGAATAAAAGATCTGCTCAATGAATTGCGTAACAAGAAGTCTCATCTAGCTATAATTGTGGACGAATACGGCGGAACTTCAGGAATAGTTACAATAGAAGATATAATTGAAGAGATAATCGGCGAAATACGGGACGAACACGATACAGAAGAAGAACTGTTTATTCCTCAGGAAGACGGTTCTGTATTGGTAAAGGCATTGGCCAATCTTGACGATTTTGAAGAGTATTTCAACGTCCAGCTACCTAGGGGAGGCTATGACACTCTCGGCGGGTTCATAATACAGCTTGAGGGGAAGGTGCCCAAAAAGGGCGAAGAAAGATTATTTCGAAGGGCTCCGGATGAAAATTCAGGGAGGAGACCAAAAACGGATCACCAGGGTAATGGTGTATCCTCAGAGCGATTCAGGGGAAATCGCCGCATCCTCGGACCATCGTGGAACCACCTCATGATTTTCAACATATTGGTTTGTGCGGGCGGCGGCTTGTTGTTGGCTCTCGCATTTCCGCCTTACCGGCTGGACCTCCTGGCTTGGATTGCTTTTGTACCCCTTTTCGTATACATTCATAAAGATCCTCGGCCTGCGGCTGCAGCACTTAGCGGTGCATCATTTGGAGTGGCTTTTTTTATAGTGGACATAGCCTGGATTTACCGCACTCTTGTCACGCACGGGCATTTCGGGGTTGTGCAAGCTGCCTTCATGTTTCTGGAACTCGTTCTTTTCCTTTCGATCTTCACTGCGATTTTCGGATCAATTATCGGGCTTTCGTGCAGGAGCGGGTACAAGTACGCACTCATTGCACCTTTTCTGTGGACTGGCCTCGAATATTTGCGTGCAACACTCTTTACCGGATTTCCATGGGACCTTGCGGGCTACTCACAGGCAAGCCGACTCGTGATCATTCAAATTACTGATATTACGGGGATTTATGGTGTCTCTTTTTTGATTGTGGTCGTGAATGCGGCTTTTTCGGAGACAATAAAATCCCTGATGGACAGGGAGGCCTTGCCTGTAGCCGCGATCTCGGCAGCGGTCGCAGCTGTCCTTCTGAATTTGGGCTATGGGAGTCACAGGCTCGCTGAATTTCCTGCAAGTTCTGGGGAAGCCCAAGGATTCGCAATAGGAATATTGCAGGGGAATATCCCGCAAGAAGTTAAATGGGATCAGGGAGCTAGAGAATATACGTTTCTGACGTATGAGCGACTCGGCAAGGAAGCGGTGAATAAGGGTGCCCGCTTTCTCATATGGCCCGAAACGAGCGTTCCAGTCGTGTTCGGTGAGCCCGATCCTGACTGGCAGCGTCCAGGAGCCATCTCACGCTCTTTAGGTGTGCCCATGCTGGTGGGAGCGCCAGCAGCAGAGGTCATAGACAAGACCGTTCACTATTACAATAGCGCCTTTCTGGTGGAGGATGGAGGTACCAGGGAAAGATACGACAAAATTCATCTGGTGCCTTTCGGCGAGTACATGCCATTATCGTGGCTTTTGCCTCTTGGGCCGGGAATAGCTGCAAGGGAAGCGGATTATTCTCCGGGCACAGAAATGAAGGTGCTGCAAGTGGACAATGGGCCGCGGTTTGGTGTTTTGATCTGCTACGAGGCAATATTTCCCGAGCTGTCCAGGGCGGCAATTAAGAATGGCGCTAATTTGCTGGTCAATATTACAAATGACGGTTGGTTCGGAGCGACCGCTGCTCCGTATCAGCACATGGCCATGGCCAGGGTCCGCAGCGTAGAGAATCGAGTCTGGCTGTTGCGCTGTGCGAATACAGGAATCAGCGCGACCTTCGATCCCGCAGGGCGGATTGTCTCGGAGATCCCCTTGGAAAGACAGGGTGAAATAACGGTATTCGTACCGGAGACGGTTCGAGCAGGATCTCTGTACAGCGGTTGGGGGGATGTCTTCGCTTTGTCTTGCCTTGGAATAGGCGGTTTTGTGAGCATGGCGGGAATGGATTTGGGGAGAATTGCTCTGTCTGTGATACGGTGAAGACGTTTTCCGAATGAACTTATTCTTCTTTTTCACTTCAATGGGATGTCGGAGGAGGGCCTCACAAAGAGATAATCCATCCTCAAATTGTTGATTCTGTCACCATAACTTGATCGCTCTCATCATGGGAGGCATGTGATTTCTTCAGCCGATTTCAGGAGGTGCAATTTGAAACCTCAAACAAGAACAACTCTTTTGAGGATTGCCGCGGGCCTGCTTTTCACGTTTTTTCTGGTCTGGTTGATGAAGACGCTGGAGAATGTCACGATCATTCTTATGGTGGCATTTTTTCTGGCTTACATATTGAATCCGGCTGTTAATAGGTTGGAATCCTGGGGCCTACAAAGGTCCTTAGCTTCATTGGCGCTTCTTTTCTCAGGTTTGTTGTTGTTTGTATTGTTCCTCCTATTTTTTGTCCCGAGCGTGGCCCGTGAGATAGCATCATTTGCGAAAAAGGCGCCTCGCTATCTGGATGCGCTCGAGACCCACGCGAATTTGATTATTCAGCAATTGGGAATCAATATTCCGCATACTCCGGACGAATTCAAACAATTGTTTCTTGCGCGATGGAAACAAGTCCTGCCTCAACTGGCTGATCCAATGGCCAAAATTGCCTCTTCTGTATTGGGTTCGACCATTAGCGTGATCTCTTTCATTTTTTATGCTCTTCTCGTGCCGATCATTTCATACTATTTCATGGTTTCATTCGAGCACATTCGAGAAACCGTAAAGGAACTTATCCCGCCTGATACCAGACCTGCACTCGTTGGAAAGTTGCAGCAGATCGACACAGTTTTGGCTGCTTTCGTCAGGGGACAACTGACAGTCAGCATAATACTGGCAGTGCTGTACTCAATAGGGTTCATATGGATCGGGATAGATTTGGCGATTGTTTTGGGGGTCACCTCGGGTCTGCTGTTCGTAATTCCGTATTTTGGGACCATGATTGGGATCGTGGGTGGCTCTCTGATGGCACTGGCAAAATTCGGTGATATGGCTCATGTGGGTTATGTGCTGGGTTGGATAGCGTTTGTTCAGCTTTTGGAAGGATATGTAATCACTCCCAGGGTCGTGGGGCATGCGATTGGCCTAAACCCCGTGGTTTATATTTTAGCTTTAGTGGTTGGTGGAAATCTCTTCGGCCTGGTTGGAATGCTGATAGCAATACCGGTGACCGCTGTGTTGAAGGTTTCTGTTGGTGTCTGCAGTGGATCTCTATCGCCAATCCCATCTGTATGCTGGGCACGAAGGTCAAGACCAGGAATCATGAATTCAGGCATGCTGTTTGTCGTAGCCACGCCAATCGGGAATTTGGAGGACATAACAATCCGTGGCCTGGAAGTTCTTCGGACAGCCGAGGTGATCGCGTGCGAGGACACTCGCAAAAGCCGAATTCTTCTGCAAAGATGGGGGATCTCGGCTCGCCTGGTGAGCCTCCACAAATTCAGCGAATCCAGAAAAACAGAAATGATCCTGGGACTATTGGAAGAAGGTCAAAAGGTGGCCGTTATTTCGGATGCAGGCACGCCGGCCGTCTCGGATCCCGGCAATCGTGTGGTGCGAGCTGCCTTGGACAAAGACTTCAAGGTTGTCCCGATCCCGGGTCCGTCTTCGATAATCGCAGCGTTGTCAGTATCGGGAATGGACTGTTCCACTTTCACTTTTCTGGGGTTCGCCCCCAGAAAAGGTGAGCAAAAACGTTCATTTTTCGAAAGGCTTTCCAAAGAGGGTCGAACCTGCATCTTCCTTGAGTCCCCCCATCGGATCGTAGATACATTCAAAGTAGGCGCCGAGACTTTAGGCGAACGCAGAGTCGCTCTCATGCGAGAGTTGACAAAGTTACACGAGGAGATCCTAGTAGGCACGGCAAGGGAGATACTCTCCAATTTGAGACAAAGAGAATCGGTTAAGGGAGAAATTGTGATAGTAGTGGAGGGAAACGTACACCCAGAGGATCGGCCTGATCTTGAAGAAATCGTACGGTCTCTGATAGAGGAAGGCCTATCGGGAAAACGGCTCGCGGATGAGGCTCGACTCAGATTTAATGTGAAAAAAAGTGAAGTGTACGAGATATTTCTCAAGATCTCAAAACAACCTGATGACCGGCAATCCAACAAATAACCATATTGAGGCAATCCTGTCTCTTCAAGAAATTCGCGAATTTCATCCCGCTTTCAAGCCATATTTCCTGGATTCCTTGGAACAGGACCTTTGGCCCTTCCGCATAAATGTATTTGTGAATCAAAATAGCAACCTTGTCATAGCTGCTCCTCATGGGTACAGAAAAGATGATCGCAATACAGACATTTTGGCTCATGCCGTGGCTGGCAAGCTTAAAGCCAACGCTGTGATAAACTGTAACAGGTACAGGAAGCCCAGACACGCCAACGACCCTGAAG
Organism: uncultured delta proteobacterium; assembly: GCA_963700305.1. Taxonomy (GTDB): domain Bacteria; phylum Desulfobacterota; class Desulfomonilia; order Desulfomonilales; family Desulfomonilaceae; genus Desulfomonile. The sequence continues at coordinate 12,179 of CAVOXB010000005.1, forward strand.
TTCAATCGCTTGCCGTGAGCGATCCGATGGCCCCCTCTTCAACGGAAGTAGCTATGCGGGAGCAATTCATCCGTGAAACGTCAGCGATTCCAGTTGATCTCAATAAGTGGCCGGATGCCATGATTGCGGCACCTGATTTCTTTCATCCTTTGACAGCAATTTCCCAGGCACTCTGCCGAAATGCGGCTACATTGGTGATTTTTGTTCATGGAATAGCTGACCACAACATTTCAGGTGATCGCAACCCCGATTTCGTTGTAGCTGCCGGCTACGAGTATTCGCAAAAAAGGCAGGCCATTGACGCAGGACTCACTACAGCGAGCGCGACAGTTGTGGATCTTCTGGTATCCAGGCTCAAGAAGCTCAAACACAACGGTCGGCAGGCATGGGTTGAAGAAGGACTGCCAGGATATGCCGCCGCAAGACAGATAAGGATGCCGTGGGTCTTCAAGATGCTCGCCGGAACGACAAACGAGCCTTTTCCTGTGCATGCGGTCCAAATGGAAGTCCGTCACAAAGGACTCAGAGAAGTTGAAAACATTCCCTCGACTGCAAGAAAGCTTGCCTCCGTCTTTAGGGATGTGGGAGATTGCTTAATATAGAGCTGAACAATTCACAGGTGTATCCGGCGACATTCCAGTAACTATATCGGATGCAATCCACTGTAGTAAAAGGATAATTCCTTTTTACTGATCAAGTATAGTATAAAACATTGCGCTTCAGTTATTTTATCTTGACCAAGATCGCTCTACAGTCTAGCATAAAATAGTGATTGTCTCGCGGGCAATACGGATATGTGTGGCGCTGCTTTGCCGTCAAAATACCAATTGGAAAGGGGGATTCTTTCATGTCCGGGATTTCAACGAGCGGTCCTCAAAATTCCCCAGAAGATAAGCCCCCCAAGCCAGCAGACCATGTATCGGAACTGCTGGGGAAAGATTTCATCAGAATATGTTTCGTATTGCTTTTACTGAGTGCGATTACCGCGTTGGCAATGGTGTGGATTCTGGCCGATTGACCGATTCCCATTCAGACCAGTGCGCTGTCAAACAGGTAACATTCATTGGGCAAGCATGGTGGGACAGGTGTCCTGCCCATGGGCGCTAGAATAAGGCCGTGTGGGGCCACTAATACTATGTTTCGCCATGTGGCTGCGTTCTCAAGGCTGTTAACGCCATCATCTCGACAGCGTTATTTTAACGCCTTGTATGATACCCCCCAGAAGTACTTCTCGACGAGAGTGCTTCGAGCGAGGGAGGGGACTAGGGAAGTTCTGGTGGTCACCCACAGGTACTAGCTGGTATAGGGGGGTCGCACGGCCGTTTGGTTTTCTGAAGAAAGCTAGACAACGGACCGGCAGATCGTTAAAGCCTGGGCCTTCAAAGGCTGTCCCATAGCTGGATCGCCGGAGCCGACGTGCGAAAAGCCCGAACAGTCGCTGGGCCTTCTGAGGCCGTATCCACAAGGGAGGGACATCGCCCGTGTCTGAAAAGATCTTCGTCGGCATAGATATCGCTAAGGACAGCCTGGACATTCATCTGCTCCCGTCAGGCGTACGCTTCTCCTGTCGGAATACTGCGGATGACCTCGATGCGCTTGTAGAACGTCTCAAGAAAGAGGTCCCCGCGTTAATCGTCATGGAAGCAACCGGCGGTTACGAAGTCATACTCGCCGCAGAGTTTGCTTCAGCCGGACTTCCCGTTGCCGTGGTTAACCCCAAGCAGGCCCGAAACTTTGCCCGAGCACTCGGAAAACAGGCTAAAACGGATTCCATCGATGCCTATGTGTTGGCTCGGTTTGCACAGGACATGAGGCCTCCTGTGAGGCCTATTCTCAATCAGGAGGAACAAGCCATCAAGGAATTGGTCGCCCGGCGCCGCCAGCTCGTGCTGCAGCGTGCCTCGGAAAAAAACCGACTCCATCATGCTCGCTCCGAGCTCGTCCTCCAAAGCATTCAGCGCATCATCATGGCACTGAATCAGGAAATTCGGTCTATTGATCAGGATCTCGATACGACCATCAAGAACTCCTCCATCTGGAGTCAGAAGGAAGAAATCTTGCTGAGCGTTCCCGGCGTTGGTCCAGTCACTGCGGAACACTCATAGCAGACCTGGCTCCGCTGGGCGAGGCAAGTCGCGCTGAAATCACCAGTCTCGCGGGTCTGGCGCCGTTCAACCGTGACAGCGGCATCATGAGAGGCAAGCGTAGTATCATGGGGGGCCGCCAGTCAGTCCGCAAGGCTTTGTACATGGCCGCAATCACAGGTGTGAAGCGCAACGAAAGACTCCGGGCCTTCTATCAGCGTCTCGTGGCATCAGGAAAGCCGTTCAAGGTAGCGATAGTCGCCTGCATGCGGAAACTCCTGGTCATCCTGAACGCCATGATCAGGGAAAAAATCATGTATCAGGAACTTTCCACTTGACCGGAGACACAGTCGCTATGGGGTTGGTGGATCCCCTTCATCTGAATAGAGTGTGTGTCCGATTTCGGTGATTCAAATGTGGATGGAATCCCCTTCCGGACTCGAATCCACGCGGAATGGCTATTTGGCTGCATCAAGTCGACTGCGCCCTCACTGTGAGCACAGGACAATTGGCTGTCCTTACAACGTTTTCCGCGGTCACTGCCGAGTATCAGGTGCTTCACCCCAGCCCAACCATGAGTTCCCATTACGATCAGGTCTATGAATTCCTCGTTGGCAAACCGAACTATCTCCTCGGCCGGAGCCCCAGACCTGGAATAGGCGCTTACGTCTGTGACATCCCGCTTGCAGTCGTTAACCAGAAGCTCCAGTTCTTCTGTCACACCTTCTTCAATGTTCTGCTGGACAAGAGCCAGATCGACGGGGATTCTGTCGGCAAATGTCGGATAACCCAGAAGTCTTGAGTTAACCACATGCAGAAGAATGAGCTCCGCTTTGAAGACCTTTGCAAATTCTATTGCCAGGACCCTGGCTGGAACTGAATTCTCCGAGAAGTCAGTGCAGACGAGAATCTTTCTTGGAAGCATTGTGGACTCCTAACTGTGATACTAATGTGCATTCGTCTGAATAATAGGGCCGCGAGTTCGGGTGCCGCAATGAACTGTAACAGGCCAAGCTTGGAGATCTCATCAATGAACGTCCGGGCCGAGACAGTCTGTTTTTGATCTCGGCTAGACCTCCGCCTGAGTGGACATAAGAGTCAGCATGCGCATAGCCATTTCCTTTATGTGACGAATCACGCCCTGAGTCGATTCCAGCATGTCTAGATAAAGGGAAGAGCTGCGAGGGGACGCACTGCCGTCCAACAAACGGTCTATGTGTGCGAGTTGCCAATCCTGGCATTTCTGATCGAGTACAGGCCTGCTGGGAAATCACGTGCTCCAGAAGAAATTTGTTGGGCGCAATTAGCGCGTCCCTGAAATTGGACATTAAATCAATGGTATCGTCAAACATCTTCTGGATTTCTTCATAAGCCTTGTCCCCGAAAGGCACGTCTTCGCGACATTTTATGCGGACACAGTTTAGAACGCTCTGGAGCAGATCTCCTACTCTTTCAAGATGGCCGGGGAAGATTATTATCAGTTTGCACAATTCAGGGGGGATATCGACGGAGCAGGCCAGATTTCCTGTGAGCAGCTTCTCCTGCTTGTGCACGTCGTCTGCCAATTGATCGCAGGCCTCGATTTCTTTAGGACAATTCTTGATGAAACCGATTTCCAGAAGTCTGGTCATTTCCATGAGCTTGCTGAGCATTACCACAAGGCCTTCTTCCAGAGTAAACGCCTCAGATACTTGAATTAGGTGAAGCTCGTCAATCTTTGCCGCTTCGGAATCCAATTTGGGACTGAGCATTCTTAAAGGATTAAAGAAAACGCGTTTGTCTTTCATGTCGGGCGACCCTTCCCTGGTTATATTTTATAGAAGTTCAATCCGTGCCTACCCGGTGTGTAGAGCAGCCTCGGAGTTCGAAATCCTCAGCCAGGCAGTCTTCTATCTTCTGGCCTATATGCTTCTTCCGCTGCGCATCTCTCGGCAACATCAGCCGAACCTGACTATTCCCCTCCATGGCCGGTAGCAAGCTCGAAGATAATCTATTAGCCCTCTTTTGGAAATATTTTTTTGTGCATTTTCGTATTAATTCAATCAGGTGCGGGGAAAGTCGGAGATCTAACTGGTTATCACGAGCGAAACGAATCAACCTCAATTCTGAAGGATCAGCCACCAGGATTGCAGGGCTTAGGTCTCGCTTCGAACTTCTCCGTGCCTATGATTATGGCAGTTCTCAGAAATCGTGTCGGATTCGCGCGTTATTCTCGTTCACAATCCGGAAGGTCTAACAATGTCATTGCGAGGAGTGGAGCGACGAAGCAATCTCAGTTTTGGCTGATTGAAGATTGCTTCGGGCTGCGCCCTCGCAATGACAATCATCCAATCGTTTCGGCAACCCAAACCGACATTACTTTCGAGAATCCGTATACAAGTAGGAAATTACCTTATACGAATTCGCATTCCATCGGGGAATTTTGCCAACTATTGGTCTTGTTTTTGAGTTTAAAGTAGGGACACGGCCGGCGTGCCCCTACGAAGGACGATGCGTCGGGCTTGGACGACGCATCGATGGGAAGAGATGGTTTGTAACGATTAAACAGAGGATTCTCGTCTGAATGGAGAGCAATTCCCGTGCCATGAGCTGTCGTGTTCGGTCTCGAATGCAGTGTGTCGAAAAAACACAAGATTTATTTGTCGCTGAAAGCCGTCTAAGTCTGTGCCAATTGGCCGAAGTGTCACATTTTTTTACACCGTGTAAAATTTTCCACTTACTGACCTGTAATTTAGGACACTTGATCCAACTGATCAAATCATCAGGCCTTCCAGACGGCCCAGGCTTACAGACCTTCCTGATAATTCCTTGCCATCCAGCACATAAATCATGTCATGCTCAAAGCGGATTTTTACTGCATACTCAGGAGGGAGATCAAGCCACAGCTTCAAAAACACGCGATTAACACCAGCATGACCGACGACTAATATGGAGTCCGAATACTCTGATGAGTTCAATTCTTTTATAAGGGAGCCGACTCGATCTTCTGCATCCGAATAGCTCTCACCGCCTGGCGGCCGATCGAACCAAGTAGCTCGAATGACAATCCTTCCAGGCGCAGCTTCCGTCCTGATTCTGCCTTCCCACGATCCGCACGCGAGCTCACTCATGGCTGACCGCGGCAGAATAGGGCAGTTGATTTCCTTTGTGTATATCTCTGCACTGGACAACGCACGACCGAGAGAACTGGAGAACGCCACACTGACAGTCTCTCTGGTTATGATTTCTGCCAGTTTCTCCGCCACATGAATCCCCTCAGGGGTCAGATGGGAATCGGATGAGCCCAAAACGCGGCCCTGACGATTCGCCCACGTTTCTCCGTGGCGAACTAATATCACACGTTTTCTGTTATACATTTTTCTGTATCCAAATCACCCGTACGTGAACAGGCTTGCTTCCTTTGCGCTATATAGCTATCTTGTCTAATCGCAACTTAACGAAATACAGCCCATTCCGCAAAACTTCAAGTCCAGGATACAGGATAGAGTGATGGCCATATCCAAAGAAAGAGTCTTTGAACTTGCATGCACATCCTTCGGGTTAGGATATTCACCTGTTGCTCCGGGCTCGGTGGGAAGTCTGCCTGCAGTCGGAATCTTCGTCCTTATAGGAATGCTTGCACCAAGGCATTATCACGCGGCACTCATCGCAGTCGCTTTGCTTTGTTCATGTTTTCTTACTGTGTTTCTGGGAAATTGGGCGGAAAAAAATTGGAACAAAATAGACCCGAGATGTTTTGTGCTGGACGAGTATGCGGGTTTCTTTCTTACGGTATTGGTTTTCAGGGTGGACAGCGTGCTTGCCACTGTAGTCTGGGGTTTCGTGCTGACTCGAATTGCCGACATAATCAAACCCCCTCCTGCTAATCGACTGGAAGAAATGCCCGGAGGTTGGGGCATGCTTCTTGACGATCTTGCAGCGTCCCTATGGGCAGGCATAATATTGATCCTGTTGGCCGCACTATTTCCTTCATTATTCGCCTTCTGATTTGGCCGCTCATGATTCGCAGAGCAAGGGAAAGAATTCTTCAGTTGTGCCGTCGTTGCAAGATGCATCACTGTCATTGGGAGAAGCGAAGCGACTAAAGAATCTCTTTCGCGAAAAAATGAGATTGCTTCCATTTGTTCACCAGCATCTACTTTGCTGGGTCACCAATCGAAGACTCAAAAGACGAGAATATGCTGTATAGAAATGCTATAATCCATGGGCGAGAAATATGAAGCGATTGATGAGAAGCCCAAGGACTGTGTCTGGACCAACAGGATGCCGATCCTACTATTGCCCATTATTGACTTAGTGGCGTCCCTCTTTGAGATTTCTTCTTAATATTCTCTCGAAAAAATGGTAAATGCCAATTGCTGAACCTGATCAGCCAGAGCTCCACGTAGCCCTTGTCTCGGCAAAATATTCTGGTAATTTAGGGTTTAGCCATACTTCTCGTCATCTGAGGTCATGTCCAACTCAACCAACAACATAGAGAATACGCCTGGAGGCAGCCGACTGAAGTCTAAGGCCCCGATGGAGTTTTTTAATTACTTCGGGAAGGATCGATGGATGCACCTGTGGTTCGCAGAGAAGCGCACCAGATTGGTTTCGTCGATTGTTCCGCCGCTGGTAAGGATCGGGCTGGTGCCTGACACCATATCTTACATCGGCATATCTTTTATCACCGGGGTAGTCCTGTATTTTGTTCGGGAACCCATAGTAGCAGTTATCTTCCTTGCCGGCCATGTCTTCTTCGACGGAGTTGATGGAGCGTATGCGCGCCACACCGGGAAAGCTTCTCAATCAGGGGCATTCACCGACCTGGTGTGTGATCAACTCGGAATGGTAATCGTCTCGCTTGCGGCAATCTTTCATCATATGGTCTCGCCGTTGATCGGAGCGGTCTACGTGACGCTCTATCTCATCGTGGTGGTGTTCGGCGTGATCATTAACGCCATGGGACTCGGGACCAGAGTAACCATCACCTCTAAGTATTTCTTGTACATTGCATATTTAATTTGGGCCGTGTGGGAAGTGAATTTCATCACCGAGCTCATGTCTTTCTTTTCTATAATTATGGCTATCGAGGTGATTATAGGATATCTCCGTCTGAAGCGGGGCATCAGAAAGAAATTCGACACGCAGGTCCGTTTCTCAGAAGGGGACCCCTATTCCAGCAGGCTGAATTATGCTTTAAATGTGGCCATTCCGTTAGCTGTATTGTTGTGTATTTTGGTCTGGGGGAACTGGATCCCGCTTCGAGCGATGATAGACAAACCCAAGTTGACGGTCTCTTGGCTTGAGGGGGCTCAACTGACGACCCTGGAAAGCACGCAGGAGATCCTTGGGTTCGGGGTGCAAGGCAACAGCTTTCTGGTGCTTGTGCGGAAAGAAGATCAAACGCTTGAGGTGCAGCGACTTCCCGAAGGCGCTGCCAAGGAAAGCTTTGTCGTGCCGGAATATGTGTCACCAATGTTCAGAAGCTTTCCAGTGGATGGAAACGTCATGTTGATTCCCGACGGGTCCACTCGGCTGCTCATGGGAATCGATCTGGAAGCGTCCTTTGCAGCTAAGCGCGCGGTAATGGTCCTGACTTTGCCATTTCAATATTTGCGATGTACCGCAATGGCAGTCGGAGACTGGAGAGGCAGGAAAGTCTGGTTTGCCGCGAATTATCTGTACACTCGCAGGACCTACGTAATAGACCCGGAGAAGTCTCTTAGAAAAGGTTTTGTGCTTGGTGGTCTTTTGGCTTCCTATACGAATGGGGGTTTTCCCAGCGGCATGGCTGCCCACGAAAAAATGATTTTTGAATATAATAACTCCCCGCTTGAGAAGCTGATTTACGCCGTACCGTTGAAGCGGGTAATCGCTGGGTCGAATCTTCTGGATGTCGAGAGTATTTCTTTCTCCGTGCCATGTGATAACGCTATGGGGCCTGCAATAGATGGAGACGATCTGGTAATCCTATCCCCGCAGGGCAAGATTTACAGGCTTCCTCTAAAGGCCTTGAGCCCCAACAAAACTTGATCTTCATAACCTGAAAACGGCCTATCGGCGGCCGTGGAGACTTAATGGACAACCTTCGTAATTTTTGCATTATCGCCCACATTGATCATGGAAAATCCACTCTGGCGGATCGCCTTCTGCAGATAACCGGAGTTGTAGGGGATCATGAATTTCGAGATCAAATGCTCGACACCATGGATATTGAACGCGAGCGCGGCATAACCATCAAAAGTCAGAGTGTAGCGCTCCCGTACAAGGGAAAAGATGGCCGTGATTATGTTCTGAATTTGATCGATACTCCCGGACACGCTGATTTTTCATACGAGGTCTCGAGAGCGTTGGTTTCCTGCGAAGGCGCCCTCCTGGTAATCGACGCCGCGCAAGGAGTCCAGGCTCAAACGCTCGCCAATTTTTACATGGCCCTGGAACAGGATCTGGAAATAATCCCAGTGATAAACAAGATCGATCTACCTTCTGCCGATGTGGACAGGGTCAAAGCTCAGATTGAAAAGGATCTCGGATTGGATCCCGATACCGCAGTGGCAATATCGGCAAAAGAAGGCATAGGTATCGAGGAGGTGCTGGAGGCTGTAGTTAAAAGGATCCCGTCTCCAAAGGGAGATGCTGACGCGCCGCTGAAGGCGTTGATTTTCGACTCACACTGGGACCCGTACAGGGGCACGATAGTTCACTTGAGGCTGTTTGACGGGCAGCTTAAACCCGGTGATACAGTTCGATTATGGTGGAATGGGGCGTGCTACAAAGTCGAGGAAACAGGGATCTTTCTCATTGAGAGAAAAGCACAGAAAGTGCTTAGCGCTGGCCAGGTCGGGTACATGATCGCGGGAATCAAGACCGTCAGCGATACGAGAATCGGCGATACTGTAACAATTGACGAAAAACCTTGCCTGGAGCCTCTTCAGGGGTTCAAGTTAGTTAAACCCGTGGTTTTCTCGTCCTTTTATCCTATTTCTTCTGATGATTACGAAGAGTTGGCTACAGCACTCGAGAAATTAAAGCTGAATGACGCGTCCCTCAGTTTTGAAAAAGACCATTCAACAGCGCTCGGACACGGATTCAGATGCGGATTCTTGGGTCTTCTGCACCTGGAGATTGTTCAGGAGAGGCTCGAACGTGAATTCAACCTGTCGCTGATTCTTACTGCTCCTTCGGTTCAAGTACATGCTTGGACTAAGAGATGGATCGGAGGTCATAATCGACAACCCGGCCAAATATCCCGATCCTGTTATTATCCAGAGATCAAAAGAACCGTTTATCCGCGCCTCTATAATACTCCCGGAACAACACTTAGGCGCTGTAATAACCCTCTGTATAGATCGCCGGGGCTGTACAAAAAAACATGCATTATTTGGACTCCAGCCGTGTGGAGTTGACTTTCGATCTTCCGTTGGCGGAAGTGCTGTTTGATTTTTACGACAAGCTTAAATCCGTTTCCCGAGGTTACGCGTCGTTCGACTACGAATTTCTCGAATATAGAGAAACTGAACTGGCAAAAGTAGATATCTTGGTTTCAGGAGAGAGAGTCGATGCGCTCTCCATGCTTGTGCACAAAGATCGAGCTCACCAGCGAGCGCGGCGTTCGTGCGAGAGACTCAAGAAGGAGATACCGAGACAACTGTTCAAAGTGGCTGTGCAGGGCGCGATCGGGGGCAAAATCATCGCTCGGGAAACGGTGTCCGCCTTAAGAAAAGATGTTACAGCAAAATGCTATGGTGGAGATATCACACGTAAAAAGAAACTCTTAGAAAAGCAAAAAGAGGGCAAGAAGCGCATGAAGCAGGTGGGAAACGTAGTGATCCCCCAGTCTGCGTTCCTGGCGGTCCTCAAGACGGACGACGAAGAATAGACTTTTGACCCCGGTGAGTACAAGCTCTCGGCGAACTTTTACAGTCTATGGCGTTTATTGCGATCATCCGGGGTCAAGAAGACCCCTCGGAAGACGCTCGGACAGTCAAGACGGGGCAGCCTGCGATGCGCACCACATTCTCTGCGGTACTGCCCAAAATCAGGTGCTTGAATCCAGTCCAGCCGTGAGTCCCCATGACGATTAGATCCACAGCCTCTTCATCGGCAAGCTTTACTATTTCATTCGACGGAATCCCGATACGGGACACGGTTTGAACTTCCTTCAGAGACTTGCAGCATTCTTCCTCAATTTCCGAGAAATTCCTTTGAACTGAGTCCTCTATGGCCCTGAGCACTGCTTGCAGATCAAAAGGCACCCCCACTTCAAACGCGGGATAACCGAGCCTGGAAGAGTTCACCACATGAAGGATTATGAGCTTCGCGTCGAATTTCTCGGCAAATTCTACTGCTAACACTCTCGCTGGCAAGGAGTTTCCCGAAAAGTCAGTGCATAACAGGATTTTCTTAGGTATCATATTTTTGCCCCTCCTTTATTGTTATGTCACTATCAATTCACTTAGCGATGCAACGGGTGTACCACAACGGTGGTTCGCTGTGATCCTCATTTATACGCCCCCCCAAATGCCAAACTGCCGGAAAACTCGTCACGGTGCTTTACATATTGTAAAGATTGTTCAAGCGGACGGGAAGCCTAAAAAGAGCTACGATGCATACGAATTAGCTTTCAAGAAGTGGGGAAGGGGAGATCATTCTGTGAAAGAAGTCTCCCACCTTTTTCCCTGTTGAATGCCAATTGATCTGAATCGTGAGCTTTAGAGAAGAGCCAAGACTAAAATACGTCCAGGCGCACCGTACGGCAACTTTTTGGAAATCCGTGCCACCATCTCAAGCATAATCACGGTCATGGAAATAGGCTTTTTCGGCGTCACACGGACTCTAAGGGATTTCATAGGGCTCTTCAAAGGATTCTGACGACATCTTCGGACCGTGTCCCTTCATGATTATTCTGTATCTAGCTTGGGCTCCTTCGCCGGACCTTTCGCAGGTTTCGCTTTGCACTTCTTGCAATTGGTGACGACCTCTCCTTTTGCTTTTGTGCAATCAGCCTTGGTCATTTCCTTGCATTCGCCCTTGATGCAGCAGGAGATTTTCTTCGGGGTCTTTTTGGTTATTTCCGTTCCTTGGGCCATGGCCGTCAGGGCCGTGAACGCAAATACCGTGACAATCAACATGACAAAGAGTTTTTTCATTCTTTGCCTCCTTAGTCGAAAGGAGTTCGAACCGCCTCCCCGTTTCGCAATTTGCTCGGGGGGGGAATCGAGGCATCCTACTGCTCAAGCTCATTTGGTTGCAAGAAAAAATCCAGACCGATTGCAACCATTCAGTCGGTACCGGACAACTGAACGGTTCGACTGAACGTAATCATTTGCTAATGGGGATAGACGTATTCGAGGGAGACTCACGTGTGAGCGTAACTGGTCAGCTTATTGTTTTAGAGTAGTCGCGGCCCTTCGCAATTGACAGGTTCCCAGGCCAGTTGCCTGCCTAGATCAACAATTACGGCAGATGCTTTTTGGGGTCGGTTGCACGGTGATTCTTTCCGTAGCGATGATTGCGGGCAGAGCGACTGCGAAAAAAATAGAGGATCAGTATACTGAACTCGCAATTGTCGATTCAGCTTTATTGAGCGATCCATGTGGACGGCTCAACTAGAGCTTATCTATCATTACTTGTTCGTAAGTTTCACTTGGCTGATTTTGCTCCAATGTTCAAAATCCTGGACTCGCATACCAAAATTTCTTGATATCCTGCTTGATCTAAACTAAAACTAGAACCATCGGCTCCATCGAGTTTGTTCGCGCTAGTGGCAAAAATCCAGATGCTTGGAGTTCGAATGCAATTCCGAGCTCGTGACTCTGTGTGAGAGAGTGGTTTTCCAAAAAACCGAGGACACTGGTTTTCGAGGTAAAGATGGACAATTGGAGTTTCGGCATAAGCATGACTGTGGTCGGGATCGGCGGGACGTTTCTTACGATCGCGATACTGATCATATCCATCAACTTAGTCAAAAAGATTTTCCCCCTGCCGGAAGTGAATGATCATCCGGAAAGGCGCAAGAAGTGAGGGATTAACCCATGTTAGAAAGCATTATATTAGGGTTGTCCGGTCTAGGGGCCGGAGTGCAGTTTCTTTTCTCTAAGGGGCTTCCCAATTTCATTATGCTTCTGATTGGGAGCGGATTGCTCTATCTCGCGATAAAAAAGGAAATAGAGCCCCTGTTACTTCTTCCCATAGGGTTCGGATGCCTGCTCGTAAACGTGCCGTTGAGCGATGTCATGGAAACAGGGGGGATGCTAAAATTCTTTTATGACATGGGAATCATCACCGAGATTTTCCCGCTGCTGATTTTCGTCGGAATCGGGGCCATGACGGACTTCAGCCCGCTTTTGGAAAATCCTAAAATCCTGCTCTTCGGGGCTGCAGGACAGTTCGGAATATTTTTGACCTTGCTATTGGCCCTCGCCCTCGGTTTTTCACAACTTGAGGCAGTATGCATTGGTATCATAGGCGCGTGCGACGGCCCAACAGCGATCTATGTCACTTCTCAATATGCACCTCATCTTTTGGCTCCGGTCTCAGTGGCCGCGTATTCGTATATGTCGCTGGTACCGATAATTCAGCCTCCGATAATGCGTGCCCTGACGACAGACCGTGAACGTGTAATAAAGATGGCTGTTGGAAGAGACACCGTTTCAAAGAGGACCAAAATACTTTTCCCGATAGTGGTGACCCTCATTACCGGACTCATAGCCCCCAAAGGGCTTCCGCTTATGGGAACGATCATGCTGGGGAATCTTATGAAGGAAAGCGGGGTGGTCTCGAGGCTCAGCGGCGCGTCGGAAAACGAGATTGCCAACATTGTGACTCTTTTTCTGGGCCTGGCGATCGGTGGCACCATGGAAGGTCATAAATTCTTGAAACCTGAGACGCTCATGATTTTCGGGCTTGGTTTTCTGGCCATTTGCCTGGACACGGTCGCAGGCGTGCTGTTCGGCAAACTCATGTGCGTGTTGAGCGGTGGAAAGATCAACCCATTGATCGGGGCAGCTGGAATTTCTGCATATCCTATGGCAGCCAGAGTTGTTCAGGCTCAGGGCCAAAAGGTACGACAAGAAGAATTTTCTCTTGATGCATGCAATGGGAGCTAACACAGGCGGCCAAATAGGGTCCGTCATGGCTGCAGCAGTTATGCTTTCGGTCTTGAAAGGTTTGGGAATGGTGTAGTGTGTCAATCGTGTACGTCATCCCGGCGAAAGTCGGGATGACGGAACCAGGCATTTTTTTTGACTGCAAGTCCCCCACCATAACAGGATTATTTTTCGGTTGGGCCTCGCGAAAAGCTTCTCCTTTTTGTCCATTTCTATCGAATTAGGACCGAAGACTAGCCGCCGGTTCTTAGTTTTTTCACATCCTCAGTCGACAAAGCGTTGCCCCCGAATCCCCAATCCCCGCTCTTGATTTCTTCCACAATAACCACGGTCTTTTCACGTAGAGTCTCACCTTCTATGGAGACCAACGCGTCTGTTACCTTTTTGATCATCTGTTTCTTTTCTGACTCAGAAAACACCCCTTCAATTACTTTTATCTCAGCTAGAGGCATTGCTTTTTCCTCCCTGGGTTTGTTGACGAGCCATGAACCAATGGGCACACTGCAACGGTCCATGTTCTTAACTTCTTAGATGCCTAGCCTACTATTTAGGATTCATTGACAGCACAGACAATAAGGCTGAAATGATCTGTTCTGGGGATCATGTCGATTCATGTTCAACCGAGGAAGAATCAGGGGGAGACTTTTTGAAAGAAGTTCCTTCCCGAACACTCAATTCGAGACCTCCGGCCCGACAGGGCGCCGGCCCTGCCACAACAACATTAGCGGCCGCCCTCCCGTGCCGGCCGCTCTTTTGTGTTCGTCAAACCAAAATGATTCTAGGGTTTGAAAAATAAGGAGGGCTGCTTCGCCTTCAACGCATAGTTTCCTGCCTGTTCCGAAAACAGCGGCAATATTGGCTGTTCCATGGCAAATCCCGGCCAGACGTTCTCAGATTCACAAGCAAGAGCGATTCTGATCGCTTGCCCCACGTCAGTTATGAAGTGAAGTGTCATCCCCTCTTTGACGAATTCAGGCAAATCCCTCAAACTTGGTTCGTTCCGTTTAGGCAAGATGACTTCCCGAACTCCAGCTCGACGGGCAGCAAGAAGCTTTTCTTTTACTCCGCCTATTGGAAGCACCCTTCCTCTCAGGGTCACCTCGCCGGTCATAGCCACATCTCTGCGAACAGGTATCCCCGTGAAGAACGACGTTAGAGCGACGGCAATGGTGATTCCGGCCGATGGACCGTCCTTAGGAATCGCTCCGGCGGGGACATGGATGTGGATATCGCTTTCTGCAAGGAATTGATCGTCCATGCCGAAAACATGGCAGTTGTTTCTAAGGTAGCTCAATGCTGCGCGGGCAGATTCTTGCATGACTTCGCCCAGGCATCCTGTCATGGTGAGGTTCTTCTGGCCCCTGAATCCTGTCACCTCAATAAAAATAATATCGCCGCCATGCTCGGTCCATGCCAGACCTGTCGCGATTCCCACCTGATCGGCTTCTTCCGCTAGGTCGAAATAAAATTTCGGCGCGCCGAGAAGTTCTTCCACAGTCTCAGGGAGAATCTCCGCCATCACAGGCCGGTCCATGGAAACGTCGCGGGCTAGTTTTCTGAAAATTGCTCCTATTTCTCGCTCCAGATTTCTCACTCCCGCTTCCCTGGTGTATCCTCTGATAGTAAAACGAAGAGCTTCCGGCGAGATACGTACAGGATGATCCCTCAGACCGTTCTCTTCCATTACTTTACGCACCAGGAATTTTTCAGCGATGGCCTCTTTTTCCTCGTCCGTGTACCCTGGTATGCGAATTACTTCCATCCGGTCCCTGAGCGGCGCAGGAATCGGATCGAGTTGATTCGCCGTGCAGATGAACATTATGCTGCTCAGGTCAAACGGAATATCCAGATAATGATCGCCGAAAGAATTGTTTCGTTCGGGGTCGAGCACTTCGAGCAGAGCGCACGCGGGGGTCTCCTCTGAAATCCTGGCCGATCTTATCTACTTCGTCCAGCATGAACACCGGATTGTTTGTGCTAGCCCTCCGAAGCTCCTGAACGATGCGGCCGGGCATAGCCCCAATGTAAGTCCGTCTGTGCCCTCTTATTTCGGCTTCGTCGCGCATTCCTCCCAGTGAAATCCTGACGAATTTGCGGCCCAGTGCTCTTGCGATGGATCTGCCCAGAGAGGTCTTGCCCACTCCCGGCGGTCCGACGAGGCACAAAATAGGGCCTTTGTTGTGCTCTCTAAGCTTATGAACTGCAAGGAATTCCAGAATTCGGTCTTTTACTTCGTCCAGATTATAATGATCTTCGTCGAGTATATTTTGGGCACGGTTTATATCAAGATTATCCTGTGTAGCGATATTCCAGGGCAGGCCAGCGAGGACCTCTATATAAGTTCGAGAGACAATGTACTCGGGAGAATGCGGCGGAATCCTCTCAAGGCGCTGCAACTCGCGAAGCGCGATTTCTACCGCCTCTTCAGGCATTCCGGAATTTCGGATTTTTTCCTCAAATTCCTTAATTTCAGAAAAATGAGGATCATCAGGTCCTGACAGATCCTTCTGAATAGATCTAATCTGGTGGCGTAACCCCATTTCTCTCTGCCGCCGACTTATTGTCCCGCCGGATAATGGATCGTTTACCGCCTGCAATTTGGGCTGAAGGGACTGAATATCGCTGTGAAGGTAAGAAAATACTTTCTTGAGCCTGGCTATGGGATCATCTATTTCAAGAAGATTCTGTTTAATCTCTGCCTTCAGTGGCAAGTAGACCGCTATCAGGTCTGCCAGTTTACCTGGCTCGTCCGCTCGCTCGATCATTGACATGGAATGATCGCTTACGGGCCGACCGAGACTCAAAGTGACTTTGAAAAGGGCAGCCATGCTACGGACAAGAGTGTCCACCAATTCCTGCGGCTCGGATTCTTCGTCGATCCTGGTGACTTCACCCATGAGGTAGGGATCCGCTTGAATCTGTTTGACGAGCCTGACTCGGCAAATCCCGTCAGCAATGGCTTTGACTCCGCCGTTATCCAGACGAACTACCTGCTGAATGCTTGCAAGTGTTCCGACCATAGAAATTTCCTCGGTAGCGAGACCGAGGCGATTCCTGGTTTTTTGATAAAAGAGGCCTACTAAGTTGTCTCCACCGGCAACGGATTCTGCAAGTTTGACAACTCGCGATCCCTTAAGGAACAATGGCACCATGACATTCGGAAAGACCACCATGTCCCTCAAAGGAAGAATAGGTAAACTGGCAGGACAATTCCCCACAAACTTGGCTGACTTCATTTGTATGTCACACCCATCCCGTGAGAAAATAGAACTAGCGAAATCTAATTTTATAGTTATTTACGTTGCTAACATAGCTGATTTTAATGGAAAAGTCAAGGATAGACCGCATGGAATGTGGGGATAAACGTACCCACTTTAACGTTAAATTAAAGGTTTGTAGCGGAAAATTAGATCTTTATTGTCTATTATTGATAATCTATATTAACTAATGTTGCCCAAACCGAACACTCCGGCAAAACAATATTGAAGTCATTGAATATAATGATCGCGTCAAACCTCAATTCCCTTTAGCCGCTGACATATCGCTCTACGAGCCATGACTGCATGATACATAGTGACTGTAAAAACAGATACCCGATCGGGGGCATGAAATGGGTGGTCCGGAGACGGTAAGGAAGGAACCTGCAGATGCCGGTCCCATTTTGTTACCCCACCAATCGGGGCTCGTTGCTCGGCCTGCTCATTCCAGTATTGAAGACTGAGTCTGCGAGAACAGATAATCCTTACTGAAAGTCGCAACCATTCAATTACAGCTAGTGACAAAATTTTTGTCGGATTTGTGGCGGCTACTTCCCGTCATTCCTGCGGAAGCAGGAATCCAGGATCTGGGCCCGGATCAAGTCCGGGGCGACGGCGTCACTCTCGCAAATCGGACAAGACTTTTGGCAACTGCTTATGTGTGGAGACGAAGCGCCTCGTTCAGTGCAATGATAACATGGATAAGTCGGTTTCCCGGAGAGACTGGATGGATCCTGAACGTGGCCCATCCAGATCTCAAAAGAACTCACGTCCAAGATCAAGCTATGCGTGCTTCGTTCTTGTGGTAATAACGATTGTACCTGTAATTGTAATAATAGCGTGAGCCCGAGCTTTTGTGTTCGGCCATATTTATTACTATCCCGAGCAAGCGTCCTCTGCCGCGGAAGACTGACTCCTTTGCTTGCACCAGAACATCCAGAGGGGTATGCCCGGACTTGGTCACAAGGATCAAACCATCAGCGTATGCTGAAAGGATGGATGCGTCGACCAATCCTAGAATCGGCGGGGCATCTAGTATGACAAAATCAAAATCCTTCCTGCACTCGTCGAGGATATTCTGCATCCTCTCGGTCTTCAGAAGCGCAACGGGATTTTCCGAGCGTGAACCGGAAGTCATGTAAAACAACCCTGGAACAGGGGAACGGTGAACTGCCTCCCTGACTTCCACGCACTTACCAGTGATCAAATCTGCCAATCCTGGGGACTCATTCTTGCTCTTGAACACTTCATGAATTCTCGGACGTCTCATGTCTCCGTCGATAACCAGGACTCTTTTCAACTCAGAGGCGATGACCGTTGCCATCACCACTGAAATTAGGGTCTTGCCTTCCAAGGGCAGGGCGCTGGAAACACACATTGTAACGCCGGTTTCCCCTGGAATGAATGAACTTACGCTGTTCTGCACGATCCGTATCGAATCCGTGAAAGGAGAGGTTGGATATCTGTGAGCGACGAACTCCACAGCGCTCGTCCGAGGGTCGGTTACCTCATCATAGTCATCGCGACCAATGCGAGGAACTTCCCCAAGAATCGGAATCTTCAGGTGTTTCTCAATTTCCTTGGAGCTGTGGACCGATCTGTCGAACGCCTCCAGCACGATCGCAGCGGCTATGCCTCCAAACAACCCCAGCACAGCGCCCAAGAGCACAATTTTGCTTTTGATAGGATACACTGGCGCAAAGGGCAGAGAAGGAGGGTTCGTTACCGACACATTGTGCCCCATTATTCCACTATCAAGTTCGGCCTGCTTGGATTTCTGGAGCAGCATGACATAGAGCTGGCCATTGGCATCCACCATCTTTCTCAGGATCTCATATTGCACCATCAGAGCGCTGAGTCCCATAGCCTCTTGCTTGGATTTTTCATAAACCTCGGTGGACATGGCTTCTTTTTCTTTGCCGATTCCAGCGCAGAATCCAGGGTGCTCTGCTCAAGTTCGGCGATCGCCTGTTCTAGAGATTCTATTTTGTTTCTCAGGAGTCCCATCTTGAAATAATCAGGCGAATAAATTGCTTTCAATCCTGTGTATTCAGACCTAAGCGAAGCGAGTTGACCTTTTAGGCTTTGCAGATATTCATTGGACATTTGCGGAGGCAGGACTTTTTCTTTGTCCACTCTAATGGCTTCCAAATTCTGTCTAGTATCTTTTGACTGGTAAGCGGCTTCGCCCGCTCTCTGCAGGAAAGTCATAGGATTTCTATCGGAAAAGACTATACCGTGGGTCTTACTGAATTCCAGAAGGTTGGCTTCAGACTCTTTCAATTGTCTTTCTGTCTCTGACAATTCCTTTTGGAGCCACTCTCGTACCTTTGCATTGACCTCGAGTCTTTTGCGGCGGCTTTCTTCCACAAAAGCCTCCAGGTATTTTTCCAACATTCGCTTTGCCAAATTCGGATCATCTGCATTCATCTCGATCTGTATTAATTGAGTGCCTTTTATCGGGGTAATAGTCACGTTCGAAACAACCGCATCAGCTGCGGCTGCCAATCGCCATTCCTCTCGCTTATCATCCTGAGACGTTCTCTGCTGGGGTTCCACCGGGGCTGATTCTTTCTTGGAAGGATCCGTTTGCCCCATGAGCTTCAGAAAGCCTTCGGCGAGCCGCCTACTTTTCAAAAATTCTATCTGGGTCTGGTAGAACAAATCGAATTGACCGAAAAACGAGAATAATTCGTTCATATTTGAGGAGCTGGGAAATACTTTCTCGATTTCTATGGTAGCACTGGATTTGTAAACGGGACTAGCAGTATACGCGTAAAACCCTGCCGCAAAAATGGCAATGGCGAATATACCGGCAACAATCCATTTTCTATAAAGGATTGCATAAAAATATTCGACAATCTTGTTTCGATCGAATCCGGATTGGAAGGATGACTCATAGGGATCTGCAGGCTGCATGTATTGTGGTCGCAGCAAACGTGCTTCTGTAGAAAGATTGCCTTCATCATACCGGCTGACGATTTCGGAACCGTCGTTGCTCTTCATCTTAAAGCCTCTCGAAAGAAGGGCTAATTTTGTGGGAAGGATTATCAGCTTTCAATGAAAAAATCGCGGATAATGTTGAATTTTAGACACCACGAAGTCTCTTAGGTTTCACGCGCGTTTCATTAAACGCAACCTATTAATAATTCTATACCGAGAAGCACAGGCTTTCAAGCGATTTAATTGATGAACCGCGTTCGTTTCGATAATTTCTAAAATAAACACATTACTATAGGCACCTTAACGTGTCGAAATAAGGAGAATGTGATCCAGTAGAGGCGTAGTCACTGCTATTGTCCGGGACCGGTCATGTCTCTGCCAGACCAAACGGATTCAATACGGTCTATCTCGCCTGGGACATCCTCACCCTCGGCGTTGCCGGGTATTGGAAATCCTATGGCATTCCACCTGAGTCGATCACCACGTTTTCTGGATGAAACGGCTGCTGGGAGAACCGAGGCGACTCGGGTGATCGAGGCCCAAAAAACCGCAGAATTCTCAGTGCCTGATCCACACCGTATTTCCACAAGATAATGAGGAGAATCCCCGAGCAAGCAACCCCCACCATGGCGGCAACCAGCAAGATATATCCGATCCAGCGTGAACCGATGCTGTCCGGAGACAAAGGAATCACCAGTATCAGGAGCAGAAAGAATGATTTTGGCAACGGCCCCAGAATACCGAGAAACGCCTGGAAGCAGTCCAGTATTTTCACGATTATCTTGAAAGCGGCCCAAAGCATGCCTGCTCCCAGGACGGCAAACATAACTACTCTGGCCACCAGCACAGTGCCTGACGAAACTTCCAATCCGCTGAAAAGAAAATTCAACTGAAAAAAACTCTGGAGATAAGGCAGTGAGTCTGTGAAAATGGCCATATCTAAGTCTCCTGAATGATTAAACTGCTGCGTTAATAAAACATAATATTAGTTTGACATCACGTAAGATTAATGCACATGTTGTTCGGTGTTGCAAGTGAAAAGTAAAGCGGATGCATAAGCCTTCACTTAGCCGCTGGCGATGATCTTGTGGGACGGGCTTTCCAAGCCGTCTCGGAGTGTGAAAAATTCCCCACCTAATGCGTTGCTTTTAGCAGGAGAGGTTCGAGATCCGCTCAAAATCAGGTCGCTTCTCGAAGCGCACCTGCTGGAAACCGATCCCATTCCGGAGTGTTGACCCAGTTTCTTCCAGCCTGCCCACACTTGCTCAAAGACTTGAGGATTCTATCCATGACTGAATGATTGCTTTACCTTCATCAGATACTTGCGAAAAAAAAGAATCAATGCGATATTGTTAAGGAATATCCACCGAGAGTGATTTGAAGCGCTCAAAGCGAGTCTCGTCGCATGGCTGATGAAAAAAAGAAGAATCATGATGCCGACCCGGTTGTTCCTTATTGGAATCTCGGTGGCATTTTCTGCAATGGTTTTCTTTTGGTTTTCGGGCTGGCCTCGGAATTCTGTAGAGCAAGCCCGCGGAATGGCTGGTCGTGGAGATATTACGAAAGCAATCGGAATGTTGGATAAGGCCGTTCAAGCTGATTCGAAAAATACTTCCGCTCTGATCTTGAGGGGTTGGGCAAGAGAACGTCAGGATGATCAGGACCTCGCTGTTGGTGATTACGCAGCGGCTATCGAAGCCGACCAGAATTGCGGAACTGCGTGGGAAATGAGGGGGCGCCTCTTGGCTCGTTTACAGGATTATGAGGGTGCTATGCGTGACCTGAAGCGCGCGTCCGAACTCCAGCCTCATGCTGCGGCAATCATTTCAACCATGGGTTTGATCCAGTTTTACCAGGAAAATTACGATGAAGCTCGGGCTCTTTTTGACAAGAGCACCGCACTGGATCCATCCGAAAAATCAGCATATTTTGGAAGAACGGCGATTTTGATCGAGCAAAGCGATTATGCCACAGCGATTGCAGAAATAGATAAACTGATCAGAGTTCAGCCGCAAAATGCACAGGCATTTTTTCGTCGAGGATTCGCATATTTGAGAGCGAATCAGCCTCTCAAGGCATTAGCAGATTTCGATACCGCTCTGGAACTTGATCCTGAATTAAAAGAAATCTACTGGTACAGGGCAGATGCTTATCGCGCGGTCAACGATCTCGACAAAGCCCTGAACGATTACAGAAAGGCTGCGGCCATTGACCCCGAAGATTCCATATTGTTTCTAAACCAAGCAACTCTATTGATGATGATGGGCCGATACGATGAAGCCCTGGAAATGCTGCGGCGATCAATAGTGCTCGAGCCGGACAATCCCCTGCCTTACACAAACAGGGCCTTGCTTTATCTAAGCACTGGAAAGTATATGGACGCATTGAGGGATTTGAATAAGGCCTTGGAAATACAGGAAGACGACCCATGGTTGCTGGTGAAGCGCGCATTCATTTTCAAGATCATGGCTAGAGGCGACCGAGCTTTGGCTGATCTAGACCATGCCATCGAACTTGATCCGGCGAATCAAGAAGCTCTGCTGCTTCGTGGAAGCCTCTATTTCAACGAAAAGCAACTGGGACGAGCCATAGAAGATCTGAAACAGGCTACAAATCTTCTTCCTGAAGATCCTACCGCTTACCAACTCCTGGCCGAAGCTTACCTGAGAAGAAACGAAACTGGCAAGGCTCTGGAAATGGTTGGACAAGCACTTAAGAAAGAGTCGTCCTTTCCGCCGGCGTATGTCACTTTGGGCGACATTCATGTTACGGATTTCCATACAGATCGAGCCCTAGAAGCTTACTCCATGGCGCTTACATAGACCCGAATCATTTTGAGGCCCACGTACGGAGAGCCAAGCTATTGATCGAGCTAGGCAATCACAAAGAGGCCGTCGCCGATCTGGAGCAGGCGGCAAAGGCCAATCCTTACAGCGGAGAAGTGTACCAGCTGCGCGCAGGCTGCTATGAAGTTCTTGGGGAAGAAGAAAAAGCGAAGCAAGACTGGTGGAAAGCCCAAGTTTTCGCTCACAGATAGTTCACACAATAGTGCCTTGAAAGACTTGGACGTAGCCGAATTTGTGGGGACTTCCGTGGAATTTACCTAATTATTATCCCGCGACTTTGGCCTGGAGAGGTAATCCACGATCATATAATCAGGAAACCTTATCAACGGATCCCTTCGCCAATGCTGCGATAGGCATGGAGGGATCCATGCAGTTATTTATGTCTTGAACAACTGTGATGCCGCCCGCAGACCGAAGTGAAACGAGTCCCTCAGCCCCGTCCTCGCCGGCGCCCGTCATCACGACTCCGATTGCTTTGTTGCGCACTGTTTCGGCCAGTGAATTGAACAGGTGATTTATGGGGCCCTGCGAGTTTGTCTTCAGCTCTGCCGACACACCCAGCGCACCGTGGGAATTCTCAAAACCCAGTAGGTAGTCGCCGGAACAAATGTAACACGCGCCCCTCTCCGGTACAAAGGGCCACTGACACTTTTCACGGGGATGACGCTGTGGGCTTCCAGGTACGTTACGAAAGGCTCAATATACTTTAAGGCGACAAGAATTACCGCAATCAAAACGTCGGAGAATTCAAGAGGCAACCCTGGAAGGACCCTCAAAAGGCCGTAATATCCACCAGTTCCAGCTCCAATGCAGACATAACGCGTATTTGAATCTGGTAGGCCTTTAGAGACTTTCTCATGCTTGGGAAGCCTAGCAGGCATCCGAATGTAACGAGATCGTCCAGTTCTGATTGCAGCAGCACGTCGCACCTTGGAGATGATGTCTGCCTTTTGGGCCTCGAGGTTTTCGTCTTCCCGTCGTGATGGTTTGGCGATCACATCTATGGCGCCGTATTTGAGGGCGTCGAAAGTCGTCCTGGCACCCTCTTTGGTTAGAGCGCTGATCATCACAGTGGGCACTGAATGCTTCACCATAATATGTTTCAGTGCAGTGATTCCATTCATCCGGGGCATTTCCACGTCCATCGTGACAACGTCAGGCTTGAGTTCCCTTACCATTGTCAATGCTTCCAAACCGTCCTTGGCTCGACCCACTACTTCTATTGAAGAGTCTTCATTTAAAATACTCGAGATCTGTCGGCTCATAAGGGCCGAGTCGTCTACTACAAGGACTCTGATTTTCTCTTCTCCGTTATGTCCCATACTATCTGCTCTTGATAGCAGCATCCCTTGAAAGGATCTCTCTGGCAAGCTGAATATACGCCCTTGCTCCAGGAGATTCTAAATCGTATGCTATTACCGGTTGTTGTCGGGAAGGCACTTCGGCCAATTTGGGGTCCCGAGGTATAATTGTTTTGAACACATGGTCCTTGAGATATTGGCGTATTTCCTGAACGACTTTCACGGTGAATCCGGCTCTCTTATCGGCCATTGTCAGGAGGAATCCAAATATCCCGAGCCTTGTATTATGTAATCGCTTCACCTCCAGGGCGGATCTCAAAACGCGGCCGACAGTGGCCATGGAAGCATACTCGCACTGAATTGGCACGAGGTAAGAGTCACACGCAATCAGCGCAGAGTAAGTAGGATTGTCCAGCCTGGGAGGGCAGTCCAGGAATATAAAATCGTAATGAGACTTGATTTCGTTGATAACCCTGGTCAGTTTATGCGCATCTTGTTGCAACAGATCAGCGTACAAAGTCTCGTCGACAGTGGAATGAATATTCGTCGGCATTATGTCAAGACGCGGCGATCGCGAATTCACCTGATAAATAGCCTCAGTAGGAGAAGCGCCATCCCGCAAGAGGTCAAGGAGTCCTATCTGCGTGCGCGCGGATTCGATTCCGAAACATTTGTCCAGCCCGCACTGGGGATCAAGTCCGATCAGCAATACTTTTCTCTTAATGGCCGAAAGGCACACGCCCAGGTTCACGGCAGTTGAGGTCTTGCCGACTCCGCCTTTTTGGCTGACGATTGCGATGAGCTGGCCCATGTATTTGGATTCCTTTTACAAGTCCATCGTGCTGTATTCTGTGGCTTGCCGCTCCACCTTGGCGCACCTCATTCCCGGGTTCGTCTGAGAAAGCTGCCTTTGTCGGGCAATCACGTCTTCTATCACTTCCATCACGTCCAGTACCAGTGCAATCGTACCGTCGCCGAGTATCGTTGAACCGGCCAGTCCCCTGCTCTTGAAGACATGATCAGCGAGAGGTTTGATCACGACGTCCTGTTCTCCGATTAGTTCTTCCACCAGAAAACCTACTGATTTCAGACCTGCACTAGCGAGCACCAGGAATTTCGTACCATTGGCCTCAAGCGGCTGCTTCAGTCTGAAAATCTCGTTGATTCTGAGGACCGGAATGGTTTCGTCTCTGAATTTTATGACTTCAAATCCTTCGATGGTAGTGATTTCGTGCGGAGCGATTTGGATGATTTCACGAACCGAGGTCAAAGGAACAGCGAAAACATGTTTGCTGGAACGAATTAACAGAGTCTGGATTATCGCCAAAGTGAGCGGAATTTTTATTGAGATTCTGGTTCCCTGGCTTTCGCTGGATTCTATTTCCACGTGGCCGTTAATCTTTTCCACATCTTTCTTGACCACGTCCATTCCCACTCCTCGACCGGAGGTGCGAGTGACTTTTCTGCTTGTAGAAAATCCCGGCACGAAAAGCAGATTATACGTGTCCTGCAAGGAAACGCTTTTTGTATCCTGAGGATCCAACAATCTGTTTTCCACAGCCTTTTCGATTACCGCACCGGTGTCTATGCCGCTTCCGTCGTCTTCCACGTCGATGACGACCTGGTTGCCCTGAGAGTAGGCGCTGAGCGTTACCGTGCCTTCTTCCCTCTTACCTCTCTGTTTCCGGGTTTCTTTGTCTTCTATTCCATGATCTACAGCGTTCCTGATAAGATGGACAAGAGGATTATAAATCTGTTCAATTACTCGTTTGTCGACTTCCGTGTCCCCACCGTGGACGTTCAGTTCAACCGTCTTGCCTACTCTTCGGGAGAGATCTCGGATCAATCTGGGCATTCTGTTGAAAAGCTGGCCCACAGGAAGCATTCTAAGCTTCATGACCCCTTCTTGAATATCCGTTGCTACCCGGCCTAGGGAAATGCTCGCTTCGCCGACTTTCAGCGTGAGATCCTTTATTGTCTGAATTTCTCTTTTTCCCACTTCGCCTTTAGTAGTTAATATTTTTTGGAAGTTTTTCAGGTCAAGAGCAAGTTGTTCCACATATGAGCGGTTGACAACGAGTTCTCCAACCTGATTGAGTAGCACATCCACTTTGGCCGAGTCGACTCGCATAGTTTTGACGACCGGACCTTCTTGGCCGTCTCGTGGGCCCTGCTGCAATGCGGTATCAGCATGGCCGGCTTGTTCATATTCGGCGGTTGTGACAGGAGCGGATACAGGCTCAATTTCGGTGGTAGGCGTCTCTTGAAGATGTGCCTCATCGTCGGCGTGGACGATGAGAGAGCCAGAAGCAGAGGTAGAGGGTTTTGGCATTATCTGAACCGTCTTTTGGGGCTCGGTAGCTGGCTGCAATACGGGCTTCGGTGCGGTCAAAGTCTCAGTAATCGCATGAGTTGGTTCCTGATGAAGCGCCGTATCCAAGCCGCCAAGAAAGTCCTGAAAACGAGAAAGACTATCTCCCATAAAGGCAAGGTCCCTCATGGAGAGAGAATCGAGCTTCTGGGCCGACCATACAGTCTTTTCGTACCACTCATCCAGAAATGATGCGAGATTCTGATAATCCATGTAGGTAGACGAAGATCTGATGGATCTATCAGTTCACACAGGCTTCCAGATCTGCTGAAGTCGCCTGGCCGTTTCTTATGGTATCCATATAGGGACGTAACTTATCCAAGATCTCCCAACCATAGGAGAGAAATATGTCCATAATTTCACGGTCTGCGTCCTCTCCTATGGATCCCAACTCACTCAAAAGGTCGCTTGTCTTCTGACCATAGGGATAGAACTCCTGGGTTGCTGTTGTGCCAAGATCTTCCTCCTTCGGGAACATGCCTCAATTCGCGAAGCAGTTCGTCGTCCACGTCCGCGAGCAGCGAATCCTTTGGCCCCGGAGCATGAAGGCGTGGCTTGGCAACTCTAACAGTGGCCCCAACAAATCCCAGGATGGCATCGACTTTGCAGGAGTGACCGAGGGTATTCTCTGCAATGTGGCCGGGTCCGATTCGGACAACTGCTGCACGGAGGAAAATCCTGCTAGTTCTATTCCGGCCGCAGCCTCCTGGGAAATGCCTGGGATATGTTGTAGCTAAACAAAAGCCGACGGCTTGGAAGAGACAGGCTGTTGCTCATGTGCGGCTTCCTCTGCACGCTCCAAAGCTTTCTTCAGCGGTAGGAAGAGGTCATCCGGATAAACAGACCGCAAATTGTAGAGGCTCGTCCTCAGGGAGTCTATTTCATCGCGAGATAGGCTTTCCCGGTCATCTTCGATTGCGCTGATCTGTCGCTCAAAAGATTCCAGGATATCAACCGCTTCGGGAAAACCCATGACGCCCATAAATACAAAAGATTACTGACCGTCTGCAAAAGTGACTCAATTACGTCTCCAGGCCGCAGCCCGTCCTGCAAATCGTCCAGATACAACGAAACATTGAGCAGTAGCGGAATAGTATCCTCAAGCGTATGGCGAGGTTCCGAAGATTCTGCGGGCACATCGATTTTTTTAGTTGTTTCTTCTTGACCCGCCATTTCATGTCTGTCTTCAATCGTTTCAGGAAAAACATCCATTTCAGAGTCGAGAAGTTGGTGTTCCGCTACAGTCTTCTCGCCCTCCGGCTCATCCAGCGCAGCCTCGTAAGGAGAAACAGCCTCGTCAGAGGGTTCCTCGAAAAACTCTACTCCTTCAGCCTCAGAGTCTTCTTCGGTCTCCGCTGCTATGGCGGTCTCGATGTCCTCTTCGGGTTCAATCGGAGCTTGGATTTCTTTTGCGGAATCAAGCTCGCTTATCTGCTCTACGGGAGGTTCAGTTCTGGTTTCTATGACAGGTTCGGTTCTGGGAGTGCCCTGGAGAAATCCTTCCAATTCACTCATCATGGCCGAAATTGTGGTTTTTTCCACGTGATCAGCGGGAACCTCGGCAATCAGCGTGAGAATCAGGTCCTTTGACCTGAACAGGAAATCCAATATTCCTGCATCGAGCTGCAACACGCCTTCCCGCATGCGATCCAGAAGGTTTTCAACGCCATGGGTGAGGGTCCTGGAACACTCAAGTCCGATATATTCAGCCGAACCCTAATGCAATGGACCGCGCGGAAGATGTTGTTCAGCAGTTCCGGAGTAGTTCCTTCCTTTCCAGACGGATTAAGCTGTTCTCCATCTCGTCCAGAAGTTCGCGGGCTTCGCTGCTGTAGTCCTGAAGAATTTCGGTGTCTATCATCTTCTTTCCTTCCATCGCCAAACAGACTGGCTTGAACCCTTTCAAAGGGTGCGAACGGACCCGCTATGCGCCGTGGGTAGGAACCGCTTTTCGGCCATGGAGCCTCGATGATGGATTTCAAATTCTCTCATAACGGAATTTAGCAACTCAAGATCTTGCTTTATGGCTTGAAGCTGTTCCTGGAGGTTTTCCGTGCACCCTGTGGCATTTCCATGCTGAATGAGCATCTCTATCTGTTCGATGGCAGACTGGAGAATTCCCTACTGTTGTTCCCATCAAGAGAAGCACTTCCTGGAAATTGGCCGCCATATCGTTGATCGCCTGCGCTATTTCTCTAAGATCGTGCTTTGGATGCACTTGTACCGTCGCGCTCAGTTCCCCTCTTGACATCCGTTTTGCAGCACGAGTCAATCCCTCTAAAGGGACAGCAATTCTGCTGTGGAACAAATATACGATCGAGCCGAAGCATGCGATCAGCACTGCCAAAAGGATACCCATGCGAAATCTCTGTTTACTGAAAAGCTTTACCTTTTCATAATCGAGACCAGAAGGGTTGGCTCCTTCTCCCGAAGCCACGTATTTGCCTTCAATAGCGTCAATCTGAACGCTTAAGTCCAACAC
Source organism: uncultured delta proteobacterium (assembly GCA_963700305.1). GTDB lineage: Bacteria > Desulfobacterota > Desulfomonilia > Desulfomonilales > Desulfomonilaceae > Desulfomonile. The sequence goes on from CAVOXB010000005.1 coordinate 40,553, forward strand.
GAGCAAGGCACACAACCCAATAGCGACGAAAGCCAACAAACAGAAGACAGCCATCAGTCGGTAACGGCTGGATATCAGGGCAAATGGCTTCCCACGCGACCTGTGGTCTCGTGGGGAAAACCGCGAACTTGAAGCGGGTTGGGTTGCCATGGGATTTATTGTTTTTGCTCGAGTTCCATGATTTTTTTTGTAATAGAAGGGGTATCGGTCTTGTTCAGAACCCTTGGCTCCCAATTTGTCCGCTTCAGTTTTATATTTCTCGTCGTTAAGGATCGTCAAAAACAGGATACTGGCGTTTGGATCTTCGCCAATTATTTGCTTGGCGGCCGTTATGCCGTCCATATCCCTCATTGTGATATCCATGGTAACCAAATCCGGTTTGAGGGCCCTGTAAAGCTCGATAGCCTCGATTCCGCTTCGTGCTTCGCCCACGATGGCGTGTCCTTGAGATCGTAGCTCTTCTATGATCCTTTTCCGCATGAAGCCGGAGTCGTCAACTACTAGGACCCGCATGGCCATTCTGCACCTCTCGAAAACTATCCCACTGATAGTACGTCTTCACGGCAATGCCGTCTAGATTTCCCGGCTGATTCTGAACTGTTCAACCAACTGACCGAGCTCTTCAGCTGTCTTGGAAAGCTCGTCGGTAGTCTGGGACGCACCGGCAGCACCCTGAGCGTTTCGCGATGCAACGTCTGACATCTCGGACATGATTTGTCGGAGCACTGCGGCTCTTTCAGTCTGAAGTCCGGTCAGTTTAGTAATGTTTTCCGCACGCGCGGTAACCTGCTCCATTTCCTGGGTGACTGCGGTGGATGTTTCCACCTGGGTCCCAGCTCTTTCCAGAACGCTGCGGCTGAGCTCACGGATTTCGCCCATAAGACCGGCAGCTCTTTCACGTCGTTTGCCCTGTTCTGCAGTGAGGCCGAGAATGTCCTGAGCGAGTGCTGTGAGTCGCTCCATAGCTTTTTGCACGTTTGCAGCGTCCTGAGCTTCACGAACAGTACCTTCAGAGATACCGCCTATGAGGGCGTTGGTTCTGGCCACGGCCTCTTGGATCTGGCTGAGGGCCTCACGGCTCGTAGCGGACAGACGCTCACCTTCTTCAACCCTCTTATTACTTGCTTTAATGAGGTCGGAGATTTCGTTGGTAGATTCAGCTGTCCTTTCAGCCAGTTTTCTAACTTCGTCCGCGACAACAGCGAAACCTTTTCCGTGCTCGCCGGCTCGGGCAGCTTCGATCGCGGCGTTAAGAGCCAGAAGGTTCGTCTGTTCTGCGATGGAGGAAATAACGACCATGATTTCGTTGATCTGCTCAGAGCTGTCAGCGATGGCCCTCATACCTTCAACGACTTTGTCGACCGCTAGGCCACCCTCTCGTGCAAACCGGTCTGTCATTTCAGATTGGCGTGCAGCTTCAATAGCACTCTTGGCCATTTCTTCGATGGTTTGGACCATACGATTCACCGCTTCAGATGTCGTCTGAGCAGCGCTGAACTGTTCGTTTGCCTTTCCTGCAACCTCGCGCGCTGTAGCGCCCATTTCTTCGACCACGGACTCGCCTTCACGACTCTGTGTGTCCTGTTCTCCAGCGCTCTTGGCCATCCCTTCCATTTCTGTGGTCATTTTCTGGAGAGATTCCTGAGTAACCGTGGCTGACTTCAGAGTATTCTCCGCATTGGAAGAAACCTGAGCTGCTGTCTCGCCCATTGCAGCCACCCT
>CAVOXB010000006.1:0-145998 GCA_963700305.1 uncultured delta proteobacterium
AAAAACGACTGCCCTGGATGATTATCGAAGTGCCAACGGTATAGTGCATACGAATCTCGCTTCTGATGTACGACTATCTCATGCAGGACTGGTACATCCCTTCCCAAAGAGCTGAAGAAAGCCGTATGGAGCACACCGTACTTCGACGAAGGCGGTGGAAACGTCATCATGACCACCTATTCTCTACCTTTCTTCGAGACCGGTGAAACAAACGACAAGGAAAAAGTCATCGGAATAGTGACGGCGGACGTTTCGGTGGAATGGCTGACGAAGGAACTCTCCTGGTCAAGGTTTATCAGACCGGATACTGTCCTGGTTTCCGACACCGGTATTTTCTGCCCATCCCGACCAGAGCCTGATAATGCGTGAGTCCATCTTCAGTTTGGCCGAGCAATTGGAGAAACCGGATTTACGAAAAGTGGGCAGACTAATGCTCGCCGATAAATCAGGCTTCTTGGATATGGGAGACAGCTTTGGCAAGAAGGATTTTTACTTGGGGTTTGCCCGTCTGCCGAGCACAGGGTGGTCGCTGGGTGTTGTATTCCCAAAGGAGGAGCTCTTTGCAGACATAACCGGGTTGCACACGAAGACTACGATCCTGGCCGTCGCAGCACTGGCCATGCTGTTCGCGTTGAGCATGATTCTGGCCGGTCCATTACCATTCCTCTACGAAGAATGGCGAACGCCACAGCGAAGGTGGCTTCCGGTGAACTTGACCTGGAGTTGCCCGCTACCCGTAGACATGATGAGGTAGGGCAACTGGCACGCGCGTCCACCAACATGACCGTGGATTTAAAAAAGTATATCCACGAACTAACCGAGACTACCGCTGCGAAAGAACAAATCGAGGGCGAGCTGAGCGTCGCGGCGGAAATTCAGAAAAGCATGCTGCCGTCCACATTTCCGGCCTTTCCTGGCCGTGATGAATTTGACATTTATGCAGTCATGGATTCGGCGAAAGAGGTCGGCGGTGATTTTTATCAATTCCTGTTGGTTGACGATAATCGCCTTTGCATAGCCATTGGAGATGTGTCCGGAAAGGGGGTGCCGGCCTCGCTTCTCATGGCCGTCACCACATCGCTGCTACGAAGTGAGGCCGCTGAAGGAATATTGCCGGATGAGATTCTGAGCCGCCTAAACAAGCATCTGGTCCACGGAAATGATACATGCATGTTTGTGACCGTTTTCTGCGGAATTCTTAATCTGAGCACAGGCGAATTTGTCTATGCGAACGGCGGTCATGAACCTCCTTTTGTGGTGAAGCCCGATCATGAAGTTGTGCCTTTCCGGCCTCCGGCGGACCGTTGGTAGGCATAATGGAAGACGCGGAATTCCCATTGGAAACATTGACTCTTATGCCTGGAGATTCGTTCTTCGCGTACACGGACGGTGTGACAGAAGCCTTTAGCACGGAAGAAGAAAACTCTATTCCAAGAAGAGATTGGGGGAACAGTTACTGATCGCGTGTGAGCGACCCATTCGTGGAATGGTTGAAGAAATAGTAGAATCGGTCTCTAAATTTGCCCGAGGGCGCGCCTCAGGCCGACGACATAACAATTGTCGGAGTAAAGTTTTGCGGCAAACAATCAGTGTGAACCGACCGAATTATCCGTGGCAGAGTAAGATGTATTGAAGACCCGGAACGCATGCAGTCCCTAGCGGGTCTTTTCCTTCCGGGGTTCTAAATTTGCACCTTTCTTTGACGCTATAACCGTTATAATACCGTAGTTTCCTATTATAGATGACAACTTGGATAAAGCCACTCCTACGGCCAAATCCATAGCATCCAAAAATATATCCCATGGCTTCACGGTCGACCAAACCTCCGAGAGCCATGGCAATACGTTTCCCTGGAATTGGGCATTTCGTAGAACTGACACGGACCTATTTTCGAAGACCCTGCAATCATAGGGTCGCGAACGAAAAGCTGTAGAATAAGTGACGAAGCAGCCCAAATGGATATGCCGCATATATGGAACTGTCGTGTATGATTCTGACAACTTCCATACCGTTCTTTTCCAAATAGGATCTTACGGACTGAGGAGTGAACAGCCACAAATGTCTTGGAATATCTTCGGTGCAGCTCCTGCGCATTCCGAATGCACTGAAATTAGGCACAAGAAACACGAAGCTGCCGTCCTCCTTTAGAAGAGTCGAGATCTTCCCAAAATATAAGGAAGGTCTTCGCACGTGCTCCAAAATAGCCCATGCAGTGATCGCGTCGCAATGGTTTTCAGGCAAATCCATCTTCAGGAAGTCGCCTATTCGTATGGAAGGATGCTGAGACTTGTTCCATCGGATCAAGTCTATTCCTTCAGCAGACCAGCCTCTTCGCTGGGCCCTCGAGATGAAGTCTCCACGTGCGCAGCCGATATCCAGGAGCTGGCCACTTGCCTTGCTAGGGAGCATGTCAAGCATCCGCGAGTACCTGGAATCCAGCAGCTCTTTGCCCTCCATATAATCCGACGAATACAACTCAGGAATGTTGTGTTCGCTGGGCATGGGATTCACAAAGGCCATTCCGCAGCAACATTCTACGACATGAAATTCTTGACCGGTGATAGGATCAATCTTGGAATACAGCAGCGTCTGGTCCCGGGACCCGCACAAATCACAAGAGACATACTCCGTTTCTATCGGCTTGCCCGTCATATTTCTTGCCCTTTGGATTAAATGCAACTATCGAGGAAGACAATTTGCGAGAAGGAGGATGACACGAGCACGCAGATCCGGCAATGAGAATTTTGCGCTTACATGGATTACCGGGGCAATAGTCTAAACCTTTAGATACAAACGGCTGAAGGCTCAAGAATTGGTGCTCAAATTAGTCGAGGAGAGCAAACCGGCCTGAACGGCAATTACTCATTCACTTCCGAAACAGTCCCTGTGTTGGAAAAATGAATCTGTGCGGTTGTGGAGAGGTTCTTGTTTTTCGGGGGAAGAGGAACTGTCTGTTCGCTCAACCGTTTTGTGGTTTTCTCGAGACGCACAATGAGCGTTTCAATAAAGACTTGATAGATTTTTAACCTTAACGGAGGGCTTTGTCGCTCCAGCACTTTCAGGTCCAGCTTCAACACTATGCAGGGCTGTCTTGCGATCACATGAGCGGTTCGGGCAGTCCTGGTGAACGCACCCATTTCACCGAAGCACGCGCCCTTTGATAAGTCAGCTATTTTCCGATTGTTCTCTAATGACTCGCACGGCCCCGGAAAGCAAAATGAAGAAGGTAGTATCCACGTCGCCTTCCCGGAGAATTACTTGGCCCGGTTCATAGCGGATAAATGTTCCATATCTTGTGACTTCCTCGATCTCCCTACGGTCAAAAGTGCGGAAAAATTCAACAGATTTAAGAAGTGCGGCTTTTTTTGCGGCCTTTATGTCATGTACTGCGATAGTATCGCCTTTCATCGCGAGGTCTATTTCTTCTGCGAATTCCTTTCCGGATCTATATCTGAGTTCGGGTTCTTTCTCCAGCGCCCTCTGAAGCACTTGATCCAGCCCTGCAGGCAACTTCTGATTGTACGTGAGCACTGATGGCGCGGGGGAGTAACGTATATTATCCATAAGCTCATAAAGCGTCCTGCCTTGAAATGGACGCCTTCCCGTGAGCAATTTCGAAAAAAACCACGCCTAGCGAAAAAAAGTCTGTACGTTCAGTTAGTTTTAGGCCCTTGGTCTGTTCGGGAGACATATAACTCGGAGTCCCCATCACTTGAAAATCATTTGTGCTATCCGTTCTTGCCATCATCGCTATTCCGAAATCGGTAATCTTTATCCTGCGATCTCGGGTGAACATGAGGTTGGCCGGCTTAACGTCTCGGTGGATAACCCCGTGAGAATGGGCAAAATCCAGAGCCAAACACACCCGTTTTATCATGTCCGCCACCTTTTCAGGGGGCAGCAGAGTTCCCTCTTTATTGAACGCAGTAAGAGTCTCTCCTTCAAGCAGTTCCATTGCGATGAAGCAGTAATCGCCGTCTTGCCCCACGTCAAAGACCGTGACTATATTGGGATGAATAAGATTGCCCGCTATCCGAGCCTCTTCGAAGAATCTGTCGATGACGTATTGCAGGTCTTTTTGGTCGTAAACCAGATCGAATCGCCTCGTCTTGAGCGCCACGAGACGACCTATCATGGGGTCTTTGGCGCGAAAAACTTCACCCATATTACCGCGGCCGAGGCTCCCCAAAATCTCGTACCTTCCAATGCTTGGGGTGGTGCTTTGGCAATCGTTTATGATGTTTCGGAGCGTGTCGTCTTTTTCGTTCACGGCTGTATTTCAAGTGGATTTTCTGAATGTTTCGAAAAATCATTATATCCGAATCGTCGGCAATAGAAAAGCTTTTCAAGAGTGATGACAACTAGATATTTTTGCGTTATCCCAGCGTGCCCGCCTCGACCATGGGGCCTATTTTCATTTGGGCAGGCAAGATTGTCATTGCGAGAAGAGGATCGATCCCTATCCTCGCGGGCAATCTTTCTCGTGTGCACAGGCAACGAAATGTAATCATTGTGTTATTCTAGGAAAACAGCTTTTGTGGAGCAGGCTTTCCAGCCTGTCTTGTCCTGAAGAGCTAATGATGGCAGGCTGGAAAGCCTGCCCCACAATTTCTGGAATTGCCTCGTGTGAGCACATCCCTCCCGTAACCTAATGGTGACAACCAAATGAGATTGTTCGCAAGCAATCGCAATCACGAGTTGTGGCATTTCTGTTCCCCGAATTAAGGTGGCCGGTACAAATATGACTGAATACTTCCCATTCGGGGAGGAAGCAGCTATATTGTGGGAAAGATCTTAACCAGGATAACTCACATGTGCGAATCAAAGGCATACGTCATCAAGGACGGAAAAGAAGAACTCCTTATGGAGAGCGTGGACTTTCTCAAGCCCGAGGGTGATCAAATAATTCTCCGAAATATATTTGGTGAACAGACCACGGTAAGAGGTCGATTGCTGGAAATGAACCTGACGGGGCACCGAATCCTGTTGGAACAGACATGATCGTTCAATCTTCAGTGAAAATGATCGTGACCCGCACGTGCCTTCGCCTTTCTTCTTGACATGAGCTGAACCCCTTTGTTAAACGGTATTATGCCAAGCGAATAGTCGAATCATTTCATGGGGAAAGAGGCTTGGAGCCGATGACATCCACAGAGGCGGTAATCGTAATCAATGCCAGCTATGAGTTCCTGGGGCTCGTTTCATGGCAGCGCGCTATGGGATTGCTCTTCAGCGGCAAAGTCGAAGTAATAAAGGAATCGAATCGAATTGTAAAAACCGTCACCCGTACCTTTCACGTACCCGCGGTAATTCGGCTGGTGAAATTCATACGCCAGATCTATAAAAGAGAGGTTCCGTTTTCCAGAAAGAATATCCTCGTTCGTGACGGCTATAAATGCCAGTATTGCGGTGACGACTTCAACTCTGGAGACCTGACCGTAGATCACATCATCCCCAAGGTGCAGGGCGGCAACAATGACTGGACCAATGTAGTGGCTTGCTGTCGTTCCTGCAACATTAGGAAAGGCGGGCGAACGCCCAGGCAAGCAGGAATGCAGCTTGTCCGAAAGCCTTTCAAGCCGACCATTATGGAGTTCATAAATCTCTACCTCAAACGAAGATTTGGAATGGAATTATCAGAAATCCTCGATTACTAACCACACGATAGGCTCGTCAGCCCACTAGATTCTCTTGTATAAGATTTGGTTGCGGGGGAGAGACTCTCGGATACCAGTTCGCTTTCAAACACGTAACATTCATGGGGGAAGCATGGTGGGACAGGCGTCCCGCCTGTTCAGAAATGACAGGCAAGATGCCTGCCCCACGCTGAACAGTGAATTACTTCCTTGAAAGCGAGTTGGCATGAGCACGTCACTGCGAGCGCCATCCCGTACGTACCAAATAGATGCTTGTCTTCTTGTCTTTTTCTTATTTTTCGTAAAGGTATGAATCAGTGGACTTGGTGTGTGTGATGTTACAAAAAAAACGGGGAGGGGCGATAATCGCGCATTTTTTCATTGACACATTCGCCCCCTGTGATAGAAGTCGTGGCACTTCTCAACATACTTTTCCATCCCAGTGGAACACACGCAAACGGCCATTTAGATGCCGTTTTCGTGCTTTTAGGCCCAGTGTTTAGACTCCCCCACCTGTAAATCATTATACAAAAGAGCTCCGGGAGCCTCTTAAAATACGTTTTTCCACCGGCCGATATGGATTCCCACATCCAACCTCTGGCAGTGACTAAACATCATGCGCTGAATATTGTCAAGACTTTTTTCCAATTTTTTCGATAGTTGTAATATTTTGCTAATATAAATTGTATTTAAACCTCAGGCCTACCTTTAATTGTGTTCGGCAGCAAAAGTCCTTCGGCTGGGACTATCCTGAAGAGTCGATACACGCGTTGACGAAGCCTCAGCGGCTACCTCTTGGAGTTTGTATCCCAGCCCTTCGATACCCTTTTTCACGTGCGAATAGTACTCCATGTCTTTAGAATCGGAGAAGAAAAAATCCGGCTTGGTTTTCTCGATTATCTTCTTGAGGCGTTCCTCAGTGTCCAACCATATATCTTGATCCGGCACCCCGGACCGAACCAGAGATACGGTCCTGCATCCTGAAAGATAATGAATGATTCTCGGCCTGGTCGTCAGTATTGTGGCATCGGGTGCATTTGCTTTGAGCCAGCGCGCAGCAGCGAAGAACGGGAGACTGCGTTCGGTTTCAGCTCCGTTTTGCTCCAGTGGGGTTCGGGCACTCCAGATGACACCCGCGTTGTGGCCTATATTCAGTAAAGCAAGCACGGAAAAAAAGACGACAAGCATGCCGCGCGGTTCAAGAATTTTTTGGAATTTGGAGCGGAGCGTCTTGAACAAATCCAACGATGCCGACGCAAGGAATAGATACATGCCGGGAAGCAGAAAAATCAAATACCGCGTTACCCGCACTGGACAAAAGGAGTCCGCAGAACTGGATGACGGTCAAAGGAACAAGCAATCGTTCGCCTTTCCTGAATGCTTTAACCATGCCGAAGACGACCAGCAGCGGAATGGGAAGTTCAAGGAAGCCTGTCTTCAGCGAGACCCCTGTCAGGGCAAAACTAGTTTCAGGAACATACTCCATTAGAGCCGCAAATATCACGCGTAACTGATCATCCCAGTTTCTCCCCGCAACCGCGTTCAGATAGGTTCCTTCGGATTCCGAGATTGGAAAAGACGATTTCCAGTACTGCCAGAGAAAAAAGGGAAGGAACGAAATAAGCAGGAACACGGCGGTATCAATCACGCGTCTCTGCCTTGAGAGATTGGTCCAAGCACAATAGAGAAAGAACGCTGTCGCTACGGGAATCGCAGCACCGTTTATTCGTATCAACGGCGGTATTCCCATGAGTAGCCCAGCAACTGCCAGCCGCGCATAATGACTCGAATCTTCAGCGGCGCTCAACGCTGCGTTGAGCGCAATGAACGTAAATAGCGCGTACGGAACATCCGCTAACACGAAAGTAGAGTTGTAGAGCAGAATATGATTCAGAGCGAAGACTCCGCCTGCAAGAAGCGCTGTATCTTCTCCGCAGAGTCTGACCACGAACAAATAGCCGAACCATGCGGCAGTCAGTCCTGCCAATGCCATGACAAGGCGGTAATAGATGAATTCAGGCCCCAGGAAACGCGCTGCACCTGCCAGAATCAATGGCAATCCAGGAGGTACGAAGGTGTGCGGCTCGCCGTTGAATACGTAGCCATCCCCACGAGCAATAGACTCACCCAGGCATAGGTACAATGCGCTATCCGGAGTTGCGTTCCACGAACTGTTGATGATCAGAAAGAACTCTGCGGCGACAACAAACGCCAGAAACAAGCTTGCGTTTTCCGGTCGCAAGCCCCTTCAACGTTTCGCCGAGTTCAGCGAAAGCGGCGCCCGCGGGATTCGTTTGTTGGGCGAGATCGTGGTGAGAGTTCAGGGCTTGTAAGCTCACTTCTTCAAAATCCATATATAGGTCGGGCAAAGAAAATAAGCCATGCGCACAAAGGCCAGAGCAATCCTTTGTTTCAAAGAGCCTGGAGCCAAAAGCTCCGTCGCATAATACTTGACGGGATCATCCATGATTTTAATTGTGTAATCATGGCACTCAAATCCAGCAACCAGATTTCGGAGCTGTCCCAAAGTGAGAAGGTTTTCGTAATAAAAATCGCCCTTGCCGAATAATCTGAAATATACGTGCGCAAGAGGTTTGGGGACAACAGACAACAGCGGTAGAAAGTAATGTGGCTCAATTAGTGACAGCCGGTTTTGGGCAGCGAAATAACAGATTCCGCCCTTTTTAAGTACCCTGTGAATTTCAGCCATAAGCTTAGTGTAATCTGGAACGTGCTCGTAAATATGAGTGCAGGTAGCTACATCGAAGGATTCTGATTCCAGGCCGGTATTCATCGCATCTCGCACCAGGAATTCCAATTTTTCGGATGAGTAATTAGCGGCAGCGTATTCCACCGCGGGTGAGTCTATGTCGATGCCCACAGTCCTATTGAATTTCTTGCTATATAGTCTTGTCATGAGGCCGGCCGAACACCCCATGTCCAGGATCGTCAATTTCTCCAGAGAGCCGGGGCCACCGCAGAAATCCTCCAGAACGGACAGCGTTTTCATGGCCTTCTGGTTTTGTCGCGCCTCGTCGAACTGGTATTTTGCGAAACGTTCGCAATATCCATCCTGGTAGACATATTTTTCGTTTTGCATCTAATCTGATTCTGCATTTAGCTTCTGAGTTGCCCGCTACGCGGACCGAGCAGAGAGAACATAAACCATCCAAACAGATTTTGCCACTCGTGGAAAAGCGCTGCTTGCTTCAGGGGCGCACGACATGCTACGTATATGCCCATTCCTTCCAGCCCGGAAACTGGTTGCGCAAACATGATCGCCAAATTATCGAGGTACATGGAGTCGCCTCAACGCCCAGACAATTGGGAGCGAGGCGTACTGGTGGATTGCCCTTGAGAGCAGAGCCTTCTATGAAGATATGGCGCCTGTAATCTCCAGATGGACGCGAGGGTTGGTCCTTGACCTGGGAGCGGGCAGGCTGGCCTGGAAAGACCTGCTGATGGCCAATGCGGAAAACTGTGTGGCGGTCGACGTTGCCAGGCAACACGCCGATCTCGATGCAGTGGTAGACGCTACTGAGATGCTACCTTTTCGAGACGAGGTCTTTGACGTTGTCTTCTGCTGCTCAGTATTGGAGCATGCCCCGGAGCCCTGGAAGACTTTTCCGGAAATATTCAGAGTGTTGAAGAACGGGGGAACAGCAATCATCTCTCTGCCCTTTGTGCTGCACTTGCACGATGCACCCGATGATTTCTACAGATTTACTCGTTTCGGCATTGAACGTCTGGCAACGTCCGCGGGTTTCGAAGTCATCGGAAACCGTTGCAAATGGAGGTCTTTTTCATCTTTTTCTGAATGTTCCTTCCATCATCATGTCTGTTTGCTGGGAATTCTGCGGTCTTAGGGCTTTGATTCGCCCAACCACGAGATTCTGGCTTGGAATTGCTCGCCTTATGGATGGAGCGTTAGGTCTTAAGACACCGTTTGCTTCAAATCATATTTCGGTTCTCCGGAAAAATGGGAAAATCAGCGAACAGCAGAGGAACTGAACCGAAAGACAACCGTTCACTTGCGCGAGAAAGATTGACACTACGAGCCAAGCGACGACGCAGCCTTCCTTTTGTTAGCCGGCAACTCGCTGAAATTACTACGCTTCGCTCGCATGACACCTTAAGCGCGTGGTTCCCGTACCAAGCGGATCATGATCCAACGCGGTCTTTCTGGAGGTTTTCTTGAAGCTGCATGCGATAGGCTTCGGGTCATTAAATTTGGATGAGATCTGGGAAGTTCCTCACGACCTCCTGATCGATCACGGCTTCGGGCCAGGGACAGAATATGTAAGTAATGTTAAGTTGTTCGAGAGTTTCTATCCGGAGCTGCAAGCTCGCGGCCAATTAAGAGTGGTGGATCCCGGCGGATCTGCTGCCAATACGATAGCTGCTCTTAACAAGATGGGATATTCTACCGGATTCTATGGAGCTACGGGCAAAGACGATCTCCCTGCCATGAGATTACATGAACTCGGCAGACCTGAAAACCTCAATGTTGCGGAAGTTTGGCTTCCCGCTGGACGATGCTTGGCTCTCATTGACCAAGACGATCCGGTCAGGGATAGGGCTCTGATTATTCTGCCCAATGCTAATGACATGGCGGGGAAACATAAATTGGAGCAGGATTATTTTCTTCAAGCCGAATGGCTTCATCTGACGTCTTTCGTCTCGAAAAACCCTTGACTGCCCAAGTTGAGCTCATAGAGCAGCTTTCAGGACGAATCCGCATAAGCTTCGATCCTGGGGCAATCTACAGCGAATTGGGACTATTGGCTCTGGAGCCGATTCTCAAGAGGACTGAAGTAATCTTCACCACAGAGGAAGAGCTGCAAGCACTGACCGGATACGATTCAAAAAGCGACGCGGCGGAACTCCTGGCAGAAATCGGCATCCCTGTGATAATTGTTAAAATGGGCGAACAAGGGTTGCAAGCTTTTCACGAGAAGACCTTTGTGTCACAGCCGGCAATAAAGGCCTCCGTGGTTAGAGACAGAACAGGAGCGGGAGACGTAGCGGCCGCCGGATTTCTGGCAGGGTTGATCGAGCGTCTAAGCGTCAAGGAAAGCCTGGAACTTGCAGCCCGGGCAGCGTCCAAGAGTATTGAGGGTTTTGGCCGCAGCACTTATCCTGACAAAGAGTTTCTAAATCAAGTCATATCTCGGAAGAACCGGTGCTGAGTAAGGATGTATTAAAGGGAGCATTTGGAGGACGGAATTGGAACGCGCACGAAAGATTTTCATCAGCGACTGTGAAGGACCCATAACGAAGAACGACAATGCAGCTGAACTTGCAGAGGCCTTTATTCCCAAGGGAGGCCGTTTCTTCAGCAAGATAAGTCTTTATGACGATTACCTTGCAGAAGTAACCAGGAAGCCAGGTTACAAGGCAGGGGACACTCTGCGGCTGATACTGCCTTTTTTCAAGGCATTCGGTTTGGACAACAGGAATATGGTGAAATTCTCCAGGCGAAACATCGAGATAATTCCTCAGGCGGATTGCATGCTCCGGGACGTGTCCGACATTCTGCCTGCTTACATCATAAGTACGAGCTATTCCCAATACATCATGGCCGTGTGCGAGGTGATCGGTTTTCCGTTTATGGATACCTATTCCACTTCCGTGAATCTCGATCACTACCCGCTGAAGGGTGACGAGAAGAAGAGCCTCAAGGAACTTCATGCCCGAATCCTGGAACTGCCAGACTTCAAAATACCTAGCGGGGCCAAATCTGCGGATGACTTGGACGAACTGGACAGAAAGACCGTAGAAGAACTGGATGAGATCTTCTGGACGATTCTTCCGACTATGGAGATAAACAAGCTTGTGGAAGAGGTGTGCCCTGTGGGCGGACGAGAAAAGGCGGCAGCCATCGAAAAGATAGTTGAGATGGAGGAATCCGAGCTGAAGCACGTTTTTTACGTGGGCGACAGTATTACCGATGTCGAGGCTTTTCGGCTGGTCAAATCCGCAGGAGGCATGGCGTTGTCTTTCAACGGAAATGATTGGGCAATAAAGGAGGCTTCCTTTGCGGTTACCGCTCAAAGCGCGTTGCCCATCGGCTGGCTTGCAATGATGTTCCTGAATCAGGGCTTGGCCGGATTTCAGGACCTCACCATGAGCGATATCACGCCGGATAAAATGGAATCCATTTCAGCTTTCAGCAGTAAAGTCAGGAAATCCGTACGAACCGAGAAAATAGGGAGTTTGGGGTAACTAGAATACGTAAGGAATGAACATCCACGTGCGCTTGCGATACTCTTCGTAATCCGGATAGTGCGCAATAAGAAGCGGTTCCTCTTTGAACGCCTTGATAACGTAGAAGCCGGTGCATGCAATCCAGAAAGGCAATGAAATAATGCTGCCGAAGCAAAGAGCGTACCCGCCGATGGCCATAATAACAGCCGTGTACATCGGATGCCGCACCTTGGAGTAAACCCCGGTCGTGACCAGTGTTCCGCTCCTCCTCGGAGCGGCAAACACTCTGAAATTTCTGCCGAGCGCGTGATAGCTCAGAATCCCCAGCAAAAGTCCGCCAAGCCCGATAGCAGCCCCTAATGTCTGCTGAACGAGCGGTATTTCCTCCGGCCAGATCATTCGCTCAATCGGCGCGCCAATGAGAACCAGCAGTGCCGCTGCAATATAGCCGATGGAAATGCCCCTGAAATCCTTACCGCGCCTATTCGGGTCACGTTGGGACCTTGTCAAGCTGAATGGTCCGCTGCTTTTGGAACCTCTTTCCAAAAGGATCAAATAGAGAATTCCCCAATTCAGATTGTAGACAGGTCCTGAATCCCAGGCGTTTCAGCATAATGGTGAACGCTGGTGAACGGTGGCCTGAAAGACAAGTCACAAGAACTGGTCGGTCCTTCGGTTTGGACGCAGCAGCCTCAACTAAGCCCGCGCCCCAGGGATAATTCTCCGCACCACTCATGCGATTCCACTTGAATTCCGGTTTTGTCCGGATGTCCACCACCCATGTGTCCTCCGGGAGCGAATTCAAACGCCAGGGAGACAGCGGTTTGGCTCCCGCTGCTATGGTGACCAGCTCTCCGCCAAATATCAGATTAAGCAACAGAAACGGAAAGCTCGATCCCAGTCCCACGAGCCCGTTTCCAGAAAGCTCCTTCCGAATGCGGTCAACCATGAGCGCTGTCTGAAAAGAAAAAACGGCCAGCAGCGCGATCCATGCCACAAGCCCGGGGATGCTTCCGGTATAAATGAACAGAGCCAGTAATCCTAGTAGTATTGATGTGGTCAAGGGATGCACCAGCTGGATGCCGTGAACCCTTGCAAAAATGTGGGCGTCGCCTGAAATTGAAGGAATAAAAAGAAAATACGCAGCAAGGCCGAAGACCGAAAAAAATAGCAGCATTATCGAAGGCACTGCCGAAACCAAAGTAAGCACTAATCCGGCTGTACTAACATCTTCGTCGGCGCTGCCTGTACTCAGTCCGATGGCAGCTGTTATGGCAGCCACAACGTAGCAGATCACGGTGAGCGAATTACCTTCGGCAAGCCTGTCTTGCCATCGGACGGAAGTGTCTGTTATCTTGTCGGAAATGGAGTCAGTCCTCCTGGAATCAATTCTGACCTTAAGGCATAACCCAAATCCGAACCTTTTTCAACAAGCATCCCTAACTACAGGTGGGCACTCGCTCACCAGCTAGAGAAAAAAGACGACAGCGCCGAATCTGTCATAGCGACCGAGGCAATCTCAAATCGCGCAGCGGGAAGTCTGTTCTCCTAGGCGTGGGATCGCTTCGGCTCCTCTGAATGACAATCTTCCTCGCGCAAGCGAATGGTTGCCGAAAACCTAATCGCCAAAGACTCTGAAGCTTCCGTACTATCTGGTTCTCATTCTTCTCAATTTTTTCAAAAGTCTTTTTCTTGCTGCCATTGCTTTTCTTTTGCGTTTTACGCTGGGTTTTTCGTAGGCGCGACGCTTCTTGGTCTCTGTCAGCACTCCAGACTTCTGAACTTGTTTCTTGAAACGACGCAATGCATTTTCAAATGGTTCGTCTTCTCTAATATAAACTCCCGGCATTCAGATCATTCTCCTTTCCGAAGGTTCTTCGGACATTGCAGATCACGAGCACACCCCACTCTGGGCCCGCTGTTTTGACTGTACGTGCAAAGGAAAAACCACAGATTCCCCGCACAACTTCGAACATATATTTTTTTTGAGAAATTGCCGCGCCAACATCCTTAATAGACGAGCGCTTCAGCTATTGGATCGTAGCTTTGATGGCTGGAAGTATCAAATCCCTTCTACCAGACGTTTCCGACTCTGTGAGTTCTTAATGAAACGTCCGTCAGAATGATGGGGTGATAACTTTGGACACGGGCCTTCTTCCACCCCAATCTTTCAAATATAAGCAACAAACTATTAATCGTCAAGAAAAATCCAGCAGAGAAAGTGAGCCTTCAGTTACGCGGGTGTGAACGAACAATGGCATTGCGACCGACGCACTTTTCTGGCCGTCATTCCGTCGAAAGCCGGAATCCAGCCTGGACTCCGGCTTTCGCCGGGGTGACGATCACGCTATGGCGTGACCGTGCGGTTCTCCCAACGTCGAAACCTTGACTCACAGACTATCTCTGCCCCGCATCACTGGTTACCAGAGAAAGCGACCATTCAGTCACTGAGGGAAAGCAGCTAGTCCAGGCTGTCGTTGGCAAGGGGCGAAGCGACGACGCGACACCTTGGCAAAAGGCGAGATTGCTTCACTGCGTTCGCAATGACATGTCTCCCAAGCACTTCGTTTCCACCTTCACTGACTATCACCGAGCTATCAAGTCCGGAGCTTGGCTATGCGCTCCTGTTCTGATTTATTTTGGAATTCTGCCGGATCCTGCAAGTAACGGTGGATTATATCCCATTCTGTGGGATGCATTACTCCCTTGAGCAATGGTAGTCCCACAGTCTTGAAAGGTATTACGCTCAGCAGCTTAATGTTTGCTTTTTGAGCGGCTTCCTTTCCGCCTTGTTCCCTGTCAAGGACCACGAGCACGGTCCTTACGTCAATATCCGAGAGTCCTTTCTTCTGAACTTCGTACTTAACTTGCTCCATGGCCACAAGCTTGCTGTCGAATCTGGTCACCAGGTCGTCCACCAGAGCGAGGCGGTCTCCTGAAGCTAATTCACCTTCCAGCATAGAATGTTCTCCGTATTTCGAGATAGCTTCTTTGAAAGACTCCAGAGACTTCACGTTATCCATTTTTCGAGTAAATCCTGCGGGTATTCCAAGCATGGACATTCCCGCGGCGATAGGAACTCCAGCCATCGCAATGCCGACGACCCTCGTGATCTCAGGAGCCTCTTCCTGGACCATGCGTGTCATAGCTCTGCATACTTTTTCGAATACCAGAGGGTAAGAGACGAGCGGCCTCAACTGAATGTATAGGGGGCTGTACAGGCCCGAAATGAGGGTCCATCCGTCGGGCTTGTCTCTGTAGAAAGTCCTTATCATTTTATTTTTGTACAAAAGCGCCAGTATTTCACTGGCAAACGCCTCTTTTTCTTGTTTCCATGCCATCATTCTGCCCCTTCTCGAGTGCCGCCTCTCTGTGCCGCGGCGAACCCATACCTGTCGGAATAACAAACCAGCGTACATTAACCGAGGTCGGTTCGGATTTCAAATATTCAATGAACGCCCATTATTGACTATATCTGCAGGCTATTGTACTTTTGGTTTTCGAGACGATCCTGATCACGCGTGGGAAATCAAATCAATGCTAAAAGGCAAAAATATTCTTATCATCGGGGCCAGGGCCGGGGGATACGGCGAAGCTATAGCCAGAGCAGCAGTATCAGCTGGAGCAAATGTTTTCGGGACCACACTGAATCCGGCTGACGAGCAAGAACAGGCATTCTTCAAGAATATTAGCACCTATCTAATCGACGTGCCGTTGCGCTATGACTTTGAGCACAAGAGCAGCGTTTTCGACGCTCTAAAAGAAATAGAAAAGCGGCTCCGTGAAAAGGGGGTCGATAAGCTGGACGCTGTTATTCATGCAGTCGCAGGCGGCTTTCCAAGGCAGCCTTCGGTTATGAAGGCAGTGGCCGAAATACTGAAAGGCAAATCTACTTTCTCGGATATGGCCACTCCCGTTAAGAGAAATGTCTATTATGTCAACGCGGGATCTTTTGACGACACAATTACTGGCTTGGCCGGAATTAGCGACCAGAATACCCAGTTCCTAGCCCTGACTTACAGAGGCGATCTGCCGTATTTTATATCTCAGACCAAGAAGTACCTTGAAAAATTGGCGCTCCGGCAAGCAAAAACTGGAACGCGTACGCTCATTGCAGCACTGCCCGAGGCATGGACGCAATCTTCTCAATTTTTCACCGGGATCGAAATAGCGGTCATCAACAATTACCTTCGCAGCTTGCAGGGCCGAAAACCCGCGGAGTATGTTTCCAAACCCTTTGACCAGATGGAACAATCCCTGGCGAACGTTAACGGCTTCGGAGATCTTGTCGCTCGATTGCGAAATTTCCTGGAAGACCAATGGAAGAATGTGAGTGCCGGATCAGATCCGGCTCTGGTATCACGCGTTGTTGACGGGCTGTTTGCTGAATTACGAAAGAATGGAACATTCCCCTCGCTTCGGCAGACGGTGGAAATCATTTCTGATTTCGTGAGACAGGTTTCCGGGATTGTCGTTGTTCGCGAGTTTTTGGAGAAGCAGGCGTACAAGCCAGGCGATGTCAGACAAGTCTATTATAATGATTTGTTGGGAAATACACCTATTGAAAATGCAAAGCCTCGCGGAGAGGTTCCCGCCGTCAGAGTTGCTCGAATTCGGAGATGGCTGGAGTTCGATAAAGATGACGTTCGGTCGACACTCAGCATGTACGGGGAAAATTTCCTGTTTCTTGATCGAGTAGTGATGGAGGCCGGAGACGTTTATAGTGGGTTCATGGGATTCGCTCGATTCACCGTTCCTTCTCCCGAGCAAAATCCCATACTGAAGGACCATTTTGTGGGAATGCCCCTTTTTGGGGGTCATCTCCAGATGGAGGCGGTGGCTCAATTCGGCGTTTTCATGATTCTGAAAGTGCTCAAAGATAAAAGGCTGGTTCCGATACTTACGGGGACCGAGTTCCCGGACCTCAACACCATGGGGCCTCCGGGAGAAGTCCTAAAGATGAGAGGAACCATACAAATTGCCGAAAAAAGAAATTTGGTGCTTCAAGCAACGATTGAAAACCGATTTGCTCGATCAAAGGGTATAATTAGAGGCATGGTATTGAATCAAAGGGTAATCCGCAAAATGATGTCGGCATTCGATCCGAAAAACGCGGACGATTGATTCGATCATTTCTTGACCCCTAAACATGACTTTGTTACATAGATCCAGAGATAAGTCATCGTAATCCGGTAACTGAGTTGATGCCACAGGCTAAAAGAACGGGTGGACTTCCTAGCTCTCTCAAATGGGACCTGAGCAGATCAGCGGCCAAGCTCAGCCAATTGGCGGGGGTATTGAGCGGAACCAAGCGCGGCAAGGTGCTGGTTTTGTGTCACAACAATCCCGATCCTGATTCCCTCGCGGGTGCTTTCGCATTCAGTTATCTTTTGAGCAAGAAATTCGGAATTCGGTCCGTGCTCGGGTACGGGGGGGTCGTTACACGCGCCGAAAATAAGGCATTGATCCACAGGCTGCGGATCAATATTAAGCAAATTGGCAAACTGGATCAGTCCAAATATCATGCAATCGCTCTCATAGATGCTCAACCGGGTACCGGCAACAGTCTAATCGATTCCCGGGGTGCGCTCCCTCTCATTGTTATCGATCACCATCCGCTGCGAAAATTGTCATTAAAGGCCCCCTTCAATGATGTACGTCCCAGATACGGAGCAACGTCGACGATAATTACTGAATACCTTGCTGCTGCCGGCCTGATGCCTGGCCGTTCCGTTGCAAATGCCCTTTTGTATGGGATCAAAACCGACACCAATTCGCTCCTCAGGGGAGCTTGTAAGGCGGATTTCACAGCTTTCAATTACTTGTCACCCCTCACAAACCCCAGAATGATCGCATGGATTGAGAAGCCATCTCTCTCTCCGGACTATTTCACTGACCATCTGCGCGGACTGTCCAGGACTACGTTGTATCGTGACGTGGCTATATGCAACCTGGGAAAGATCCATTCCGAGGCCATTGTTCCCGAGCTGGCGGACCTTCTGCTTCGGACAGAAGGAATCAGCTGGTCACTTTGTATGGGAAAGATAAAAAACTTGATGATTCTGTCCATGCGCTCCACATCCAGAACCAATAGCGCGGGCAAAATCATACGCAGACTGGTGGGCAAACAGGGGGCTGCAGGAGGTCACTGGGAAATGGCGGGCGGTCAAATCTCTCTCTGCAATCTCTCGGACGCGGAAAAGAAGGAATTGCCCGACAGACTTGTCATGAAATTCTTGAAGCTTATTAACAGGGACAGCGTGCACCCCCAACCGTTGGCCCTGGATTCGGAGATCGCCGGTTCGTGACTTGACCGACCCGCTAGTAGTGCTTCGCAAATTCTTTGTTTACGCAGTGGTTGGGAATCGTGCCTCTTTTGAACATGAGGATGTTGTCAGCCACGATTTTCCCTATACCTTCATAGTTCTGTCGCGTTGCTCCTCCAACATGTGGCGTGGCGAAAACGTTTTCCAGCGATAGAAGTGGGTTCCCCTGATTTACCGGCTCTTGGCAATAGACGTCCAAGCCGGCGCCGGCTATGGTACCTGTGCGGAGCGCCTCCAAAAGGTCAGCTTCATTCACTACCGGGCCTCGAGAAACATTGATTATATATGCAGTTTGTTTCATGGCGTTGAAGAGTTTTCTGTCGAAAATGCTTCGAGTCCCTTCGGTCAGCGCGACAGTGGAGATCACGAAATCCGAGTGTGCCGCCATCTCATAAATTTCAGACAAGTCCGCCGCCTTTACGACTCCTGCGGCCTTTTCAGCTTCAGGGTCTGGGGTTCTGCGCACTGCTTCGACCTTCATGCCCAGAGCAGTCAGTTTCCTGGCCAAAGCCTTACCTACTCGACCCAGCCCCACAATCAAGGCCGTATTCCCCGTCAGGGCCTCTCCTAAAGGCGCTCCCCACAAGCCGGTGTTAAAAGCTTTGAAGCATTCGTGTATACGTCGCGCCAGACCAAGCATAAGGAACAAAGCATGTTCAGCCGTGGAATCAGCGTTCGCTGTAAGATCCCCCGGGACATTGCACACCAGGATTCCTCGAGCAGTGGCAGCAGGGATGTCTACACCTTCGAGACCCACGCCCCACTGATGGATGAGCTTGGCGGACGTTCCTTGGACAAGCTCTGGCTCCAGTCTATGCATGAGTGGAATGATCACATCGACATGAAGGCCCGCTTCTATAACGTCAGGCGCGGGACATGCTACCACTTGGTCATCGGGCAAGAGGCGCGAGAGAAGTTCCGGAGCTTTGGGAAACGTCTTTCCACAAAAAAGTATTTTCATTTATATCCTTGGTCACTTAGGCGTTCAGAATTGGCCCAGAACCGCGAACTTCAAACCGGGATGGCCGTTGACCGGACATATGTTGCGTTCCAGGTACGCTGTGATCGGGAAGAGGGGACAAGTATTGCCCGGCACAAGAAATCTCGGAAGTCGGACACCGAGCATTTCAGAATAGCCCGTCCCATACTGGCGCGCCAGGAGGGGTTCGTCCTTGATCTGAATATCAGGATTTAGAGGGATCTTAATGTTTCTTATCTGACCGGCTCGTTCACAAACTACGATAACATTTTGAACGTTCCGTTCAAATTCCGACGCGTTATAGCCTTGCACGAATTGGGCCCTGTAGCCACAAGATTGGCATGAGAACTCAAGCAGGTCACCCTCGGATCTTGCCGATGGCGGATTCAGCAGCAAAATCAGAGCGATAATACCCACAATACCATATTTTCCTGGGATCATTCTTCTGCCTCCCTGGATTAGCTGGTTATCAGCCCAGCGGGTCAAGAATCAATAATAGAGGCGGATGGAAAAATCAACAGGTATCGGCAAATGATGCAATTCTGTCATGAGGGGAGAAATGATCCCATTGGCAAAGAAGTCAACGCTATAGTAGTTCTCGAAAGTTCTGTCGGATTGACCACTCATTCTCGGTGTATCGCCCGCAGTGGCCTAAACATGTCATTGCGATGAGTTAAACGACGAAGCAATCTCATTTTCAGATAATGGAGATAGCTTCGGGCTTCGCCCTCGCAATGACATTCTTCCGATCGTTTCGCATGTCCGAACCGACATTATTTTCGAGAATCCCTCCAGCCCAGAGAGGCCCATTTTTCCTTAAGGCCGCGGGTAACTTCTTCGTGAAAATCCATTATGTCGTCCAAGGATTCGGTATTTTCACGGGGAACTGAATTCAGGGCGTCCATCACCAATTCGTGGATTCTACCGAAAGAAATCCTGTTTGTAAGGAACAAGTCTACTGCAACCTCGTCTGCTGCATTCAGTACAATTGAGGCTGATGTTTCTCCGCTTAAGAGGACCTGATATGCAGCTTTCAGAAGAGGAAACTTTTCCATGTCCGGTTCGAAAAATGTTAGCGAACCTAATGCTGGAAAACTCACGGAGTCAACTCCTGAACTTATTCTTTCAGGATAAGCCAGGGAATAGCTTATGGGTATCCTCATATCTGTCGCGCCTAGTTGAGCCATGATGGACCCATCGTTGAACTCCACCATAGAATGGACGATGCTTTGCGGATGAATTACCACTTCAATTTGCGCGACATCCAGATCGAACAGCCAGCGCGCCTCGATCACCTCTAACCCTTTATTCATAAGGGTTGCGGAATCCACAGTCACCTTGGGACCCATCTTCCATCTGGGATGCTTGAGCGCCGTTTCAGGCGTGACATTGTTTATGTCAGAAACCGGCGTGTCTCTGAAAGGACCGCCTGAAGCCGTAAGGATGACCCTGCGTATTTCCGAATCACGATTCCCCTGCAAGCATTGAAAAATAGCGGATTGCTCAGAATCTACAGGGAGGAGATTGACGCCACTTTTCTGGACCGCCTCCATAAACAGATGGCCGGCCATCACCAATACTTCTTTTGTTGCCAGGGCAACATCCTTGCCAGCCATCACCGCGGCAAAAGTCGGTTTGAGCCCGGCGCTGCCAGGCAATCCCCCAACGACGATGTCAGCGCCATCTGCAACTGCAACCGGATCGGCATCGTCATAAATTTCTATAGCGAAAGGATAGTCCGAAAGTCGATTCTTGAGTTCATCAACTCTGTTTGCATCCGCGCAGGATACAACAGTAGGCCGGAATTCCCGAACCTGATGCTCCAGTAGTTCCACATTATGTCCGGCTGCTAGACCGCATATTTTGAAAAGATCAGGATGAAGTCGGGCTATCTGAAGTGTCTGTATTCCGATGGAGCCAGTTGAGCCCAGCACGGAAATGCCTTTCATGGCATCACCGCATTACCGGTTATAAAGAGGAAGTGAAACGCTACAGGAAACGCGAAAATTAAGGCGTCGGCTCTGTCCATTACTCCGCCGTGTCCCGGCATTACTCCTCCGAAATCCTTGATGCCGATTCGCCGTTTCAGCGCGGAGGCGCACAAGTCGCCAAGGGGGCCCAATATTGCGAGAATAATCGTCAATTTGGCTAAAACGCCTATTCCTGGAAGCCCCGGCGCTGCAACTTCCATGATGAGCATTCCCGCAAAACAGCCTGCAACTCCGCCCAAATAGCCTTCGAGGGTCTTGGACGGGCTCACAGCAGAAGGAATTTTGTGCGCACCCAGATGTTTACCAGCAAAATACGCGGCAACGTCGCCCAGAGAAACCACCACGATCACAAATAATACCCACGCGGCACCGTAATCCAACCGGGCAAGAAGAAGCGCATGGCTAATGGGAATCACCGCGTACGCAAGGACAAAAATCATCTCTGTGGCTGATGCGATCGTCTTTTCAATCACACTGTACAAGAAAAGATGTATCAGCAGCACGACGAGCGGCATGAATACCAGAACAGCGGGAAGAGTCACATAAGGCAGTCGATAAAAGCAATACACCAAAGCCAAACCGAGAACAAGCGTCAAAAATGTGCCAAGGAAAGTCTTAGTGCCTTCAAGGCACCTGGACAGCTCCCATCCGGCCATACCCGAGAAAACGGCTACCAAAAGGGCCACTCCGCATACACCTCCCCAAATGACGATTGGCACAAGGATCAGAATGGCTATGAGTGCTGTAATGATTCGTGTCTTAAGCATCAATGGGCCCTTTCCCGGCTTCGATCTGCTCCGAGATCATGCCGAAGCGACGCTGCCGTGATCTGTATTCTTCTATCGCTGCCATGAATTCGCCATCATCGAAATCTGGCCAAAGAACCGGCGAAAAATACAATTCCGAATACGCAGATTGCCATGAAAGGAAATTGCTCAAACGAGTCTCACCACCGGTACGGATGAGCAGATCCGGGTCCGGCATTCCTGCGGTATCCAGATATCGGTTGAAGAACTCTTCAGTTACTTCTGATTCCTCAAAGGCGCCGGATTTCAGATCGCCGGCAAGCTTGAGAGCAGCATTTACGATGTCCTGTCTGCCGCCGTACGACAATGCGATATTGAGCACCATCGCTTTATTTTCACTGGTCTTCTCAATGGCCGTCTTGATTTTTTCAATCACGGAGGAAGGTAAACGGTCCAATTGCCCGATAGTCCTGAGGCGGATGTCATTTGCGTGTATCTCGTCCAGCTCCGAATCAATGAATTGGGACAGAAGCTTCATCAGCCCGGAAACCTCGTTTGCGGGACGCTGCCAGTTTTCCGTGGAAAAAGCGTACAGGGTCAGAAATTGTATTCCGTTGCGCCTGCAGAACTCCACTGCCCGCCGTACGGACTTAGCGCCCTGTCGGTGTCCTTCCAAGCGAGGCATCATGCGCCGCCGAGCCCACCGACCGTTTCCATCCATAATGATTGCTACGTGACGAGGGAAGTTGCTGGGAAGATCGGGGTTTGACTTCACTAAGTTCTCCAGGACCAAAAAAAAACGCAACGAGCCTCCATGCGCTCGATTGTACAGGTCCACCGAAAAAGTGGTGGACGTCAAATTAAGCGCAACGTGCGGCCGCTTGTCTAGATTTCCATAATCTCGGCTTCTTTTTCGGTTATTACCTTGTCAACTTTTGTGATGAATTCATCCGTATTTTTCTGGACGCGTTCCTGACCTTTGTGCATATCGTCTTCAGAAATTTCCTTGTCCTTTTTCAAATCCTTGAGCATCTCGTTCGTGCTCGCGCCTGTGATTTCGGATCTGGACCTTGTACTCCTCTCCCATTTTCTTGACGAGTTTGACCAGCTCTTTGCGCCTCTCTGCGGTCAGCGGGGGGAGCACGATGCGAATCAATTTGCCGTCATTGCTGGGAGTCAGCCCGAGCTCGGATTTGAGGATTGCCTTTTCAATGTCCGGAACTGCATTTGAATCCCACGGCTGAATAACTATTTGGCGGGCCTCGGGAATGGAGAGTGTAGCCAGCTGGTTAATCGGAGTGGCACTACCATAATAGTCCACCATCAAGCCATCCAGTAGTGCGAGAGACGCCCTGCCAGTGCGGATCCGTCTGAGATCTTTCTGATACGCATCCACGCATTTCGCCATGCCTTCTTTCATTTCCCGGATTATATCGTCAATCATGTTTCCCTCTAGGGTAAAGTCGCTCGTTCTAGGCTAACAGGTTATTGTTGTACCGACTCGCTCACCAGCCAGAGCCCTGGCTATATTACCATCCTCGTGCAGACTAAGCACGATGGTCGGGATTCTTTTTCTGCCAAGTATCTCGATACTTGCGGCATCCATTACGCCGAGCCGTTGCGCCAGGGCCTCTTCCGCAGTGATAGACTCGAAGAATTTTGCGTCAGGATATTTAAGGGGGTCTTTGTCATAGACACCATTCACTTGTGTGGCCTTGATCATCACGTTCGCTGCAATCTCCACTGCTCTGAGAGCTGCAGCCGAGTCCGTGGTGAAGCATGGATTTCCCGTTCCTCCCGTGAAAATGACCACATGGCCGCTGCTGAGATAATCTTGAGCACGTTCGGGTTCGACAACCTCAACAAAACGGCCTACAGGAAAAGCAGACATTATCCTTGCAGGAACTGACAGACCCTCCAATACCCAGCGCAGGGCAATGCCGTTCATTACGGTGGCCAACATTCCCATATGGTCGCCGGCCAATTCAGGGAGCCCCAGTTCGACCGCATCTCTTCCGCGAACTATGTTTCCGCCGCCTATGACTATCCCGAGCTCATGGCCGGCCTTTTGAGCTGATGCGATCTGCCCGGCAATCCATAAGATTTTTTCACGGTCGAAGCCATAACCGCGTTCCCCGGCCATGGCTTCCCCGGAAATTTTCAGAAGGGCCCGTCGATATTGCGACATATTCGTCAGTTGCCTACACCTAACTGGAACCTGCAGAAACGTCCCACCGTGATGTTTTCTCCCAGTTGAGCGATTTTTTCTCTGATTAATTCTGCCACAGTCTTGTCGGGCTCTTTGACAAAGGGTTGCTCGAGAAGACAAACATCCGAGTAGAATTTCTTCAACTTGCCTTCAGCGATTTTTTCGAGCATTTTTTCCGGTTTTCCTGCTTCCGTGGCCTGCACCATGTAGATTTCTTTTTCCTTGGCTATCATCTCCTCCGGCACGTCAGCGGGCGCAATCCAGCGAGGCGAACTGGCGGCCACGTGCATACACAGATCCTTTACCAACTCCGCGAACTGGTCGGTTTTTGCCACGAAGTCGCTCTCGCAGTTGAGCTCCAGGAGCACGCCGATCTTTGCGTTCATGTGTATATAGGATCCTACTCGTCCCTCGGAGGTCGCTCGGCCTTCTCTCTTGGCTGCCTTGAGCGCTCCCTTTTTGCGGAGGTGGTCGACTGCGGCTTCCAAATCTCCGTTGGTTTCGGACAAGGCTTTTTTGCAGTCCATCATTCCAAGACCGGTTTTCTCTCTGAGTTCCTTCACCATTTGAGCTGTAATTTCCATAGACTATCTCCTCTCTCCGACGCTGCAATTACGTGAGTTTTCTTTTGGTCACGATTGGCGCCCGACGATACAAACGATGTTTTATGCCTCTACTTCCTCGTCAAAACTTGCGAGTTCTTCGGCGGCTATTTTGGGGGCCGCTTCTTCTACGTCTTCTGCAGCAGGACCGGCCTCAGCCTTCCATGCGGGAATGTCTGCTTCTCCGACATCCTCTTTAAGCGAGGCTTCGTACATGGCGCGTCCTTCCACACAAGCGTCGGCCATTTTTGAAGCAAAAAGGCGAATGGCACGAATCGCATCGTCGTTACCGGGGATGACATAGTCGATTTCATCGGGGTCACAGTTGGAGTCCACGATAGCCACTATTGGGATGTTAAGCTTTCTGGCTTCCTTTACCCCAATGTTTTCCTTCTTGGGATCAACGATGAACACCGCGCCTGGAGTTCGTTTCATGTCGCGAATTCCCGACAAGTTCTTGCTGAGTTTTTCAAATTGGCGCTGTAAATTGACCAGCTCTTTTTTCGTGTAGTTGGTCTCTTCCGGCTTCTCAAGGATGGCACCTATATGGTTCATTCTCTCGATGCTCTGTTTTATAGTAGAGAAATTCGTGAGCATTCCGCCGAGCCATCTTTGGTTAACGTAAAACTGTCCGCATCTGGAGGCTTCTTCATATATGGCATCTTGCGCTTGTTTTTTCGTGCCGACGAACAGAACGCCTTGGCCGGAAGCTGCAGTTTCCTGAACGAAAGAGTAAGCCCTCTTGAAGAGCCTGACCGTTTTCTGAAGGTCGATAATGTAGATTCCGTTGCGCGCGCCGAAAATGTACGGCTTCATTTTGGGGTTCCATCTTCGGGTCTGGTGGCCGAAGTGAACGCCCGCTTCGAGCAATTGCTTCATTGTGATGAGCGACAATTGAGTAATCTCCTTTTCCGGGTTTTTCCTCCATCCTTCCCTAAGCGCCCCGCTAGGCGACCCGTACGTCGAAGGATGTGCGAGTTAACCGCTTATTTTGAACTAACACGGCCCTAAACACAAGGCCAAAATAGAGGCCTTGCGAAAAAATGTCCTATTTAGCCATAGGAGATTGCTTCGTTCCCCTCACAGAATGCCCCACGATTGGAGCATACTAGTGTTCATGACGCAGCATTTTTCCAACTCAGGTAGATGATAAAACTATGTTGTAGGACAAAATTAGCACAAGATTCAATTAACAGTGTTCTTGATTTGACACATCGGCGCTTTCCCGAACTCGCTAAAATGGAAATTTCGAAAAATCTTTAGAGGCCTCTTTTCTCGAAAACAAAACGGTTATTCCCTTCTCTGCAACGGAAGGCAGGCGTTTGCAGGAAATTTTACTCGCCACGCAAGACGAGGCTAACCAGTGGAAGGAAAGTAGTTCTTAGTTTAACTGAAAAGTTGATATAGTATGCAAAACTAACCAGAAAATGGTAAGCCCCCGGCTTTGCCGGGGAGACTCCCCAAGGTTTGACCGTGTGAGGCAGTAAGAGGCAACCTCCCAGAACACACCAAATTTCAATTCTGGGAGGTTTTCATGAAAGACTATAAGAGCCTAAATCACACGAAGTGGGATTGCAAGTATCATGTGGTTTTCATTCCCAAACGCCGGAGAAAGCAGATTTACGGTTCCCTTCGGAAATACCTGGGAGAGATATTTCATGAGTTGGCTCGCCAAAAGGAGTCCCAGATAGTGGAAGGACATCTGTGCTCGGATCATGTCCATGTGTGCATGAGTATTCCACCCAAGTTTGCTGTGTCCAACGTGATCGGGTACATCAAAGGCAAGAGTGCGATCTCCATTGCAAGGAATTTCACAGCGAGAAAGCGGAACTTTGCAGGAGAGAGCTTTTGGGCTCGTGGCTACTATGTCTCAACAGTGGGTTTGGACGAAGAGTCTGTAAGGAAGTACATTCGCGAGCAGGACGCCAAAGACGCAAGGCTCGATCAACTGAACTGGCTTTCTGACGACGACCCGTCCCCTTCAGGGGACTCATGAGCTGACCCCCTTGGGGGGCTAACAGGAATATGCCCCCGGCTTTGCCGGGGGTAATTTAACTTTCAGTCGATTAAGCCTAGTACACGCGGGGGTTCCGTGAAACGCCGGCCTGAAGCCACAGAAGATCTAGTAAGAGAGATCTCCCGATTGAGACAAAGAGTCACCGAACTTGAGTCTTGCCGGGAGGGCTACAAGCGACTTGAACAGGCGTTAGATCAATCGGAACTCAGATTCAGGGTTTCTCGCTGACAAATCCTTGGTGGGGATCTACATCGTCCAAGAGAAGTATTTTAGCTATGTCAACCCGAAATTCGCCGAGATCTTCGGCTACTACCCTGAAGAACTTGTCAACGTAAAGGACATGCACACACTGGTTCACGATGATGATCTACAGCTCTTTCGGGAAAACATAGGGAAACGTCTTTCTGGAGAAATTCAGGCCGCCCACTATCAGTTTCGAGGGAAGCGAAAGGACGGAAACATCATACACGTGGAAGTGTATGGCTCCAGGATAGATTATGACGGCCGTCCGGCCATTATCGGCTCACTGGTAGACATTACCGGTAGGGTAGAGGCAGAAAAGGCATTGCGAAGGAGCGAGAGCCTTTATCGGAGCCTCATTGATACAATGGGTGAAGGTTTTGGAATACAAGACACCGAAGGTGTTATCACATATGTCAATGATAGGATGTGCGAGCTTTGGGGTTACACTCGTGAGGAACTGATCGGAAGGTCTGTCGCTGAATTTATGGACGATGTCAATCAGCGAATTCTTTTGTCCCAGACGAGGCTGCGAAAACATGGGACTCAAACCCCCTACGAATTAGAGTGGACAGGACATGGCGGCCGCATTATTCCAACGAAGGTATCCCCCAAACCTATTCTCGATGATGAGGGCAAGTACGCGGGCAGCTTTGCTGTCATAACAGATCTGACAGAGCTCAAAGCAGCGCACAAGGCTCTCGAAACCGAGAAGATGAAATTCGAGACTCTGTGCGAGAATCTGCCATTTGGTGTTGTGCTCGTCGGAAGAAAAGGCGAATTCCTGTATACGAACCCGGCGTTTCGTCTCATGTCGGGATATAAAAATGAGGATATGGCGAGTGGGAGGGAGTGGTTCAATTTAGCATTCCCCGATCCAACGCAGAGAGAGGAAGCCGTTGCTACGTGGAAGCAAGACTGGCAAGCCAGCGAAGTAGGAAAAGTGAGGCCTCGCACTTATCCTGTGAGATGCAGAGACGGCACGGAAAAAATAATCCATTTCAGACCGGTTCAACTCGAAGATGGCTGTCATTTGATGACATGTGAGGACATAACCGGAGGGATTGAAAAAGAGCAAGCTCTTCAGGAGAGGGAGCAAAGATTTCGCACCGTATTTCAAAAAGGCCCATTAGGCATGGCGCTTCTAGGGTTGGATCTCACATGGATTGCATTCAATGATCGATACGCTGAGATGGTGGGCTTCACGGTGGATGAACTCAAGAGAGTCTCGGTGCTCGAACTCACTCACCCCGAAGATTTGAATGACTCCATGGATTATTTTTTGAAGCTTCGACGTGGAGAAGCCGAAACGTGCAACTACCAGAAGCGTCATGTGAAAAAAAACGGTGAGATCATTTGGGTAGACGTAACGGACTCCATTATCCGAGATGACTCTGGTGACGGGCTGTATTACCTGGGAATGGTCGAGGACATAACTGATAAGAAGCTGAGAACGGACCAGATAGAAGAGTCCCTGAGGGAGAAAGAGGTTTTGTTAAGAGAAATTCATCACCGGGTCAAAAACAACCTGCAGGTCATATCAAGCCTCTTTCGGCTTCAATGTAGGTACTCCGGGGATGAGCGCCTCGATGAGATCCTCCAAGAGAGTCAGAGCAGAATAGAGGCCATATCACTCGTTCACGAGCAGCTCTACAACACCAAGGAACTTGCTCGCATCGACATTGAAAAGTATCTAAAGAGCTTAATGGCCAATTTGGCTGCTTTACACGGAGTAACAAGGCGCCAGATAGTGACGAAGATTGACAAGGGTATTCATATGACTATTGATCTGGCCATACCTTTGGGCCTTATCGCACTTGAACTCGTCACGAATTCTTTGAAACATTCCGGCGAACGGAAAAGTGAAGCGCTGGTGACCATAACATTTTCGGCTCACGATGGAACCTGTGAGCTTTCGATAGCTGACCAGGGTCAAGGCCTCCCCCTTCGTCTTGACCCTGAGAATTCCCAAACTATGGGCTTACGTTTGGTAAAAATTCTCGCTGATCAGATTCAAGGCAAGGTGTCGATCAATAACGATGGTGGAAGCGAATTCAGAATAGAATTTCGCTCTGAAGCTTGTTAGGCGATGCCCCTGGATTTCAGGTTGGCGCTGTTGGAGGCCCTGGTCGTCAGCGGATTTTGTCCAGAACATCAATCATGAGCAATGTCTTTATTATCCTTCATGCCAGTTCCTTGTTTGGACGCACACTTGTGTCAGAAGAATCGGCCGAGAAATCTGTCCTTTAACTGATCGTATTTCCGCTGGGCTCCTTCCCTGAGCCGCTCAAATCCGAGAACCGCTTCAGGCTTGCCGCATTTTAGCGCATTCATCTGGAGAATTTCATAAATTCGGACCTGACTTTCCAAAACTTGAGCGCCTCTTTTTGCTTTGATCGGATCAATTCCATTGAGCCGCGCAGCTTCCGAAACCAGGTATTCAACCGTCTCCTGTTTGAAGCAAGAGCCGCTTTTCTCCAGTCCCCAAACAATGAGAGTATAAGAATTCGGCCACGGATTGCTTTTAGCTACAGCCTCCAGGTCCTTTACAATATCATGCGGAACATGCCCATACATGAAGTGAGACAAAAAAGCCCTACTCAACGTGCGAGATTCCTCACTCGGGAACCATAACCCTTTCAGTCCTGTTTTCAGCGCCTGTTGGAATCTGTCGGAATCTGCCCGCACCAGGAGTATGGCGTCAGGGTCAGCGTAAATACAGGCCCACTTTCTGGACTGCATAAACCTGATGGCTGTCTGCAAATCAATAGGGTTGGTGGTCAAGGCGATGCCAGTGACTCCGTACTGGTCCAGCAGAGCCAAAGGATCTCCGCTGCCGGTCCTGATTACTCCCATTATGGTGAAGTAGTCGGTTGCGATTCGATCCGGATAGATAGACTGATCTCTGCAATCCATGAACACCCTGATCTGCCGCATTGCCTGCATCAGATACGGAGACAACTCCCAGCCGACGAGGAATCTCCCCTCGAAATTGGTTTCTCCGATTCCATTCATCCGGATGAAATTCACCAATGATTGTGAAAATGAATCGAAGCTCATAAGCTCTCGTGCCACCGGTCTTTCCGTACGAAACGGATTTGACGGCAGATAGGGCACAATCGAGGCTCTCCAAAAGAGAAAAGCCATAACGCTAACGCACACAACTGCGCCCACCGAAGAGAGGAAAGAAGCCCGCTGAATGAGATTCTCTCCTGGTTCGTTGCTTATCGGGAGACCGGAGCGCGGTGTCGACCCTTGACCTCCTGACGACTTTAATTCTACCTTGATCGACTGAAGGAGGGCTGCAAACAGTGGCACCAGAGACAAGGCCGAGAAAAGCACAAGCCGCTTAAATCGAAAAGCCATAACAACTGTAACCAGGGCTATAATGATCTCCATAGTCGAGTCGGCCCGGGTATCACCTAAATATCGCCTATTCCCGAACTTCAAGGAAACCCCTATGAAAACAACCAGCATTCCAAGAAAAATCAAATAAGGATATGCGCTTCCGCCGCCAAGAAAACCATGGTCAAACAGATCGAAGCTCAAGAGAGGGAGCCAGTCAGCGGAGTACTCAGTTACAGCCCTGGTGCCCACCTGTTTGAATGGCATCAAGAGATTATCCAGGCCGAAAGGACTCAGCATTCCAGGCAAGATCGTGGACAAAGCAGCTATGGACCACCATTCTGCAGCTTCGGCCTTTGGGGGTGATTCGTTGAGGTAAGATCGGCAAGTAATCAGTAGACATTTGATCCACAGAAACACCAACCCCACCATGAATGACCCGTGGAAATTCGACCAGGCTACTATCACGAGGGGGATGGCAAACCTTCGGTGTGCTTTGGCAAGTGTTCCAGCAGTCAAAAGAGTCGTGAAGAGAATGAAAAACAGAAGCCCGAAATTTTCCGGCCTTATCCCGAGGAAGGGCCCCGAAGCCAAAATCCCTGGAATGACAGCCGTAAATGAAATCCCGAGATCAGCTCCCAACCTCCGGCAACGCAGCAAAATCAGAATCACGCAGGAAGCGAAAAGGAATACCTTCAATGCTACGGGCCCAGCGGGTCCCAAGTGCTCGTGAGCGAGATACAGCAAGTAATGACTCAGCCAGGCCTGATTGATCCACACCCTGCCTTCCGTGTTGAAAGACCAGTGATCCGGAACACCTACAATACCTTCGGAAATGTCGCGGCCGGCCGCAAAAGCAAGGAAAAGGTCTTCATTCACATACGGAGTGCTGAGCGCAATGGCGAAAGCCAAGACCACGCTTGATGCAAGAAGGATTCGTACGGTCGAGGAGTTGATGTTCACCATATGTTAGGCCGCTCATGCACGTGAACAGACACCAACTTGCCTATCTCCCTCGGCGTAAAGAAGAAGGCTGGTTATCCTCTCGTTTTCCAGGATTCCGCATTTCGCAGGGATGACGAACAAAGGAGCGCCGTTCTCGTAAGTCAGTGCCGCTAGGCCTCTTACCGTCATTTTGCGGAGGCGGAAATCCCGCGAAATCATTCTGAGGAGGATTCTCTTTGGCCTTGTTGAAGGATTTCTTCTTTGATTTGCTCGAGTTCTTCTCGAATGGCTTCTCTGTTGCCGTGGATGAACATCTCGGTTTTCGCGAGGCGGTCCTGTAGAACCTGGATCTTCGGGAGCATGAAAAAAATGCCGAAAGCCGCCATTCCCGCCACGAGCAGAAGATTAAATATCTGAATCACCCACAACCACGTGCTGGCTCTATTCTCACTTCTCCTCTTGGCTTCGGACGCCTCTGCTGCCGGCTGTCGCGGCGCAGCGTGGCTTAACTCCGGCGATTCAACGCCCTTGGGAGGCATCGACTCGGTTCGTCTTTCAGGGCCTTCAAGGGCACCGATTTCGCCTCTTGGAGGTTTTCCCGTACGCAGGTCTGAAGCGATCTTGATAGGTATCTTCCTTGTTTCCCGGACCTTGTTTCCCTGAAACACCTTTATCGTAATGTCTTTTCCTTCCAGCAGAGCGTACTGACTGGGGTCCGGCTCAGGAATTAACACTATAAAAATG
The DNA here is from genome assembly GCA_963700305.1 of uncultured delta proteobacterium. Taxonomy (GTDB): domain Bacteria; phylum Desulfobacterota; class Desulfomonilia; order Desulfomonilales; family Desulfomonilaceae; genus Desulfomonile. Next base: position 31,988 of record CAVOXB010000006.1, read on the forward strand.
CCCGAATCTGCCGCCACCGTGAATTTTTCCCAGTTTTCCCTGGGTATTTTGATCTGCTCCGGCTTTCTTATAACTTGGTAATAGACCAAACCCTTCTCTGGGAGCTCGACGCCGAGAATTTGATCAAGCCCGGTGCGATTGTCTACGTTTAGGATTTCGCCTTTTTTTAAATTGTTTTCATTGAAGACTATTAAGTTCTTGTCAATATTCAGCGAAATGTCTCTGCCCGCCCCGAGTTGCACTGTACGATCTTTTTCTGCCACTGATTCGGAAGTAACCAGAATCTGGTCGTCAACGTGGATGCTGAACAGGTCGCTTGCTGGCTTTTCACCGAATATATTCTTGCTGGTAGTCTTATCGGTAAGCCTCAAGCCAACGGATTTCTTTAATGAGTCTTGAAAAACTCTCGTGCTGGGATTGTAAAGCGGCCCTGCGAACGGCACAGATTTTCCAGCCTGATTGTTAGCATCGATCCATTCAAGGTCTATCAGGCCAACGTTGCGAACCAGCTTTTGATTCTTAGGATTCAAGGTGATGCTGAATGAGTTGAATTTATCATGGGGATCTACTTTCTTGATTACTACATCTTTGTTCCCCACGGTCACGGTTACCTTAGGAATAAAATTACCCTGGGAATCTTTAATTCCATACGTCTCGGAGAATGAGTCCCCCGGAAAGATTACGGCCACGAGCACAACAAGAATCAAGATCTGCATTTTATTTTTCGGGCCGAGTAACTTTAATATTTGTTTTTCCTTCATTGCGCTTTGCAATTAAAAGTGATGTCTGGAAAGCAATGGTTTTTCCTAGAGTTGCGCTATCTTAACAGCGAAAGGCACGAAAATCAATGAATAAGTATATCCATTCGGTTACTCGGCGCAACTGACGAATTCAAACTGGTCGTCAAGAGCTCGAAAACCTCTAGTAATCTCAATGATCGAGGACTAAGATCCTGTGATCTCGCAATAGCAACTTGGCGAAGCCTTGCTTCGAGCAATTGAATGATTCGGAATATGTTTGAACCAATGCTAAGGTTTTAAATATAATACCCCGTTAACGTGAACCAACCCCATGACGGAGATACTCAATGGATTCGCAACACCGCCCTATCTCGGAAAGGTCCCGCAACATACCGCCATTTCTGGTAATGGACGTCCTTGAACGGGCAATGGAAATGGATGGCAATATTGTACATCTTTGAAGTGGGAGAACCGGATTTCGATACGCCTCCCAATATCATAGACGCCGGTATAGCTGCCTTGCGCGCCGGCAAAACCCATTACACGGCGAGCACCGGGATTCCAGAATTGCGGCGAGCCATTTCAGACCACTACAACCGCACCTACGGCGTTGATGTAGATCCCAAAGACGTGGTGATAACCTCCGGTTCTTCACCCGCGATATTTCTCGTATTAGCCTCTCTCCTGGACCCGGGTTCCGAGATTATTGTGTCAGATCCGCATTACGCCTGCTATCCCAATTTCATCCGGTTTTTAGGTGGTGTGCCGGTATTCGTGCCAGCGGCCCCGGAAGAAGGTTTTCAGATGAATCCAGATCATGTGGAAAGAGCGATAACCAAAAAGACGCGCGCCATATTGATCAATTCACCTTCAAATCCGTGCGGGACCGTCATGGAACCGGAACGGATGAAACATATGGCAGACACGAACGTTCCCATAATTTCCGACGAGATATACCACGGCCTGGTATACGAAGGTCGAGAACATTCTATCCTGGAGTTCACTAGAAATGCATTCGCGCTCAACGGCTTTTCCAAGCTTCACGCTATGACAGGCTGGCGGTTGGGTTATCTAATAACAATGCCGGAATACTTCCGACCAATTCAAAAAATGAGCCAGAATTTCTTTATCAGCGCTGCAGATTTCGTCCAATGGGCCGGCGTTGAGGCCATTACCAACTCCGCGGATTCAACTACCAGGATGAAGGAGATCTTCAATCAACGTCGGCTGGCAATGATTCCTCGGCTCAAGAAAATGGGATTTGAGATCAAAGTGGACCCCACCGCAGCCTTTTATGTCCTGGCGGATGCAAGGCGGTTTTCCTCCGATTCCTACAAATTCGCCTTTGAGATACTCGAGGACGCAGGCGTAGGAGTGGCGCCGGGCATTGATTTCGGAGACAATGCTGAGGGATTTATTCGTTTCTCATATACGAATTCTCTGGAGAACATAAACACAGGCCTGGATCGACTAGAGTTATATCTGAAACAGCGGTTCGGGGCTCCACATGAAGAGCGTGTCCCGGAAACAGGATAAAGCGAAGTGAAGGCTCCACGAGTATTTATCTCAGACATAGAAATTTTCGGCCGAGAGGTGATTTTCTCCGAGAAGAACTCCCGATACCTGAGAAAAGTTCTTCGGCTCAAGGCCGGGGATGAAGTGCAAGCTTTTGATGGAACAAGCGGGCACTTGGTAAAGTTGACCAGCGTCAGCCAAGATTCCGTATCGGGATTGATCTGCGATTCGATCGCCGCGAAAGCTGAACATCTAAAGATCACCTTGGCTTTTGCTTGCTTGCGACCAGGGCCCATGCAGGAAATACTCCGCCATTGCACTGAACTCGGCGTGTCGGTGTTTATCCCTCTCTTGACTGAGCGTGCAAACAGAAGACCTCAGGAAAAGAAAGAAAGATGGGAAGCCACAGTGGCAATCGCTTCAGCTCAATGCGGAAGGATAACAGTCCCCAAAGTCTTCGCCCCCACTCCGCTAATTGAACTTCTGAAGGACATGGAACACGAACAGACTCTACTCATGCTTTCGCGGACCGCTGGCGCTGTACCTATGTGGTCGGTCATGGCGGACAGGCTGCACAAAAATATCCTCATCCTCGTAGGCCCGGAAGGCGGACTGGAGGCGTATGAGGAGTCCAAAGCCTTTGACTGCGGCTTCCAACCTGTATCTCTGGGACCGAGCGCTCTGCGGGCGGAAACCGCAGCGATCCTGGCAACAGGAGCGATTGTGTTGAGCCGCGATGTGGAAGAGTTTTCCAGTCCTGGAACATGACAGTGGCTTTGAAAGGCAAGCTGTCGATAATGCCTGGGTCTTGCTCTGCTGGATTGACGATACCGCAGGTTCGTGGTAAATTTTCATGAACTTGACGCGAGCGGTTTATCTTTTTTTGTGAGGACCGTGTGATGAGAGTGACTGGGACTGAATGAAACGGAACCCGGAACTCCGGGGACATCGCGAATCGCCCAGGAAAACTCCAGCTCATCCACAGAGGTTTCGTATGGCAACAAGGGATTTGGAAGATCTTTTTTTCACGAAGAAAAAGCAGTCTGATGATTACGAGAGTTTTCTTCCTGCTTTCCCTGGCCGCCAAGCGATACTGGAGGCTTTCCCTACACTTGTGCCGAGTGTTGGACAGCTGAACAAGGCGGATTTCATCGCTTGGATTGACTTCACTTTGGAAAACCCTGATGAGATATGGGAGAATGACGGCCTTGCGGAGGACAAGTTTTTTCATTATCTGAACTTCCTTGAAAAAAAGGGACAAGTCCCGGTTTTTGCCGTGGAAGTTACTACTGATGAAGATCTAATCGAGGTCAATAATTTCAGCGTGATTCTGAAAGAAACAGACCTTAGAGAGATCCGTCGAGGCCATAGCGTATATTGCGTAGCCAAGGAGTGGGAACGAGAAACCCTCGTAAGAGAAATGAATGATCGTGCTCTCTCGAAGTACCGATGAAGATCTTCTGGATGAGGCGCTAGCCCTTATAGACAATGCTATTCGGCTCAGCGGAAGCGGAAGCGCTTACCTGTTCAACAACCGCGGGCTGATCTGTTGGAAGATGGGCAAGATTACGCAGGCAAAGAAAGACTTTCTGGAATCCATCAGCCTCGATGACGGAAATGGAGACCCTTATTTTAATATCGGCCTGATTTATTTTGACGAATCCGATTACAAAACGGCGCTACGCTATCTCAGCAAAGCTGTGGATATCAATCCCGCGGATAGTCAGTTTCTGACAGAGCTGGGACATCTGTACCTGGAGATGGGACGTGAAGACGAAGCGATGCAATTGTTTCAGCAAGCTTTCAAGAGCGACCCCAACGACTCGCAGGTAGATTTTCATCTTGGGTACTATTTCCTTTACAAGAAACATGAACCGCAATCTGCCGTCAAATATTTTGATACCGGTTTGGAAAAGGAACCCAATGATCAGTTCGCCCTTGCTGATCTCGCCGTGGCCCACTGGATACTGGGCGATAAAGTGAGGTCGGTGCAGATTCGCGGGGTTTTACAGGGCTACAGCGGGTTGATGCCCTATACCATGAGCCGTCTGGTCTATCTCAACATGGAAATGGGCAACTACGAGGCAGCTCTCAGTTATTACCAGCAAGCTCTTAGCCAGAACGAGCCGTTCGAGCCTGAATGGCTGCACTATAACGCCGCCCTGGTTTACGCGAAGACGGGACGTTCCCAACAAGCATTGGACACTCTTCACCTGGCAGTGCGCGCCGGAGGGGAGGCCGTCATAAAACGCGCGATGTCCGAGAAGGCGCTGCAGGAACTCAAGAGGATTCCTGATTTCAAGAAGCTCATCCGCCTCACGTCCAAACGCAAGAACAGGTAGGTCAACATCGTTAGGTTTACCGCGCGGGCAACGCCGGCGATGGGTGAGAGGCATTTGTTTTCATAGTATGAGAGGCGCTCAACCGCTTGGTGGATTCTCTTCGGCGCTTCAAAAGAAGAAAACAGCGCGAGTTCTCGGGATGTTTACCCGAGTTCCGCTGTCATGCAGATGAACGTGCTGCATAACGCTGGAAATACTCTAAGTTCCTGCGAAGACGACAATATAAGGATGCGCTGCAAATGGAACGGGACTCCCAGTCCCTCAGGGAAGATCTTTACCGGGTAATCCAACACTATGCTGAATTGGCCCACCTTGCCAAGAAAGGTGAGATCAATCCTCTCGGCCAAATAGGAAAAGCCCTTAAAAATACAGCTCCTTATCTCTTGTTGGTCATAAGAGATCTCCTGCCTCACCTGGAAAAGAACGAGATCACTTTCTATGAAGTGCTCTATCATCTCTTGAGGGAGTCTCAACGGTTTCCAGATCAACAGGTTCTCATCGACAGTCGCAACGAAATTCAGAAAATCGAACATGAAGGCAGACTGTTCCTGTACGCCGTAAAATGGCTGGATGCGCAATCCAACCTCAGGCCTACGCCTCAAGACATAGACGTGATGCAGAGGAAACTTCAGGATCTTAACGAAAAATACAAGAAGAAATATGCGCTCCTGGATCGAGAAACCACAACCCTTATCCCTTGCTTTTTCGTGCGCGAAGAATCCGAATCTCACGATTACACAATAGGTCGCATGGCCGATCTCGTGCGAAGGGCCATGCTCGAGCTGCATCATCTAATGCTCGAAAACGAGCCCGAACGGAGCCGCTTATTTTCCCTTTTCAGAAACCATTCCAAAGAGGAAGCGGAAGAAGATCTGACGCAGTTAGCCTGGTTTTTATTTCGCTGCGGCTTTAGCGTGGACCGTATCGCTTCCGGATACTATAAGGACGTGCTTGCCAGATTTATTCATGAAAAGATTTTGAGCCACCTGATGAAAACTTCCAAAGGCCTCGATTCAATCCAAGGGATCTCGAATCATCTTTGGCTGATTTGTTTCATGGATTTCAGCACCCTCTTTGAAATTCAGAGCGACTATGTTGACTTGGACGACCCGAAAGAGGTTACGAGTCGAATAAAATTAATCAAAAGCAGAAAACGTCGCGGCGGAGATCTTCTCGCAAAAGTATTGGAACTGATCCACGCTTATTTGGAGAATCCCAACGGCAAACTGCCTTTGAGCTTTCTTCTTTACCGTTACTATTCATCTTTCGGAAATTATCACGGGGACCACAGATTTAATGACTACGCACGGGCCGCGCAGGCGGTAAAAACCTATAAACCCCTGCTGGATCGCTCGAATATGGAAAAGAAGGCAGCAGAGGACCTGGAACAGACCAGCCGCTGCTTCAGCTCGAAAACCAGAGATGAGATGGCCGGTCTTTTCAAGCTGATAATGGATTCTTTGGAAAACCCTGGCCAGGTGAAGGGCAAGAAGTTAAAGATACTTGGTGACATATCGTCGGGAGCTATGGGATCTGTCAGCGTTGGGATTTTTAGGGACCAGATCGTGGCTCTCAAGAGGGTCAAGGCGCATATTTCTTCGGCACTCGGCGATCCGGAGGCTCTGCTGGAGTACGAATCCAAGATGCACGCCAGAGTGCAACTGCCTGAACAGCACCCATACGTGGTGGATTACCACGGTCTTATAGAGCAAGACGGCGAAAAAATAATGATTAATGGGTATCACCCCAATGACAATCTGACGCAATTGGTAGAAAAGAACTGGCTGGAGAAATACAAACCTCCCTTCAATACTGAAAGCAAACTCACGCTCACTGTGTTGGAAAATATTGTCAATCAGCTCCTGGATTGTCTGAAGTTTTTTCGGTCCAAAGGTGTTGTTCATCGGGACCTGAAAACTGACAACATTTTGTATATGGTTGATGAAGATGAAAAGCTCAATCGAATAAAGGTGATAGACTTCGGCGTGGCATTGTCTATAGGTCCGGGGGCAGTGGACGATTTGTTCAAAGGCAAAGTTGTTGGGACCTTCGCATATATGGCTCCGGAGCAGGCGAAGGGCAAAAGCGTCTTTCAGTCTGATCTTTATAGTGCAGCTGCAATTTTCACCGTTCTTTTGACGGGAAAGCTCCCTATGATTTTTCCAAAAACCAAGACCCGACAGGATCTTGTGCGTCAGATTCTCAGGATAGAAAAAGAGCCTAGGCCCAAGCTCACGGATCTCAACCCATTCCTCAGCAAAAACACCACCTTCGAGCACATAGCCGCTACAGTAGAAAGGATGCTGGATTTAGACCCCATGAGAAGGCCCAATTTGGAAGAAGTTCAAGCAGCGTTTGACGGGGTATTTCAGCATATTGGCCAGGATAAGCACACGATGAGCATCTTTTATCATAGAGGATGATCCGACTGATCGGCCGAAAGCACTAACTGAGGGGGGAAGAGAAGTCCACTCCGAACGCGTCATTGCGAGCGAAGCGAAGCACTGTCATTGGGTTTCCTGCTGACAAGAGGGAGATTTGCTTCGTCTCCTTTCTCCTCGTAATGGGAACCTTTCGCGCACAAGTGAAGGCTTACGCTCTATTTCCCGTTCCTCGCTCAAGGGCTCGCAGCATAGGCCATATGGCAGTTGCCAAAATTAATGTGCGATTGCGCAAAGAATAATGCGTAGCGGCGGGCCGTGGGTCGGCAGGGGACGCCGACCCCTACGAAGTCTTTGGAATTCGACCATCGGATAAACGTCATAGTTTCTGGCAACCCCTACAATACCAATACCTGGTCAAACGAGTAGCACTTTCTTCGGCAGGACGGGCATCTGCCGGACATTGAATCGACAGGCGAGACGCCTGCCCCACCATTTCTTTTGCTCATGAAATTATCTCTTCAAGGAGGCTGTGGTAGAACTTTGCTTCCTATTTTTCGTCCCGGAGAGTCGAAACAGAAAGTAGCCGGGCGATTAAGTTGAATTGTTTCGAAATTGAGCTAACCGGTCATTGTGGTCCTTTCAATCTCCTCCAGTTGCGTGTGCAACTCTTCCCACCGTGACTCCAGCTCTTTGATTTCTTTGGCCAGAATGGGGTCTTCCTCAAGAAGCGGAAGGACAATCTCTCTTTTCTCATAGATGGACGGATCGGCCATTAGGCCCTCGATCTCTCGTTTCCGGGCCTCTTTCGTTTCCAGGAGTTTTTCTATTCGTTGAATCTCCTTCTTTATCGGAGCTTGTTTCTTAAACAGGGCTATTCTGTTCTGGGCTTCTCGGCGTTTCTTTTCTTTTCGTGATTCTCTCTGGGACTCGGGGTCCTCGCGGTCCACGCGGTCCACAGCGGCAGGTTGGACAGCGGAAACATCTTCCTCCTGCTCGGCAGACAGTCTTTTCTTGTACTGATAATCTTCATAGTTTCCAATATAGTATTCTGCTGTGCCAGCCTCGATTTCCAGGATACCCGTGCATATGGTGTTCATCAACTGCCTGTCGTGCGTTATCAAGATCAAGGTCCCGCTGTATTTCCTCAGGCCTTCTTCAAGAATTTCGCAGGAAGGAATATCGAGATGATTTGTGGGCTCATCCATAAGAAGAAAATTCGGCGGAGACAACAGTATTTTTGTTAGAGCGAGTCGGCTTTTTTCCCCCCCGGAAAGCACTTTCACTTTTTTGTAAACGTCGTCCCCGGAAAACAGAAACGCGCCCAGTATATTTCGCACTTCTTGCTCGGTAATCCCAGGCGCACCATACGCTTCTTCCAGCACGCTCCTATCTGTGTTCAGGCTTTCGGATTGATGCTGAGCGAAATAGCCAGGTTTGACATTGTAACCATACTTCACGATGCCTTCGTCATGAGGAATCTCTCCCGCCATTATTTTCATCAGGGTGGATTTTCCCGCGCCGTTAGGTCCCACCAGACCGATACGATCCCCGCGTTCCACGTTAAAGCTGAAATCCTGATAAACGGTCTTGGCTCCGTACCTTTTCACCATGCCGGATATTTCGAGCACTCTACGACCTGCCTGTTGTGGCTGGGGGAATGTGAATTTCAGAGTCCTGGCCCACGCAGGAGGCTCGACTTTTTCTATTTTTTCCAGCATTTTTACACGACTCTGGACTCGGCTCGCGGTCCGTGCCTTGACGCGGTTTTGATTAATGAATTTCTGAATGTGTTTTATTTTATCTTGCTGGTTCTTATACGCGGATATCAGAACGTCTTCCTGCATCTGCCTCGTCGTTTCGTATTGATCGTAATTACCTGAGTAAATGGACACTTTACCCCTATCCACCTCGATAATCCTATTCACCAGCCGATTCAAGAACGCGCGATCATGCGAAACCAGCACGAGGGCGCCTTTGAATCCCATGAGATAGCTCTCTACCCAAAGGAGACTTTCCAAATCAAGGTGGTTGGTGGGCTCGTCCAAGAGCAAGGCGTCAGGCTCTGCAAGCAGTATTTTGGCGAGTGCTACCCTCATGCGCCAACCGCCGGAGAACTCGCTCCATCTGCGATTCGCGTCTTCAGGTTTGAAACCGAGCCCTCCAAGGACTTTCAAAGCACGCGCTTCAAGGGTGTAACCCCCATAGCCCTCCAATTCATGCGACAAACGGCCATGCTCTTCGATTATCTGATCAGCGTCTTCACTGTGCTCAGAGAGATGCGCCATTTCTTTCTCGAGCGATTTGACTCTTTCTCGGATTTGCCTCACTTCATCTGAAATGTTCGTTATTTCTCGCAGGATTGGACCATCATTGCCTTGTATCAATTCCTGGCGCAGCACCCCCATACGGATTCTCTTTTCAATCGATATTTCGCCTTCATCTGGAGTAATCACGCCTTCCATCATGCCCAGGATGGTGGATTTTCCCGCGCCGTTAGGTCCTACTATTCCCGTTCGGTCCCCGCGGTGAATGCTTATGCTCACATCCCCGAATAAAGGTTTCCCGTTGAAGAATTTTGAAACATTGCTTAGGAAGATCAAGTTAATACGCTCCATATATCAAAGATTATGGTTTGAAGTTTCGGCTATTATAGCCTTTTTGCGATCCTCTCCCAACCCCGTTTCGCCCAGACCTTGATGAATCGTGGAAAATACCGTACACGTATACAGTCGTGGTCTATTTTGCTGGCGCCTCGGACCGAGGATATGCTTTCTCTCTTTTGTATATGAAATCCGATACTTGGAAGCAGTGTGTTCTCTTGTCGTTCGGTCGCACATTAACGTATGTCCCATAAATCTCCGACTTGATCGCAAAAAAATGCTTTCTAACGACAAAATCTTTAAAAATTTAACGCGTCTGGTGGGAAGAGCAATAGGCGATTTCAAACTGATCGAGGATCAGGATCGCATATTGGTGGCACTGTCAGGCGGCAAAGATTCCTGGTCTCTCCTTTATGCTCTCAGGCATTTGCAGCGCAAAGCGCCCATAAAATACGAAATTGCCGCAGTCACTATACACCCAGGAGGAGATGCGTTCGATCTTTCTGGCCTTGAGGAGCGCTTGAACAGAGACCGTATCAGGCATGAGACCATCGAAGGCCATATAATCGATATTGTGAACGAAAATCTTACAGACGGAACCAATCCATGCTCTTTTTGCTCCAGATTGCGCAGAGGGATGCTCTATTCGTTTGCTGCTCGGGAGGGTTGGAATAAAATAGCGCTTGGTCATCATCTGGATGATTTCATCGAGACGCTTATGCTCAACATGTTTTTTAACGGCTCTATAAAAGGGATGAGTCCCAAATTGCTGGCGGACGACTGCCAAAACATTGTAATCAGACCACTTGTGTATGTGAAAGAAGACATGACGCGGACGGTTGCAAGTAAACTCGGGTTTCCTATACTTGGGTGCTCATGCGCTTATCAGGGAATGAGTGGCTCACGAAGACAATGGATCAAACAGCTCCTGAAAGACGTGGAGCAAGATGTGCCGGACCTCAAATCGAATCTTCTCTCGTCCATGGGACGTGTAAGAAACAGACATTTATTTTGGAACGGCACATCTGCCAACAAACCTGATACAATTCGACTTGTAGATGACAATTGACTATCCTTGCGTCAGTCGCTTTATTACCCGTACAAGAAGTTGTATGCTGATTGCATTGAATACGCCCCCCAGTGGAAACGCAAAGCCGTTGGTGGGAATGGAGCGGCCGGCTGAATGTTTACCGGAATAGTGGAAGCCAAAGGAGAAATAAAATCCATCGAGCCGAAAAGCGGTTTCGTTAGGATTCGTATTTCATCCGACCTAGAACTGTCTGACGTGAAAGAAGGGGATTCGATCTCGGTGGACGGAGCCTGTCTGACCGTGACCGCGATTAATGCATCGCGAGGTGAGTTTTTTGCTGATGTTTCTCCGGAGACGCTTGGAGTGACAACCCTATCCGATTTGAAGGTTGGTTCCAGGGTCAACATGGAGAAGGCAATGCGACTGGATTCGCGGCTTGGGGGGCATCTGGTTGCCGGCCATGTAGACTGTGTGGGAAGACTCGTCGAAATACGTCCCGCAGGGGAAGGGTTTCTCTTGGGGTTTGAGGTGGATTCCGGCCGTTATCTCGTGGCCAAAGGGAGCGTGGCCGTCGATGGAGTCAGCCTGACCGTCAACCGTGTGCAAGATCGGCGCTTCTGGGTCATGATCATTCCCCATACAATGGCTCTGACAGGGTTGACCGAAAAAAAGATCAATGATAGGGTAAATGTTGAATTTGACCTCATAGGCAAGTATATTGAAAAATTCGTTTTATCGAGGGGAGACTCCTCCGGTGTAAACGAAGACATACTCAAAGAACACGGTTTCATGTGAAGGAGGACCCTTAAATGGGCGTATTGGTTGGCGTAGAGGAAGCAATCGACGAAATTAAAAAAGGTCGAATGGTAATACTTATCGATGATGAAGACCGCGAAAACGAAGGCGACCTAACCATGGCCGCGGAAAAAGTCACGCCTGAAGCCATCAATTTTATGACAAAATACGGTCGTGGCCTACTTTGTCTGTCGATGACTCCGGACTTGATAAACGCTCTCGAACTGCCGATGATGGTGAACAATAACGAGTCCCGCTATGGAACCGCATTCACGATTTCAATAGAGGCGGCTAAGGGAGTCACGACCGGAATCTCCGCGTACCGATTGCGCTATTACCATCCTCACAGCAATAGACGAGGATGTTACCCCCAAAGACATTGTTTCTCCGGGACACATTTTTCCGTTGAGGGCTCGCCGTGGCGGTGTTTTGGTTAGAGCCGGCCAGACTGAAGGAAGCGTGGATCTTTCTCGACTTGCTGGTTTGACTCCAGCGGGCGTCATCTGTGAGGTAATGAATGACGACGGGACAATGGCCCGCCTGCCGGACTTGATCAAGATAGCGGAACAGCATGATCTTAAGATATGTACAATAAAAGACATAATTAAGTATCGCATGCTGAAAGAGAGGTTGGTGCGGCGAGGCGCAGAGACGACGCTGCCCACCGACATTGGCGGTGATTTCAGGCTCATAGTATACGAAAACGATGTGGACGGACTGAACCATGTTGCCTTGGTCAAAGGCGACATCGATCCTGATGAAGCTATCCTCGTTCGGGTTCATTCGGAATGCCTAACGGGGGATGTATTCGGCTCCAAGCGTTGCGATTGCGGGCCTCAGCTGGACCAGGCGATGTGTATGGTCCAAGCGGAAGGCACGGGGGTCATCCTTTACATGCAGCAGGAAGGGCGAGGAATCGGTCTGCTCAACAAAATAAAAGCATATGCTCTTCAGGATCAAGGCTGCGATACAGTAGAAGCCAATTTGCGACTCGGCTTCAAGCCGGATCTCCGGGACTATGGCATAGGAGCTCAAATGCTTGCGGATCTTGGGGTTCGCAAGATGCGACTCATGACAAACAACCCGACTAAAATAGTGGGCTTGGAGGGCTACGGCCTGGAAGTGGTCGAGCAGGTTGCTATTGTCGTAGAGGCATGTTCCACCAATCTCCGATACTTGAAGACCAAGAAGGAGAAGATGGGACATCTGTACGAACTCAAAATCTGAGCCTGAGAGTGCTACTTGTCGAAGGCGAACAGTTGTAGTGGTGCAGCGTTTCGAGCCTGCCCATCAGACGCAAATTCAGTAAATGGATTTGGGTTGAATTTACTTATACAAATTGCCAAAATTTGTCCCGCTCACGGGAATGGCAACCCGTCACTCCGGACCCCGGATCGTGGTCCGGGGCAGGCTTTGATCCGGGCCCAGCTTCTGGTTCCTGCCTTCGCAGGAGTGACTAGAAACGACCGTTATTTTTGGCAAATGCTATATTGCCGGTCATATTCGGTATGAAATAATTCGGAGGCTACATGGCTAAAACAATCGAGGGCGGTTTTCATGCGGTAGGCCTCAAGGCCGCTCTTGTGGCCAGCAGATTCAACGATTTCATAGTCTCAAGATTGATCTCCGGCGCGACTGATGCTCTCGTGCGTCATGGCGCATCCGATGAGGATATTACAATCTTGAGGGTTCCTGGAGCGTTTGAGATTCCACAGACCGTTTCCGCTGCTGTGCGATCAGGAAAGTACGACCTTGTCGTGGCCCTTGGCGCGGTCATCCGCGGTTCCACGCCTCACTTCGACTATATTGCGTCTGAAGTGGCCAAAGGCGTGGCTCAGATTTCACTGGAGGCGCGGATAGCGGTCAGTTTCGGGGTCTTGACCACCGACACGCTGGAGCAAGCCATAGAACGTGCAGGCTCAAAGGCAGGGAACAAAGGTGCGGAAGCAGCCATGTCTGCTATAGAAATGGCTAATCTTCTGAAACAGGTCTAAACCTACAAGTCATTGGTGATTTTCAGTTAAGTGCCTTCCAGACGCAAGACCAGAGAATTCGTGCTGCAAATATTGTTTGCTGCGGATGCAAGACAACAGGATCCTTTGGAGACCCTTGAGTTTCTTGAGACTCATTTTCACGAAGATGATGACGAAGAACTCAAGCTCCACAGGGTAATAAAGAATTTTGCCCGCGAGCTTGTGGCCGCGGTGTCAAGAGACCGAGCCATTATAGATGAGCTTATTTCGAAACTCTCCCATAACTGGAAGCTTTATCGGATCGACAGGGTAGATCGAAACGTTTTACGCATGGCAATAGCTGAAATAACTAATTTCCCGGAGATTCCCAGCCGCGTCATACTGAACGAGGCTATTGAAATAGGAAAAAAATACGGGGCGGAAAACTCAGCAGCTTTCATTAACGGCATTCTCGATCGGATACATATGCTTGAGCCCCGACCCGCCTCGGCTACAGAACTTCAAAAATCTCTCACAGAACTTGACCAAAATACCTCAACAGATTAAAATCAGAATAATTCCTCGGAAATGGTCCTGAGATCGTCGCGAAGGCGATGCGCCAGTTCCGAAATAATACCGAGGGCAGACTCTTTGTTGCGCAGATCCGGAAAATCTGGCTCCAAGAATGAGAAGGCAGACCCGAATACCAAGGCGTCACGCCTGTGTCGGCTCTTGGTCCGTGGACGGCTAATAGTGTTGTACGCTGCTCTAATGGTCGCAGTGTCAGCGAGTGCTGTATGGGCCGCCCCTCCACATAAGCCGGCTGAAAGAAAAAACGAGGCGGTCGAGGTTAATGCCCCCCCCGGCCAGATCGGGGATTCCGGGTATGTTGTTCCCATCCCGGAAATAAAAATGCGCAGCATCATAGGAAATAAGCATCCTGCACCTCCCCCTGTGCAAGAGCCTGAGCCACCGGCGTCAGAAGAACCGTCCTCTGCCACAATACCCGCAGAGCAGATTCAGCCCAAAGAGATGCCTAAACCTGTTCCGCACTCTCCCGGTCCGGTTGCGCCACAGGTTCCTTCTGGAGCGAGGCCGAATGCCCAAGAGTTGCTGAGGCTTCCCTTCGATCCAGCCGCACGCACACCTCAAGAACCAGCCCCCAAAGCGGATCTAGCAGAACCGGCAACTGAAAAGGAGGAAGTGCCTCCGTTCAGATCTCCACAGGCGCCGGAGCCAATTACTGAGGCTCCTCCTCCGAAGAAGGAAATGCTCAAGCGAAAAGCCGGGGCGCCGAGCATCCCCGCTTTGCTTGAAAACCAACCGGCCAGGGATTCTGCCAGGCACATTCCAATGGAAAGCGCTCGTCTTCGCGGTGCTGCCGACTCTGATGAATCCATAAATCTTGAGGCTCGCAAAGAAGCTGAAATAGCCCCTGAGATCCCTTCCGGGGAGTCATTGCCGGGGTCTCCGGCCACTGTGACTCAGCCAGAAACGCCCCCTAAGGCCCCCAAGGAGACCGTTCCTGAACCTGTTCCCACACCGGCTCCTGCTCCCACCCCAGGGCCCATACCGCCCCCCGCAGTGCAATCTGAACCACTGCCCAAAGAAGCTGTTCCAATGCAACCTCCATCCGAGCCCGTTGAGGAGACTGCGCTTCCGAAGGAGACGGTTCCGACTTTCGAACAGCCTGTGCCAGGCCCGAAGGAGTTTTTTCCTTCGCCCCTGGACCAAGACGCCCTGCACAGCCGAGAGGTCAGGGACTATCTGAAACAGGCAGCGCCCATTCTCGAGGAACTCTCTCTGCTTATGACCAGAGCCCCTTCGCTGAACATCGCTGATTACGATCCCTCGGATCCTGCCGCTCCGTTCGTGCCGAAAGAGCTGCTTTTGAAGATGGACAGCATGAAGAGAGAACTGCAGATACTCGATTCAAAGACTTTTTCAATAATTCCGCCGTCCAAGTACTCAAAATTTCATACCGTGATTCGTGAATCCATTGCCAGCACGTATCAGGCCTGCGACGCAATTCTCGCCTACTTCAAAGAGAGCAACCCTGAAAATCTTCAGAAGGTGCTCACTTCACTCACCAAGGCCCGTGAACTCATAAGAAGAACTCGTGCCACAGAGAGCTGATTACTGTATCGGGTCGCTGCACGTCGTCAAGGCTTTGTCTTGTAAGTGTCATGATGTCAATAATTGACGGTAGTCGCGAGAACTATGTAGGACCCGCACGATGTCTGTGAAACCTTAACCAGTTTTATAAAATATGAGGTAGTCTCCTGTTGGGAAGCATCGTAAGCCGGGCGAAATGTCGTCGCGTTGGAGTCCCATTTTGGGAAAACGGGCAACGTGGCTGCAGACCTCTCTTAACCTTTTCACAAAATCTGTCGCGGCCAAGCGGTCGTGTAGCGCGATGTAATCAAAAATCTCATGTAGATCGTGTCGAGACGATGGAGAGAAATGAAGTCTGCTCATTGGCTGTTCTTGGAGAGTTGCGCCACTTTCTCTTCAAGTTCTGCGAAACCTTTGTCCCCCTCTAAGCGTTCTCCTCTATCAAGTTCCGATAGTCCACGATTTATGTCGAGTCGCAGGCGATCACGTTCTTTTAGCAGCGTCAGCGCCTCGTGCAATACCTCAGCTTCACTCTCGTATTCGCCGGTACGAAGTATGGTTTGAACCATTTCTTCAATTTCGGTCGTAATTTCTAGACTCATGCATTTCCTCCACGCATAAAAAAAAGTATCACAGGGCCAAAGACAAGTCAAAATCGGTATTTTTCCTGTCCACAGCGGGTAATGAATTTCCAAATCGACGAAGAAGCCTTGTGTTTCTTCCCTCTAATCAGGTCAATACTTTGCCCCAAATTTCATTACCCATCTCTTGCAGCTTCACGTCAAACAGGCCTCTAGCACTGTGGGAAACAACTCGAACAGGTATGTAGTTGTCTGTCCTTGCGATCACAGCGCCAGTTTTAGGGTCGGGTTCGGATTCTGCAACTGCTGTGAGAGTGGCCCCGATGAAGCGTTCATGAAAAGTCCTTCTCATCCTGTCTGAAAGAGCACGCAGTTCTTCTACCCTGCGAGTGGCCACAGCGTTGGGAACTCGCGGCACTAGTTGAGCGGCTGGAGTGCCAGGCCGTGGTGAAAATGGAAACACATGTAGATAAGCCGCGGCGGATTGCTCGATCAACTCTCTGGTGTTGTTGAAAGACTCGCCATCCTCGCCAGGGAATCCCACCATAACGTCCAGCCCGATGCATGCCTCAGGAATTTCGGAAAGAATGCTTCGCGTGAGATCTCTGATGAAAGCAGAATCGTAAGGGCGTCCCATTCTGGCCAGTACAGCGTCGTCACCGCTCTGCATTGGGATATGAAAATGCCGGCAAATGCGGGAATCGCCAGCAGCCAAACGAATGAGGCGCGGAGAGATCTCTTGCGGTTCTACGGAACTGAGTCTGAAACGAGTGAGGCAAGGTTCACGAAGCAAATCCTCCAGCAAATCCTCCAGTGAGATTGGGGGCTGCAAATCACGGCCGTAAAACCCAAGATGAATTCCCGTGAGAACTATTTCCGAGTATCCGGAGCGATCCAGCTCCGTGGCACGCTCCAGGACTGTGGATCGAGGCATGCTTCGAGATGGTCCTCGTGCAATGGGCACGATACAGTAAGTGCACCGTTGAGAGCAGCCATCCTGAATTTTTAGGAATGTCCTGGATCGTTCAGGAATCGCTCGAGACCCCAAATCGCCGAAAGTGTCACACAAGAACGCGCCTTCACAAAATACTCCCGTTTCGTTTTCTGAACGCGAGTCCAGAAAATCCGCAAATCTATCCTTTTCAAATGTTCCCATGATCAAAGATCTAGACGCACCATTCCCGATATCAGGATTTATCTCAGCGAGGCAACCGGTCACGACCAGCAAAGCAGAGGGGAACTCCTGGGCTAATCTGTTTATGAGGCGACGGGATTTTCCCTCGGCCTTGGCTGTGACGCAGCAGGTATGGACAAGCACCAGGTCGGCCTCCTTGGATGCGGGAGTGACTTCATAACCCTTGGTTTCGAGTATTGCTGCCATAGCAGCTGCCTCAGCCTGATTGACCTTGCACCCAAGCACGCGCACGATCGCAGTTTTTCTAAGTCTAGGACTCTCCATTTGCCTCGCTCTTTTTGACATAGTGAATTTTAAATGCTATCAATTCGCAGGATTGTGGTCAATCCTCTGAACAGCGAAGGAGGCCGCCCTTTGAGATACACGCTACACACGAAAGTCTTGCCGGTCCTGGTTTTGGTGCTCTTACAGTGGTCTTTTGTTTGTGCTCAGGAACCATCCTTAGATCAGAGCATTCTGCAACATCCAGATCGAATATTTGATGTTAAGATCCCCGATGGCTTCAAATCCGAGGCCGTGGACGAGCCGGGAATTCTCAGATGGAGAAAGGATTCCGCTGAGATTTACCTCGTGATAGGAGACTTGTTCGGTGAATCAGGAGAGTCTCTGTTCAAGGTGCTCAAGACCGCTGCAGAAAAAAACAAGATTGCTCAGGACATTAAAGCCGTGAAAATCAAAGGAGCACGGGCGCTCACTTATAAAGAGAAAGTTTCTGAAGATTCGGGCCGCCTCGTAACGTGGCATTTCGTGGTGATTACCAACAATAAGATTATCACTATGGATTTTTCTGCTCCCACCGAGGAGTTCAATTCGTTGGTCCCTGATTTTAAGTCGACAATAAACTCGTTCAAATTGAAGACAGCTTCTTGACAGGTGTCCGAATGGAACAATCCACCTTGCAGGAAAAATTGCGTCTGATTCCCTCTGTGGACAAATTGATGTCGGATGAGCATCTGGCAGGACTCCGGAAATTATATTCCGACGAAATAGTCAAGCGCATGGTTCGAGCAGCTCTGGACGAGTTACGTAAGGAAATCGCCGAAGGAAAGGCTTCCCAGTTAGATTTCACACCGGAATCGTTGGCTGTCCGTGTAGAGAGGATTCTGCACCAACGGGTGGGGAAGAGACTCATGCCGGTGATCAATGCCACCGGCGTAATAGTTCATACGAATCTCGGGCGATCGCCGTTGTCAAGACGCGTGGCTGACAAAATCGTTCAAGCAGCGATGTCTTATTCAAACCTCGAGTACAATTTGGAGCAAGGTCGCAGGGGTGAAAGAAATGCGCATCTGCGGCAGATTATGCTTGAGCTGACCGCAGCGGAAGCTGTGCTTGCAGTCAACAACAATGCGGCGGCGGTATTGCTGGCTCTGGATTCGCTGGCAAGGGGCCGGGAAGTGATAGTTTCCAGAGGTGAGCTCATTGAGATTGGCGGTTCTTTAAGGATCCCAGATGTCATGGCAAAATCGGGAGCGATTCTAAGAGAAGTGGGCACCACCAATCGTACCCATCCAAACGATTATATTCAGGCAATAAACGAAAACACCGCCCTGATTCTCAAGGTTCACCCTAGCAATTATCGTATTGTGGGATTCACTCGAGAAGTTGAGCTGGATGAATTGGTTTCCCATAGGCCGGGAGAGGCAGATTCCGACCATGATGGATCTTGGAAGCGGCTGCCTCGTGGATCTTTCGCCTTACGGTTTGCAGGAGGAACCTACCGTTCAGGAGATCCTGGGTCGTGGTGTAGATGTAGTGAGTTTTTCCGGCGACAAACTGTTGGGCGGTCCACAGGCTGGGATATTAGCCGGCGGTGCTGAGTTTATTGAAAAAATGCGCACAAACCCTCTGGCTAGGGCATTGCGCATGGACAAGTTGACGCTGGCCGCGCTGGAGGCCACGTTCGAGGAATATTTGCGTGCTGAAGGCCCGTCGGCAGGGATTCCGACTCTCTCCATGATAACCCGCAGCCCCGAAAAGCTTGGGGACGCTGCCGACGCCCTGGCTGTCGCAATAAACGCCGCTGTGGGTGAAAGGGCATATGTGGGAATTGAACCGGGAGTCGGCCGGGTTGGCGGGGGAGCATTACCTATGGGAGATCTTCCGGGCCCGCGTGTTTCTGTCCGGCCCTGGGAAGCATCTGCTGCTAAATTGGAAAGAGAACTGCGTTTTGGAGATCCTGCTATCATAGCTCTGGTAAAGGATGACGCTGTGCTCATGGACCCTCGTACGCTGCTGCACGATCAAGCCTCGCTGATTCCGAAACTGGTGACCGAAGCTTTGGACCGCTGCAAAGCGAGTTCGAATAGCAAATAGAAAAAGCGCTTGAACTTACTTTGGAGTGAGAAGCCTTATTGCGCAACGTGAGACAATCCGTTCAGCCACAATGTGATTTGTTCGTCGATCTGATCTCTAATTTCTCGAAACTTATCCAGTTTTTCTTCCTCAGTCCCTTCAAACGCGGCAGGGTCCTCAAGAGGCCAGTGCAGTCTGAAACTGACTCCGGGGAAGATCGGGCATTGCTCTTCCGCTCGCGCACACACAGTTATAAGGTATCCAAAGTGGGTCTTACCGAGGAACTGCTGCAGGTCCTTGGATCTGTGCCCTGTCATATCAAATCCGAGTTCTTCCATCACTTGCTTGGCAAATTGGTGTATCTGCGTCGGTTCGAGACCGGCACTGTAAACGTCGAATTTGTCCCCGGCGTACCTTCTCAGAAAGGCTTCAGCCATCTGACTTCTGGCTGAATTATGTGTACATAGAAACATGACATTTGGTCTTTCCATTTTGGATGCCTCCGTCCGCCGCCTTCACGCGTCCCGCGTTGCATAAGATTTTAACACGGGCCTCATTTAGAAATGATTTGGACTTAGTTAAGAAATAGTAAGGAGCGTCCGCCAACATGGCAAGGCCGGTGGCCCGGCTCCAGAGGTTCTATTACTCTCACCTTAGAATCTGAAGCATGTTCCAGCACGTTCCAATCGCTCCTTCTTCAGTCCGCTTGCATGTGAGGCAGGCCCCATATAAATTGGAAAGTGATAATTGCTGAACGAGGCGTAATAAAATCCATTCGATGATAAGCATTTTGATGCTACTAATTGGCTTCGTGCTTTCAGCGGCAGTGGTGATTCACGCTCAAGCGGATTCACGCCCTTCCATGCCGGAAGGCCACCTCTTCCCCAAATACTCTTAATCAGTGCGGCTCCCGCTGGCCGCCGAAGGAAAGATGTCCGGAGCACAAGAATTAGTCGTCCCTGAGGATACGTCGCCCGACCGAGCAGACAAAGTGCTGGCTGCATGCACTCCGCACACCCGTTCTTCAGTGGCTCGTTTGATGAAGCTAGGCCTGATCAGCGTGGAAGGCCTGGCGATCAGACCGTCGACGGTCTTGAATCCGGGCGATCGGATAGTAATAGCCTCGGAAGAACCCGATGAACCACCTGCAGAATCCGAAGTCCCTGAGTTCAGAATAGTCTTTGAGGACGAAGACGTGATCGTTGTGGACAAACCCCCCGGCCTGGTGGTTCATCCTGGGGCTGGCAGTCCGGTCAATACGTTGATGAACGCGCTGGTGAGCACAAGACCTGAAATGATCGGGGTCGGCGAGCCGGACCGCTGGGGTGTCGTTCATCGGCTGGATCGGGACACTTCAGGAGTGATGGTCCTGGCGAAAAGTGCTCGGGCGCACGCATCGCTTTCAGCTCAGTTCAAAGAGCATTCAGTTCACCGGATCTACCTGGCATTGGTCAGAGGGAACCCTGGCGATGACAGCGGAGTTGTCGATGCTGCCATTGGTCGCCATCAAAAAGACAGGAAAAGGATCTCCACCGCTACAGGAAAGGGGAGGCGAGCGGTAACAAGGTGGCGGGTGCTCCAACGTTTGGGCGAACTGACCCTGCTGGAAATCACACCTGAGACTGGCCGGACGCATCAGATCCGAGTGCATCTTGCTTCCGTGGGATTGCCGGTGGCCGGAGATCGGGTTTATGGCAAGCTCAGAAAGAAGGGCGGGATCAAGGACGCGAAAATACTGGACCCGCTGAAAAGACTTAATCGTCAGGCATTGCACGCGGCAGAGCTTGGTTTTACCCATCCCAAGGATGGTCACTACGTGGAGTTCTCGTCTCCATTACCTGCGGATATTCAGGTGCTACTACCATTACGAAACCGAAAAATGCCGCGTTCCTATGGGTAGGCATTCGCAACTGGTTTCAAAGTCCTTCACGAAAAGAATCTTTAGACAAACAGTTTTCATTGCCCGACTAATCTTTCGCCTCGAAACATAAGGTAACCCAAGATCCAGATGCCAAGGGCAGCGTGCAGACCGAGGATGATGCCGTATACGATGCCTGGCTCCAGATTGTAGGTCTGCACTCCGTTACGAAACCACAAAAGCCCAGTACAGAATACCGGCCAGTAAATAGATATCCCCATAAAGGCAGCCAGAGTTGCAAAGGCCCATCGCTTTCTCTTTGCAAGGCCCACAAGGGAAAGCAGCATGAGCGGAATGCCGACGATCGTGTCCGCAAGCCCAAAGGAACGGTTGACTTGCACGCCATATTCCCCGACTGCTTGTACGCTCTCCTGAAGGCCCATACGGACCGTGAAATCGTACACAAAGAGAGAGGCTGTTTGTCCAACCAGAAAGAAGGCCATATCGAAAACGAGATACGCCATGATTAGCCAAAACATGATGGGACGGTTCTGGGTTCGCATGCGTCTTGTCCTCCCCGATTCTTGGCCGCTTATCCTAAGACCGTTATTGCGCTGCGATGAGAGCCTATGATTCGGCATATGCGCCCTCACAATTCATGACGTAGAAATGCCCTTATTTACCCTTCAGGAAGGCCAGGTAATATTCCGCCGTCTCTTGCGGCCTCTCGATCATGGGCAAGTGACCGCAGTCTTTCATGACTTTTGCGGTGCAATTCGGCAGCCCTTTTTCCAGGACCTGAACGCACGATACATCCAGCACTCGGTCGCGGTCGCCCCAGAGCACAAACGTACGAGCCTTGATTTTTCCCAGGTCGGGCTCCAGTGCTCCTAATTCAGCAGAAACTTGTTTTGCGATTCTCTGGTTGCTGGGTTTGTGCTTCGCCGCTTCTTCTACCAGGAGCTTCTTGGCTAATCCTGGGATTTCCGGAGGCTTGAAAAAGACGAATTCGAGGAGACGGTCGAACTCTTCAACTGATGCAGCGATAAGTGGGTTTGGTTCACCTTTCGACAACTTTATCCCCAGTTCGTTAGGCACAGGTGATTTCACTCCTGATGAGTTAAAAAGTCCGAGAGTGAGCACCTTCTCAGGAAACATGACTGCATATCGTCCAGCGATGTGACCACCCATCGAATTGCCCATAATATGGAATTTCTTGAAACCAACCAAGCTCGCGAATTGATCCAGCCGCTTTGCTTGGTCGGCCATGCCATAAGATGCTGTTTCCAGGCAGGTGCTGTCTCCGAAGCCCGGTAAATCTAGTGCCACCACATGATAGGTAGGAGTGATGAATTTGGCGAAACGTGTCCAGTTGTGCTTGTTGGCCGCAAAACCGTGGACCATGAGGATCTGCTCACCCTGGCCACCTTCAAGATATACTATCTCGTGATCATCCAAGCGGAGGCTCTTTGTTTGGAGCCCCGCGGCTTTCCTTTCGGATTCCCTGGCCCACTTGACCATCAGACCTGGCAGAGTGAAATAGAGCACCACCGCAAGAGCTGCCACGATCCCCAAAGCAGCAGCAGTTTCTTCTTCATTCTGTGGGCCTCCGTCACTTGTTCGTTCGTCGCCAGCGATACTCTCAGGATAGCGAGCGATTATCAACACAATTATACCGCGGACTTTTGACCGCGTTTTCAGCCGGAAGCGGTTTCGATTCTCTCGATGTACTGCCGGGAATTCGTATATTGTAAGCATGGAGGCAGGCAGATGATCCGAACTGTTGAAGCCGTAATTGACGAGAAGGGAAACGTGAGACTTCTTGAACCTGTGCAACTGGCGTCCACTCGAGGGGCTCTCTAACAATACTCGAAGACGCTCCGGTAGCACTTCCGAATGAGACCGCTCTACTTAGTGAGCCGGCACTGGAAAAAGACTGGAACCGGCCGGAGGAGGAAGCTGCGTGGTCACACCTACAGCAGGAGAGGTAGTGCTTGTCCCTTTTCCTTTCTCGGATTCGTCTCAAGCGAAGCTACGGCCTGCGGTCACCCTTGCTAATTCCGACCGTGGTGATTGGATTCTATGTCAGGTAACGACCATTTGGGCGACCCCTTCGGGGTCGAGGAATTTCGGTTATAGGGTGCCTGCTCTCCACGGGTTGACACCCGTGGCTATTGCAGTGTCGCCCCTTCGGGGCTCGCTGGGTGCGGGTCACTTTTTTCAAAACTTCAACGTGATGAGCTGTGGGGACACGCGCCAGCAGCCTTGGATGTTCTGTACGAAGCAGTGGAATTGTTCCTCGAAACCGCCCAAGAAATGGGGACCCTCAGAAACCATTCTCGGGAAAGTGGGATACGTTGTGCGACAAGGTCGGTGGGAAATGTCCTCAAGATCAAGCGTCTAGATCGCAGGCAGGCACTTACGGATTTGCTTGGCGCCCCCCGCAGGGGCGCACCACAGTAGCCACGGGGTCACCCCTGGACACGAGCCGTTTCCCACAGACCATCGACCCCGCAGGGGTCGACCAAGAGGTAAAAAGGGGATTCGCTTGTCGACCTTCACCCAAGTCTACTACCACATTGTCTTCTCCACCAAAGACCGACAACCGGTGCTCATTGAAAGTGGTCGTGACAGCCTCTTCAATAGAACATCTGGGGAATTGTGAAACGCCGAAGGTCTCGTCTTTATCGAATCAACGGGACCGCCCGATCACCTCCATCTTCTCGTGAGTCTTCATCCCGAGGCTTCTCTCGCAACTTTGGTTAAGGACATAAAAGTGGGCTCTTCTGCCTCGATCAGAAGCCAAAATCTCTTCCCGCATTTTACATACTGGCAGGTTGGGTACGGAGCGTTCACTCATTCGGAAAAGGAAAAAGAGCGTTTGGTTGAATACATCAAACGACAGGAGGAGCATCACTACAAGCGATCTTTTTTGGAGGAATTCAAAGCGCTGTTGAATGAGGCTACGATAGAATACGATGAACGGTTTCTCTAGGTAGCGACCATTTGGACGACCCCTTCGGGGTCCGGGAATTTCGGTTATAGGGTGCCTGCTTTCCACGGGTTGACACCCGTGGCTATTGCAGTGTCGCCCCTTCGGGGTTGCGCTGGCTGTCTGCGTGTTCAGAAGGAGTTCCCTGAGCTTGTTGAGAAACAAGGAGTGTTAGTCGTCAGATCGGAAGCGGTAGGTGATCTTGCAGAGGCTATTCGGGGCGACCGTGACCGACGCATATCGAACTCACAGAACAACACGTCTGTGAGGGTCTTGCTTGAGAATTCGTTGCTCGTGGAGAATGAGCCGCATGAGCTGAGGACCGTGAGTTTTAGGACAAGTATGAAAAGCGGAGTCTGGGAACTAGCAGAAAAATGAGACTCACAGATCGGCTATTCAGCGATCGGGCTCGTGATGAACTTCCTAAACTCTAGTCCCAATGGCGTTGGACCGATTCTACAATAGTCCTTTCCATCCAAACCGCCGTGTTCTAAGGTGACAGCGAGCAACCCTCGATTTGAGAGGTCTCTCAACAAGAAGTCAAAGAAATCAGTCGGTCTTGCAGTTCTGGAAAACTTTTCTCAATAATAGTGTTTGGACACGGCGGTACAAATACGGATCGGGCAGTCCACCATTGGGTCTTGGCCTTTCGTCGTGCCAAGACCACAGTGCGTTCACTGATTTCATGACTCTCAGATGCCAAGGAGTGAGACTATCAATAATATGGATGAATATTTGTTGCATGTCCTCATCAGGAGCTGTGGGCAAAGCCGAATTGAAATGCATTGCGTAAGGCTTTGAGCTTTTCTTTTTCATGAGTACGAATAGCGGCCAAGGTCGCCTGGGATATCACGGAGATGAAAACTTCATTTTCACGAAGCTTTTCAATGCTCAGTCCTTCCTTTTCCTTGATCAGCTTTGCCATATAATCCCCAACTGACTTGTGCCAGGAGTTTCGGCGATCTTCCTAAGGAGCCTGAACCAGCAAAGAAAAAAGCTCGCCGCCGCATGGTATTGCTATTGATATTAAGCCCTTGGTGATCGCGTATGCGACATCCCCTGCTCTCTGATAATAGTCGACTGATCTTTTCTCATCAGACATGGCGGGCTCCTCAATTCCTTATGGATTCATTTGGCCTTACTTCGACACTTTGCACTAGCAATTTTTCCCAATAGTATAGTCGATAAAGCCATTCAGAGCAAGTTCCCAATGCCTCATCAGGAACCTATCCGGGCTTTTTCGCGGGGAATAGGCTTTCGTCGGGGAAGAGACAAATCTCCGCGCAGGTCGATACTCCTGCGGGAACCGGGTGGCGTAATCGTTGAAGTGCTAAAAGTTTTTGGGGAGGGGTGCCGGGGAACCGCTTTTTCAAAAAGGGGTTCCCCGGCATTCTCTTCAAAAGGTTTTATCTTTTCTACAGCTTTTCAGCTATGAACTCGGATAGGTCGATCACTCTGAGCTGGTCGGCTTTGCCCATGACGTTGCATGAGTCTTCCAGCATGGTGATGCAGTAGGGGCAGGAGGTAACAAGCGTCTTGGCGCCTGCATCAACTGCCTCGGTTATGCGGAGCTCTGCGAAGCGTTCGCCTGCTTTGGTTTCCATCCAGACTCGGCCTCCGCCACCGCCGCAGCACACGCTGTTCTATCCTGTTTCGGGAGAGCTCTTTCAGCTCGGCTCCTGGAACGGCTTCGATCAGCTGCCTGGGCGGATCATAGATCTCGCTGTGACGGCCGAGATAGCACGGGTCGTGCATTGCCACGGTTCCTGCCGCGTCTCCGGAGAGCTTGAGTTTCCGTCAGCCACTGCTTGAGCCGAGAATCTCAGTGTAATGGTAGACTTCATATTCACCGCCCAGCTCGGGATACTCATTCTTGAAGGTGTAAGAGGCAATGGGGTGAAGTTACGATGATCTTCTTCACGCCCTTGCTGTTGTAGAGCTCAATGTTGGATTCTGCCAGCTTCTGGAACAGCGCCTCGTCGCCTATCTTGCGGATGGACTCTCCGCAGCAGCTTTCCTCGTTTCCGATAATGCCGAAGCTGATTCCTGCCGCATTCAGAGCCTTGGCAACAGAGCGAGCTATCTTCTGGCTCCTCACGTCGTAACAGGAGGTGCAGCAGACTGACAGGAAATACTCGGTGTTTTCAGAGAACGTGGGGACTTCAGCGTCCTTGATCCAGTCGGTGCGTTTTTCCCTGTCTCCGGACCAGGGATTCCCCTGAGAATGCAGGCTGCCGGCAATGGGCTTCAGGCTGCCTGGGATCGTTCCCACTTCAGCCAGCATGCTGCGCATTCCACGCACGTTTCCGATTATGTCAACGCCTCTGGGACAACGAACAGCGCAGGCCTTGCATGTGGTGCAAGCAAAAAGACAATTTTCGGACTCGAATCCTTCAAGCCCAAGCTGCCCGAGCCGCTGTACCCATCTTATATTGAACTGCTCCGAAGCCTCTCCCGACACCAAACGCCACGGACAAGTGCCTGTGCACAAGCCGCATTGCATGCACCAGTAAAGAGAATCGGCCCCGGATGCCACGATGGCATCACTAACTTCAAGAAAAGGTATTCGTGTTTCCATATATTTCCCCTATCAGAATCCTTTGTAAGGATTCGGTCCAAGTTCCTCAAGCTTTGCTGTGAACTCTTCCAAAATGCCCGGTAACCTGTGGTAATCGTCAATAGCGATCTGTTCCACCCTGATGCGATCCGATTCCAGAACCAAGCGGTCCAGGGTCTCCTTAATCTTCGTCATTCTGGTGTTCGCTAGTTCGCTTCCCTGAATGAAATGGCACTGGTAATCGTCGCCATGACGGCAACCGAACAGCACTATGCCGTCAATGCCTTTGGATAGAGCATCAGCTATCCAGACAAGGTTGATGGAACCAAGACACCTCAGAGGAATAAAACGCACCCACGGTGGATATTGCAGCTTGTGAAGCCCAACCATATCCAGCGCCGGGAAAGAGTCGTTTTCACAGATGAATCCGATAATCCGGGGCTTTTCGTCGGTACTCATCCGGGACGTTCACTGACTTGATCATTGAGCCGATCATGTCCACGGAATAGTTGTTGAAAGAAATTATACGCTCAGGACAGGACCCCATGCAGATCGCGCATCTGCGGCATCTGGTCGGATGCGGCAGCGGAGTCCCTTTGACGTCCTCGTTGTACATGCCGAAGGGGCATTCTTCTGTGCACCGCTTGCACTGAGTACATCGCTGAATGAAAAGGTCGGGATATGACATATCGCCGGCTCTGGGATGCACTGCCTTGCCCTGTGCCACCATCTCCACGCACTGAATCGCCTTCATGGCCGCTCCAGTGCCGTCATTGGCCGCCCGAGTAGCTGTCATGGGCTGCCTGACGCATCCTGCGGTATAGATTCCTGTGCGTCGGGTCTCGTACGGGAAACACACGAAGTGAGAATCAGGAAAACCATACTTCAGCTCAGGCAGAGCTGGTCCCTGCCGATATTCCAGGTTGAGGATCGGATCATCCAAAACCGCAGGCTGCATGCCGGTGGCCAGCACCACGAGGTCTGCTTCAGCCATCAACGGCTCGTTAAGCAGCTCGTCCGTGCATTCGATACTGAGCTTATGTTCAGAGCCTTCGCCGATGGTAATCTGAGCAGTGTCAGTCCTGACGAAAACCACGCCGTCTTTCTGGACCTTTTTGTAGAATTCCTCATGCTGCTCTGGTGTTCCATGTCTTTATAGAAGACGAACACCTTGTTCTCTTCGTTTTGCTGTTTTACATATTCAGCCTGCTTGAGCGATACGCGGCAGCAGACTGCGCTACAGTACGGCAGGTGATTTTCATCACGGGAGCCTGCGCACTGCACGAAAGCCACCACCGAGGGCTCGGAACCGTCCGACGGACAGGTTATTTTCCCGGCCTTTGCCATTTCTTCCAATTGCACGCTTGTTATGATGTCGGCGAACTTGCCGTAAGATAGGTGTTCCAGTTTGTTAGCGTCATATGGCTTCCATCCGGCCGCAAGCACTACGGAACCAACACGCTCGGTTCCTGCACCGTTGCTCAGGGTGGCATCGAACATGCCCGGCGCACCGGCCAACTTCTCGATGGTGGTGCCGGTGAACACGGTTATATTCGCGTTGGCTTTTACCTTATCGATGGTCTCTTGGACTGTGATATCGCCGAGTTCCTGATATGGAGGTCCGGAAGGCGTATTCTTGTTCCACTGGACCATTTTGCCGCCCAGCTCGGGCTCTTTTTCGACGAGCTTCACCTGATATCCAGCCTGGGCCGCGTCGAGTGCGGACTGCAAGCCGGAAACACCGCCGCCGACAACCAATATGGTCTTGTCTGACGCTTCGAGATAAGGCTTGGGTAACGTGGTTTTTTCTACCTTGGTTATCCACATGCGCATGTAGTCTTCAGCCATCATCTGGGTGTCTTCCTGTCCGGAAGGCTGACACCAGGCCACATGCTCGCGAATATTCAAACGCTCCATGATGGTAGTCATGGGATCGAACGAGAAAACGTCAGTTTTCACCCTGCCGGAACACGCTGCAATCAGCACGCTGTTGACGTCGCCCGCTTCCACATCTTTCTTTATGAGGGCGAAGCCTTCTGCGTTACAAAGGGTAGGGTGGTTCTCGCATTTGGCTATGCTGAACTCATTTGCTACTGCGGAGAGGGCGTCCACGTCTATGGATTCTCCTATACCGCATCCAGAGCATATATAAACACCGATTTTCTGATCCATAAACATTACCTCCCCACGCTGCACTGAATCGCTTTAAGAGCCGCTCCTGTGGCGTCTTGCACCGAAGCGGCCACTTCCATGGGCGCTTTTACACATCCTGCGGGTATTATTCCCGAAGCGCCGGAAGAAGTGACAAAGCCAAAGTCATCATATTGCATCTCGAGAGAAGGCTTCACAGAAGCGGTTCCAGGAACCATTCCCACAGCGAGGACCGCAAGGTCCACCACCTGCTTGACCATGCCTCCGTTGCCGACGTCTTCGCCTTCAACTATTACTCCGCCCGTTTCCGGGTCCGGAGAGATCCGAGCGATTTTGCTTTTTGTCAGAGTGATATTTTCGTCCTGGTTTACTTTGACGTAGAAATCTTCGTATTTGCCCATTGCCCGGACGTCAATGTAATACATGTACGCCTTGCCGTCGGGGACACGCTCTCTCAGGTATGTTGCCTGCTTGAGTGAAGCGAGGCAGCAGATTCCAGAACAGTAGGCCAGATGATTTTCGTCACGCGAACCAGCGCACTGCACGAAGGCCACGCTTTTCACTTCTTTGCCGTCTGACGGTCTCAGAAGCTTCCCGGCAGTGGGCCCTGAAAATGAAGCGAGGCGCTCGAACATAACGCTGGTAATAACGTTGGGAACGTTTCCCATACCGAGGTAATCCACTTTCGTAGCGTCGTACGGGTCCCAGCCCGACGCCCACACTATAGCGCCGACACTGTATGTAGTAGTTACAGGCTGCATGGTTAAATCAACAGCGCTGTACTGGCACGCCTGAGCGCATTTGTTCGCTTCGTCGGTGCCAATAATTTCGGGGGCAATCACGTACTTGAAAGGAAATGCCATTGAGTGAGGCAAATAAGCCGCCTTCACCGAATCCATCCCATAATTTAGCGGATTGGGGATCTCGGTCTCGCAGGCCTCGGCACATTTTCCGCAAGCGGTGCAATTGTCGTTCACGTAGCGTGGTCTAATGGAGACCGTTACTTCATATTTCCCTGGCTCACCTGTAATTGACTCCACTTCTGCCAACGTTAGAAAAGTGATTTTGGGATTCTGTTTGATTCGCCTGAAATTGATTTCAAGGCCACAAGCAGGCGGACATAACTTGGGAAAATACTGATTGAGCTGAGCCACGCGGCCGCCCAAAGATGGATTTTTTTCCACAAGAACTACTTCTGCTCCGGCTTCGGCGGCTTCGATAGCAGCGGTCATCCCGCTTATCCCGCCCCCTACCACCAGAATTTTTCGCTCTTCATCACCCATGGATTACCTCCGTTTTACGATTCAGGTGTGATTTCGCTTTTAATTGAAAATCATTGTGGCGAAAGCTTCCGTTGTAAAAAATGAAAACTCGACGGTCCACAAGGACTCTACGGCCTCAAAATAAAGCCGAATGAATTCTCGTGACCAGTTCGATTTGTGTTTGGAACGCGATTTCTTGACCGGAACGGTCTGCGACCCAACAGGCAAATATTCCATGATTCAGGGCCGTTTGTCAACCCGAATTCAAGCAATTTCACCTATTCTCAACGTCAATTTCGATAGATCGAAACGGACCTCGCAGAAGTCCCAAAAGTAGAAACAATGCGAGCAACTGTTCGCTAACATGAGGGAAATCGTCATTGCAATTGCCAAGCGGTCTCTCGTCCCGCGGGGCAGTCTCCCGTTTGTACATGCTCAGCCTCAATGAGATTGCTTTGCTTTACTCTTAATGACACTTTCGCAGCGAGTCTCTCTCCCTCATGCAAGCAAGTTCCTCATTAAGGGGTCAAAAAAATAGAGCTGATATCGGTTTCTGGGAAATTGCATTTCTATTCTGAGGCATATATACTAAAACACGTGAAAAAGCTTGAGTTCTTAATGGGTTTTACGCGATAATTCAGCTTTATGGGATGCATAGTTCAGGTTTTTTGTGAATTTTTTTGTGAGGCGAGACTATGAGCGAAACAACAAATCAAGACGATAAGTCTGTCAACACTCAAATACATCTCATGTCAGAGGAACTGGAAGAGGCCACTAACAAATTTCTGTTGAAAATAGCTGAATTGGAGATGCTTCTGTGCCAGGTGGAAGAGTAATCTATTCATCAATTTAGTTTATCAACGGAATTTTAAACCAGCGATTCGGGTTGCCTGACAAAGTGTACGTCTGGAGTCTTTGAAGATCAACGGCCACACGTTGGGAAACGCCTGAAACTCAGGGAGAACTCGTCACCGAACAGTTACCCGGTTCATAATGTTCTGGTATGCTTCACTCAATCCCAGAAACATGAAATACAGGCAGGATGATGAAAGCCGGAATGATTATACTGAAAACACATAAGGAAATAGAAGTAATGCGGGAAGCAAACCGCATCGTGGCTGAAATTCTTCAGAAGATCGGAGAAATCATTCAGCCGGGAACTACCACCGGGGAACTGGACAAAATCGCGGATAAAATGATTCATGAAGCCAAAGCCAAGAGCGCTTTCAAAGGCTATCGCATGCGGAATCAAACACCATATCCAGCTTCCATTTGCTCGTCGGTAAACGAGGAGGTGGTTCACGGGATACCTGGCCCCCGCGTGCTCAAGGAAGGCGATATAGTAGGAATCGATGTGGGCGTGGTTTATAAGGGCTTCGTAGGAGATGCGGCCAAAACCTACGCGATCGGAAAGGTGTCCGAAGAAGCTCTGAATTTATTGCATGTGACCGAAGAATCTCTCTACAAGGGAATAAGCCAAGCCGTGGAAGGCAACCGGCTCATGGACATTTCAGGGGCGATTCAGAAACACGTCGAGGCCCAAGGGTTTTCGGTTGTGCGCGACTTTGTGGGACATGGGGTAGGACGACAAATGCACGAGCCCCCGCAAATTCCCAATTACAAAGGACCAGGATGGAACCCTCGGCTTCAGGCAGGGATGGCACTTGCCTTGGAACCTATGGTCAATGAAGGGACTTGGAGGATAAAACTGCTGGACGACGAATGGACCGCAGTTACAGCGGATGGTAAGCTTTCCGCACATTTTGAACACTCAATAGCGATTACGGACAATGGCCCTTTGATCTTATCAGAAATCTGATTGCTTAGTTGTGCGGATAGGACCGACAACAAATACAGGAGAGGACAGCACCGGGCCTTATGGGCAGCGAACCGAACTCTTCCAAACTCAAAAGGATAAAACGCTACGACATCATCCGACTCATTGGCGAAGGCGGGATGGGAAGGGTTTACCTTGCCAATGACAAGATTATCCGAAGGCCGGTGGCAATAAAGGTTTTCAACCTTGAATCCCTCCCTGGTTCTGATCCTCCCAAAGAAAAGTTGATGCGGGACTTCTTCCTGGAGACTCAAACAGCTGGAGCCCTGCTGCACCCAAATATAGTAGTGATTTACGATGTGGGAAAAAAAGGCGATCTCCTGTACATAGTCATGGAATTTGTGTACGGAAGAACTCTGTTGGAACTCCAAAGAGGTTCGCCATTCAACATTAAAAAGGCCATAGAATTAGTATACGAGATCGCTCTTGCTCTGGACTACGCTCATTCACAGGGAGTTGTCCACCGCGATATAAAGCCTGAAAACATTATCATTTCCGCTCAAGGTGTTCCGAAACTGACTGATTTTGGAATTGCCCGGTTCAGGAAACATCTGAAAGGGCATCATCGTCCGGCGATCGTTGGCTCGTCACGTTTCATGGCGCCAGAGCAGGTGCTGCGGCGGGAACAGGATCACAGAGTGGACATTTATCAACTGGGGGTTGTGTTATTCGAATTGCTCACCAGGCAGTCTCCATTCAAAGGGATCAACTCCGAATCAACCTTGTCGAAGATCTGCACTGAAATCCCACCTCCTCCAGGCAGAATAAACCCAGAGATTCCGGAACAACTGGATCGAATCGTAAGCAAATGCTTGGAAAAGTCGCCCACCAAGAGATATCCGAGCGCCAAAGATCTGGCAGATGCACTGGGCGAATGCCTCAAGGGAGGCATACATACAGGCATATCGCCCGACGAGGAATTAGTACCGAGGCCTGAAGAAATTCGAGATGTTTTCCCTGTTCACGGACAACGACATCGACCAATTGATAAAGGTAGGGGAGTTTGTAACCTGCGAGGCGGGTCAGCACATCATTAACGAGAACGAAACGGACTCGAACTTTTTCGTTCTCCTGGAAGGAAATGTAAAAGTCGTTAAGCAGTCGAGAATTCTCACTGATTTCCTTCCAGGCGCTGTATTCGGCGAAATAGGGGCGTTCGCCAGGCAAAAAAGGTCGGCTGGAGTAATTGCTCAAGATGACTGCAAGCTGCTGCAAATTAATGCTTTGCTATTCAAAGAACTCGACCCTCTCCTGCAGCTCAAGATGCTGCACATAGTCCTGAGGAACATAGCCAGCTTGGTGATTTCCCTTGACGGTGAAATTATGCAGCTTACCGACGGGAAAGGCGGCGCGCCTGCGCTTCCGCTGGTATGTCCCTTGTGCGGGTTCAACAACAAGGCGCCTATAGAAGTCTGCCCACGCTGCGGGGTCATTCCTGCAACATATCCGGAACCGACTTTCGTGCGACGAAAGCCTGCTGGAAATATGGAACTCACCGACGACGATGAGACACAGGAGTATCCACGCTTTTGACCTCGCCCAACTTGTTTTTTCACATTGATTCAAGAATGAAACTCCGAGGAAAAATCAGTGCCTGATCCACGATCAATTTTTCGAGGCAAAAGGATTACGGTCATGGGCCTGGGTCTTCTTGGACGCGGGCTCAATGACACGTTGTTCCTGATCAGATGCGGGGCTCGGGTCACAGTCACGGACTTGAAGAATGAGCATGAATTGGCGACTTCTGTGGAGCGCCTCAGAGGATTGTCCGTCACCTTGCATCTTGGTGGACACATAGAAAGGGATTTCATTGACGCGGACATGATTCTCCGAAATGCGGACGTTCCACGATCATCAAGGTTCCTAAAGATTGCTCAGGATCATGGCGTTCCGGTGGAAATGGACGAAAGCCTCTTCTGCAAGCATTTTCAGGGAAAAGTAGTCGGAATAACCGGAACCCGCGGAAAAACCACCACTACCATGTTGTCCCACAAAATACTCTCGCTGCACGGGTATAAGACTTTCTTGGCGGGAAACATCCTGGGCCAGGCTACGCTTCCCCTACTGGAGCAAGCTCAACCGGAAGACATCGTTGTCCTTGAGCTTTCCAGCTGGCAATTGCAGGGATTTCATGACGCAAAGCTCTCGCCGGCGGCGTCGGTCTTCACGAATATTTATCCGGATCACCTGAATCGCTATTCAGGTATGGAGGAATACATTAACGATAAAAAGGCGGTGTACGCGTATCAAAACGGAGCCGATTTCTGTGTTTTCAACGGGGATCAGCATGAAAGCGCGGCTCTTGCAAAGGAAGCGCCTGCAAGGGCAGAATTCTTTAGCGTCGCTGATGTTCCCGATGACTGGAACATCAAGCTTCCCGGCGCTCATAATCGACAAAATGTCGCGGCTGCGCTGAATCTTTGCAGAAATTTGGGAGTCCCTCTGGAAGTAATCCGCAGGGCTGTCGAGGAATTTCGGGGTGTCGAGCATCGACTCCAATGGCTGGGTGAGAAAAACGGCATCGGATTCATTAATGATTCAACCAGTACCACTCCAGTGGCTGGATGTGCAGCTCTGAATTCCGTGGATGCGAAAAGAATACTGCTCATTGCCGGTGGCTCGGACAAGAAGCTGGATTTGAGTCCATTCGCACGTGAGGCATCGATCAGGGCACACAAGATAGCTCTGCTGAATGGCAATGCCACTGATGCGCTTCTAGAGGGAATTGCCAGCGCAGGAGGTGAGGGCAAAGTCCTCGGCCCCTTCGACAATTTGGCGAACGCAGTGGAGAGTCTTTTCGGAGGAGCTCAATCAGGGGACGTTATTCTGCTTTCTCCGGGTTGCGCATCGTTCGGAATGTTCAAGAATGAGTACCATCGAGGCGATACGTTTATTGAAATCGTGCGGGAAATTCTGGGTGATTGAACTCGTTTCCAAGCTCCGCAAGGAGCCTGGCAACGAGAAAAATACGATCTGTATTGGAAGGCCTGAGAACCGTCAGCCGTTTCTCTTATTTCCTTTCTGTTACGACGTTCCCATTTGTTTGCATCTTTCGGCGAGCGATGAGGACTCCAGATTCACGCTGATTCGAAACGCCTTTAGGCCTTGGACTCCGGGCAAGGCATCAATTTCCAACATCTCAAGATCATTGTGAAGAAATCCCCGGTTGATCAGAAAATCGATGTGCCGGCGCATCTCCTCAGCTTCCTGAACCCGAGAGTACACCACAGCGATCTTGCCTGGCTGCGTAAGGCGCTCGTCGCGTCCCTTGACCATAGCCTTGTCTATCCTTGACCGTACGATCTCGTGGCCAACGTCATAGGCTCCGTCCACGTCGAAGCGCTTCTCATCGAATCGAAAACGCACCGACATCGGGCTGTTGTTCACCAGTATAATGTGCGTAAGTTCCAGTGGGACTGCAAGGTCGGCTTTGATCCGGTACGCATGCCAGGCGATCCCGCACGAGACCATTATCTGCCAGAGCCTCAGGTTCTTGAGGTACAATTCGTTGAACTCACCGTTTTCGAGCATTGACTCGCCCAGATACACAATGTAATCAAGGCCGTCCGTCTGGTGCTTGTTGAAATAATGAGGAATGACCGCCTGCATTTCTGCTTCTTCCCGGTCAAGGTAAGCGGAAATCCTTTCGTTCAAGCTGGCCACGCTGTCTTCGAAATCCTTGCGTTTGCGATACACGGTTCTGAGCACAGGATCCATGGCAGCTTCATAAGCTTCAATGGCATGAACAACACTATGATCGAATGCCCGCAGGAAAGAGAACAGCGGTTCAACTTCTTTGCGCATAAGGTAGATAGCCGTGATCTCGTCACCGCTTCCAAGGCCTTTCTTCATGTTCTGTAAAGTCCCGTCAAGTCGGAAGGCCAGTTCTTGAAGTATGGGCATTGGTCTGGCTTTAAGCGGGAAACCACCACGTCGGAAGCCAATTCCAGATGTTGGACCAAGTCTTGCTGCATGGCTGCTCTACGCGCCTCGGAAGACCCTCGAATATCAGCCACAGCGTAAAGTGGGTAAACATCCCTGAAAACAATGGGTTCCAGTTCTGACGCCTCGCCATTGTGCAATCGTTCCAGGTGGCGAAACACGTTCTTCTGAAACATCCATTCCACCGCAGGGTGCACTGCTGTGCATTTCTCCTTGATAATTGCCTCAACCCTGTTATCCAGCTCGTCCAGCGCGCGATTCAGGGCCATGGAAAAGAGCGGGGTGATTTGGCTCGTGAGCAATTCTTGTGCAGGCCCCAGTTTGCCGGGTCGCAAGCTACCGAGACTAAGAATGCCGATGGGTTCGCCCTGGTAATACAGAGGCGCCACTAACAACGAGGTTATGCCGCCCTTGAGGAGTTCTTCTTCAACGTGTGTGAGGTTGGATTCTTCTCGCAGGTCTCGTATTCTCAGAATTCGCGATTCTTTCACAGCTCGCTCAAATACGGACCCGGTGAATTCTGCAAGCGGTACGTGCTGGGACGACGCAAATATGCATTCGCATGACATCTCGCACCCGGAATTGAGAAGAAGCGCCTGGTCCCTCTGGATGGCAGCCATGCCGACAGACAAATCCGGAATCTTATACAGGGTACGTAACTGCTTCTGCAAATCCACGAATCCAGCCGGCGAAAAAATGGCTTGCCTGTCGATCAGGCATCTTTCCAGGTAGGAAATCACCTCGGATTCGGTCACGTCCACCGCACGGATTACGGTAAATCCGCGGAATTCGAAATCTTCCGGAGACAGGATTTGGCGCAACAAGGTCGGATCAGTGAAGTTCTCTATGGCGGTCGCTATCTCTCGGTCTGTAAGTCTCTTCAATTCTCCAATCGGATGCACGTCGACGAAACTCAGATCGGGCTTGAACCTGAAATGGCGTTCTAGTCCGGTCTCCGGATCCTCTACAACCCTGATAACAGGGTAATCCAAATCTCTGTCAACATTGTAGAGCTTCCTCAGAATCAGTAGAGAAAACCTGATGGCTCGAGCTGAGGAAAAGCGATCCCAATCCATGTTGAGTCTTCCGCGAAAAGACCCGTCTTCACTGAGGCAAAGTTTTTCGAAGAGCGGGGATACGAAAACCGGCCTCAACGTAAAGGGTACGAGAGCGCCGACCACTTCAGTATTCCAGAACGCCGAAGGAAAGACGGCAGACATGAGCTTTCGCAGCAGACCTCTGTGCGGCGCAAGAATCGAGATATCCTCGATCGGTTCGAGCAGTTCGGGAGCTTTCTCGAGATCTTTTCGAATCTCCTCCAGCATGAAGGTCCAGTATGAATCGGAGGGCGCCAGGACCTTGGTCCAGAAATCTATCAGCGGCTTCAAGCTGAATACAGCACGGACTTCATAAGCGTCACTTATCTGATGCATGGTCGGTATTCCTTGCCAATGCTAACGGGAAAGGTTGGAGTGTGAAACAAAGCAGATCGATTATCGGATGCGGAGAGCGCAACCACTCTCCGCACCTATTTTGGTTGGGATGCGTGCGGACTAATACTCGCGATAAGACTAATTTACTAAGATCCTGTTTCCAGCGAGCATTTCGAAAAATCGATCTGCTGGTTGCAGCCTTTGCATATGTGGGTTTTATCGAACTCATCAGAGAAAATTTCCTTTTCTTTCCCACAAGTGGGGCATTTACAAATGAAGGATGACAGACTTTTGTGAGCCTCAAAACCTGGACAATGCGTAGGTGTATCCATTATTTTACTCCTCTCGTTTTTTCTTCTCATTAGCACAGTATTCAAAGCGCTATCTTAAACTATACGGTAGGCAGTGACTTCGGGCAACAAAAAATGATTCCATCAAGCAAAGCGAGAGCCTCCAGAACGAAAAAAGGATCGTGCTCCGCACAATCCTCGGATTGAACTACTTGATGGGACTACTTTTTCCGGCTGATGCCGACTAACCTTCTAAGATGGACCTCAGTTCTTTGAGTTCCTTCTTAATTTCTATGAGGATTTCTCTATAGTCCGAGTGTTCCATAGAAGATGAGTTATCGGCCTTAACATCCGAATTTTCAGGCTCTTCTCTGGACTTGGCCGTTTTGGCAGGTTTTTTGGCTTTTTTCTCGGCCGAGGACTGCTTTTTCATCTCCTGAAGACGCTTCTTTGCACCGGCTATGGTGAATTTTTCGTCATACAGGAGATGCTTGATTTCCATCAGCAGTTCCAGATCCCTTTTGTGATACAAGCGCTGCCGAGCACGTGTCCGTGTGGGTTTGAGAATCTTGAATTCAGACTCCCAGTACCTCAGGACATACGGTTCCACATCCAGAATCTCACTGACTTCGCCGATCTTGAAATACTGCTTCTCGGGAATTGCGATAGTCATAATACGACCACCCCTCCAAATGAGAATCCTATCCGACTGGATTCATATCCAAGGACGTACCGATCTTGCCCAACTTGATGCCTAACTACCAAATTGGTCCGGCCACCTTTCATCCCCTCATTGCAGCGCTGACTTCGTTCCTAAGGGCATCCGCAATACGGGACTGAACCTCCTGGACTTCCTCGTCGGTAAGAGTTCGATCCTCGGACTGGTATCGAATACGGAAAGCCATACTCTGATACCCCTTCGGAATCGATTCTCCTCGATACAAATCAAATAAGACCACGGACGCAATAATATCATGCCCCAAGCGTGAAATCAAGCCCTTAATCACATCCCCTGAAACTTTTTCTTCAACGATGAATGATAAATCCCTCTCTATATAGGGGTAGCGAGGGAGAGAGGCGAAAAGCCTTTCCTTGCGCATTTGAACAAACAGAGGCTCCAGGAGAATCTCAAAGATGTATATTTTCGAAGCGAAGCCGTGCTCACGCCCCTTTGCAGGAGTCAATTCACCTACATAGCCAATATTCCTCCCGTCGAGGACGAGATCGGCGGACTTCCCAGGATGCAAAAAGGGCACCTCCGAAGGTTTGAACTGAACCTCGGAAACGTCGAGACCTTCCAACAGAGTTTCGAGCGCGCCTTTCATGTCGAAGAAGTCGATCTCCTCATCGTGCGGCATGTTCCATATAACCGGGAACCTAGCTCCAGAGGCTAATCCTGCCACTTTCAGTTCTTCTCTTGGAAGTTCCGCATCGGGAACCGGCGTGAAAGTCTTGCCCACTTCGTAGATCCGCAGATTGTCCCATCTGAAGTTGATGTTACGCGTCATCACTGACAGAAGACCTGGAATCAATGACGTTCGCATGGTCACATAATCCTCTGTCAGAGGGTTGATCAGAGCCAGTTGCTCCGTTCCTTCAGCAACGAATTCTGACGCGGCTTCCCTTGAGACGAAAGACATAGTGATCACTTCGGTGAAGCCGGACAGCGTTCGCAAGGCCTTTTACTTTGTTGATTTTCCGCTGATTTTCGCGAGTGGGGTCCGGAGCAGACCGGGTAATAGGCATTGATATGGGAATATTCTGAAAACCATGCACTCTGGCAACTTCTTCGGCCATATCCACTTCACGTTCAAGATCCCAGCGCCACGAGGGCGGTACGGCTGTCATGGTAGTCTTGGTATGATCGTTGATCTCTATTCCAAGTCGTTTCAGGTAGGACTCCATTTGGGACCCGGTCAATTCCGTTCCAAGGAGGCTGTTCACCTTTTCTGTCCTAACTTGAACCGGAGGCCTAATTATCGGATTAGGATAAACATCAAGATATCCCGACAGGATGGTCCCACCGGCAAGCTTCTGAATGAAATAAGCTACCCTGTGTGCCGCCCAAAGTGTCCCATCCGGATCCACACCGCGCTCGAACCTGAACGATGCCTCAGTGGACATTCCAAGAGTCTTGGAGGTACGCCTGATTCCGAACCTCTCGAAACAAGCGCTCTCTATTAGTACCTACGGAAGTGCTGTCGTTTATCTCGGAATTCAGACCACCCATAATACCTGCGAGTGCGACAGACCTTTTCCCGTCCCGCCCGTCCCGTATCATAAGAGTGTTTTGCGGCAGTTTGCGCTCCGCGCCGTCAAGAGTCGTGAATGTCTCGCCGGGATCGCAACGCCGCACTACGATCTTGCTTTCCTCGAGAAGGGCGAAATCGAACGCATGCAGCGGCTGTCCGCACTCCAGAAGGACGAGGTTCGTAGCGTCTACTACGTTGGATATCGCTCGAACCCCAGAGCGCGCGAGCCTGAGCCGGATTTCCAGCGGAGACGGCCCAATACGTACATCTTCGACCATTCTGGCCACGTACCTGGGACAGAGATCAAAGTCAGGAACCTCAATGCGGGCCTTTCCACTGATTGGGACGGAGCTTTCCTTCAGTACCAGTTCCGGCATCTTCCATGGGACGCCTGTCAGAGCTGCTATTTCTCTGGCTATGCCAAGGACTGACAAGCAATCGCCGCGGTTCGGGGTGACCGATGTTTCGAGAATGGTGTCATCAAGAAACGGAAGAGCCTGGGGAAGCGGCAAGCCGGATGGCGTCTCCGGATCAAATATCAGCACGCCGAACGCGTCGTCGCCCAAGCCGAGTTCTTTTTCGGAGCAAATCATACCAGGTGAGGTTACGCCCTTTATTTTGCGCTCGGTAATTTCCAGTCCGGAAGGTAAAACCGCTCCCGGACCTGCATAAGGAACAATCTGACCCACGCTGATGTTTGGCGCACCACAGACTAGCGTCAGCTTCCGGCCTCCGACATCTATGCCTGCGAGTCTGAGCTTATCGGAAATCGGGTGAGGCTCTATTTTCTCGATCCTCGCGGTAAGAATGTTGTCCAGTCCTATTCCGACCTGCGTGACCGATTCGACCTCAATCCCACCCATTGTCAAAAGCTCTGCAGTCTGTCCCGGTGAAAGATCGATATTAACGAATTCTTTTAGCCAATTGAAACTGACCAGCATTTGCTCCTACCTCTTTTTTCAGACACTCAGCCTTCCAATTCAGAGGCCGCTGCCACATTTGAATTCGGACTTAGATAGTGACAAGAGAATGGTCGGCACGATGCCCACCGAGTCATCCGGGGCGAACTCACATTACTAAAAGCGGCTCCTTAAACTCAGAATTGAGTAAGGAAACGCATATCGTTTTCATAGAACGTTCTTATATCCGGGATCCCGTATTTCAGCATGGCGACTCGTTCAATCCCCAGGCCGAAAGCAAATCCGGTATACACTTCAGGATCGTAATTCACGAACCTGTAAAGTTCAGGATCAACCATGCCGGAACCTAGTATTTCAAGCCATCCTGTGCCGGAACATGTCCTGCAGCCGCTACCACCGCATATTACGCATTGTATGTCCACTTCTGCAGAGGGCTCTGTGAACGGGAAGAAGCTTGGCCTAAAGCGCAATCCCACTTGGTCTCCGAAGTAAACGTGAACGAAAGCAGTGAGCACTCCCTTGAGATCAGCAAAAGACACACCTTTGTCCACCAAGAGGCCCTCAATTTGCATGAACATGGGCGAGTGTGTGATATCCGCGTCTCTTCTGTAAACTTTCCCTGGACAAATAACGCGTACAGGCGGCTGTTGTTTTTCCATGGTTCTGATCTGAACGGGAGATGTGTGTGTTCTCAGGACGACATTTTCGGAAAAATAAAAGGTGTCCTGCATGTCGCGGGCAGGATGGTCCCTAGGTATATTAAGGGCTTCGAAATTGTAGTAGTCCAGCTCGACTTCTGGCCCTTCTGCCAGTCGAAAGCCCAGTCCAGTGAAAACCTCTATGAGTTCATCCGCCACTCTGTTGAGAATATGAGTTCGGCCGGGAACGAACCTCCTGCCGGGAAGGGTTACATCGACGAATTCAGATGCGAGTCTTTGTCTTTCTATCTTTTCACGCAGGCCTGTTTCCGCATTGTCGAACTTGGTTTCCAGTTCTGCTTTAATCCTGTTTGCCAATTGTCCAATCGCTGCGCGCTCATCGGGAAGCAATTCTTTGAGGCTCCGAAGGATCGCAGTCAATTCGCCCTTGCGACCCAGGATGCGTGTTCTGGCATCAGATAGGGATTTCTCATCGCTTGAGCCGCTAATTAATTTGGCGGCTTCATTCAGAAGGTTTTGGAGTCGTTCTTTCATGACACCCTCATTAAACCAAAAAAAAGCGGTCCTGTAAGACCGCTGTCCGTCCGCGGGGATTATCTTCCCAAAGCGGACAATTTGAAAACAATTCTTGATCCGCTTCGGGAATGCTGGGCCCTAAACTTCCAGCGCTACTCTGGCTTGCTCCACAACACCGGCGAAAGCTGCGGGATCGGAAATGGCGAGATCCGCGAGGATCTTTCTGTCCAGACCTATCTGGGCTTTCTTCAGGCCTTCCACGAACCGGTTGTACGCGAGACCGTTCATTCTTACTCCCGCGCTGATTCGCGTAATCCAAAGGCGTCTGAAATCACGTTTTCTCTGTCTGCGGTCACGATAGGCATAGCATAGAGCGCGCTCAAGCGTTTCCTTGGCCGCCTTCAGAGTTCTGCTTCGGCCGCCGAAGTATCCCTTTGCGGCCTTCAATATTTTTTTTCGTCGGGCCCTGCTGGCGGGCGAACATCTTGCTCTCGGCATTACTGGCTCCTTTACAATAAAAACCGCCGCAAGTCACACGGCGAGCATATTTGTCGAGGTTCTATCCATAAGGCAGAAGCATTCTGACCTGCTTCGCATCCCTGGAATCAATGAACCCGTCATGTCTTAGATTTCTCTTACGCTTGGTGGATTTGCTCGTCAGGATATGGCTATGGTATGCCTTCTTCCTTTTGATTTTTCCGCTTTTGAGAATCTCGAATCTCTTGGCCGCTCCGCGGTTGCTTTTGAGTTTTGGCATACTGGGACTCCGTTTTCTCGGCTCCAGGTGGTCGAGCCGCAGTCAACAATATTAAACTTTTATTTATACTCCAGTTGGTGCACGATGGCAAATATTTTTCGATGGGCCGAGTAACCGTTTAATTATCCGTGAACTGACAGTAATGTGAGGCAGGCTTTCCAGCCTGCCTTTCTCAGAAAGCCAGTAATGGCAGGCTGGAAAGCCTGCCCCACACAGGAATGTCTCTTACCTAAACAGGCTCAATTGCCTCAAGCGGATCGGTTTTTGGCCGTCTTCCCCTTGGGGAACGTATCTCACGAACCGCGCTGGTGTCTCCTGATGCGCGTAATATTCGAAGCCTGGCCATTGATCATATCCGTCTGTAGCGGTTGCGGCAACATTCAACCAGGGCTGCCAGTCTTTACCGTCCTGCGAAAGCTCTACAGTCCAGCTTTTCGGAACCGATTTTTCGTCCCCCCACACGATTCTCAGCCTGGAAACGGGCAGGGTGTCACCCAAGTCCAGCACAACTCCTGGTGTCTTGCTTTTTGGATCTGCTTGGACCTCCAGAAGTTCCGGACCGGGATATCCTTTTAGAATACGAAACCCAGCATCAGCACGGCGATCATCGACAGAGTACTCCCGCTGTCTTGGCATAATCAAGGAAATAGGGGTCCGAAGGGTTCCTCAAAGCGTCGTCTGCACCCAGAGGCAATGCGAAAACTCGAGTTTTCACCAGATTGACCAGCTCCTTTGCGAGCACGTAATTAGCTCCATTCGTGAGATGGCACCAATCTGTAAAAACCCACTCGTTTACATTATCGTAGATCCCGGTAAGATCTGCCACCTCAAAACCGATCTCCTGACCGCGCTTCTTCACTGCATCCACAAATACATCATAAGTCTGTGCTGCGTCGTAGAAATCGATCTTCTGCATACCAGTGACTTGTTCAATTTTGGCTTCCATAGGGGTGAGCTTTTTTTTGCAATTGCGAAACATGGGCTGTAAGGCAAATATATGAGGCACCCCATCGACTTCCAAGGTCTTGTGATAGATAGCCATAACATCAGCGACCTGTCGGATGTTCCTATCCCGAAGAGCGATCTGTTCAGGAGTGGCATCCTGAGGCAAGGCTGTAAAACCGCTATCTTCATCCAGAATTCCAGTGCCTTCGCCCCGATTTAATGCCAGCCAAGTAAAAAAATATGTATTCCGCTTCAGCCATAAGGCGATGTAATTCCTCAGGCCTTTAGGGCCCATGTCCATAACTTTAGTGATTACTTCATAGTAAGGTCCGTGTGTGAAGTAGTTCCAGTCTTCGAGAGGTCTGGCCACCGTATGGACCTCGTTGGCTCCGTCCAGGGCAACTATGAGATCCGGATGAAATAAGCGCAACTTTGCCAAATAACGCATGAGATTATTTTGATAAACGAATCCCGCAACGCCCGCGTTTATGACCCTGATTTTTTTGCTGCCGATTTTGGCTTTAATTTCCGGGTCCGCGTTCATAATCTTTTCCATGATGTGCGGAATAGTCCAGCGGAACGTCACTTCATAAAACTCTGCAGACCTTATCTGCCGGTGGAACAGGCCCTCTGCCATAGACGACCGAACCGCCCGTCACAATGACTCTGTACTCA
This sequence comes from uncultured delta proteobacterium, assembly GCA_963700305.1. Taxonomy (GTDB): domain Bacteria; phylum Desulfobacterota; class Desulfomonilia; order Desulfomonilales; family Desulfomonilaceae; genus Desulfomonile. The sequence goes on from CAVOXB010000006.1 coordinate 76,578, forward strand.
TCGGAAGGTTTGACTAAAGGAACGTCTTCGAAATCCTTAAAGCTTTCTTCGTTTATATATTCGTAGGAGTTGCCGAATTTGGTGTTTCTTACTGCAGCAAAACCGGGCGTGGGCTCGTAGCCGTACTGAGGTGCTACTTTTTGAGAGCTCTGCCGCGCCGCGTCGAGGTCTCTACCTTTGTACGCTTCACCAATAGGCCCTGACTTTATTTTGAGGTAAGCGTAATACTCGATCCCGGCGAGAGCACCCAAGACTACTGCGGCCAAAAATAATATATAGAGGCACACTAAAGAAAATCGCAGGATCTTACTGCCGAACGATTTCGGGGGTTGCTGTGAGCCCCCGGACTTGCGTGTGCTGTTCACTGCCACTGGATGTTCTTTCAGGTCCGCCATGCTGGATTCCTTGGATTTGTCCGATTGACTCATCAATTCCTCCGAAGAGTTGCAGGTCGTTTCTCCAGAAAAAAGCGTAATCTTTATTATTAATAGATTATCGGCAGGAGGTCTATCGTTTTATGCGCAACGAGGCAAGCCATCTTTTTGAAAGGAGAGCGAATCCAGACCAGTGAGTGAACGGTTGTCCTGTGAACTGACATCCCTTCGGGGAGCGGTGTCCCTCCAAAAAAAAGGCCCGACCGATAGGGTCGAGCTGGGAGACACCGTCAGACGGCCGGGCTCACTAAAAAGAAGGGCCGGTGAATTGAGGATCTAGTTTATCCCCCGTCGAAAGACTCCAGAGAGCTTCAGTTTTGGGGTGTGGGGACTCCGGAGTCGACGATGGTTGCCCTCACTTGCACCGGCTAACACAAATCCCTGCGATCAGAATATGAACCCTAGCTCCAAGAATCCGCCTTCCAGCTGATTCTCGAAGAGCCATTCCTTTTGGGTTTTCTTTAGGGATACCACTCGATATCCACCTTTTGCATACCCCCAGCGGCCCATGTTCAGAGGAATGGAGTACCTCGCTCCAGCTTGGACGTCATATCCCTCGCTATCATCCAGGAAAATGCCGCCCGCTTTGCAGTCGAGTGATAAGGTGGCGCCATTTGCGGCTGTTCTCAAACATCGCTGCAGTTCCAGTCCAGCTATGGCTAGGTCCATCGATTTGCTGAAGGTGTTCGACCACCATCCGCAAGTCCAGCAACTCACATCAATTTTGTCATCCGCGTGCACCCATCCAGCGAAGACGCTGAGCGAGGAACTGCAGGTCTTCACTGCATCGTACACCAGGGTTGCCCTTTGATATGTATGCTGCCACTTTGCGCCTATAGGCTGTCCTGTGGAGTAAATTTGATTGCCGAATACGAACGGGCTGTTCCATTGAGGCCAACCGCTTCCACTGAGCTCATTGCCCAGGATCGAGTACCGGATCGCCCAATTGGGTCGGAATTGGTACTTGATCGAGAATTCCAGGAATTCCTTGTGTGACGGAAGCTGAAGATCGTCGTTCAGGTCTACCTCACGGGCGTAGCCCCACCAGCCGCCGCCCCACCAGTTCTGATCGAGACGCGGCCACTGAATGGAACCTTTGGCTCGGGCGAACAGCACTTGCCCGCTGATCTCCCATTGACCCTGGCGAGTAGTAGGCAATATGCACATCGGCGGCCCAGCCATGGGGTAAGGGACACACTCAGGTTTGACTTTGGTTATTCCCGCCGGCGGCATGAACGAGACACGACCTTGAGATGAGCTATCCTTAATCCTTGCATGACGTGCAGCCACTTTTTGAGCTGCAGGCACAGGAGTGCCGCTTGCTTGATTAGGTTTGAGCAATATCTCTAAGGATTCGTCAGGTCCAGCAGCCCATGCGGTGGAGAAAAAAATGGTGGACAGTAAAATGAATAGACATACCAACGGCGTAGTAGGTATTCTTCTCAACATACCCTTCCTCCCAGCTCGAAATGTTGAATATCCCTTTAATTGATAATGAAATTTGCTGTCAAGAAAAAAATAAACTTAATTTTCGATTGGTTGTCATGTTTTTCTAGAAAATAACGGTCAGAAAATCCTACTATATTGAAATAACAACATAAATAGCACTGAATACTAATTTGGAGTCGAGGCAAATCCTTTGTGTTTCAGCGCGCTCGCGTTGTCACGCTTGACACTCCCAGCAGAATCATATAACGCTATCCATTGAATAAATCAGTGGAAATTACGCACCCCCCGTTTCCTCTCGCTCAATGGCCTGTGGCGCTGGTGGGTATTGAAAATCACGTGATATCCAAGGAGAACAACCATATGCTGAGGCTGAATCTTAGAATATTCAGTTACAGGCTCCCCGATCGATGCGCGGTCTTTCACCGCAAGCTGCACGTTATAGTTTTTTCAGCTTTTCTTGTGGTCCTCTGTTCCAAAGCCGTTTTTTCTTCAGGCCCCCCCTTTAACAATCAACTCGAGACAATCATAAGCAGGGAACTCCCACCCGATTATTCAATAACCGTTCAGGTGGCTGAGCTCGATTCAGGGCGAATTTTAATGGAAAAGAATTCGGACCTGCCCTTAGTTCCCGCTTCAACAATGAAAATAGCGACCAGTGCTGCGGCGTTGAGTGTGATGAAGCCGGATTTCGTTTTTGTTACCGAGATGTATGCAGACCAGGTACGCGATTCTTCGGTGGGGAATCTGTACATGAGGGGCTACGGAGATCCTTACCTCGTATCGGAAGAGCTCTTCTGCCTTACTCGCACTGTCAGAGAAAGAGGATTGAAAGAGGTCAGGGGGAATATTATCGTAGATGATTCTTACTTTGTTCCTGGTCCCCCCCTGGATGAGAACGAAAAAATCGGCACACGGGCGTACCATGCGCCGTACGGTGCGCTTTCTTTAAATTTCAATTCCGTGAAGATTCTCGTACGACCAGCGAATCGAAGTGGAGAGCCAGCGGAAATTTCCATAGACCCGATTTCAGAGTACGCTGACTTCAAAGCCGCAGTGAAAACAATCAAGGGTAATAAACCAGCGCAGGTTGAAATTACCAAGGAATCCCCGTCCGAGAATAAAGAAATAATTCAGTTGGAAGGCACCATAGGCGTGAACGCCCCCGTGAAGGGCCGCTACGTGAACGTGAGTGCTCCGAGCATATACACGGGTGAAGTATTCAGGGAATTTTTGCTGAGAGAGGGAATAAAAATTAAAGGAAAAGTAATTCAGGGCAGGGTGCCTGCCAATGCGATGCCGTATGTGGAATATAGTAATTCCAGGTCATTATCCGCAATGATTTACGGCCTTAACAAATTCAGTAACAACTTCATGGCTGAACAGATCAGCCTCGCCCTGGGTGCCAAGGTGATGGGCCCCCCTGGCACTCGTGAGAAGGGCCTCGCCGTGGTTAGGGAACATCTTTTGTCTTGTGGGGTTCCTGAAAATAGTTTTTCTCTCAGTGAAGCCAGCGGTTTATCCAGAAACAATCGTTTGACTGCGTCCGCGTTGGTGCGGGTGCTCGCTGCCGCTGCCAGAGACTTTACCTACAATTCGGAGTTCGTGTCTTCATTTGGTGTTGCTGGGGTTGATGGCACATTGAAAGAAAAATTCACCGATTCGGCCATGCGTAGGCGCATCAGGGCAAAAACTGGAAATCTCAGGGGAGTCAATGCTCTGGCGGGTTATGGTATTGCTCAGGATGGCAGGATTTTGGTATTCGCAGCGATAGTAAACAGCAATCAAAAAAGCGGGGGCTTCATTGATTACGGTGAGAAGATCATAAGAGCAGTCATGGACACAAATTTCGGCGCGCGCCCAAATTAGGCCCCTGGCCCCCCCCCAGAGGGGGGGATTAGCAGCAGCGTTAGCCTATGGCCAGGGATGACGAACAGCGATAAAAAGCACCAGCATCTGCCAAAGTAAGCGCCGATGAGGCAGACCTCTGGGAACGAATTCAAAACAAGGCTCGTGCCAACACGGTCCTTGTCTCAGGAGAGCTTCTTTCCCCGCAACGAATGCTTTAAGCCCTTCGTAATTTCTACTTTGACGATGTCAGCTTCTTGCACGTCCGAAGACTCATCCAGATTTACTATCTTATTTGTGCGCGTACGTCCGAAAGGCTGCAGAGATCTTGGTCTGATTCCTTCTATGAGCACTTCTTCCACATTGCCTTCTGCGGATCGATGATATTCGTCAGTTATTTCTTCCTGCAACTGGTGAACTCGCGCCAGGCGAGCTATTTTTGTTGTTTCCGGCACATGGTCGGGCATCTTGCGGGCCACGGTGGACGGTCTGGAAGAGTATTTGAAAGAAAAGATCTGATCGTACCTAATCCTCTTCAGTGCTGAAAAAGTTTGTTCAAAATCCTCTTCAGTCTCGCCGGGGAATCCTACGATTATATCGGTTGTAAGGGCCACGCCTGGAATTTTCTCGCGGAGCCTGTCTATTTTCTTCAAGTAATCATCGAGCGTGTAGCCCCTTCGCATCGCAGCCAGAATTCTGTCGGAACCACTTTGCAAAGGTAGGTGAATGTGTTCACATACTGAATCCAGGTTCGCCATTGCGCAAATCAACTCTTCGTTAAAATCACGCGGGTGTGAAGTAGTGAACCGGATTCTCGCCAAGTTCGAAATTCGGTCCAACTTCTCCAGCAATCCGGCGAACGAGTCCCCGTTGTTGAGGTCATTGCCGTACACGTTTACGTTTTGACCAAGGAGCGTGACTTCCCTGATGCCGCGTGCCGTGAGCGCACAGGCCTCTGCAATTATTTCTCCTGACGGCCGGCTCTGTTCATGGCCTCGAGTGAAAGGGACCACGCAATAGGAACAGAAATTCGAGCAGCCTTGCATAATGGTTAGGTAAGAACAGACCTTCTTGTGGGATTTGCAGGGCGCCTCCATGTGAAGAGATTTCACATCCTCGGAAAATTCGGTGCAATGGAGCCGAGAGTTATTCGACCTCACCTGCTCGATGATCTCCGGGAGCTTAGAAATGTTGTGAGTCCCCAAAACAACGTCAAGGTGTCCTGCCTTTTTCAGCAGCTTATCTTTTTCCTGTTGGGCCACACAGCCTGAAACGATGAGGACCATTCCGGGATTCGTGGCTTTGAGTGACTTAAGTTTTCCTAATGCGCTGTAAACTTTGTGCTCGGCCTTCTCGCGGATTGAGCAGGTATTTATTATCACCACTTCCGCGTCGTCAGGCGAAGACACGGCCCGCATTTCCATCTGTTCTAGCATGGCTGCCATTTTTTCCGTGTCATGGTCGTTCATCTGGCAGCCGTAAGTTTCTATGTAGTAAGTTCCCAGGATGGCTTTGTTCACTTGGTTTAATTCACCTCTGACTGATTGTAAACGCAAGGTTAATCATGAAACGCCATTGATTGATAGTCAACGTCTTCGGCCAATCCCAGCGAGAAAAAGTCTTCGGATTATTCCAAGGAAAAGAGACAACTGTCCGTCATCGGCAGAAGCGAGAGAAAAATTCACACTTGTGATCATGTGATGTGAAATAATTATCCACCAGCAAGAATTCGACGGTTCGGCCATTCTTGCTCGTTCCATGTCAACAAGCTGTAAATATTGACAAAAAAATAGCCCACCTATTTGGAGGAGGGCTGAGGGTATGGTTAAGGAGTCGTTGTTCACAGAAATAATAAGCAATACTTGTGCCAAATTATCTCAGCCGACAAGTTCCTCTTGACCTCGCACACGGGAATACCTCTTCACTCTGTCCTAGAGCAGCTGGTCCACTTCTTTGACCAGGCTGCGAACAGCTTCCGTGGATTTTTCGAAAGCCTCGTGCTCATCGGGTGTGAGTTCCAATTCGACGACTTTTTCCACTCCCACGGCCCCCAGGATTGCTGGAACTCCGACAAAAATGCCTTTCTCGTTGAATTCGCCGTCAAGGTAGGCCGCGACCGGCAAGAGTCTCTTTTTGTCCCTGATGATGGATTTAGCCATCTCTACTGCAGATGCCGCAGGCGCATAGTAGGCACTGCCGGTCTTGAGCAGATTGACTATTTCCGCTCCGCCCTGGCGGGTCCGCTTTACTATTTCTTCGAGTCTATCCGCAGTGATGAAGTTCGTTATAGGAATTCCGCCTACAAAGCAGTATCTGGTCAGAGGCACCATAGTATCTCCGTGCCCCCCAAGCACTAACGCGTGAATGTCTTCCACGGAAACCCCGATCTCTTCTGCGAGAAAGCTTCTGAACCGGGCGGTGTCCAGAACTCCGGCCATTCCGAGGATGCGTCTCGGATTGAACCCTGACTTCTTCCATGCGGTGTAAACCATTGCGTCCAAGGGATTCGACACTACAATGATTATGGCCTCTGGCGAAAATCGGGCAATTTTTTCAGATACGTCCGCCACTATTTTTACATTGGTGGCGAGGAGATCGTCTCTGCTCATGCCCGGTTTTCTCGCGATTCCCGCGGTAATAATTACCAGATCGCTCCCCTCAGTCATTTCGTACTGATTGGTACCAATCACCCGCGTGTCCACGCCCAGTACGGGGGTGGTCTCCCACATATCCAGGCCTTTCCCCTGCGGAACGCCTTCCAGAATATCGATAAGTACTATGTCGCCCAGTTCCTGAGCCGAAGCATATGCGGCAACTGACGCTCCTACGTTTCCTGCTCCCACCACGGTTATTTTAGTCTTTCCCATGAGCCATCCTCCGATTGAAGTTTGTTATTCGGATCAATGTCTGCCCTGCGCCATTCGTGACGACACAAGGGATTCTGTTCCTGAAGAATCATTCAGGAAAATGAATCACGTTCCGGTTTGTCGGTTGTTCTGATGAGCGTTTTAGTGCCGGTTTGTACCAATTCGCTGTCCAGCGGGTAAGGATGCGGTACGGGGGGTTACCCCTCTTATCCAGCAGTGCTGAAAGGTACTTCCTCGATAGTCCGATAGAGGATCTGCAATTCTTCCTCCATTCAGACTTACAATTATTATCCGCAAGCAATGTTCTATGTCAAGGATTGACCACTGAGAAATCAAAGGCAATATTTACGCTAACCTCACATGCCGAATTATCTTGTATCTGTCGCCAGGGCATTATTAAAAACTATCGTATATGGATCGGTGGATCCTCGGAATAAGGTCCTTCATTATTCGAGATATGGCGCGACGTCTGTTGGAGAGCGTTCCGGCGATTGTGTCGGTGACATCGTATGTATCTGAAGCATACATGTCTCGTTTCCAGAGAACCTTTTTGGTGTCAGGTACGTTTTAACACAGAGACTACTTTGAGCGTCCCAATTCGAGTCAGTTCTTTGCCATCCGCTCGGTATGTGGAAGGGGTGTCCTCGTATGAGAGGACAATGGTCTTCAGCACAGAATCTCCACCGCTCCTCACTGGTTTGAGTCTTGTCCCGAGAGCGAATTCGCTTCGAAGATCGTTAGTCAGTTCGGTTTCTATACCTGTAACGGCGGTCTTGTTTTCTGCACTCTCCACCACCACGGTTTTCACATCAGATGGAAATGCCGCTCCAATATCCGAACCGCTGAAGCGGTAGGCGCATGCCATCAGGCACAGCAGGGCAACCGCTGTTATCAGAGCCCTTATTACTCTGACAAGCGCTGTTCCGCATGAGAAGTCTCTGTCTGTTAGGGCCATGGAATGGGTGTCCGTCAACGGTGCCTTGAGAGTGGGCTTGCAGCCGGATAATAATCTGAAACAGCGGACACCGGGTGCCTCAATTTGGCTCCGCATCGAGTCTGAAGATCAGAGCCATGCAAACGGATAGGCCTCGGTTCCAGGCTCCAGCCTCGTAACCCGAGGCTATGGCCTATGGGGCCTACCATAAGCATATGCGCTGATCAACAAGAATTCGGCTCGCCTTTCTTTTTCCGTCCTGGAAAGAGAGATTCGAAATACTCTCTTTTTCAACAGGTGCGGACTAAAAGGAGCCAGGAAGGATAGCGTCCGACATTCTTCAGGATTGCAGCGCTAAGAAACGCGCATCTAATCTTAAACCACCAAGCTAAGTAGCTTCCCCGGTACCAGAATTGCTTTCCGGATGGTTTTTCCTTCAATGAATTTTTTTATGTTTTCTTCTGCCAGGGCCTTCGTCTTGATTTCTTCTTCGGAAGCATCCACAGGCACAGTGATTTCTCCTCTTTTCTTACCGTTCACCTGAATCACTATGAGCACCTGATCCTGCTCCAGGAGTGTCGGATCATACGAAGGCCATGAGATCCGGACCATTCCGGGCGTCTCGCCGAGACTTTCCCAAAGCTCTTCACAGACGTGAGGAATGAATGGTGAAAGCAGCAGGATGGCTGTTCGAATAGCATCGTAAAGGGCTCCTGAAATCTCTGGCGATGCATCCGCTTCTTTGGGAGAGATCCGCGCCAATTCGTTGGTCATCTCCATGACCGCAGCCACGGCAGTATTGAAATGAAATCGGTTCTGAATGTCCTCGGAAACCTTTTTTATGGTCTTGTGAGTCAGTCTTCTTATGTCGCGAGAACGCTCGGTTTCTTGCAAAGCCTTGGAGGCAGGCTTTCTGTGTCTATGCTGATACACCAGATTCCAAACTCGTCCAATGAAACGATAGGAGCCTTCCACACCTTCTGAGGTCCATTCCAGGTCCCTTTCCGGAGGGGCTGCAAATAGACAGAACAAACGGACCGTGTCCGCGCCGTAGCGGTCTATAAGCTCTTCAGGGTCAACCACGTTGCCCTTGGATTTGGACATCTTTGCCCCATCCTTGATGACCATTCCCTGGGTGAGCAGGTTCATGAACGGCTCGTCCCATTTCTTGATTTTCATATCTCTGAGGACCTTCGTGAAGAATCGAGAATACAGGAGATGAAGAATCGCATGCTCGATACCTCCGATGTACTGATCCACCGGGAGCCAATACTGATCAGTCTCGGGATCTATGATTCCCTCATCATAATGCGGGCACGCATAACGGTCAAAGTACCAGGAAGATTCCACGAACGTGTCCATGGTGTCTGTTTCGCGACGAGCTGGTCCCCCACACTTCGGGCATGTCACGTTAACCCACCAGTCCAAATCTGGAAGAGGGGAACGTCCGCTCTTCGGGAAGTCAATGTCCACGGGCAAGACCACCGGAAGATCTTCATTCGGGACAGGAACCACCCCGCATTTTTGGCAGTGAATAACAGGTATGGGAGCCCCCCAGTAGCGCTGTCTGGAAATTCCCCAGTCGCGAATACGATAATTGATGGTTTCTCCACCTTTTCCCATGGAAGAGAGTTTTTCACAAATCGCTTTCTTGGCTGATTCGTTATCAATTCCATCGAATTCCGATGAATTCACCAAAGTGCCTGGATCCACATACGCTTCCGGCATGACCTGTGCGTCAAGTTTTTGACCATCCGGCTGAATTACGACGATGATTTCCAGCCCATATTTCTTAGCAAACTCAAAGTCCCTCTGATCGTGAGCAGGAACTGCCATTACCGCACCTGTTCCGTACTCGTAAAGCACAAAATTTGCCACATAAATTGGCATTCTCCGGCCGGTAACGGGATTGAGGCAATAAGCGCCTGTGAAGACGCCTTCTTTTTCTGCTTGATCCCCAACGCGATTTTCCCAGCCTTGGGTTAAGACCCTGCTGACAAAATCTTCACCGCTGATTCCTGAGATGTCCCTTTTGAGAGCTTCAAGCATAGGGGGTGTTCAGGCGCGAGGCTCATGAAAGTGGCGCCGTACAGGGTATCCGGTCTGGTAGTGAACACCTCTATCGGATCGCCGTCGCCCTCGACATCAAAGAGTATCTTGCGCCCTCGCTCCTTCCGATCCAATTCCGTTGCATGATGAGAACTTTTTCCGGCCATCCTGTGAGTTGATCGCACCATTCCAGGAGTTCCTCGCGTATTGAGTGATCTTGAAAAACCAGCCCTGCTGTTCTCTATGAATAACAGGAGTTCCACAGCGCCAACATGCGCCGTTTTCCACCTGCTCATTTGCGAGCACTGTCTGGCAAGGCTCACAATAATTGACAATGGACTTTTTCCTGTAAACAAGACCTTTTTCCAGCATTCTTATGAACAGCCATTGTTCCCAGCGGTAATATTTTGGATGGCATGTCGCTATCTCACGATCCCAGTCATAGGAAAAACCCATCCTCTTGAGCTGCTTCCGCATATCCGAGATGTTTTGCATGGTCCATTTAGCGGGATGCGAACCATGCTTGATTGCAGCGTTTTCCGCGGGCATTCCGAACGCGTCCCAGCCCATGGGATGAAGTACATTCAAGCCCTGCATCATTTTGAATCGCGCGACCACGTCACCGATAGAATAGTTTCTCGCATGTCCCATGTGTATGCGCCCAGAAGGGTACGGAAACATTTCGAGCAGATAATATTTTTCTTTGGAGGGATCGAGCTCCACCTTGAATAGCTTTTCTTTTTCCCAGAACTCTTGCCATTTTTTCTCGATCACCTCAGGGTTGTATCTTTTTTCCATAATTCCTCCATGTTGCCGCAAGGCCTGAAACTTTGTAGCCCGGCAACGCTTCAAAAATCGCCAAGACATTCAAATTACGTTTCATATCACACAGGCCAGGGCTCTTCAACGGCTTTCCGTCTTGACGGCAGCTTCGGACCGATTTAGTTTGAGAGTTTATATTATACCCCCCGGTTCCACCGGATAATCTGAATAGAGGAAAAACATGACTCAGGAATACTCTGTAAGTCCGGATGGAGAAAAGTTTCGGCTTCCTACGGAAGAAGACTACGAATTCGAGTTTCAGCGCCTTCAGACTCTCGCAGCCATGCACAGAGAAATGGGCCGAGAAATAGTGGTTGTCTTGGGCATGGGATTCGTCGGGGCTGTCATGGCTGCAGTAGTCGCCGATTCCACGGATGCTTCGGGAAAACCTGGAAAGTTTGTCATTGGTATGCAAAGGCCGAGTCCTAGAAGTTACTGGAAAATACCACTGATCCAGCGTGGCATGGCCCCAATGAAATCCGAAGATCCGGAAGTTCCTGAAATTATTCACCGGTCTGTTGTGGAAAAACAAACGCTGACCGCTTCTTTCACTTACAAGGCCATCAGCCTGGCTGACGTGGTAGTTGTGGACGTACAATGCGATTACATAAAAGAGGCACTTAAGGATGTCAGCACAGGCTACGTCACCATAGAGGATTTGGAAAAGGCCCTGGAGATAACCGGAGACTTGATCCAGCCCAACGCCCTGGTGCTCATCGAAACTACCGTGCCTCCAGGAACTACGGAACAAATTGCTTACCCGATCATGAAAAAAGCGTTCAGAAAACGCGGCATCGATTCAGAACCATTGCTGGCTCACAGCTACGAAAGAGTTATGCCGGGTGCGGAGTTACGTGTCTTCGATCAGAAATTTCTGGAGAGTATGCAGCGGGATTAGCCCCGAATCCAGGGAACGTGTGGTGAAATTCCTCAGCGAAGTCATAGACACGAAGAATTTTCCGCTGACAGTATTGGAGCGCCCCATTGAGTCCGAGACTGCGAAAATCGTGGAAAACAGCTTCCGTGCGACCATATTGGCGTTTCTTAACGAATGGAGCCTGTTTTCGGAGCGCAACGGTGTGGATCTGGTCAAGGTCATTAATGCTGTAAAAGTTAGGCCTACCCACTCGAATATGATCTTTCCCGGTCCGGGAATAGGTGGATACTGTCTCCCAAAAGACGGCGGATTGGCTGTCTGGGCTTACAAACACCTCATGGGATTCGAGGACGATCTTTTTAAAATAACTCCCGCTGCAATCAACATAAACGATTCCAGGGCGCTTCACGTTCCGGAACTGGCGCGAGACGCCCTGAGAAATATGGGCAGATACATTGCAGCGTCCAAGGTCACAATTTTGGGCGCATCGTACAGGGAGGATGTGGGGGACACTCGTTACAGTGGCTCTGAGATTATTGTAAGGCGGATAGTCGAGATGGGCGCGGATGTTTGTGTCCACGATCCATATGTCGATCACTGGTGGGAATTCGAAGCCCAGGATACTTATCCGACTCCAGGAAAAGGACGCAGCCGATTCTTCAGAAGCCAGAAGAAGCTCTCCGCCATGCAATTGGAGCCGGATATGTGGAAGTCGTTTGAAAACGCTGACGTGGTCATATTCGCTGTGCGTCACAAGCCGTTTCTAAATCTTGACCCGGAAAAAGTGGTGCAAGCAGCGGGCGGACCGCTTGCAGTAATCGACTGCTTCGGAATTTTGGATGATGAAAAGATCAGGCGCTACTTTGAACTGGGCTGCGAAGTAAAGGGACTTGGCAGAGGACACATAAATCGACTCAAGAAGCTTTATAAGAAGCCTAGCTGATCTCTGGTTTTCAGCCGCGTCCTGAGAATTTTTCGCGATACGCGTACCAAGAAATTCCTATTCGATTTACGGGGGCAGACCCCCTGACGCGAAATGAGGCGACTGATGCGATGCCAGCAAATGTCTCAGCGGCCAGCGACACAGTGAACTTGCCGGCAGAGACGCCGGCCGCTACCAAAGACACACCAGGCAGCCTTTATTTTGATGGTGGGACAAACCTTCGTGGTTTCAGGCGGAGGCCGAAAACCAGCTCTTTCAGCCCTATTCCTGATGCTACCGCTCCCTGTCATTGCAGCGAATCAAATCACTCGGATTTCAAATTCAACGCAGGCTGCCTGAAAAGGGCGAATTGCAGCCACAGAAAAGCAAATTCCAGCAGCTTCGTGTCATCTGTGCGCATGGCTTGTATTAGGTCTTTGTCAACATCGAATTTATCAAGGAAGCGGCTCTTGAAAACGAAGTCCCGGAACTTTTCAGTGTTGTAACAAGCCATGACAAACATTTGAATGTGTTGAGGCCCTAGCTCAACTGATTTGCCTCGAGTCCTGAGCACGTAAAGCTCCATTAGCATGTCGTTAAGCCTGTTGTAATCTTCCATTCCTTGATCGGCAAGCCATTCCCGCACTTTCCAGGTCTTCTTTTCCTCGAAGCCCCTGCAATGATCTTCCCTGACGGTGAAGTAAAACTCGCGTCTCGAACCGTCCATAGGGTGCGAAGTTGCAGCCCGGCCAAGAGGATATATGCGACAGGCTCCAGGCCTATCCTCGTATAGCGAGCATCCTGCTTGAGTCACAAATGGGCAGCGCTTGCCCGACGCTTCATCCATTTTCATGAGCACTTCAGGAAAACCGTGAGCAGTTCGCAATCGCAGAATCGCGTGAGTATCCAGAAAATCCTCGGATGAAAGTTTCAGCCTGTTCTTGAGTCTCAAGACATCATATGGCGTAAGAAGTAACTCAAGTTTTCCGCAACATTCGGTGAAGCATGGGACGTGAGGACCGCAAGCAAAACTAAATTCGCTATCCAAAGACAACCTTGCGTCAGGATCCAAAATCGGGCCCACACGGCCAGATGATTTGTTCATTACCAATCTCCTGTTTTGTCCTAGTAGGACCGGCAACCTGCCGGTTCTTTCAACGGGCGGGCGCGATGCCGCTACTTTTGATGGTCCGGCAAGATGCCAGCCCTACCATCAATTTTTTTTTCAGATGAAGTGCAAAATCCAGTAAATTGCTGAAAACAGCTTCGGAGTTTTCGTCCGGATGATCCCCGATTCTGATGGAATGCACGCCAGCCCTTCGGCCCGCTGCCGTGTCCGAAGGCGAATCACCCACCATGTAAGAAGACGACAGATCAATATCAAGGTCGTTTTCTGCGCTAAGGATCATGCCGGGCTCCGGTTTGCGGCAATTGCAAAATTCGAATTTCTCGTGGGGACAGTGATATACCGCCTCAATGCAGATCCCGTGCTTCAGCAGCTCCGAGCGCATGTGGCCGTGAACACGGTCGAGGTCCTCCTCAGTCATAAAGGCTCTGGCTATCCCACGCTGGTTCGTGATCACTACCAGGACGAACCCAAGTTGCTGCAACAAAAACAGAGCGTCAAAGACCCCAGGCAGAAACTCAAACTCATTCACAGAGGCTACATAGTTGTCCTCGGGGAGCTTTGAATTGATGACGCCGTCTCGGTCCAAAAAAACTGCTTTACGTGCCATCGCGTGCCCGACATCCCTGAAAATGGTGAAATCGCATCAAAACCTCGCTGCAGATTCGCTGCGGAAGCTAATGATAAGATCATAGAGAATAGAGGTCAAGCGGCAACGCTGTCGACTTAAGCCGTCACTTCGTCATGCACAACGGTCTGTCGTCATTCCGTCGGAAGACGGAATCCAGTTGTTCAATGCAGCGATGCAGCGAAACTCGAGAACTGGGCCCCGGCCTTCGCCGGGGTGACGATCACGCCTGCGGCGTGACCGAGGGAGTTGACTCTAATTTAACAGCATTTAGGTCAAGCGGGGGCGTACTCAGCATGATGCATGAAGATCCAGATGAAAATTCATGGAATATCAAACCAAGAAGCCTGAAAGCTAGAAATAACCATCACTCCGGGGGGACGAAATCGTATTTTCAGGCCATAGGTGCTGATTGAGTGACTATCTTTTCGATGCCAGCAAAGACAAGCGTTTAGAGGGTTATTCTGAAAAAAAGTTAACTTTTTTTCAGAATTCACTTGACATAATTTTGGTGTTGAATAATGACATCATCCCAGGACATTCAGTCAAGGAGGGATGGTATGGTGATAATAAAGCCCTTGAAGCTATTGGTTTGTCTAGCTGTTGCCTTATTAACCACAATTTTCTTCTCAGCCGTGGACATCGGCTGGGCGTATAGCGATCTGTCTGGGAACGCAGGGATCCAGGGCGATGCTTTGTCTGCAGAGCCAAAGATGCCATCTGGTCAGCAATATCGTTCCCGGGGAGCGGTGCGTACGTCAAACCCGTCAGCTGTTTATTCGGGAACTCCAAAAGCAACCTATTCTTACAATCCCGTTCCAAAGTACCGCAGTCGGAAATCCTGGGCCTGCAGTCTCGGCCTGCCCGCCTGGGGCTCAATCGTCGCCGGGGCCTTTCGCAGGGTTAGGATTTGGCGCAGGCAGTTGTGCGCTGCCACCATTCCTGCCGAGGTTAGGCTGCAGCAGAATTCATTTGGCTGCTAGGCTCTGGTATGTCACTTTGAATGGTTCCACGGCACTGTGGGGCACAAATGGCATAGGAGGGCCGGGAACAGAGCTGGATCTGCACAATAATCTCGGTCTAAGTAAGCGCCAATATCTGGGTGATTATGAAGCTCAGTGCCAGGTTAAGTATAACTGGGGTCTGCGTGCTGCCTTCACGCCTATTAACTACAGAAACAATTTTATTCCTCAGACGCCGTTTTTCTTCGGGAATGCGATCTACCCCGCGTTTACATCAACTCTGACCAAGTGGGATCGGTTCATATATCGGGCATATTTGACATATGACTGGTTTAAGCAGCCGCATGCGATTTCCACTATATACGCGGGCTACACTCAAGTCGACGACAAGCTTGTTGTGAGCAACGTGATCGAAAGCCGGGCTCGAAGTCAAGCTATGCATCTTGCGTCTGCGGGGATACAATTCGAAAGGTTTGTCAGATTCTTGGGTTCCAGCGTGGTTTCCACAAACTGCCGAGCCACGATAGATTTCCTGGAAGGATACTTGGGTTGGGATGGTTACGCAGCCTTGAGGGTGTCAGTTCCCATGAATCAAGGACGGTGGGGCTATCTTGAAGCAGGTTGGAGATGGCTGGTATTGGATTACAGTCAGCCTACGAATATCGATAAAACTAGCCTCGATGGGTTCATGGGCGGAGTGGGATTGGTTTTCTGAGATCCCCCACTATCAAGTCAATGTGGATCAACCGTAACACGGAGAAGGAAGGGCGTCGCCGCGAGGGTTCCCGGATTCCAGCGGGCGCGTTTCTTCCGAAGGTTGAATGTCCACTTAACTAAGGATGATAGCAACACAACTTCGGGAACCCAATTAAGCGAGGCGATGCCCCCTAGCAGGCCCGGCCTAACAGCCGGGCCATAGCCTTCGCAATAGCCTGAAAAGTCCATTTCAAGATGACTCGCAGTGATCAGCCGTACTGCCGAAGATCTTCAAAAGCAGCCATTAAGCGACTGCGGTAAATCTGAGGATAATCCTGCCAGAAAACAGGCCTCCCGCTGTGATGGTCCCCCCAGAACGTCCGCATCAAGGCCGAGTCCTTGTAATCCCAGTTTTCATGGCGATATATTATTTCGGAGTTTTGCCGTTACCAAAGAATCACGGTGTGGGACCAGTGTCATTGCGAGGAGTAAAACGGCGAAGCAATCTATTCCTGCCGATTTGGAGATTGCCACGGGCTTACGCCCTCGCAATGACAGTGGCTTTTTTTGCCAAGTGAACAATTTCGTATTATTTTAGCGTTCATGTGGCGGCAGCTTTAATTTCCAGATGAAAGCGAGGCAGGAGGAATTGGTGCAGAATGATTGAATGGAATCTCGTATCAGTTGTGTTCGCCGGAATTTACGTGTTTCAGATCGCTTTCGTTTTGAAGATGGAACTGCTGAATCTCAAGCATCTGAAGGAGAAAGGCGATTCTGTTCCCGAATCCATGAAGGGTTTTGTTGACGAGCAAAAACTCATTTCAATCAACGTGTACTCGCTGGACAACAGCAGACTCTTCTTGATTCAAAAGATCGCTGGCGATTTGCTTCTGCTCCTTGTCCTTCTGTCGGGTCTTCTGAATTGGGTGAATGGATTCTTTTCTTCTTTCAATTACATGATCGCTGGTTTGGGTTTCTTTTTTGTCGTTGGCGCGGTGTCTTCCCTATTGGGCCTCCCTTTCGACTATTACGACACTTTTGTTTTGGAAGAGAAGTACGGCTTTAACCGGTCGGATTTGAGGACATGGCTCAATGACCACCTAAAAGGTGCGGCGCTTTCAGCGGTCTTGTTGGTCATAGTCTTGGGCCCTCTGCTCTGGACGATACACGCATTCCCTCGCTACTGGTGGTTGTTGGGGTTCTTAATTGTCGCGCTTATACAGTTTCTTCTGGTCATTTTGTACCCAGTAGCCATAGCCCCTCTTTTCAACAAGTTCGAGCCTCTTCACGATATAGAACTGTCGGAAAAAGTTGAGCAACTGGTTTCAGCAACCGGCATGGCCGCGAAGGGAATATTCCAGATGGACGCGGGCAGGCGCAGCGGCCATTCCAACGCGTACTTCACTGGATTCGGAAAAGCCAAGCGAATAGTACCTGTTCGACACTCTTATAAGCTCACACACGCACGAAGAAATACTTGGCGTGTTGGCCCACGAATTGGGTCATTTCAAGCTGAAACATGTGACTAAAACGTACATGCTCAGTTTCGCGTCCATGTTGATAGGTTTTTATGCCACCTATTTGTTGCTGAATTGGCCCCCCTTGTATCGGACTTTCCATTTTGATCCGAGTCAATATCATGTCGCTCTTTTCATAGTTGGGGTCTTCTGGGGAAAACTGGCATTTTTTGTAAGGCCTCTTACAGCCGGAATATCAAGGAGGTTCGAGCGCAGCGCTGACGAATTTGCAACCGGCCTTCTCAAAAATCCGCGACCTTTGGCCACGGCTTTGAAAAAGCTGGGTACGCACAATCTTTCCAACCTGAACCCTCATCCGTTTTACGTATGGTTTTACTATTCTCATCCGCCGTTGGTGCAGAGGGTGGAGTATCTGGAATCGATCTCGGGAACTTCTGCGCCATGAGAGTCCTTACGATTCCCCGGTGATTCAATTATCACTCAACCATATGCTCTGAATGTGGTATGTTTCGCGCCACAAAATAAGGATGCCGGGAGGTCATCGATGAAACGGCTTCGCTATGCAATAGCCACGATTGTGGCCCTGACTTTAATTGCTGTTCCAGGATCAGTGCTGCCCGAGGACGATATGGTTTTTTGCTGCATACGCCCGTGCACTTGTTTGCCCAACGCCAAACCGACGTGTGTCAAGAAATCTCGCTCAGAATGTGAGCGGGAAAAGGGGGAAATAGTCGCGGATTGTATGCTCTGTGATTAGATGTTTGGTAAACACGTTGCGTCACGATTTCCGAAACTGGTTAATGGACACCTTCAGCTATAAAAATAGATCTATCCCTGAACGTATGACAGCGAGGGCGCTGTGTGGATATCTCGTCAGGTCTTCTGTTTTGGAGACGGAATGAGCACGGTCATCTGGGTCAAATACCTCAGGGCTGGTCAGGCAACACGCCGGCCCAATTACAAGTTCTTGAATCCCTTTATTCTTCTGAGCGAATCGTTGTCGACGGCTTAAAATACGGCGGTCCAAAATTTATCTGGATTCCCGCTTCCTCCGGCGGAACCTACAACTGCTCAACTATACTCTAATTATGGTATAAGATCCTTATGGCAAAAAGTTCGAGAAAAAAACTGATCGCTCTGGTGGGCAGACCCAATGTGGGTAAATCCACCATGTTCAACCTGCTAACGCGTACGCGCAAAGCTCTGGTGGAAGATACCCCCGGATTGACACGGGACCGCAACTACGCTGATGTGACTCTGCGGGATAAATCATTCACGGTAGTTGATACAGGCGGTTTTGAGCCCACCACAGACGACGTCATGCTGTCGCAGATGCGCACGCAGACGATGGTCGCGATCCGAACAGGCGGACCTGATAGTCTTCATCGGCGATGGAAAGGTGGGGGTGACCCCGTCCGATTACGAGATAGTGCGAGCCCTTCAACAAGCCGATAAAAAAGTTTTCTATGCTGTAAATAAAATTGACTCAGAGAAGCAGGAAAACCTTTTCGTGGATTTTTATGCCCTTGGAGTGGATCCGCTTTACCCTGTGAGCGCGATGACCGGATACGGCGCGGATGACTTGATAGACGCCGTGCTCGACGAAATCAGCGAAGATGTCCCCACAAACGAGCTTGAAACCCCGGATCCCATCCTGAAAGTTGCAGTAGTGGGGCGCCCCAATGTGGGGAAATCTACTCTGATAAATCTACTTCTGGGCGAGGAACGGCTGGTTGCCAATCCGGAGCCGGGAACGACCAGAGATTCCATAGACACCATAGTGCGTCACTATGGGAAAGAATACCTGTTTATAGACACAGCTGGAATAAGGAGGCGGTCCAGAATAGTGGATCGTGTGGAAAAATATAGCGTTATAAAAGCTTTTAGGAGCATCGACCGGGCCGACATCGTGCTGGTGCTGATGGATTCAGCAGAAGGTGTCACGGATCAGGACGCCAGGATAGCGGGCTATGCATTTGAAAAGGGCAGAGGGGTGATTCTACTCCTCAATAAGTGGGACACGGTCCAGAAGGACAGCAATACCGTATCCGCATACTTCGATCACGTGAGAGCATCCCTCAAGTATCTTCAGTACACGCCGATACTTACCATTTCCGCGCTCACTGGCACGCGAGCCCCAAAGATTTTCGGTCTCATCAATGAACTTGAGTCGGAATTCAAGAAGAGGATCACCACAGGTGAACTTAACAGGTTCCTGGAGGATACCATTACGGGACATCCACCCGGACTGCACAGAACGAAACCGATAAAAATCTATTATCTTACCCAGATTCGGGTCGGTCCGCCGACGTTCGTTTTTATCTGCAACTTTCCGGAATCCATTCATTTCTCGTACAAGCGGTTTATGGAAAACAGGTTAAGAGAGGGATTCGCTTTCGGAGGGTCTCCGCTCAAACTAATTTTCAAGAAAAAACCTGGAAGGACGTCGGATCCCCGTCGTGGAAAAAAACCGAGAAAATGACCTGAAATCAGGGTCCGACTGACCATTCGGTTTTGCAGGGTTGCCGACAACCCTGCCCCTGTCGTAATATTTTTGTTGGGCGAGGGGGAAAATAGGCCTAGTCTAATAAATGATCCGAAATCTGAAACTGCAAAATAAGTTAAATCATCCATGAATCAAACCGGCACATCAATAGTCCGCTTCGGCGAAATCCAAGATATGGTCAAGGCTTACTATCCGGATGCAGATCTGGACCTGATCCGAGCCGCTTACGTTTACTCCGCTCAGGTTCATCTTGGGCAGACCAGAAGATCCGGCGAACCTTACCTCGTTCACCCTGTCGCCGTTGCGATGATCCTGGCGCAAATGAAGCTGGACGAAGCCTCAGTAGCTACAGGACTGTTGCACGACACGGTTGAAGATACTCTCGCCACGCTTGAGGAATTGGAGCGCTTTTTCGGCAAGGAAATCGCCACTCTTGTCGACGGCGTGACAAAAATAAGCAAGATAGAGTTCGAATCCAAAGAGGAGCGCCAGGCAGAGAATTTCCGCAAAATGATTCTGGCAATGAGCCGCGACATCAGAGTCCTTCTAGTGAAATTGGCTGACAGACTACACAATATGCGCACCCTCGGCCCAATGCCTCCGGAAGCTCAAACCAGAATCGCCCGAGAGACCATGGAGATCTATGCCCCTCTTGCTGCGCGGCTGGGAATCTACTGGATACGCACCGAGCTGGAAGATCTCGCATTCCGATATGTCAACCGGGAAAGATACGAATACATAAGAACACGCCTTCAGGAATCACTGAAGAAAAGAGAAGAATACGTCAACAACGTGATTCGTATTGTCCAGGAGAAGCTGGATCAATACAACATCAAGGCGTCAATAAAGGGGCGTAACAAAGAGATCTGCAGCATTCATCAGAAGATGATTGCGCAGCGTCTCGACTTTGACCAGATTCACGACATTACTGCGTTCCGGATCATACTCAACAATGTTAGCGAATGCTACGCGGTGCTGGGACTGATTCATTCCCTGTGGAGACCGGTGTCGGGCAGGTTCAAGGATTACGTGGCAATGCCGAAGAGCAATCGTTACCAGTCCTTGCACACCACTGTCATAGGCCCGGAGGGACTTCGCATAGAGATTCAAATCCGTACCGTTGAAATGGACCTTATCGCGGAAGAAGGCATCGCAGCCCACTGGTCTTACAAAGAAGGAAAAATCGTCGAGGCTGAAGACGCTAAAGTAGTCAATTGGCTGCGCCAGATGATGGAATGGCAGCAGGACCTGGAAGACCCCAGGGAATTCTTCGAAAACGTAAGAGTAGACCTGTACCCCGACGAAGTCTACGTGTTCACTCCTAAGGGAGAAGTGAAAGAATTCCCTAAAGGCGCTACTCCCCTCGATTTCGCTTACTCGATCCACACCGAAGTCGGCCACAGATGCGTTGGAGCTCGTGTCAACGGCAAGATGGTGTCTCTCAAGTATCAATTGCACACCGGTGACAGTGTGGAAATAATCACTTCCGTCCATCAGAAGCCCAGCAAAGATTGGCTGAAATTCGTAAAAACAGGACGGGCGAGGACCAAGATCCGCCATTTCGTGCTCACTGAAGAACGTGAGCGCGCTATCCAAATGGGTATGGACAGCACTGATCGCGAGCTTCGGAAGTGGCGCTTGGAGCTGGGACGGGCCGAAAAAGAAGGGGAAATGCTCAAGATAGCCCATGAGTACAGCTTCAAATCGGAAGCTGATCTTTATGCGGCCATCGGATACGGCAGAATTTCTCCGAAAGTAATCATTACAAGATTAGTGCCTCCTGCCGAGCGGGAGAAGGCCAAAGCGGCTCTTGCCGAAGAAAAACACGTCAAAAAGGAACGAACTACAACAAAGAGCGGCGTGAAAGTTCATGGCCTAACCGATGTGATGGTGAATTTTGCCAAATGCTGCAATCCATTGCCGGGCGACCTCATACGAGGATTCATTACTCGTGGCAGGGGGGTAACCGTTCACAAGCAGGATTGCATCAATCTACAGACCTCTGACTTCAAGAGAATTATCGATGTAGCCTGGGACGAAGAGCAGCCCATACGGAGAACGGTGAAGTTGGGATTACAGGTAGAAAACAAGATGGGAATGCTCTCCACGATTAGCGGGGTGATCTCGGCAAGCGATTCGGATATCGTGCAAGCGAGCATAAAAACCGTCAGCGATCATTATGCTGAGGGTATGTTTGTTATTTCAGTAAGAAATCTGGACCATCTGACTAGCGTAATGAACTCTCTTAAGGCTATCAAAGGCGTTAAAAAAGTAGAACGCCTTGGTGTAATATAATATAATTATACAGCATAACCCCAGACGAAATGAATTGGTAGATTTTCAGTTTGTGCATTTGAATCATGAGAGGCGCATCATGAGCGGACGCGATATTAAAGCTGCTCAAATAGTGAAGGATATTCGCGCGGGGATGACTCCTTCGCAATTGATTGCCAAGTATCGGATCTCGCAACAGGGCCTTCATGATGCATTGACCCAACTTGTAGCGCACAAGTTGCTTCAAGAATCCGAACTGAATGACAGACCGTCTCTGTTCCGGGATTCTCAGATTTTGCACAGGGTCAGACGAGTCCCCAGAATACAGGTGCGTTTTCCGCTGCAGGTATGGGACTTCAGACAGCCGTATTCTGACGCTTTTATCAAAAATATTTCTGAAAAGGGCATCGGAGCAGCCGGTATATCTGCTTTTCCGGGCAAAGAATTCACTCTTCAGCTCCGGTCCGGTGAATTCGACGACTGGAGCACCTTTGGATTCCATGCGGTATGCAGGTGGGCTTCAGAGCGTGACTTGGCCGGCTTTGAAATAACGAATATTACAGAAGAATGCCTTGATCAGCTCAGATCGTTGATACGGACTTTGGACTATGACATTCAACTTCCGCTGGGTTGATGGCTGACCATGGGGGAAAATCAATGCGGAAACTTTCAACCCGGCTCCTCCTAATCTGGGTTAACCTGACCCTGGCTAATTTTGTGTTCCAGGTTTTGATTAGCATTGCAGGGGGTGCGCCAGAATGGGGTTTCGCTGCAAAGGTGTCATTTTTCCAGGCAGTGGCTCTTTCCTGTGTATGGATATCGGAGAGGCACTACAAACGAGGCGCCTCCGGTACAGACTCTTTGTCCGACATCTCATCCCAGACCGATGCAAGGCACCGTTCTCGAGTAGGACCGGCATCTTGCCGGTCATTTTACTGGGACCGGCTATCCGAGAGACGCAAAAAGGGTGCCGGATTCTCTAAGCCTCCTGCACCCTCTGTGAATTTTGTATTGTGGAAATCGCCGCGGCGGTTCGACTAAGGGGCCTTTGTTATCATGTTGGAACGAATGCAGCGTGTGCAAACCTTGATTCTCTTAATGGTGCCCGACGATATAACTCTCACGTTCTGAAGATTCGGATACGAGATTTTTTTGGTGCGATTATGCGCGTGGCTGACGTTATATCCCTTAAGCGGCCGCTTGCCGCATATCTCACAAATGCGTGACATTACATGCTCCTTTTCACAGGTATTTAAGTTAGTTTCCTATTTGGCAGCCTCGACAAAGGCCAATCTCAATTGGAAGAGAGCTTCTTCGAGGATTTTCTCTTCCTGCTCCGTGAGATTACCACGAGTCTTCTCCTGGATCAAGGCCAGAAGATCGACAGTCTGCCGCGCACCCTTGAGATCCTTCATGGGTTGCGCATCAGACCCCTTCACCAATCCCATCTGATAAATTGCAGTATTTGCCAGGCTCAACACCAGGGAGTTAAAATCTATCGGATGATAAGTCTCTTCTTTTTCGGAGTCGAGCGGTCTTTCCGGAGAAGCTTTTTTCTCAGGTTCCTTTTCGGGTGCAGTCTCAGTTTTTCTCTCTTCAGTCTGGTCTGAGGCTGATGATCCGCCTTCAGGCGAGAATCTGCGCTTATCTGTCACTTTGAATTCTGATTTTTCTTCGGACTCTTCCATTAGACCCTCCACACGTCGTTTCACGCGGAATTATTTGTTGTGTAATTTTCTT
The DNA here is from genome assembly GCA_963700305.1 of uncultured delta proteobacterium. Classification (GTDB taxonomy): domain Bacteria; phylum Desulfobacterota; class Desulfomonilia; order Desulfomonilales; family Desulfomonilaceae; genus Desulfomonile. The sequence goes on from CAVOXB010000006.1 coordinate 100,187, forward strand.
GATCTCGGGAGAATTTGCCGTTACTTGAATTGCATTTCCTTACGTCCTGTTCCAAAGACTGCGTCTCGGGTTTGTAGGATTTCGTCTCTCGAATTCCGCCAAAAGTTCTTTGGACACCTGGTCGATTCCTTCGGGAATCATTACCTGGGCAGTGACGTAGAAGTCTCCTCTTTCGCCGTTCTTCAGAGAAGGAAATCCTTTGTCGCGAAATCGGAAAATCGTCCCTGATTGTGTCCCCTGGGGAATCTTGAGAAGCAAGCGTCCGTCAGGGCTCGGGATTTCGATTTTTGCGCCCAGTATCGCCTCGCTGATCGTTATCGGGAGCGCAGACGTTATGTTGTCTCCCTCTCGCCTGAAGAAAGGATGAGGAGTGACCATAACATTCAGATACAAGTCGCCTGCGGGTCCGCCTCTGAGTCCTGCCGTCCCTTGGCCCGGAACTCTAATCTTGGAGCCCAATCAACTCCCGCAGGAACATGCACGTTTATTTTTCTATCCAATATTGTGACGATAGCGGAAACACCATGGTAAGACTGATGAAAATCAACAGTCAACTCGTATTCCAAATCGCTTCCGCGTGATGGACGGAATTTCCTGCTACGACGACCATTGTCAGATTTGAAGAAATCAGAGAATAGATCGTCGAACACCCCGTAATTCGCATTTCCGGAAAAGCTGTTGAAGTTATATCCGAATCCGTCCCTCTTGAAACCCGACTTGCCGTACGGCGCATCGTTGAAATCCTGAAAGCTTGCCGTTAATCCCTCGTGACCGAATAAGTCGTATTTCCGGCGCTTTTCCTTATCGGCTAATATCTCATAAGCCTCTGAAAGTTCCTTGAATTTAGATTCAGATGACTTGCTGTTGCTGTTCATATCAGGGTGATGGCGGCGAGCCAGCTTGCGATACACGCTCTTTTATTTCGTCATCGGAGGCCGATCTGTTTACCCCCAATATGCTGTAAGGATCACGTTTGCCCATCTTTTGAATTTTCGCGTTCCAGAATTTTATGGAGAAATCCGATAAGATTCCTCAAACCATCTGCAAGTGAGAAATTTCCGAAGAATCATCCGAGGCACACAATATGAATGTCGCTCTCGACCTCTTCCTCTGCCTTGGGCAGAATTATCTCAAGCACGCCGTCCACATATTTTGCTTGAGCGCTTTCCCCATCTACGTTTCCGGGAATTTTGAAGCTGCGCTCAAAAAAACCGTGAACTCGTTCGATTCTATGATATGCGGCGAACTGCGGACCCGCATCAATCGGACGCTGACCCGACAGGATCAGTTGATTGTTACGCAATTCCACACTTATGTTTTCTCTGCCTACCCCTGGAAGTTCCGCGCGAAAAATGTAGGCCTCGGGCGTTTCGAGAATATCGACTATGGGGCACCAATGTCCCGCGCATTGGGTGCGGGGATCAGTTTGATGATGCACTACTCGATGGAGTTTTTCCTGAAAATTCAGTAGATCCTTTAGAGGATCCCATCGGTTAAGAGTCATTTCCCTACTCCGGGTAAGTCTCCAATTTATCGCCTAATATTCATCATTTCCTGTGTCAAGGGTAAGACTTTTTCTTTTCAGAGTCAAGACTAAAGCCTTATTCTGTCAAGATTTGAGCGGCTCAGTATACCCGTCGGCTCTGAGCTTTTCCAGGAGAATCGATCCCTTGCCTTTTGGAACGGAAATGGAATGAATTTGAGTTTTTCCTTTAACCTGAGCCGGGAAAATTCCGGATGACGGCTTCAGTTTTGGATTTAATTCCAGTATTTCTCTGGAAGGAATTTCCACCATTCGAGAAATTTCAGCCACTGGAAGATCTTTGGTCAAACTTATCCCGGTAACCTGATCGAACACCAACGGAGTCGGTTCCTTGAACTTCAAAGCAAAGTGTTCTTTGTCGGAGTAGATGACTTTAAACGCTATCCATCTCACCACAAGTTCTTCTGCTGCGTCAGGCAGCGGGATGTCCCAGAAATCATTGGTGTTCCAGCGTCGCGTGAGATCCTGAACAGCGCTTTGGCCAGAAATGTAAGCTGCCGCTGCCATTAACCAATTCACATCGCCAAGGTCCTTGCGAATTTGTTTGATTCTCGTTGCGAAACAGCGCGTTGAAAGCTCCAAATCCAGGCGGTCGTCGTGCCAGGAATCATCGGACATGTCCATCCCTTCAGATGAGTCGCAGTTTTTTTCGAGAGACCACCAACCGGATCCCGCCTGCCTTGATTGCGACTTCAGATTTGCTCCTGCCAATATGGGGGCAAGCCAAACGAAATCTTTGGGAATGCCCTCCTTTGTGAGAATATCCTCAAGCAGCCAGTAGTGCTTGCTTTTTTCCGATAGCCAATCAGTCAGAACGCTTCTAGCGTCGAGTAGCAGGAAATTGATCTGAAACAATATTCTCGAATGCACATCAGGGCGCTGGACCGGAATCATTTCGCCCACGAATTGAAAAGATTTTTCAGAAACAGCCTTTGGTATGGAGTATCTCGAACATACTGCAGGCGCTTCTTTTCTGGGGCCTGCTGCTATTCCAGTGGAACATAGCCCAGCGAAAACGATCAATAACGCAATCAGAAACAAGCGGGGCGAGTCCGCGAATGACTCCGGATTTGCGACTAATGGGGCAGGCTTTCCAGCCTGCCATGGCCTGCAATGCAAAATAGGCAGGCCAGAAAGCCTGCCCCACAAAAGATGATATCCATAGGGATGACTGAATGCTCACGTCACAGCTCTATTTACTTTCAGGCCCGATTTCGCTCTCCAGTTTCTTGAACTTGCCTTGAACCACAAGATTATCCGGGTTCACCTGCAACGACCTCCGATACGCTTCCAAAGCCTCTGAGCGCTTCTTTTTTTCCAGGAATAAGTCGCCCATATGTTCTGCTATGATCGGATCGGTTTTCACCTTCTCATAGGCTTTTTCCATCAATGGCACCGCTTCATCGATTTTCCCTGTCTTGAAAAGCACCCAGGCGAGCGAATCCATTACGTACCCGTCATCGGGTTTCAGTTCCATGGCTTTACGCACAAACCTCTCTGCCCGTACCATGTCTTTGCCCGAAATTGCAAGAGTATAGCCTATGAAATTTAATGCGCTGGCATCATCAGGTTTTTCAGCGAGTATTTTCTCCATTTCGGCCATTGCCTCTACGCGACGGCCGCTTTTCTCCAGGACATTTCCTTTGGAGTAACGAATCCTAACGTTTTTCGGGTCCACTTGAAGGGCCTTATCGTACATTTCCAGGGCTTCGTTGTAGCGGTTCAGCTCTTCCAAAATCGAACCCCTGATGTGGAACAGATCCGCATCCTTCGCTTCAGAATCAATGGCCTCGTCTACGTACCTGATAGATTTGCCGAAGTCCTTCACCTTCAAGAACATCAGAGCCAGAATTATCCTGGAGTGAAGAAACGTGGGCTGGCCTTTTCGAATCTGGACGAATTCCTTTTCCGATTCCTGAAGTTTTCCTTGCTCTTTCAAAACTCTGCCGAGCTGAAACCGGACCTGGTCCCATCCCGGCTTGGTTACGAGAATCTTGTCCAAAAGCTCTTTTGCCGCATCAAACTGTTTTTGCTCAGCCAAGATGAGCGCCATTTTGATCTGAATGCCCAGATTGGAAGGAGCTAGTTTTGAGAGTTCCTCGAAAACTTGATATGATTCAAAGTCACTTTTGCTGATTTGCCAGAGCCTGACCGAGATTCAATCGGGCTGTGACATTGGACGGGTCCAGCTTAATCGCTTCATTGAAATTTTCTTCAGCTTCCTGATAATTCTTCAGGAGAAGATAAATCGCCCCAAGCTCCAGGTGAACCTGAGCAGTTCCTTCGACACCTTTCTGCAAGAGCGATTTGAATGTTTCTATCCCTTGGTCGAACTTCTTATCTTCAACGTACACTCGGCCGAGATAAAAATAGCCTTCCTTCTCGTCCGGAAACTGTTTGATCATTTTCATAAAGGTGTTTTCAGCTTCCGGGAACATCTTCTGCGACGCCTGGAGAGACCCGATAAAAACGTAGAGTTCTCGTTCATCCGGTTTCAGCTCCAGTGCCCTGCCGTATGCTTCAATGGCTTTGTGGCGATCCCCCGTGACGGTGAATATTTTTCCCAGCAGCGTGAAAGCTTCGTCGTTCTTCGGGTCCAGTAGGGCAGCGATCCGCGTCATGATCAACGAATCGGCTATTCTTCTGTTTCTCGCCAGTAAATTGCCCACCCTGGTATACAGATAGGATGAGTTGGGGTCCAACTGTATGGCCTTTTTCAGGTTCAGGACCACACCTTCGGTATCGCCGGCAAGTTCGGCCTGCTCGGCCAACATGAAGAAAAAGCCCGGATCTTTATTCAGGTCCGGATAGCTGACGGACTTGTGTGAGGGCTTCTGGTTCTTCTCATTTGCTGCCAACGCGGGGCCTGAAACCAGGAGAAGAACCACGGAAGAAATGAGTAAGATTAAGATGAAATTCTTTTTCATTGATTGTCTCTACCTATTCGAGGACTCCTGCCCAGAAAAATGAGTCCGGAGGAAAGATTATCATAAGAGCTTCGAAGAATCGCCAGCGAAAATTTCCTGCAGGCCTCGCGTTCGTTGAACTTGGATCTACCCGCGAAGCTTGCTGATTACCTCAGCATACGGCGGGTGTGTAAATACCGCGCTGCCTGCCACGAATACGTCCGCGCCTTCTCGAATCAGGTGCGGAGCGGTCTTCGGCGATACGCCTCCATCTATTTCTATCAGAATATTGTAGCCGGATTTATCCACCATTTCTCTGGCTGCTCGCACTTTCGGAAGCATTGTGGGTATGAATGATTGGCCTCCGAAACCTGGATTCACTGTCATTAGCATCAAAACATCCATTTCGGCCAGCACATGCTTCACAGCTTCCAGTCCAGTAGAAGGATTCAACGCTGCAGCAGCTTTCATTCCCAATTCGCGTATTCTGGTCAGCGTTCGGTGCAAGTGATGTGTGGCTTCTGGGTGCACGTGAAGAATGTCCGCTCCTGCCTGGTGAAAATCGTCAAGGTATCTGTCCGGCTCTGAGATCATGAGATGTACATCCACAGGAATTTTGGCCATTTTTTTTACAGCGGCCACTATCATCGGCCCTATTGTGATGTTGGGAACGAAATGGCCGTCCATAACATCAACGTGCAACCAATCGGCTCCTGCTTCCTCTACTGCTCGAACTTCTTCGCCGAGACGAGAGAAATCGGCTGAAAGCAGAGACGGAGATACTATAATTCGATTATTCATAGATATCTTGGACTCCTTCTCAATGAAAAGCGACTCCTCGATAGTCAACCTGAAGATGCGTCGGGCCGTCTGTGAATTCTAGAGCTCGACGCCGTCAACACGCAAACCGCACTTCGGGCAAAGACCTTCCTTCAGGGCATATTTGGTTATCGAGTAGCCTGCGCGATCGATCAAAATCTGTGAACACCCCGGGCAGTAGGTCTTTTCTCCGGGGTCCATCGGCACATTACCGGTGTAAACGTAATGGAGCCCTTCGTCAATACCGATCTGCCTAGTCTTCCTGAGTACGTCAACCTCCGTCGGAGGCAGTTCTTGTTCCCTATAATGAGGATAAAATCTGCTCACGTGCCAGGGAACGTGTTTCCCTAATTCCGTTCTGAATAAACCGCGCCAGTTCCCGTACTTCCATAGGATCGTCGTTGAGCGAAGGAATCAGCAACGTGGTCACTTCCAGCCATATTCCTTGTTGTCGCATGTAGCGGAGCGTATCCAGCACGCCTTCAAGCTTCGCCCTGCAATACTTCAGGTAAAATTTTTCATCGAACGACTTCAGATCCACATTGGCTGCGTCTATGAGCCCGCGTGCGTCATCCAACATATCGCGGGACATGTAACCGTTTGTGACAAACACATTCAAGAGCCCGCGTTTATGGGCCTCGACCATCGTGTCCCGCGCCAGCTCGTAATAAATGGTCGGCTCAGTATAAGTATAGGAAATAGTGCGACAACCGCTTTCAATCGCCATTTCCACGATCTGCGCGGGGGAGTATTCCTCGCCGATAATTCTACCTCGGTCACGGGGCATTTGAGAAATAGAATAATTTTGACAGAAAGAGCAGAAGAAATTGCAGCCGACAGTGGCGATGGAGAAAGACTTGGTGCCCGGAGCGAAGTGGAACAAGGGCTTTTTCTCAATCGGGTCCACATTTGTGGAGACTATTTTGTCGTAAACGAGCGTGTAAAGCGCACCTGCTCGGTTCTGCCGAACCCCGCAGATCCCCTTTTTACCGTCTTCGATTTTGCACCCGTGTCGGCAAAGATGGCATTTGACGACATTTGATTCCAGCTTATCGTAAAGTGTCGCTTCCTTCATTGCCGACCTCCCTGACTCTTGCCAGAAAATTTCTGCCAAGGTTGTCGAAGCTCCCGTTGGACATGATCAGCACCACATCGCCACGCCGAACATTGTCCATGAGGAATTGAAGAATGGCGTCCGAAGTCTCGAAGGCTTGCGCATTCTTTCCGCGTAATCTCAAATCGTCTGCCAACCTTTGTGAATCAAATCTGTCATCTTCCGGTATGTTTTCCACGTCCCGTGGCTCTCTGATCAGGACTAAATCGGTAGAACCGAACGCGGAAGCATACTGTTGCTGAAAAAAAGCCCGCCTGCTCGTATTCGTTCGGGGCTCGAACACTGCAACAAGGCGGCTGCGAGGGAATTGCGTTTTTACTCCGGAACACGTGACTTCCACAGCGGTCGGATGATGCGCAAAATCGTCGATCACCTTTATTCCACCGTGCTCTCCGACAATGTCCTGCCGCCGTCGAACTCCCTGAAACAGACTTAGGGCGTCCAAAGCGGTCTGGGCCGCAACTCCAGCTTTCGCACAGGCTGCTACTGCTGCTACAGCATTCAAAACATTGTGATTACCAAGAACAGGCAAGGTTCCAGTTGCCACTTTCCGGCCTTGGTTCAAAATCGTGACTGAAATGCCCCCTTGGACATGCTGAAGCCCATTAATTGACCAATCCATGTGGGGATCTGTCCCGTATATGGATACCGGCGCTTTGGTGTCCGCCACTATTTCCGCGACCGTCTGTTGCCCGCCAATAGCTACGAGGACGCCATCATCCGGAATCAACCGCACGAGGGCCTTGAATTGATTCTTGATGCATTCCAGATCAGCATAAATGTCCGCGTGGTCGAATTCGCAGGACGTGACAACCGCAACGTCAGGGCAGTAATGGAGAAACTTGGGCTGCTTGTCAAAATAAGCAGTGTCGTATTCGTCGCCCTCGATCACGAAAAACGAACCATTCCCAATTCTGTGATTTTGTGAAAAATTTTTCGGTAGACCGCCGATCATGAAGCCAGGGTCCAGGCCTGTCTTGAAGAGTATCCAAGCAATCATAGAGCTGACAGTGGTTTTCCCGTGGGTCCCGGTAACGACTATGCGGGTTTTGTCTGCAGCGAAATACTTTTGCAGCGCCAGAGGCATGGACGTGTACGGGATTCCGGATCTCTCCAATTCGATGGCTTCGGGATTGGTATTGCGGATGACGTTTCCCACAACTACGAGATCTGGCGCGGGAGTCAGGTTGGAGGCCCTGTAACCCTCAAGGACGTGAATTCCCAATTCCTTCAAGAAATCACTCATTGGAGGGTAAACTGCCTGATCTGATCCGGTCAAACGGAAACCCTTGCTGTGGAACATTCCTGCGAGAGACCCCATGCCTGTGCCGCAGATGCCCATCAAATGAACGTGCGCCCCCGGTTCTAGATGTGGAACGTCGTTGCTGGTATTTTTCGTTGAGCAATTATTCATGACGAGAGTTGCTATCATCCGCCCGGAGTGATGTCAACCGGCTTTCCGTGTCGTCCGGACAAGGGTGTCTCAAATGGATCCCTGGTCCGGAGCCTCTGTTCATTGCACTGTCTGCGGTAAGCGGAGAATGACTCCAAATAGCGCTGAAGACATCTTCAGCAGTCCGCTGGAGCGTAAAAGCACCTTTTGGGTGAAATTACCATCCCCTTTTTCTTGAGCGAATCAATAATCTTCGACACTTCTTTGGAATCCAGCTCTAGGGCCTTTGCCACATCTCCAGGGCGAACCGGTTTTCCAGCCTGTTTCATAGCCTCCAGGACGACCTTTTCTTTCTCGTCCATTTCCTGTTCTCCTTGTAAAACGAATTGACTCAGGTTCATTCTATACCGTACTGTGCTGTGATGCAAGCCTTATCAAAATTACGGCACAGCCTGTCTCAATGTTCGTTGATAAGTTCAGCGTCAAATGCTAAAAAAAGCCATCTTAAGCCGTTTCCAGGAAGGAGCCGCCCAATGTTTGAAGGTTACCCCAAAGAGATCATGACTAAAGACGGTACCCCGATATTGCTGAGGCCTTTGGTTGCGGAGGATGAACAAAAGCTCGCGGAATTTTTCTCGAGAATTCCGGCGGATGAACGCTGGTTCTAGAGAGGACCTGGCGAACCCGGAGGTCATTAACCAATGGATTCGGCATCTTGATTACGATCGCATCGTCCCCATGCTCGCGGTGAAACAAGACGACGGTGCCATCATAGCAAACGTTAGGCTGCACAGGCGCCCTGCGGACTGCCTGCGGCACATTGCGCACCTTCGCATAATGGTAGATCCTGCCTATAGGCAGCAAAGAATAGGCACGTGGATGCTTCTTGATACGATAAGACTCGCGATGAACATGGGAATCGAAATATTAGTGGCCGAGTTCGTTGACGGAGTGGAAGAAGCTGCCAGAAATGCCGCACACAAGCTTGATTTCTTCGAGCAGGCGGTGCTTAAGGATTATGTTAAGGATCGACAGGGTAAATATCGTGACTTAATTATTATGACTAAAGCCCTGCAGAGGGACTGGAGCGATTTTTGAGCGAGTTGACCGAGGCATACGCCGTTTCCAAAGAAAAGACCATGATTCAGGAGACTTCTCAGGGTTCGGCGGTGATTTAAACAAGTTACCCGGCGGCGCAGGCCGCCACTTCAGAAACCTCAAGTCGACAGAAATCATTTCGATACTGTCATTGCAAGGAGAGAAGCGACGAAGCAATCTCCTTTGAAAAAGACGAGCTTGCCACGCTTTGCTCGCGATGACATATGCCCGAATCATCTTCTGCCCCTCTCATAGCTTGAATGGCCACAAATTGGGAACGACAACTCTTGACCCCTCTCCCCTGTACTGCTATCCAGGGTGCCCATATTTGTTGACCTCATTTGCAGGAAATTCTTACCGAGGCCCAGGAAATGAACATTGACGAACTCATCTCCGCGGCGCTCAAGGTCCGGGAGAACGCGTCCGTTCCCCTGAGCCGTTTTCGAGTGGGCGCTGCTGTACTAACCGCGAGCGGACAGATCTTCGAGGGCTGTAACACTGAATCTCTTATCCCTGTGCTGGGAGTTTGCGCGGAGCGCAACGCGATCAATCACGCTCTGATTCACGGCGAAAGGGAGTTTATAGCAGTAGCGGTGGTTTCAGATCTTAATTTGCCTCTTTTGCCCTGCGGAACTTGTTTGCAGTACATGCAGGAGTTCGCCAGGCTGGAAGACCGCGACATTCTCATTATTGCGGAAGGTAGATCAGGGGACAGAATAATCACCAGCCTTGACGAACTATTCAAAGGTGGGTTTCCGCCGGAGACCTCCGTGAGAGACATTCAGGAGTCATTCAGATGGACTCTTGAGTGACGAATGCGGTCACTCCTCACAAGTGTCTTCAATGACCTTGATCTCTTTTCCTTCCGGGGTGAGCACATAATCGCAATCATAGGCCCCTCGTCCGAACTCCTCGTAATATTTACGTATACGCACCTTCAAATATCCGCTGTATTCACCCTCACGAATTACCTCAAAACCAAGGCCAGGCACGATGAATCGTTCCTTTTTTGTGGTTAGGTTAAGCCTGTGAACTGCACCAGAAGTGGCCCAAGCCTCGCTAAGGAAATAGATGCTGTCAGAATCCTGAGAGAATTGAAGAGCATGAAAGCCACTAAGCCTCTCTTCCATTTTGTCCGAGTTTTTGGCCCTTAAGACTCGCTCTGCCTTCTTGCTGCTCACATCCACAATCCACAACTCTGTGGCTGGGGCTTCACCGATCCCCGTCCAGATTCGTTTCTGCGGGGTATCGCGCACAAAAGCCACCATCGCTCCGTCTGGCGACAGAGAGGGTTCGGAATCCCTGCCCGAATATGTGAGGCGGATTTCTGAGCCCTTTTGATCCTTCAAGAAAATGCTGCCATTACTTTCGTACACGGATTGTGCGTTACATACAGTGGAAAGGAACGCCAAGAGAATCGTCAAGAAGAGTGATTTCATGTGTGTTAATCCCATTGGTATTGTCATCATGCGTAAGGGTTCAGTCATTAGGGAAAAAAGAGGCTCTCCTTACATGTCATTGCGAGCGAAGCGAAGCAATCTCCCAAATCCGAACGATGGAGATTGCTTCGTCGCTTTGCTCCTCGCAATGACAATCTTTTGCTCATATCTTTTCTCGCCGTCACCGAATTGTTGCTGTGTCTGCTTAATTATCATTGTAATATTAACTAATTTAATGATAAAATTAAACCAAAATATTAATTCGGGGCTCCATCATGAAGAAAAAGGTCGTCACGTTCACCAAAACCACGCGGCTACTCAAGGTCGCTGAGCTGCTCGATGATATGCTCGCGGGCGTACAGGACGAGGACCTGCTCCACAAATATTGCTTGACCTGGAAACAATTGCACAAAGTCTATTCAAAGCTCTTCTACGGCGGTTATATCTCCAAAGAGGAAATGGTCTGGCGGATAGAATTACGATCAGGCGGAGATACTTCGCACATTCCGGTGGCAGACATAGAAGAATCTCGGGACTCTTACGAATGCCTGACCTGCGGTTTTTCATCTTCCTTGCATTTCAGTGAATGCCCCAGATGCAGGCAGATCAACTTACGGCGGCTCGTGAGGGCCAGACGCATTTTCCCTCCAGCAGCATCGGGGAATTACGCGGCTCACTAGATCCAGGAGGGCTTACAACGCGCAGAAAGTCAGGGATTTCATTTATGTGCTCGCCAGGCTCAAAGGATGGCTGGATATTGACACAAACATTGTATTAGTGGCCGCCGTGCGCAGATTCTGGTATACTTGCTCCATATAACACTTTGAACTATTTAATAATATGGGAGAGCTTGTTTACTTGGAGCAACAATAATGTCCGACGGTAAATTCATCAAAGATAAGGTTAATGAAAGACTTGTGTCTTCTGTTGAGGCCGGACCTCGAGGACTGGAATTTCGCCGGCTTTTTACAAAGGCAGGTCAGGACCCGTTGGACGCTGTGGAGTGGCAAAAGCGCTCTGCCGTGATTCGAAATGACAAGGGTGAAATTGTCTTTGAGCAGCACGATGTTGAGGCGCCCGCATTCTGGTCGGACATGGCGCTGACTGTAGTGGTTTCACGCTATTTTCGCGGGACACTGGGAACACCCGAGAGAGAGACCAGCGTAAGAGACTTATTGCGCCGCGTGGTGGACACCATTGCTCAATGGGGAGTGGAGCAGGGATACTTCGCTTCCGAAGAAGACGGCAAGGTTTTTCGCGATGAATTGATGTTCCTGGTGCTCAATCAGAAAGCGTCGTTCAATAGCCCCGTATGGTTTAATGTTGGGGTGGACCCCGTCCCTCAGTGCTCAGCCTGTTTCATTCTAAGTGTCGAAGATACAATGGAATCCATTCTCCACTGGTACACGCAGGAAGGGCGAATATTCAAGGGCGGGTCGGGTTCCGGCGTAAATGTTTCAAAACTAAGGTCTGCGCGGGAACCGTTAAGCGGGGGCGGTACTGCTTCCGGGCCGTTGTCTTTTATGAAAGCGGCAGATGCGTCCGCTGGAGTGATCAAATCAGGAGGGCAAACCCGAAGAGCAGCCAAAATGGTAGTGCTCAATGTAGATCACCCCGATATTCTTGATTTTATACGATCCAAGGCATTGGAGGAGAAAAAAGTTCAAGCCCTGGTGAACGCGGGATACGACGGCTCCTTGGAAGGGGAAGCGTACTCCACCGTGGCGTTCCAGAATTCCAATCACTCGGTGAGGGTTACCGATGATTTTATGGCGGCAGTGGAAAAAGACAAAGACTGGCAAACCAGATTCGTGGTGTCCGGCGAAATTGCAGACACATACAGGGCGCGAGACGTCTTCGAGGAGATTGCCAGAGCCGCACATGAGTGCGGAGATCCGGGACTTCAGTTCGACACCACAATAAATCAATGGCATACATGTCCTGCGACTGCTCCAATCAGGTCTTCAAATCCTTGCTCAGAGTACATGCATGTGGACGATTCCGCGTGCAATCTTGCGTCCCTTAAACTCACAGCATTCATGGAAGGGGGCACTTTCAGGACCGAAGCTTTCCGCGATGCAGTCGACATCATAATAACTTCTCAGGATATACTTGTGGACAAAGCGAGTTATCCGACTCCCGCAATCACCCGGAATTCGAGGAACATGCGTGCGTTGGGGCTTGGGGTTGCCGATTTGGGAGCGCTGATTATGTCAATGGGGCTCCCTTATGACTCAGATGCGGGACGCAACTGGGCAGCGGCAATTGTATCAATTCTGGCAGGCGAGGCTTATACCCAGTCAGCGCGGCTGGCTGCTGTTAGGCGTCCTTTCGGCGAATTCCAAAAGAACAGAGAACCCATGTTGGGCGTTATCAAAGCGCACAGGGAACACGCATATAGGATAAAGGACGCTGGCGTGCCTGACGAAATTAGGGTGGAGGCGCGTGAAGTCTGGGATTCGGCCTTGGAACTGGGGGAAAAACACGGTTATTCCAATTGCCAGGTTACTGTGGTGGCGCCCACAGGAACGGTAGCATTCATGATGGACTGCGACACTACGGGCTTGGAACCGGAACTTGCCCTGGTAAAATACAAGACTCTTTCAGGTGGAGGCCGACTCAAAATAGCGAATCGGACCGTTTTTTCGGCCCTTGAGCGCCTTGGTTATTCTCCCGCGGCAATAAATCGTATTCTCCAGAGAATTGAAGAAACCGGCACAATCGAAGGAGCTCCGGAATTGCAGTCCGAGCACCTTCCGGTCTTTGATTGCGCGTTTCGACCTATCAATGGCAAAAGAAACATCCAGCCGGAAGGTCACTTGAGGATGATGGCTGCGGTTCAGCCGTACATTTCCGGCGCGATCTCCAAGACGGCAAATCTTCCCGGTGATGCCACAGCTGCTGACATTCGCGAACTTTTCATGCTTGCGTGGCAACTGGGGCTCAAGTCAATTACGGTTTATAGAGATGGCTGCAAAGCAGTCCAGCCTATGACGACGTCTGCGGTTGCGTCCGGGGAGGAGCTGCAGCCGGTGCGTCGTCGCCTACCGGTGGACTGCAAAAGTGTTCGGCACAAATTCGAGATTGCAAGTCAAAAGGGCTACATTCATACAGGGTTCTACGATGACGGAAAAGTCGGGGAAATTTTCATACGCATGGCCAAAGAAGGCAGCACCATTTCAGGCCTTATGGACACAATTGCTACCTTGACGTCCATAGCGCTTCAATATGGTGTTCCGCTGGAAGCGCTCGTGAACAAATTCAGCCATGTTCGCTTTGAGCCCTCTGGTTTTACAAGTAATCCAGATATTCCTATAGCCAAGTCGTTGACTGATTATATTTTCCGCTATCTCGGCACGCGTTTCCTCACCAAAGGGCAACAGATAATCGCAGGTTTGTTGCCTCCTTCTGAGGAAGACAGGGGAAGAACAGATCGCCGCGAGCTTGCCGAAACTGAATACAAAACTGCAGAGCATGTTGAACAAGGCTTTTATCCTCAATCCGACGCGCCGGGCTGTCACTACTGCGGCGCGATAATGGTGAGAGACGGCTCCTGCTACAAATGCTTGAACTGCGGCGCCACCAGCGGATGCTCATAGCATTACGTGGTAAATTGTAGATTCGAACCGGCTTGTGAAAATGGCCTATTAGTGTTATTCTTAGCTAATATCGTAATCATTCAGTTGCGGCTGGGATGTGGTTGCTCCAGGCACTTCCAGGAAGAGATGCTTTCCCCGGATAAGTGAATGATTACCTATTGTTTTCTTATTCAATTGCTTTACGGAATGGTTCATGAAGCTTCTTCTCAGTCTTTTGGCTGCTGCTGTTGTAATGGCTATGGTTCAGGGGTGCATTCCCGGCCTGAAAGGCTCAAGAAATCCTTCGAGCGGTCAAGATTTGAAAGCTCAAAGTGTTCCAGGTCAAAACAACTCAATGAGCCCTAAAAACCCTGTACCGCCGCTCGCTGACGGGAAAATCCCGAACCCAGGAACGGCTACAATCAAAGAAGACCCATTGAATTCTCGATTGAAAGATGAGATCAACGACAGCGCTCTGAAGTTCGCAAAAAACATTCCGAATGTAAAACACGTCAAAACCTGCTATTCGCATATGTACGGCGAATGGAATTTGTACCTTTATGTGCCCCGAGGTAAGAAAATATCTTATCAGCAATTTCTGTGGAACAAGGAATCTCAAGAATGGGAAACGGTCTATGGCAAGGGATTGACGCCCAGCCAGGTTGAATTCCACCTTAAGGGCGAAGTGGGCGACGAGAAGTGTTTTATTCTTAAATGAATCGGCTATTTAAAACAATTTCATCCCAAAAACACCCCCGCCCAAAATCTCGAGTAAATTCACGCGATGAAATTATGGGTCAGGTATTACTCACTCATCTCTTTTGAGTCCAACGTGGCGCCGATCGTCTTCATTTCATTTATCACGTAGTTTGCTACATCGCTCATACGCAAGATACCTATAAATCCCGTCGAATCTGTCACGAGTAACGAAGGATGGTTGCCCATGAGCATTCTGTGTATGGCCTCGCCAAGAGGCGCGTCCACGTCAATGTATTCGTTCTCCGAGGGAACCCTCATAATATCTTTGACTTTATATTCTAATGCTTTTTCGCAACGCTCTTTTAGAGGCACATTCCACAATTCGTACTGTTCATAGATCGATTTTATGAACTCGGTCGGCAATCCCAAACCAGACAGCTTCGGCAGGCGTCCAAAATCCTTATACTTCGGTTCCAAAGTCTGGAGGATGTCGTAATGCCTCAGGGTGCCGACTATCTTTTGCTTCTCGTCGTAGACCAGCACGATGCGAGGCCTATAGTCCCATCTTTGATACATTTTGCGGGTTGCTTCCATCGTTACCAGCGCCTCGTAGAGAGTTGCGCTTTCCGAGACAGTGGCACACTGATAAGCCGATAGGATCAGATCTCTTACTTTCGCCTCCATGATAATGCCCCCGGAAATGTGATAACTGACTTTGAATTATTCTATCATTTCTGACTGATAAAGTGCTGAATTTTTCGGCTGCTCATTATGGTTCTACTAATGCTGTATGGGAATTAGAACTTCGTAAGAATCTGAAGAATCTGGATGTCATTGCGGCTGGGGAAGACCTGAAGCAACAAAATGTTCGCGATATTGAATTTTAAAAAATGCGTGGATTTCACAATTTTCCAGCTTTCTTAAGAATTGCAAGAATCCTGCGCCTCATGAAGTCTGACAGGTCTGATCTGAATTTTACGGGTCTTCCAATGCCGTCCAGATCCCACGGATAAGTAAGCGTGAAAGAGGTTCCAGCCGGCCAGACTCTGTAAGTTGCTCCTATTATTATCAAGTCATCAATTTTTTCTGAATCCGTCTCGATACCGTACATCCCTGGGGCACCGCTGAAAATTCGGTCCTGCTCTGCCCTGCGACCGGCTACAAGCTGAGGATATTTCTCTCGGAACTCGCTAAGTTGCTCTTGAAGCTCGCGATCCATCCGCTTTCCCTGATAATAATGCTTAGAAAAAGCAAAATGCCCGATTTCCGTATCAGGGTCTGGGACGAGTAGAGCGGACGCCACAGCCAGGTCAACTACTCGGCTGAAATATATTCTGTTCTTGTCCTCATCTGCCAGCCTATCTACCGGATGGATGACAGATTCGTTCATTTTTTTCGTCGTGGAAAGCTCCTTGCTTCGACGGGATCGATTTTGTCGAGAATCGGGGACACAATCGGACAAGTGATGGGGCTCAAAATTGCCAGAGGAATGTCCAAAAGGTATGCCAGACCGTCCTCAATGATGGCCAGGGCCGGTTTGGGCGCTTTGCAGACCACCTGGCATTTGTTCTTCGTGTTGTATAACGTAACCGTTCGATTGACCGCTTCAGAACCGCCATTCGCACAGGCATATGAGCAGACGAACATCAGTAAGAGCACAGCCACGAAAATCCCGCGGATTTTCATTGAATCTTACCTCCTGAAAAACTAAGCTCATGGAATTAATAAAATTATATCATACAAAAGGCCCGTAAGCAAATTGGCCGATAGTTTCACGCACTGGCGAAAAATCAAGGCTTGACCTAATATGAAATTGCGAGATCAAGAGGTGGTTGGACTCTAAGCATTAAGTTATCCGGTGCTATCCGTTCTCGGATGTCTGTGGCTCCAATGGACTGTAACCATTCAGATATGCGGGGCCGATAGTCTGTGAGTCAAGGGTTCGACGTTGGGAGAACCATACCGGTCACGCCATAGGCGTGATCGTCACCCCGGCGAAAGCCGGGGTCCAGGCTGGATTCCGGCTTTCGCCGGAATGACGGCCAGAAAGGTGCGTCGAACGCAATGCCATCGTTTGTTCACACCCCCGCGCAACTGGAGGCTCACATTGGACTGGAAATTTTCGTTGACAGGATGAGAATCCAGAGATAATATCAGTAGTTTGACAAATCACCGATCTACCTTGAAAGAGGAATCTTCCATGAGGGTAGGACTCAAGATATTTACGGGAAACGCAAACCCGAACCTGGCGCTGGCAATCACCAGATATATGGGCATTCCTCTGGGCGCTGCCATGGTCTCATCTTTCAGCGACGGAGAAATACAGGTGGAATTTCGTGAGAATGTCAGGGGTATGGATGTATTCGTCATTCAATCCACCTGCAAACCTGTGAATGACAGTATCATGGAACTCCTCGTCATGATCGATGCTCTGAAAAGGGCATCAGCAAGCCGGGTCACTGCCGTTATGCCCTATTACGGGTACGCTTCGCCAAGACCGTAAAGTCGCGAGTCGCGCGCCCATTACGGCTAAGCTCATCGCAGATATCATAACGGCCGCGGGGGCAGATCGCGTCCTTACCCTGGACCTGCACGCGGGCCAAATTCAGGGCTTCTTCGATATCCCCGTGGACCATCTTTATGCCCAGCCTATAATGGCGGATGCCATCAGGGCTGATCATCTTCCCAGCGAATGCACGGTCGTTTCACCGGATGCGGGGGGTGTCGAACGAGCAAGAGCATTTGCGAAGCGATTTGGAAGCAGCCTTGCTATCATAGACAAGCGGCGTAGCAAACCCAATGAATCGGAAGTTATGCACGTGATCGGCGATGTCACAGATAAGGATGCAATATTGTTGGATGATATGGTCGACACCGCCGGTACTCTCTGTAAGGCGGCAACCGCTTTGCATAAGGCGGGAGCCCGCAATATATTCGCGTGCTGCACCCATGCGGTTCTCTCAGGTCAAGCTGTTGAAAAAATTAACGAGTCGGCAATAAAGAAACTGTACGTGACCGACACCATACCTACCGAAGAGAAAAGAGCAAGATGTTCGAAGTTGCAGACTGAATCAGTTGCGCCTCTTCTCGGTGAAGCCATCAGCCGTATACATCGAGAGGTTTCCGTGTCGGAGCTTTTCGTGTAACAATAATATGTTGAAATCAGGTAGCGGCCGGGCACGCAACGAAAAAACCCGGCAAGAATCCTGCCGGAGGAAGAAATGAATAGGATTACAGTTGCTGTTGATCAGCGAGACGAAACAGGAAAAGGGCCGGCTCGGCGTCTAAGGGCTGCGGGACAGATCCCGGCGATATTCTACGGAAGAAAAACGGACCCTATAAAACTGGCACTGAACGCACATGAATTCAGAAAATTACTTGAACAGGGGGGTAGCAACCCTTTGTTCGATCTCCGTATTGATGAGACGACGACTCGAAGCGCATTGCTGAAAGAAAGGCAAGTGAACCCCACAGACGGGAAAATACTGCACCTCGATTTCCATGAAGTCTTGATGGATGAAGTAGTTGAAGTAACTGTTCCTGTGGAATTTGAAGGGAAACCCATCGGAGTGGAAAAGGGTGGAGACTTCTTGATCGTCATGAGAGAAATTCGCGTGTCATGCCTCCCGGGCAATATTCCGGCAAAAATCGTTGTGGACGTGACAACGCTGGAATTGGGACACTCCATTCACGTGGGAGAAATAACGCTCCCTGAAGGAGTCACACCGGATATGGAGGCCGGTATTGCCCTGGCATCGGTAACGGCGCCCAAGAAAGAGGAAGAAGAAGCTCCAGCCGAAGAACCGGAAAAAGCAGAGTAATACCGATTCGCTTTCCAAACCAAGAATAATTGGGAGGGCCTTCCTACAAGAAGGTCTTCCTGATCCTTCCGTTGAAGGCAAATTCGCACAAAATCATATCGCGATTGGAATCCAAAGGATTCCTCTGATAGAGCCAAATCCTATATGTCCTGAATATCTCGCTCAGCCGTCTTCCTGAACAGGATGAAGCGGCTCCATGCTGTTCTGCAGCAGTTCTCGAAAGTAATCACAGATTGACTTCTGGGATTGCACTGCTGGCTTGCCCAGCAGTGCAATCCCATTCCGAAAGAACTTTTGAGAACAGCTATAGGGATTGCCAAAATTTATGACGTTTATCCGATGGTCGAACCCCAAAGACTTCGTGAGGGTCGGCGCTGCCGACCCACGGCCCGCTGCTACGCAATCGGACAGAAATTTTGTCACTCACTCTAATGGGGGCCTATCATCCGTATACCCGCACGGCGCCGAACCCGAATCGTCCGCGGATTCGATCTATTGCCTCATCTCGCTGTCTCCTGAGATGGCCCTTGGGATCGAAGAGATCTCCCTGGTCCACCGGTATGTCGATTCCAGAGAGCTTCACCCCAACTTGACGAATTCTCCCCCTTCTGCTCAACGTTTTTGCGAGCAGCTGATCAATACTTTTCAATATGTCACTGTTTCTGTTTGTGGGGCGGCTGATCGAAACAGATCTGCTTGTGTCTGTGAAATCAGAGTACCTCAATTTGAGTGTCACTGTAGAAGCGCCTTTTTTGTCGGCTCTGAGCCTTGCTGCCAATTTCTCGCCCAGCTCTCGAGCCAATGATCTTATTATCCTGCGATCACTTGTATCCTTTTCGAGTGTACGTTCCTTGGAATAGGATTTTTGACTCCCCTCCGTGTCGACATTCACGGGACGACCATCCATTCCAGCAGCGATTTCCACAAGTCGTTCACCCCATCGACCCAATGCCGAGCGCACCTCATTTTTCCCTGCGGCTACAAGATCGTAAATCGTGAGTATTCCCTCCTGCCTGAGAATCTCATCGGCCTTTCTGCCGACACCAGGGATTTGACCAACCGGGAGATTTCCCAAAAAAAGCATAGCGTTGCGAGGCTCCAAATATAGCAAACCGTTAGGTTTAGCGATTCCTGTGGCCAATTTCGCCCAGCATCTGCTGGAAGCCAAACCGCCTGAAACGTTTATTCCGAGAGAGGATCTGATGCCGCAAAGTATCCTATGGGCGATTTCCCAGGGAGGGGCCTTATGCAATCTGAGTGTCCCGGTGAGGTCCATGTATCCTTCGTCAACGCTCGTGGCTTCCGTCAACGGCGAGTATTCCTCCATAATCCCGAACATCCGAGAAGAGAAAAGCTTATACATCTCGAAATTCGGGTGCAAGAACACCCCACCGGGGCATCTTCGTCTCGCATGGGCAACCGGCATAGCGGATCTGATTCCAAAGCGTCTGGCTTCATAAGATGCTGCAGACACAACTCCGCGGTCGCCTCCGCCCACTATAACCGGTCGGCCCTTGAGTTCCGGATGCAGGGCCTGCTCAACAGAAGCGAAGAATGCGTCTGCATCTACATGAAGAATATATCGTGGCGGCATAGAATCCTGGATGCTCACTTTCCATATTTACGAAGGATCCCCACAACTACCCCTTGCACAACAACGTCCTCCTCGTCGTAGACCATCACAGGGTACGCTGGATTGGCCGGTTCCAGAAGTATTTTGCCGCGATCCCTGCGGTATCGTTTCAGTGTGGCCTCAGAGTTCCGAACCAATGCCACTACCATATCCCCATTTCTGGCTGACGGCCGCCTCTCAACTATGACGTAATCGCCGTCCAGGACGTGGTCGCCTTGCATTGAATCGCCCTTTACCATCAACACGTAAGTGTCGTACTTGCCGAGCATATCTGATGGAATTGCAATGGTCTCTTGGTCCTGGATGGCTTCCAGCGGTAGACCCGCGGCTATACGACCGGCGAGTGGCACTTCTATCGCTGATTTCAATTCTCGTGCCGGTTCGCTGAGATCTATAGAGCGATTAGCGTTCCATTTCTTCCTGATGTAGCCCTTTTGTTCGAGTTTCTTCACGTGGGAGTGTATTGTCGACGGAGACGAAAGACCTACACCGTGAGCAATTTCCTCGTAGCTGGGTGCGTGTCCGTGTTCCTCGACAAAACTCCTGATATAATCGAGCACCAGCTTCTGTTTTTTTGTTAGAGTCTGCATGACTACGTCCCTGGTTGTTGGCGTGACAGTTCATTTATGCGATAAAAATGTCATTGCGACGGGCGAGCGACTAGGCAATCCCCCTATCGAACCGGCAACCAAATGAGATTCCTTCGCACGCTCGAAATGACATGTTCTTAAGCTTCTTTTCCCCGAACAGGTGAATAGGTGCTCATCGACTTCTGAAACAGTATAATTGAATGTAAATCGAAAGTCAAGCGAACTTGGGGCGAAAGTGGACAGTGGATTGACTTCGAGTTTTTTCTCCTCTCTTACATTTCTAACGTGAATTGAAGCAGATTATGGCTTATATCAATTCCCCAAGAAACAGATGGTACTGACTGGCACGGCAGCGACTCCGGGCCCGACTGTTAGCCAGTGGCGGCCGGCCTCCGTGCCGGCCAAATTGGGTTTATGAAAGCGAAGTGGTATTCTTGTTGTCCGAATCCTTCGATATTTGGGAGAGCAGAAGTATGAAATTCAAGCGGTTGATTCGATTATTAATAATTCTTGTGTGTCTGGAGGGCTCGCATGCCCTGGCAGATGTCAGGTTCGCTGTCCTCTGCGACAGCAGAAACTCGATGGAATATGCTAAATGCAGCGATAACAACAGTGGGGTGTCTCCCACATTGGGAATAGTCGTGGAAGACATTCTCGATAAACACAGGGCCGCGGCTGTTAACCTCATGCTTTTTCCCGGCGATATGATGTCCGGTTATTTCAAAAGAGACGCTTCATCAGTAGCTGAGTGCAACAGGCAGAGTCTAACGCGCTGGAAGGAGATACTTCGGCCGGTTCAAGATGCAGGAATAGCACTGCGCGCAACTATAGGAAACCACGAAATACTCGGTCAAGAGACTTCCCTGGCGCACGCACGTTGCGGTAGGAGCCGACCTTATACGCCGCAACTTGCAAATTTGACTGTTTTCAAGGAAGTGCTTGGGGAAGCTCTTGAGGGGAATTCCGGCCCGGCATCCGATATGGGGCTCACATACTCATTTGACCTTGATGACTGTCATTTTGTGCTCCTGACCGCTTACACCATGTATCAGAACAATTCGTTTTCAAACGAGACAATAAAATGGCTGCAGGATGATTTGGAAAAAGCAAAAGAAGCAGGAAAGAAAATTTTCGTGGCCTCTCATCCACCTGCGTTTCCCGGCGGCGGCCACATGTGGGATTCCCTGCCATTCTATGATCCAAAGTACGACTGCGACGGCTATGACGGTCGCTTCGGAATCGATCGCCGAACAGAGCGCGATCGCTTCTGGAACATTCTAAAGAAGAATGGCGTGATCGCCTATTTTTGCGGACACGAACACAATATTCAGGTGCAACAGGTGGAAGGAGTCTGGCATGTTATTTCCGGTGGCCTGACTCCCAAGCTTTACCCACTAAACGGTGCGAAAAACGACGAGAGAAAAAATACAATTCTTTATGACGGCCAATTCCAAAACCCGCGCGCTTCTGTAAACTGGCCTTGGAATGAAGGACAAAAGTCCTATGCCGGCTGGTGTCTGGTTAGCGTCCAAAGCGACAAAGTGACAATGGAAGTGTTCGGTTCCGAAGATCCGCCTAAGAAGAAATCGGAACTGACTAGTCTCAAAGTCTTCGAATTATGGAAAGCGCCTGAGAAATGAAATTGTCCAGAAATGGCCAACATGACGGAAAAACCAGTAAACCTCGGTTCATTGTTTTCGAAGGCATAGACGGCTCCGGGAAAACCACGCAAGCAAACATGCTCGCCGACCACTTTAGTGCTCGGGGGGGACGGGTCCTTCTGACTGCTGAACCCTCTAACGGGCCGGTGGGGATCCATATCAGGTCCTTAAAAGACCGACCGGAACGCGAAGAAGAGGAGCGACTGTTCACAGAAGATCGGCGAGACCATCTGCGAAGCACGATAATACCTGCCTTGGAACAAGGATTAACTGTGATTTGCGACAGATACGTGTACTCGTCCGTGGCTTACCAGGGCGCTCGCGGAATCGATCCCGAGTCCATTCTGAATGAGAACAACAAGTTTGCATTGTCTGCGGACGTGACGTTCCTCATCAAGATCGATGTGGATATCGCCATGAATAGAATAGGCGCGGGCAGAGCAAATACGTTCACCTCGTTTGAAAAACACTCAGATCTTCAAAAGGTTGATGCGATTTATAGAAATTTGTCCGATCCTTCCATAGTAAGAATTGACGGGGCAGGTTCTCCTGAACAGGTGCACAAATTGGTTCTGGATCAGTTAAGGAAGATCGGCTGTGCGTGTTTATTTCCGGAGGTTGCAGACTCCATATCTACTAAATAGCATCATTTTATAGCTTTAAGACGTTGACAATTAGCTAGTTTTTCTGATATTATTGGTCCGAATGAATTAAGAGTCGTTATTTTAGGAGAGATCATGCGCTCCATTTCGTTCACTCTCATTGTCATGTTATCTGGATTATTGATTTTTTCCAGTGTTGCTTCTGCGACGGATTACAATTCCAGGTTTGTGAAGAATTTTCCGCCAGGGTATAACGGGATGTGGTACTACGCGGAGAGATTTTTCGATAAACCTCCGACCCCTCGATCGGAAGAGTACCGCTGGGACAAGTTCACAGCCAGACTCAATAATATAACATATCCCTTCTTGCCGATGCCTTATGCGTGGGATTACGGCAATGATCGCACCTTCAATCTTCCAGATTACAACATGAACAACTGGTAGGCGAATACGCAATCCTTGAACTCACGGGAATCCGTTCTGGGAAAGCTGTCCCAAAACAGGTTCCCGTGATTTTTTCGAAACCTCACGCTTGCTCAGAATGCTGAATTTTTTTGGTGCTCGCCTATATGGTGATGCTGAGAATAATGCCGGAGCGATCTTCAAGCTGGCCACAGTCTGGGCGAATATGGTAGGGAAGGTGTCACGCGTGCTCCTGCAGGAGCAGGCAATATGCCAGTTCCATCTATATTACTTCTCGTTGAATATTGCGGTAATCCCTCGAACTTTATGAAGCCTGAAAGATGTCATTGCGAGGGCCTCAGACCATGGCAATCTCCCGAGCCGGAACTTTTGAGATTGCTTCGTCGTTTCACTCCTCGCAATGACACCTTCAGTCCGGCACCATTGAGGTAGCGGTCGAGATGTGCCGCGAATCTCAAGGAAGAGGACTATAGCGCTCCAGATGTAGATGAAACGTAAGGGGAATGACAGAGGTCATTGAAACAGACTATAATCGTGTAATGCTTATTTTTTGTAAGGGGACGCAAAATTGAGGTTGTTTAGCGTGGCGGAGAGAGAGGGATTCGAACCCTCGGAACACCTTGTGGGCATTCACGCGATTTCCAGTCGCGCCCCTTCGGCCACTCGGGCATCTCTCCTGTACAATCTCCCGATAGTAAACCACGAATGCATCCCCGGTCAAGGAGATTTGAGATGGTAAACGAGGAACCCCAGGATTTTCGGAGCGGTTTTGTCGCGATAGCAGGCCGCCCCAACGTTGGGAAATCCACCCTGGTCAATCGAATATTGGGTCGAGAGCTGTCTATAGTTACTCCCAAGGCTCAGACCACGAGAAACCGGATTACAGCCATTCACACAATGCCTCACGCACAGTTGGTGCTCCAGGATACGCCTGGGATTCACGATCCTAAGACGCTTCTCAATGAGGCTCTGGTTGCCATTGCGATCAAGACTCTTGAAGACGCTGACGCGACTCTCTTAATTGTCGAACCCTCAGAGAAAGTGCGCAGAGAAGATCGAAATATAGCGGATTTGATAAGGAGCTCCGGAACGCCAGCTATTCTCGCTATAAACAAGATTGATACAGTGAAACCGGCGGCTCTGCTCCCTGTCATAGAAGCTTACTCCAAAATCCATGAATTTGACGAAATAATACCGATAAGCGCGCTACACGGCGGGGGCGTTCCAGAGCTGGTGGACGCTTTGGTCAAGTTGCTGCCGAAGGGACAGCCCCTCTTCCCCGAAGACGATGTAAGTGATCTGCCTGTGCGTTTTTTCGTCGCCGAAATAATCCGCGAACAGATAACCAGGAAGACCGGCGAGGAGGTTCCTTACAAAACGACTGTCGTTGTGGAGTCGTTCAAAGAAGAGGACGGCCGTATACTGATACACGCGGACATTCACACTGAGCGAGACAGTCAGAAGAAAATCCTTGTGGGAAAAGGCGGCAAGATGATCAAAGAAATAGGGATCTCGTCCAGGAAGAAGATTGAGGATTTCCTGGAATCTCCAGTGAGATTGGAATTGTTCGTAAAAGTGACTCCCAACTGGACCAGAAGCGAAAGGATGCTTCGAGAATTCGGGTATGCATGATATGGGTCGGCACTCCAATGTAAGTAGACGGAGGGTATACGTAAGCGTGGGGCAGGCTTTCCAGCCTGCCATCATCAATATTTTGAACAGGCAGGCTGGAAAGCCTGCCCCACAATCGCATTCCAGTCACGGAGAGCTTAAGTCTTGCTTATTCAACACAGAACAATGATTCGTCGAATTCGGGTTTGCCCTCGTATTTTTTCATGAAAAGGGCCGGTCCCTTGTCCATGTTTTCGAATACTGCGGGATTGACTTCCACACCAGCCTGATGAAGCGCCTTGACCACTGCATCAATATTGGGGGGGCAGCTCTTTATTGCGATCATGTTCTTGATGTCGGGGTGGTTCTTATTGGCTTCGTACAGACATTTGCCCAGTAATATGGTGTGTTTGCAGCCAGGGGTCGGTTTCATGGTTTTTCCGGTGAGCACTTCTACGTCATCCCACGGCTCGCCTTTCCATGCGTAAGCAATCGACATCAAAACCACTCCGGTGAGCATAGAGCAGTACGTGCACATGGTAAGATCTGTACTTCCTGTAGGATAGCCCTTGGATACCCATTTTCTTCATTGGCAAGGGCAGGCTCAGGTCTTCGGTATATGGAAAAGTATATTCGAGTTTGAGTGCCAGCTGTTCCAGAGGCGTGCCGACCACCTTGAGATCTGACAGGTCCGTGGTTCGACCCCTTTTTCGTGCGGCATGAACCAAGTGGGGAACTTCGGATGGTTCGTACCCGAGCAGCTTCGCTCCTACTTTGTCAGCGGAAAGCACATCAGTGGAAGCGACTAAAATGTCGCTTCGCCTCATCTTACCGTCGAATCCAGGGCCTCTTTCGCTAGTGAATATCCCGTCCAAGAGGGTGAATCCAGGGGGTATGTAATCTGCAAGCTTGGAAACCATGTAGTGCAGATCCTTCTCGGGATCAGCGGAATGGCATTTTTTACGCGAGTTGACGTCGATCATTCCCTTAAGGTTCTTAATCCCGAGGCTCACAATCGTTTGAGCGTGAGTCTTCATCACGGGGAGGTTTACAACGAAGTCGCTGTTCAGAATATCCGTATTCACGTTGAACGATATGTCCTGGTCAACTTGAACTTTTTCGAAAGGCCTCTCGAAAGTGTTTATGACCTTTAATCCATAGCGCTTCTTGAGCTCATTGTATCCGAGCATTTCAAAGGCGTGAGCTGGTGTCGCGAAGTCCTTGGGATCGAACACCACGCTTCCTTCACCGATAGTTATAGCGTTGACTCCGCGCTCTTTCAGGATTCGGACCATGTCTTGGACCACACGCGATGAGGTTATTACTCCCCATTTTGGGAATTCCACCGACCTGGTCCAGAAAACGACATTGGGTTTCACGAACACCTTCGCGTTGGAAGGCAACTTGTCCAGGCCCTGTGAAAGGTCTACGATTTCTCGAACGGACTCATAAGGTTTTTGGTATTTGATTACTGCTACTTTTGGTTTACTCATATGAACTCCTGCACGGACGAAGCCATTGATCCGCTCCATGGCCTCTAGTTTTCTTTTGCTCAAGATTAGCTCAGATTGCCATGGATTTGTGGAAAAATTTGGGTTCAGGTCCGGGTGAGTCGTACGGCAAGACGGTTAGCAAGCTGAACAAAAATAGTCGGGTATTCTGCGGGCTCAAGATTCTCAACGGATTTCATGGCCTGGAAGAAACGGATTTGAGCCTCGCCCAGTTCCACTTGAATTTCCAGTTCGTCACAGAGATCAAGATATTTGATTATCTCGGCTGGAATCAGCGCGTTTGCGGGATTCGCGGCCAGCTCACTTACTAGCGCCAGTATTTTGTTTCTCAACAGCTTTTCCGCTTCGCTCAGGTCGGGTTGTATTTTCCAGAATTTCATCTCTTCAATTACGGATTCAAGGCCACTGGGAAATGAACCGTCCGACAGTTTCTTGACCTCAGTTATGAGGCCTCTATTAAGAGCGAACCTTGCTGCAGCAAGGAATGTGTCCGGCAGCCCGGACTGGTGGTTTACGATGAGTTTGCCCAAATCTCTATTCTTCTTGTAAAAGATCTCAAATAATCCCGCCTCAGTTTCGTACATCTTATGGGTTACTGCGTCTAGAATTCTGCGGCGTTGCTCCACGAACAGATCTTTGATGGTGTAGTACTTCTCCGTAAAGTATTTGTCCAGTTTTCGGATCAATTCGGTGGCTGATTGATCTCGGAACGTATCCAAAAGATCGTACTTCATGGCTTCGTACTTGTCGCTGTCCACGTACTCGTCCACGGAACACCGAAAATCGACGCCGCTTATATGGAAAACCGCAAGCGAGAATACCTGGCTTTCGGTGGTAATCCGGCTCAAAACGGTCATCCTGGCGACCAACAAGGTCCGCTCCGCGAGATCTTCTCTCATAAGATCGTGGACTTTGATCTCATAGCAGTAAAGCCTCTTTCTAAATGGGGAATTCTCAAATACTGCCATTATCGCCGCATGAGCAGATACCCTCGACAAATCCGAAACCTCAGGAAGGATATGGTCCGAGAATATCTCGTCACCGCGGGGACGGGGCCTAACATTGCTCCGGCCGCGTGCAAGCTCTGCAAGGAAATCTTTCACGATTGTAGGATCGTATGGGTAGGCCATCTGGAGCACCCTTGCGGCATACCTCAGGATCTGGAGCGTCTCGATGCCGGAGATATCGTCGAAGAACCAGCCGCAACTGGTGTACATTAGCATCCTGTTTCGCTGCAGCTCCAGGAGCCTTAAACCACTGATCCTGTCATCTTTCTTGAGTTGTCGAAGGCCGTGGATCTTGAAAAGAGTTCCAATTCTTGGGCGATTTTCAAGTAATACTTTGATGTAATGGTTTCGAGCGTCCCATGGATTCCTAAAAATTGTGGCTGTTTGTTCCTCGAATAGTTTCTCTGTACGTTCCCGAAGAAGGTCCAGTGCTTTTCGCAAAGAAGCCCTCCATTTTTGATTCCATTCGTGTCTATGTGACACACAGCACCCGCAATCCTCAGACCAGCGGCCGATCCCGTGGGCGCAACTCCATGAAGAATTCTCAATGATTTCCACTTCGGCCCTAGGCGGATGCAATTCCAGGTATTCGCCGTAATTGGTAACACGTACGTCAGGTTCGGTCGTGAGCCGTTCTAGAGCATACGCCAGCGCCATTTCACCGAAACGATGATGATGTCCGTAAGATTCTCCATCCGTAGCAATATGAACGAGCTGCGGCCATGTCCTTTTGTGGGAAAAAGCTGCAAACAACCGATTTTTGAGTTCCTCACCGCTCTCGAGAAGATTCTCGAAGGCAATGGCACTGGAGATAGGACCATCATAAAAGAAAATCGCTATCGAACGGCCATGCGGGAGACGGCAAGTATATGGTCTCGACGGGTCGATAGATCCTGGACTTAGGCCTACCCAATCTTGCCTGGATGATGCCCTGAATCGTCGAGCTTGACTTGGAGCTAAGATGGTAAACCTTATTCCGTGGGCTGCCATTAGCCCCAGTGATTGCATATCCACGGCGGTTTCAGGTAGCCACATCCCTTCCGGATCCCTGCCGAATCTGTGGTGAAAGTCTTCGATTCCCCAGACAATTTGAGTGAGCTTATCCTTTGACGACGCCAAGGGCATTATCATGTGATTCTACGCCAGGGCGATTGCATTGCCGTGGCCTGAGCGAAGCTTTACGCTGGTCGCGTCAGCGTCGAGAATAGCCTGATAAGTATCAGCCGCGTGCTTCTCCAGCCACGAAAGAAGCGTAGGCCCGAAATCGAAGCTTATATGTTCGTAATTATTGATGACGTGTCTGAGACGGCCCTCGCGATCCAGCAATCTGGCTTGGCTATTTGGTTTGTAGCACTCGTACGTGATTCTGTCGTTCCAGTTATGGAAAGGATGCGCAGTCTCCTGGATTTCAATCTCTTCGAGCCACGGGTTTTCCCGTGGAGGTTGATAGAAGTGGCCGTGAATACAAATATATTTCCGTTTCATCCTTTGGACTCGGTCGACGGCTGAAATGAGCTGACAATGCGCCGGATGACAATGCCATCACTTGCGAGGCGCGGATCCTCGATCCGTCTGCCGCTTTATTCAGTATTTGCGAACCTTAACAGCTCGAATGATATTCGTTCGCAGCGACAGGGTCAAGACCGGGGCTTTCCAACCATTCAGTTTCATCGTTGAAAAACGATTGCTCAAGTCGAACAATGGCCTCCGTTCAAAGGCACGCAAAGGACTTCTTAACCGAGGCGGCGAATTCTCCGATTTTCTGAAAATTTCTCGTGCCATCGGGATCCTCTACGCCCGTGTGGGCATCGATCCCGTGAGGTTTGACGGCAAGTATGGCTTCACGGACATTGCCGGAGTTCAATCCGCCTGCCAGAATAACCGGCACTGGCACGGCGCGGACGATCCGCGCGCTCACCGACCAATCGTGAGTTCGACCTGTCGCGCCGATCCGTCCGGTAGCTGGGTCAGATGAGTCCAAAATTATGGCGTCCCACAACGGAGCCTTGAATCGTGAAGCGCCAGCCAAAGACTCCTCACCAATTACTGTGACGCGGCCTATCGTTTTTACCTGGGGACATGATCTGCGGAAAACCTTCAGCTCTGATTCTGAAATGCCGCCATGGAACTGGATAACACGGCCCTTAGTAGCTGTGATCAGCTTACAAGCTGCTTCTGCACGGTTCACGTAAGTTATGATAACCGGCAGCAAACCCTCAGGCAATCTGTTGATAATGAAAGCGGCTTTTTCTGTCGTGAGTCCGTCATGCGGTCCGTGCGGGAGCTCAAGCGTGAATCCCACAGCGTCAACTCCCACTTCGTGACAAAAGAGCGCCTCCTCGAGCGAGGAAACGCCAGCGATTTGAATTCCTGGCGGCCAATAGTATGGAGATTCATGCTTAGCCATCGTTAGAGTATATAGCAGTTGCCAAAAGTCGTGTCCGATTTGCGAGACTGACGCCGTCGCCCTGGACCTGATCCGGGGCCCAGATCCTGGATTCCTGCTTCCGCAGGAATGACGCGAAGTAGCCGCCAACAATCCGACAAAGATTTTGTCACTCGCTCATAAATGGTTCTCAAAAATAATTTCCGATCATGTAGTTGACGTTAAGCCAATGTGGTGACCAACGGGAAGCCCATCATTCGAGTTCCTTTCACGATCGATGGAGTTCGCTGATTTTACCACATCCCACTTTCTGCTCACTGACCGCCTAAAAAACTAAAAATGGGAAAACATGTGTCCGTAGAAAAGTCACTTTAGAGAAATGCTACATGATCCAGTGTCTCCAACGGCTATTTTGATTGACTTTGGCTTTAGTCTCGTGCTAAAAAGCATAGAATCTCAGGCTCTTAAGTTGAACAAAAGTGAAACAGCTCTTAAAAGTCTCATTATTTCTTATACTGGGCTCAGCCATCTGCTTTTCCGGAGGTTGCGGCGGCAAAATGGCCACCACAGGTTGGGCCACAGTCGCTGAAATAACTCCGCAAGGAGCAATGCTGCTACAGTATCAGGACGGAAAAGCCGCCTGGAAATTGATTAATCCCGACAATCCCCGCCAACAAACGGCCGTCGCGGCAAAGAATGTGCTCAAACCTGCCAGATTCGTGGAGACCAAGAAAAGGGAGCACTCTCACATTCCCTTCTGGAGACACGATCAATTACTTTGAAATTCCTAAAGATAGTCCTTAGCGCGTTTCCTGCAACCACTTGCATCTTTTTTAGGGAAAGCGCATCTTCAATAATGACGAAGCAATCAGGAGGAACCGGTTCAGATGCCAATTTACGAATACCGCTGCGGGAAATGTGAAGTCGAATTCGAGAAACTGGTGTTCGGTAAAGATGAGGTTATGTGTCCCAATTGCGGAGGACAAGTTCAAAAAATGATGTCCTCTTGCAGTTTCAAGAGCGCTGCAGGTGACTTCAAGACCTCGGGTATGGAAAATCCGGATGCAGTACCTGTTCAGCCACCTCATGCGCAACGTGCCATTAACAAGAATTGCAAACCCTTTTCCTTTGGAAAGGAGGTGCTCAAATGGTGTCACCTAGTGAAAGTCCTCACCTACGATTACAACAGCAAATAGACTGTCAATTGGAAATCACCCCGCGACCTGTGCTGCAAGCCTGGGAACGAGCGGGATGGAACGAAGAACCCGGAACCGATGTGGATGAAGCCCCGCTAAAATATATGGCCCTAGTGCTGCTCGACGCAATAGAAGAAAGAGCCTTACGTGTATCTGTGGACAAAGACGAGGGTGTGACCGTGTTTGCGGACACCACGTACGCGTTGCCCCAGGCTCCGCCTCACATTATAGCGAGGGGACTGGAAATTCTAAGGGAGATTACCGGGCTGGAGGCGCCGAGCGGGCAGGGGACCCTCTCACTCGGAATCAGGAACGATAGCTTGGATCTGATAATACAAAAACAAGCGGGTCGGCATATTATCAACATGCCGGATATCGGCCCATCCGTCTAAGAGCTATTTCGGTTAAGAATAGATCGCGGGGGAAACTTCTTTGCGAAAGAAAGTTTCCTCCCGCATGCGATCATGTCCTGCGTTGTACCATTTCGTTTTCATTGACTTAATTTGGCAGGTACGGAGGCCGGCCGCCACCGGTTGACAGTCGGGCCCGGAGTCGCCGCCGTGCAAGTCAGAATTATCCATTTTCTTGGAGAATTGGGTTCACTCATTCTTTATAGCAACCATTAATTCGGTCGTGGGAGAAGACGCGTGCCTCGGAATCATGTCGATGCGAGCGCATCGAAGCGATCTCCTCTTTCAGCCATGAAATTTGCTTATAGCCATTGCCAAAATTCTTGTCCAACTTACGGCAATTGTACCCGTCACCTCGGAGGCTTGATCCGGGGTCCAGATTCTGGATTCCTGCCTTCGCAGGAATGACGAGGAAAGGGACATTATTTTTGGCAATTGATATAATCGCTTTATTGGGGGTATGCACTTGACTAAGGGAGCCACAACATATAGTGTTTTGGCCCATCGGAAACTACCCCAGGTCATTGGCAGAGTTCGAAGCCCGTTTCTCGACAGAGGAGCAGTGCCGTGATTACCTGTTCCGACGCCGCTGGCCAGAAGGTTTTCGGTGTCCTCGCTGTGGGCATGGCAGGGCTTGGCCGATTGGCAAGAGTCTGCTTTCGAATGCGGGTATTGTGGATATCAGTGCTCCGTCACTGCTGGTACGATCTTCCCATGACACCCGTAAGCCTCTCACCCTGTGGTTTTCGAGCTATGTGGTGGGTGACTTGCCCACGAACAGGGATGAGTGCAGTGAGCCTGCAGGAGATGCTCGGACTGGGGAGTTACAGGACTGCTTGGGCATGGCTTCACAAGCTACGCCGCGTGATGGTGAGACCAGACCGAGACCGGCTGTCCGGAAGTGTTGAAGTGGACGAGACCTATCTGGGGGGTCTAGAAGAGGGGCTCTGTGGAAGGCAAGTCTGTAGCAAAGCCCTAATCGTCGTTGCTGCGGAAGAGGCTGGCAAGGCCACGGGAAGGATACGGATGCGTCGGATAGACTCCGCATCCGGCAAGGAGTTACACGGCTTCGTCACCGGTGCCATTGAAAAGGGCAGCGTGCTGCACACAGACGGATGAAGCGGATACCGCGGCTTGGACCAAAAGGGCTATGTGCACGAAGTGACTCCCGCTGCGCGGCAGAAAGCATGCCGCTACCGAACTCCTTCCACGCGTTCACCGCGCAATATCGCTCTTGAAGCGTTGGCTCTTGGGTACTCATCATGGCGCAGTAAGCCACAAGCATCTCGATTACTACCTCGACGAATTTACGTTCCGATTCAACCGGCGAACTTCACGACAAAGAGGCAAGCTGTTCTTCCGATTGGTTCAACAAGCGGTCATCGGAAAACCGAGAACATACAGATCGCTTATAGGGAATCAAGGCAAAGAGAACTCAAAACAGTGACCACAACATATTGTGGTCACCTGACTAAAGTGCATACCCCAATCGCTTTATTATTCGCAATGACAACACGGATCGGTAGGTTGCCTGAGAGATCAAGTGGAGACCTTTTCCTTGCTTTTTGCCTCGTCCCAGAGTGCATCCATTTCTTCAAGACTGGCCTCTTCGAGTGATCTCCCCTGTTCGCGCAACCGTGCTTCAATGTGCCTGAATCGGCGCTCAAACTTGTCGGATGTATCGGTAAGCGCCGCCTCGCTGTTGATTTCCAGGAGTCTCGATGCGTTTGTCACTACGAATAAGAGGTCACCCAATTCTTCTTTCATGTGCTCGGCATTTCTGGATGCCACAGCTTCCTTGAGTTCAAGCAATTCTTCGTCGACTTTTGCAAAAACTTCCTCAGGCCACGTCCAATCGAATCCAACCCTTGCGGCCCGTCTGGCGAGCTTTTGGGCGCGGTTCAGAGCAGGCAGGGATCTGGGAATTCCGTCGAGCAGCGATTCCCGCACACGTATGTTTTCTTCGGACGCTTTTATTTTCGCCCAATTGTCTATGACTTCTCGAGGAGTATTGGCTTCAACGTCACCGAAGACGTGAGGATGTCTTCGGGTCATCTTGCTCACCGCTCCCTCTATGACTTCCTTTATGGAGGTAACCCCTTCTTGCTGGAACATGTATGCGACGAAGACCACCAAGAAGAGAAGATCGCCCATCTCGTCCGAAATCTCGCTATGGGAGCCGCTGTTTATGGCCTGCACCATTTCGTGGTATTCTTCGAGAATGTAAGGATGGAAAGTTGCGGGATTTTGCTTCTTGTCCCAAGGGCATCCATTTTCCGAACGCAGTATTACTATAAGATCAAGTAGTCTCTGAAAGGCTTGAGCGGTGTCGGTTGGCGATTCCGAATTCATGGCAGCTTATCCCTGTGGAACGATTGATCCGAGGAGCACCGCTCCCCGATTCTCCTCATGATCGATGGTGTCATCAGCTTTGTCAGTCGATTGACACTGTATACTCTGAAAGCCGGCGGTTCAATAGGTTGAAGTTGATTCTTTATTTAAAAAGGTGGTATTATCTTGTCCGTTAATTTCTTATTGGGTCAGTCGGAGGCTGAACCGTGACCGGAAGAGCCGGCCACGTAAGAAAATGTTAGTGAGGAGCACTTGGAGGCTTCTTGACGATAAATTCTGTGGAGCAAGACCAGCGGTTGCCCCGTCGAGTGAGTTTTGACAATATCGGGGCGCTCCAGGCGCTTGTGGGTGAATTAAGTAAGAATGTCAAATACATTGAGAAGTGTGTCGGAGTCAGCATTTCTCTGAAGGGAAATACTTTAAGCATTTACGGAGATTCACCTTCTGACGAGCTCGCTGAAAAGCTTATAAAACAACTCTATGCTCTCGCGCGGGACGGCTATCCAGTGCATCCCGTGGATATTGACCAGGGAGTACAGACTTCTTCGAACGATCCGGCCGCTAAAATAAAGGACCTCCTTCGGGACACCGTGTTCACTTCGGTCGGAAAACGGCCCATTACTCCGAAGACGGTTAATCAGAAAGCCTATATACAAGCAATACAGACGCATGACGTTGTTTTTGGTATAGGTCCGGCTGGAACAGGGAAGACATATCTGGCAATGGCAATGGCCATGGCGTCGTTTGCCAAAAAGGAGCTCCGGCGGATAATACTGGCGAGGCCCGCAGTTGAAGCCGGCGAAAGGCTCGGTTTCTTGCCAGGAGACCTGTATGAGAAAGTGAATCCTTACTTGAGGCCGCTGTACGATGCTTTGCACGATATGATAGATTTTGAAAAGGCTTCCAGGATGATAGAGCGCGGCGACATAGAGGTTGCTCCCCTCGCATTTATGCGAGGCAGGACCCTCAACGATTCCTTCGTGATATTGGATGAAGCCCAGAATACGACTTCCGAACAGATGAAAATGTTTCTCACACGCTTGGGCTACTCTTCCAAGGCCGTGATTACAGGTGACGTCACGCAGGTTGATCTCCCTGAGGGAGTCAAGTCCGGTCTGATCGAGGCTCGAGAAATACTGAGCCATATAGACGGACTTGCTTTCATGACTTTTACCGAACAGGATGTGGTGCGACACCCATTGGTTCAAGAAATTATAAGAGCTTACGAGAACAAGACGATCAGTTCCCATAACCGAGGCCGGAGATAGAACAGATGCCGGATTCCGTCGGTCAGAATAAATCCCGCCTGGTTTCAGCCCAGAAAACGTTGGAGAAAAGACTACCTAAGCTGGCTTCCCGACTTGCTGAACCAAAGTGGCAGAGATGGGCCCTAATTTTGGGGACGTCGCTAATAGCCGCTTTTATGATAGCCCCCAAGTCTTTTCGGGTTTATAACCTCACCGTGGGCGTGCCAGCCCCAGAGACCATTGTCTCGCCTATTACGTTCAAAGTTGTGGACGATGCAGCTACTAATAAGAATCGGGACGAAATACTCAAGTCCGTGCTACCCGTGTACGACTTTGATGACGAGATGGTTCATGATGTGCAATCACGGATAGTCGCTGCTTTTGATTTCATGGCGGACTACATGGCGGCAGAAGTTGCTCATGAGATCAAGGAAGCCGAGAAATCCAAAGAACAGCCTGCTCCGGAGAAACCTGTAACGGCGGACAAACAGCAGCAATTCCGAGTGCTTGATGAAAATACGCTCAGAACCAGATTCGAGAATTTGCTGGGAGCGCGGGTATCACCATCCAGTTTCGCAGTAATGAAAAGCGGTCGTTTTAACGCTAGAATACAGCGAGATCTCAGTTCCTTGATAGTTCCTGTCCTGATGAAAGGAATCGGTCCTGAGCCGCGAACTGGTCATGCGCGATGGAAAATCAGGGATTTTGCTCAAGTTGAAGAACAAGGAAAAACTGGAAGTCCAGAAAGACCTTTCGCAAATATTCGATCTTAAAGAAGCGGTTAACTTCATAAATGTCGAAGAAAGAGATCCTGCCAAGGATTCTGCTGTCTACAGGACCCTCAGGCGCCTTGCCATGGATCTGGTCAACGTGAACATAACGTATAACCGTGAAAGA
Source organism: uncultured delta proteobacterium (assembly GCA_963700305.1). Taxonomy (GTDB): domain Bacteria; phylum Desulfobacterota; class Desulfomonilia; order Desulfomonilales; family Desulfomonilaceae; genus Desulfomonile. The sequence goes on from CAVOXB010000006.1 coordinate 136,123, forward strand.
AGCGCACTTTTAAAACAGGAAGCCCTTGCTTCAGTAAAACCTGTTTATTTTCAGATAGCCAAAGGTGAGCCCATCATAAAGGAAGGGGAACCGGTAAACGAAGGGCATGTAAGAAAATTGGCCGGTCTGAACAAAGCTAATCCAGCCTACAGTCGCTATACGATAGTGGCAGGATTCTGCCTGGTGCTGATTCTCCTGTTGAGGCTCGGGTTCTATTTCTCGGAAAAGCATCTGGACAGAGGACGACAAGCGACTTCCGATTTGCTTCTCTTCTGCCTGTTATTGGTAGGCACTGTCATAATGGTTCGTTTTATTTGTTATCTGTCACCGATTCTTGGCGCCGCAGAGAGAACGATGAGCGCTAAAGCGATCGCTTTTGCAGCTCCCGTCGCCACGGGTTCCATGCTAATGGCGCTCATGGTGGACGCGAAAATAGCCTTCATTTTCGCCGCTATTTCTGCTGTTACCGCATCTCTGGCAATTGAGGGGGACATCTATTTATTCGCCTTTTATTTTATTTCCGGAATAGTAGGTCTTCATGGCATGGCCAGGATTACCGACAGAACTTCGGTGCTTCGCGCCGGTCTTGTCGTGGGGCTGGTAAACATGCTGTCCATCCTTGGAGTGAAGATGGCGCTGGGTCAGTTGGCGGCCGTTTCGGATCTTTACGAGGTAGGACTCGGATTTCTCGGAGGCTTGAGTTCCGGATTGTTGGTTTCCGGTCTTGCGCCGCTTCTGGAGCCTCTAGGTTACATTACGAACGTCAAGCTGCTGGAAATTGCCAACTTGAATCATCCGCTTCTCAGGGAAATGGCGTTGAGGGCCCCCGGCACGTATCATCATTCAATAATGGTAGGCAATCTTGCCGAGGCTGCTGCAGAGCTTATCGACGCAAATCCACTCTTGGCAAGAGTTGGAGCGTATTATCACGATATCGGTAAAATAGGGAAGAAACACAAGCCGATCTATTTCATAGAAAACCAGGAGCGCGGCATTAATCCCCACGACAAGCTGGAACCCAGCATGAGCGCGCTTATCCTCGTTTCACATGTCAAGTCCGGAGTTGAAAAGGCTCGGGATTTCAGGCTCGGCATGCCGATTGTTGACATGATTCAGCAGCATCATGGCACGAATCTAATAAAATTTTTTTACAGCAAAGCCATGGAAAAAGGCGAAAAGAACCACCAGACAGTGGATGAGGACAAATATCGATATCCTGGGCCGCGGCCCCAGACCAAAGAAGCAGCTCTCGTGATGCTTGCGGATGTTGTAGAGGCTGCTTGCCGTACACTTACGGAACCTACTCCTGCGAGGATTCAGAAGCGGGTCCAGACTTTGATCATGGGGTTGTTCGCGGAAGGTCAACTGGATCAGTCCACACTCACGTTGAAAGACATTCACGCGATTACTAAATCCTTTGTGCGGGCACTGCAAGGTATTTTGCACTCTCGTATAGATTATCCAACTGAAACGGGGACTCAGGAACGTTTGAATGGAGATACTAATAGACAACCGGCAGAAAAGGATAGAACTCGACCAGCAAGAGCTGCGGAAGAAAACGGAACTAATATTAGAAGGCTTGGGCTGTAATCCTTCGTCAACAATTTCCATAGCTATCGTGGAAAATCCGGAAATGGCGGAACTCAATTTCAGATACAGGGGAAAGGATGGGCCTACGAACGTGCTGTCCTTTTCTCAATCGGAAGGAGAGCACAAGTCCCCTCAGCCGGGCCTCCTGGGCGACGTAGTTATATCTGGAGATAGGGCTGCTGATGATGCAGCGGAGCTGAATTACACCACGGACGAGATGGTTCTCTATCTCCTCATTCACGGGATTCTTCATCTCGTCGGGTATGAACATCAGGAACCATCGGAAGCCATCAGCATGGAACACAAGGTGGAACACATATTTCGGCAGTATTATGACTCTGAAACATCAAAATGAGCTTGCTGCAACCACTGCGACCCGAATGACACCATCAGACCTTATCGAATTTTCGCTTCCACAGGGGCTCCCCTTCTTCTGGCGCTGCCCATGAGCTGCATGCGCCTTTCAGGTCCTGCGCAAACTTTTTCACGTTTTGGTCAGCCATTACAGTGTTCACAAGGTAAGATCCGAGCTTCCAACCTACTCCCAGTGCTACTCCTGCAGCCACAAAACCAACCATTTTTATCGGGAGAAGTAATATGCTCATATGATTATTCCTCCGCCTGGGTTGTGGAACTAGACCCGCCTCAACGGACCGTACTTATTATAATCACACGCGGCCCATCAACGAAAAACAATTCGTGAGGCAATCATTCAGTTCCTCGGGAAAGCTCTGTTATTGCGTGGAGCGAAGCGATCCCGCGCCTCGCGGGGACAATTTCCCTATTGGGCAGTGGCAACCAAATGAGATTGCTTCGATGCGCTTGCAATGCCACTTTGCGTGAGCCTCTCTTTCTCCTAATAACCAAGAGAATACTCGCGAGCCGCGTAAAGAGCTTTCTTCCTTGACCTCAACCATTTTTTATGTTTAAACAATTGTAACGGAGAGAGGGAAAATCATCGCGGTATGGAAGGTTTTCGATGAGGTTCCTGCTCTTTCCTGTTATTTGCTGTTTTCTGTTTTCAGGCTGTGGCGCAACGGCTCAATCGTTCAAGAACAAAGTTCCGTTTCTCAACTCGTACACGCAAGGTGGGACATCGACCGCAAATCCTGCGTCAAGCGAACAGGCTTCCCCGAAAATACCTCAGATCAGCCCTTCAAAAGCCGCTCTCATGGAAACTGCCCAATTGGATCAATTTTAGACGATTCTGCTCCCGGACTTCACACGAATTCCACGACCTTAGGGAATTTTGAGATACGGAACGTTCAGAATGAAAACGCGCAGTAGGATCGGCAACTTGCCGGTTCATTAGGTGGTTTTCATAGGAATGCCAAATGTGAAATGCTATTCTTGCTCAATTGTGATTGTGTCCAACAATTCAGGAGACTTCGATGTCAAAACGAAAAAAAGAAAAAACCACCATTCCCGGAGCAAGCCTTCTGGCGAGGGGAGATGTAATTCAAGTTATGGAGCGGGGAACACCGGTGAAATGCAGAGTCCTGTCCAGCATCCTCCTGGAAGACGGTTCATCCCTGGCAAGCCTTGAAGTGCTTGAAGGCGAAAAGAAGGGGCAGAAGATAACCTCGAAGCTGCGCGCAGGCAAAAAGGAACCATAAGGGCCATGGACATCCGCTTAAATGCGGAAATTAATACTAAATTCCCCTGCACGACACATTCGCTTTCAAAGGTCGCAGCTGGCTTGACCAGCAGTCGCAACCAGAGGGGCATTATCACTTTTGGAAGATGAGCGGTATTTCGTTCCGAGAACTTTCTGACAAGTCAGCCTTGGGTAAATGAACCACTCTAAATTCCTTGGTAACCCCAGTAGGGAGCTTGATCGAAAAAACCGGATGCCAACATCATTAGATATGCAATTGTCATCATCAAGGCGGAGATGACTAGGAATTTCTTGCGCACCTTCAGAAGATTCCACAACTCTTTGATCAGAGACAGGCGTTCCCCTCCACAGCACTTCAATTGGAATGCATTTTGAATATTCAAGAAGAAGCGAGGGCACCGTCCGTCAGACGGTTCCCCCGAGACTCTTCAGAAGACTCCAAGCCTGAACCGTAACTCCTAGAACAGTGTGTAAATGAACGGCGCAGCGACTGGTGAACTGGCTGCCAGAATTATGAAAGCCGAAAGCACAACCAGTACTATCAAAATGGGTGCGAGCCAGAATTTCTTACGGACCTTCAGGAATTCCCAGAACTCCTTAATCAGAGACATTTGTCGTTTCCTCCTTGACTGAGCGAACTAAAACTGTTTTTCGTATCTTTCTATGCTGGTATCCGGTTCCTGCTCTTTGCGGCGCCAGTAAGTTGTCGCGGCGGGATCGAGCTTTCTCTCCATAGGGTCTTTGCCAAGAGCACGCATAATTAATCCTGTAGGCGTTATTACAAGGAAAAAAACAATGGTCAACAAAATTCTCGAAACAAAGTACCCGAGAACAATGGAGAAACCTATCCAAAGATCATAAATCGCCCGAAACAGGGGCGGGATCATTCTGCATGCGGCCAAGACCGCGCCGGCTATGATCCAGATCCAGCCGTTTCCAGACCCTTTCCATAGAAGAAGGTAGCAGCCGATCAAACCTGGTAATACCAGGAATAGCCCCGCCAGAATGGTCAGATCGCGACTCGAAGGCACTCGCAGTGCAGCCCCTATTTCGTCCTTTATTTCCTGAATCACGTTCACTTTTGTTACTATTCCCCTGAATATTAGGCCATTTTATTCGCTGTGTTTATAGCGTATATAATACAACAAAACGCGCTGGAAGAAAACAACATAGTAGGACCGGCAACCTGCCGGTCCATGTACCGGCGAGTCGCCGGTCCTACTAATCCAGTTCGAATTGGCTCCTCCAGTCAGTGTCCGCCTTCAGCTCAGGCTGATTCTTCTTGTCCAGAAGAAATTTACCAAGCACAAGGTAATCCATCTCAGTACGCATAAAACACAGATACGCGTGCTCCGGGCTCATGACTATAGGTTCCCCGCGGACATTGAAGGAAGTGTTGACGATCACAGGACAGCCAGTTTTTTGGTGAAATGCGGCGATCATCTCGTGGTAGAGCGGATTGGTGTCCTTGTGGACGGTCTGAATTCGTGCGGAATAGTCCACGTGCGTAATTGCAGGAATCTCCGATCTGGCCACGTTGAGCTTGTCGATTCCCCAGAGCTTGTGCTCATCGTCAGTCATGCTGCGTCTGATTTTCTCATCCACATTGGCCACAAGAAGCATGTAAGGGGAAGGCCGATCCAACTCAAAGAATTTGTCGACCTCTTCCATGAGCACTGAAGGTGCAAAAGGCCGGAAACTCTCGCGATACTTGATCTTGAGGTTCATCTGCGACTGCATTTTCGGATTGCGAGGATCGCCGATAATTGAGCGAGCTCCCAATGCTCGAGGCCCGAATTCCATCCTTCCCTGGAACCAGCCGATCACCTTTCCTTCTGCAATAAGGTCCGCCACCCTCGACGGGACGAGCCCATCCTCCAGGTATTCGTAAGGATAGCCGTTTCGGTCCAGGAATTCTTTGATATCTTTATCATTATATGTCGGGCCAAGATACGAACCCATCTGCTTGTCGTGGGTATCGTCGGATACTCTCTCGTTTCCAAGCAATTGATACCACACGAAAAGGGCCGCTCCAAGTGCTCCACCTGCATCTCCGGCAGCAGGCTGAATCCACATGTCATCGAATGGGCCTTCTCGAAGAATGCGACCGTTCCCAACGCAATTTAAGGCGACGCCTCCAGCAAGGCACAGGTACTTTTCTCCAGTGACTTTCTTTATGTGCCTGGCAGTTCGAATCATAACCTCTTCGGTCACAACTTGTACGGATTTGGCCAGATCCATTTCGCGTTGGGTTAGTTTTGCTTCGGGCTTACGTGCAGGTCCTCCGAAGAGCTTTTCAAAAGCCTTGCCTGTCATGGTCAAGCCGTATGGATAGGTGAAATAATCCATATTCAGCTTGAAGGAACCATCTTCTTTGATATCAATGAGTTCGTTGAGAATTGCGTCTACATATTTTGGCTCGCCGTAAGGGGCCAAGCCCATTACTTTGTATTCACCGGAATTTACTTTGAATCCGGTGAAATATGTAAATGCAGAATAGAGAAGACCCAAAGAATGAGGGAATTGTATCTCGTATTCAATACGGATCTTGTTTCCTTCTCCGACACCGAAGCTTGTGGTGGTCCATTCTCCGACCCCGTCCATAGTGAGAAATGCAGCTCTGTTGTAAGGTGACGGGAAAAAAGCGCTGGCTGCGTGAGACTCATGATGTTCGGGAAATAATAATTTGCCTTCGTAATTCAGGCTCTTTCTGATGAGATTCGGCAGATGGAGCTTCTGTTTCAGCCACAAAGGCATAGCCATGAGAAAAGAGGCCCACCCACGAGGAGAATACGAAACGTAAGTCTCTAGAATTCGTTCAAATTTTATGAACGGCTTGTCATAAAACACTACGTAATCGAGTTCCTTCGAGGTAATCCTCGCCTCTTTCAGGCAGTATTCGATTGCATCGTGCGGAAACGCATGATCGTGTTTAATCCTGGAAAACCGTTCCTGCTGGGCTGCCGCTAAGATAAGGCCATCCTTTATAAGGCATGCCGCACTGTCGTGATAAAATGCAGAAAGTCCGAGAATGTTCATGACCCTTACCGATAAACGCTCCAAGATCGCAGGGTTATGGACCGCTGGGCGGTTCCGACTGGTTTATACTTCAGATATCGCGCCTGAACGGGCTGCGCCGCATAATATTCGAATCCTGGCCAAAAGGAAAAGCTGTCCGTTTGCTTGTTAGTAGATTTGACGAAGGTCTTCCACTCAGTCGCGTCGACCGAATATTCGATTTCCCACGCCTCAGGAACCGACGATTCGTCCGGCCATACAAGTCTCACTCTGCTCATGGCGCGGGATTCTTCCATATCAAGCACGACTTCCAGAGGATCTTCAGGCCGGACTTTGGTTGCGGAATAGACCTTCTGACCGGGATAACCCACAAGCATATTTCTGGGGCCATTGGCCGGATCATTCGCGGCCGGCGCGTATTTCACTGTTCCCGACGCTGCCATGTCCCAGAAGAAGCTGTCTTTATCGCTTGTTTTGTCCCCATCGGTCAAGGTCATGCTGAAAAAGTGCTCCTTGACTAGGTTTGCCAGCTCTTTGGCCATGAGATAATTAGCCCCGGCAGTCAAGTGGCACCAGTCCGTAAACACCCATTCCGACACGTCGTCAAAATAATCGGAAAAATCGACTAGAAAATACCCAGTCCTTTCAGCGCTTTGTCTGACCCTGTCTGAAAATAGTTGGTACATCTTGTCAGATGGTACGCCGTAATATTGGCGATATCCACTGAGAGAATCCAGGATCTTCTCTTTATCGTGTTTCGGTTTCTTGGACAAATAAAACCATGGTTGAAGGGCAATTATATGGGGCACTCCATCGTTTCTGAGAGCTGCGGAATAGTTCTCTACCACTCGGACTACCGTAGAGATGTTTCGATCAGTCAATCGCGATTTTTCCTCGACTGAAAGATTGGCGGAAGCATCGGGTTTGTACTGTTCTGAAACGCTCCTGTGCTGATGAAGGTCTTTGTTCAATTCCTGGAACAGATCGGTGCCGGACCAGAAATAGGTCGCCAGAAATGAGTTGTTTTTCAGCCACAGGGTCAGGTAAGAAGACAGTCCGGCGCGGTTGTACGCAAACATCTCATGGAGAATATTGTGGAATTGACCTTCCTGGAAATAGTTCCAGTCCTCCGTGAACTTGCTGATGATCGGAATCTCGTTCGCTCCGTCCAGAGATATGACCAGGTCAGGGTTATAATCACGCAGTTTGGTCATATATCTCATGACCAAATGCTGGTATGCGTATCCCCAAACACCGGCATTGTACACCTTGATGGTCTTGCCGGGTATTGGATTACTTGAATTAAGGATCATTTCCATCATGTGAGAGATGGTTTCTCGATATTCGATCCCGTAATAATCCATTGCATGTGCTGCTTCGCCGATTGCTCCCATGCCGAATACCGTTGAACCGCCAGTCAGAAATATGCGGAACTCGTCCTGGGGTTTGGCCATTGGAATAGGTCTAGGTTCCCGGAACCCTGCGTTATTCGCGTATCGTATCGATTGCCCTTGGCGACATTATATTCCAGGCACACACCCGGCACGAAGTCGTAGTCGTAATGAGAGACCGGCATGGTAAAATCGCGGCGTGCCATAGAGAAATCTTTGGAATACACGGGCCCCAGGTAGGTGCTACCCAGAGCCAATTGGGCCAACTTTTCCAGGCCTAGAAAGATTAGAATGACGCTTACAGCGAGAAAACCAACGTACAAAGGCACCTTCAACCACGACCAGATGAACCTCCGAAAGAAACTCTGCTTTCCCGGCTTCGTATTGCTGGCTTTCTGATTTCGATAAGGCTGGTGTCCTGGTAGCCGACGGTCATGGGGTTCGGGTTGGCGCCGTGGCCGCGAAAGTCCCAAAGCGCGGAAACGTAGCCCGCCCGGGCGAAGGTATAGGCGAAGCCGCGCATGATCCGGTCGGATCCGGCCAGGCCGTGGCCCACCAACACCAGCGGCCGGCTGCCGTTCATGGCCCCATCCGGGCCGAGGAAGATGACCGGCATGCCGTCAGAGACGGAGCGAATCTCCCGCAAGCCCTGGGCGGGGGACTGGAGCTGCCATGCCGAGAATATGACTAGGATCAGACCCGCTATTCCAAGTGCGAGTCGTGCTTTCTGCATCTCACGAACCTCCGACTACCGCCAGCTGCTCGCCTCCAGATGGGAAACGCCTTCTGGATTGTGGGACAACCAGCACATCCTGGGCGAACACATCAATTTGCCACCTGCGCCGAGCGGAGCCAGGCGTCTACCCGGCGAGCTCCGTGTGGACGAAAGGAGAAGTGTAGCAGCCCTGCCCGGGCACACACGACGAACCCTAATCCATCGTCACTGCAGGATCGTCCTGGGCAGCCTGCGGATCCCGCCTAGCGGCCAAAGCGTCTCGGCCCGTTGCCGGTTGTGGGGAGGCAGGAGATCACCCGCCCTTGCTGCCCGTGCTGCCATGCGGCTGATCACGGTCATCCTTGCATCGCCGGAACTGGCAAACGGGCAAGCTCCATCAGTTTGGCGTTGTCTCGCCGAACGGACGGCAGTGGGCGGAACTTCACGGCGAGGCCAAGCCACTTACTCGTACACCTTCTCCTCGCTCGGGCCCTCGGCGTCGGCCTCCACGTCCGCGCGACCCCGTCCCCGCCAGCAGCTCCCTGTAGTACTCATGCTGGATCACCAGGCCATGATCTCGTTGGTGCCGGTCCAGATCATGATCAGCCGGGCGTCGCGCAGCAGGCGCTCGATGGGGTAGACGTCGGTGTAGCCGATGCCGCCCATGATCTGCATGGCGTCGTTGACCACGCGCCAGGCGGCCTCGGTGGCGACCTTCTTGGCCTCGGACACCAGGCGGCGACACGGCCGGGTCATCGCCGGTATCGCGCGTGCGCGCGCGGCGTAGACCAGGGCTGCGGCCGCGTCCAGGAGCGTCATGCTGTCGGCGACCTTGAAGCTGACGCCTTCGAAGGCGCGGATCTTCTGGCCAAAGGCCTTGCGCCGGTCGCTGTAGCGGGCGGCGACTCCAGGGCGGCCCGGCCCAGCCCGAGGGCGCCGGCGGCGCTGGTCAGCCGCTCGGGGATCATCATCTGGTAGAAGATGTCGCCGCCGCCGTTCTCCACGCCCGACCAGGTTCTCGGCGGGCACACGGGCATCGCGGAAGTAGATGCCGCCCGGTGCCGCCGCCCCGGGTGCCCATCAGGCCGTACACGTGCTCGCACCTCCACGCCCGGCCCCGGTCGACCAGGAACGCGCTGATGGCCTGGTGGGCGGGCGCCGTCGGGTGCGTGCGGGCGTAGACCAGGAAGTAGTCGGCGCCCTCGGCGCCGACGACGAAGCGCTTCTGACCCGTTGAGGACGTAGGCGTCGCCGTCGCGGCGGGCCTGGCAGGTAGTGCCGAAGAAGTCGGAGCCGCCGCGGGGCTCGGTGAGGGCCTCGGCGCAGGTGAGACGCCCTCCAGGGTGGGGCGCAGGTAGCGCTCCTTCTGGTCCGGAAGTCCCGAAGATACCGTCATTGCAGCGTGGCCGCCGTCGTTGGCGGAAGTACTACGCGAGATTGACATGTATCTCTATGGGGCGCAAGAGATGGTGGGACCGTTCGGGGCCCGCGCCCGAGGCGAGTTCGACCTGGGGTATGGGTTTCACGCGACGGCGCAGGACCTC
>CAVOXB010000007.1:0-47500 GCA_963700305.1 uncultured delta proteobacterium
ACACTGATTCGTGTGTCGCGAGACGCCGGAATAATTCAAAATTGGCGGAGGTGCATGGGAATCGAACCCACCCAGGACGGTACTAGCGCCCTGCTTACGGTTTTGAAGACCGCGGAGCCCACCAGAACTCTACCACCTCCAACGGCGCGGATTGCCCCCTCACGACAAGATATTACACTCTATTTGTCCTCCTTGGAAGAGCGTTCCGCGTATTGTTTGCCGAAAAAGATTTTCATTCCCGCCAGTATTGACTCCAGATTGCCGTTGAAAGCAAGCGTCATCTCATTGTGAGCAGCGAAACCGCAACAGGAACACTCCTGAGGCCCTCGATTCTTCAGGTAGCAACCGTGAAGCACCGTGCCGTCAGGCTCGGCATTTGCCAGCAACTTGTCTTGGCAGGACCATTTTTCCCGTTTCAGTTCCTCGAGACTCTTGTAGGAATTGGCCACCGGATATCCCAAACCCTTCAGAAAGATCAACTGATCCAGGAGCTCGCCTCGTTCTGAAACAGACATGAAAAGCGGGTCCGGGAAACCTTCGTACGGATAATGAAACTGTATCGTGACCCCATCAACCACGCCAAGCAGCATTGTGACAAGTTGAGGTATGCTTTCTGCGTTGAACGCGTTGACAGTGGTGCTCACGAATGATCCGGTTTGCCCTGGGCGCTGCAAGTTCTTAACAACACGAGCGAAAATCCCCCGGCCGCGTATCTCATCATGAATCCGGGCAGGACCGTCCAGACTGACCCACACCCGGTCCAGCTCCAGGCCTTGCCATCCTAGAGTCCCGTTTGTGGTCATACAAACACACGGGAAAAGCTTTCTGGCCGCCTCGATCACGTGCCGAAGATTTTTCTTGCCGTCCCTCCATAAGAGCGGCTCCCCACCTTCAAGAATGAGTATCCTCACACCCATTCGCTGCAGTTGCCGCATCGTGGCCATTACGCCTTCAAAATCCTGCTCTGGCCCCGACCGTTTCCAATAAGGACAGTGATTGCACTTAAGATTGCAATTATGCGTGATTTTGTAGCCCGCGAGTACTGGCGAAACTCTGCCCAGAAGGTTGTAGGAGAAAAAGGGGCCCATAAACTTGACCAAATTCCCGAAACTTGCCCACAATCGACTGAAAGAGCTTTCTCTGGTATTCTCCATATTGACGAACCCGTCGAAAGAATCGATGCATTTGAATTATTGTCGCTTCTCAAGATTATTGCAACGAATGAAAGGTTTCAGTTGAACACTTCTTCAACCAGAGATGCCGCAATGGACGACACAAAAATCATTCATCATTATTTTTCTGAAACTCAGTTGCTGGAAATCTTGTAATCTCGCAAATTAGACCTTAGCCCACTAATCCGCCTGGCCCCATTTTGGTTCACCTGGGGCCACCGTGCAATTACTAACTGAAGGCTTGCAGCCGCAGGACAGGCTATCAAATAGGCTCCCACTTGTCTTCCAACGCGGAACGGTCCATCAATTTACGAATTGTTGCAATATCCTCGACGAACTCGAATTCTCTGGCCTGTTGATTTTCGAACACATTTCCAGCGTAAATCGGCCTCTTTTGCAGTAGGCCGTTCACCAGGCCGGCCAGCGGACTTCCGAGGTTCTCTGCGCCACCGTCATAATCCCGAACAAATCTCTGGGCTTCTTTGCGTAGTTCAAGAATCAGACTGAACCCCCTGCGGAAAAGCAATTCCATATGGTTCGATCTTAACAAAGCCGCAGCGGCTGCAACGTCCTCTTCACACATATCTTCCAGAGCGATATTGATGTACGCCCCCACTTTCTTGAGACTCGCCCGGATCGCTTTTGAGGAACCGTGATCCTTACCGTCAGCTATGATAACTTTGTTCGCCAGATGAGCCAGTTCAGCGCATAGCCTGTCCCTCTCGTCCGCGGTTGAGATCGTATTCAGGCCCCGTCTGAACAAATTGTTGGAATCCAGCACTCTCAACGGGAATTTCAAAACAGGAATGGGTTCTGCGTTTTCGCTTTCCGCCGGAGTTTCTGCAAACGGTTCGGCAAGCTCCGCCCTATTTATGTGTTGATAGATTTCCAATACTTCATCGAACTCTGGAAAACCTTTTTCCGCAAGTCTGGAGTTACGCCATTTTCTCGCGGTTTCTTCGTTCTCCAAATGATCATCGCAGGAGATGTGTTCCATGAGGCTAAGGTAATATCGAGTGTTCCAGCTAAAAACTGCCTCCAGAAACCTCTTCAGCGATTCCTCCGAATCCGGTGATCTGAACTCGATGAAAAACCAATCGTCCAGAGTGAACATAGGCAGGAAGTCCATTTCTTCGGTCAGGTCCAATTCAGGATCTCGCATCTTGACTCGCATAAGGCCTCCCAATATGGCACAGAGCAATTCCGAGTCAGTCACCTGCACAAACTGGATGATTTTTTCCTCTCCACTCCCAGCAATGAATTCCAGCCAACGGCTGGCGGCTCTTAGGTCCAGCATGTCCTTTTTCCATAGCTCTACGTCCAAAACGTATTGCAGTTGTCTGCCAGTAGTCGTGGCAATTATTGCGGGGGCACTTTCTTCCCCTAATTCTTTTATTACAAAGAAGATTTCTTCCTCTGAAATTCTGCGCATGATTTCCGAGGGCTGGCCAGTGGTTGCAATGAGTCCCTCGCGAGCCACGGGTGAAAGCTCTCCAAAAATCTCGACGCGTTTTTTTATGGGCAGCTTGTCAAAGGATTCTATTATAATTTCTGCTTCTTTTCTGTTGAGATCATGATCGTTCATGGTCCACAGTTTATTCGTCATCCAATAGGAAATCAACACACCGTTATTGACGAAATACGAGGACATCGACTAATTTAGGAGCATGTTCTCAGTCTTTCCGGATGAGATGAGAGGACGCATGGAGACGATTGACAAAACGATCGTTATTACAGTGCATTGAATTGGATGATACGAAACCGGTATCAGATTCATATATTTGTTACTCAAGGAGCCGATGATGGAAAAGCTTACTGGCAAAGCAATTATCGCCATGGGAGGGGGGCCCACTGCAGTAATCAACCAGTCCCTCGTGGGCGCCGTGCTTCAAGCGAGACAGTACCCGCATATAACTCAATTCTATGGAGCGTTTCGTGGCGTCGAAGGCCTGGTGACTGAACAATTATGTAATCTTTCGGAAGCCACAAGACACAATCTGGAGATGGTGGCTGCTACTCCAGGCGCAGGAATGCGCAGCACCCGGGTAAAACCCGACGAAGAATATTGCGGGCGAATATTCGACGTCTGCAAGGCTCATGGAGTCAGATATTTTTTTTATATAGGAGGCAATGACTCTGCCGAAACCTGCCGAATAGTCAATAAGTTCGCGCTGGCGGAAAGCTATGAACTGAGAGTGATGCACATCCCTAAGACAATCGATAATGATCTGAGGGTGACAGATCATTGTCCCGGTTATGGTTCAGCAGCCAAGTTTGTCGCGCAAGCATTCATGGGAGTGAATCTGGACAATCGCTCTTTACCGGGTGTTTACGTCGGGGTCGTCATGGGCCGACACGCTGGCTTCCTCACAGCAGCATCGGTGTTTGCCCGCAAATATGAAGATGATGGGCCACATTTGATTTATGTGCCGGAAAGACAATTCGATAGCGAGGAGTTCCTGACGAGTGTAGATGCGATGTACACAAAGTACGGCAGGACCGTAATTGCCGTTTCCGAAGGAATACAAGATAAAAGCGGGACCCCTGTTCTTGCGAGTCTGGTAAAAGAGGTCGAGAGAGATTCTCATGGCAATATTCAACTGTCAGGCAGCACGTCACTCGGTGATGCTCTCACCAGCATTGTCAGGGAAAAACTTAAGATAAAAAGGGTGCGATCCGACACGTTCGGATATCTGCAAAGATCCTTCCTCGGATGCGTAAGCGACGTAGACGCTAACGAAGCCAGAGAAGTCGGAGAACGCGCTGTTCAAATAGCTGCATGGCACAGGGTCGATGGCTCAATAACCATCGAGAGAGTCGGTGATTATGGCGTGCGGTACAATCTGACCCCCCTGGAGGAGGTGGCAAAAGAAACCAAATCCATGCCGGACTCCTTCATTGATGGCGTGAATAACGTTACTGTGGAATTCAAGAATTACGCGAGACCGTTGCTCGGTGAATTACCCGTTTATGAAAGGATTCACGCACCCGTAGTAGCCAAGCTAATTAACAAATAGGGCTCTCATAGGTTTTATCAACGGGCTAGAATCCGGGATCGAATCTGTGGACATTCAAACGAGCCGAGGAGGAACTTCTTTTGATGTCTCTCCTCGATCGTCTTTTGGGGCCTTAAAGGTACATGCAGAAATCCTTTAATGGTCAACGGGAAGTGGTAATTTGAACCAAGGTAAGAAGAATTGTGAGGCACGATGACCGAAATTCCGGAAAGCTTGAATGCGCTGTCTGAAATGATCGCTCTTTCCAGCTACGGAAATACTAAGAATCTCATTATCACTGCTGTTGATGGGCATGGACCGATGGACGAGTCGGCAATGATTCTCGCAGCCAAGCGTGCAGGAGCAAAATATCCTCAATTCGCTAGCAGATTGAAAGAAATACGTCGGGGCGTTAAGCACCGCCTTGTGTGGGAGCATCATCCTGATCTGGAAGTTCCCACAATTGTCTCAGATCTTAAGACTGACAGTTCGGCTGGGTTTCCGGAAAAGCTTTTGCTCCATTTGAGTCCCTACCTGGACAGGAACTGGAACTTGTTTGAAGAATGCCCCGGCGAGCTTCATTTGGTTCGGGTCTCAACAAATCGTTACATTGTCGCTCCGGTGATCCATCATGCGGTGGCCGACGGAGGCACTGCTTCTGAATTCGGCAGAGAACTACTGGCCGGTTATCATGAGATAATTACCGGGGAACGGCCGCCCTGGGCCTTTGCGATGCACCCTATGTCAAGTACCAGGAAACGCATGGTGGAACTTAAGAAGCCATCGTTCAGAGACTATATTCTCGCTGGTCGCGAAGCCGTCAGTCGCATGATGGAAAAGCCGACTCTACTGAAAGGCCATGGCAAGCCGCTTGACAGCCGTCAATTTCATGTTAAACGGCTGCTCTCTGAAGAGGATTCATTGAGGATAATAGGTGGCTCGCTTAAAAAGGGGATTTCCCCCGTGGATCTTTTGGCCGCGTGTACTGAATATGGCCACAGACCAATGGAATAATGCCTCCAATGTCCCGCCAGGTATTCTGACGACTTCCATGTCCGTGAACATGAGAGGCCGATTTCGCGGCTTTGAGGGAGGAAACACCAGCGGCTTGATTTTCTTCAAGTCGACCCCTGAAGAGAGAAAGGACCTGCGAACATATGCTCGTTCCATAGCAGTGCGGAGGATTCGACATTTTCGTAATCAAATGGATTTCACCTTTTTCCGGAACGTTTCGAGGATGACGGGATCACTGAATCTCTTCCCCTTCAAGACCAGACAGAAAATCGTTCATTATGTTATGAACACTC
This sequence comes from uncultured delta proteobacterium, assembly GCA_963700305.1. Classification (GTDB taxonomy): domain Bacteria; phylum Desulfobacterota; class Desulfomonilia; order Desulfomonilales; family Desulfomonilaceae; genus Desulfomonile. The sequence continues at coordinate 5,476 of CAVOXB010000007.1, forward strand.
ATCAGTTCTCGGCAGCAGTGACTTTCCTCGGGGTGGTATGGCCGATTTCGAAGAATGGTAAACCGTCAATGGACTCCAGCCCCACGGAATTCGGAGGAGCTTCTATAGAGGAAATTCACGGTATCGGATACAAGTTATTGTCCAACACCAAGATACTTCTCATTGTGTACATCTTCAGGAACAGGCTGAATCTGATGCTTGCTGCCTCGGCATCTTTATTTACTCTGGAAGAGGCTGAATCTTTTATGGATTTTATTTTGAACAATCTGATGCAGAACGCCAATGATGCAGATAACGGCACAGTAACGCTAGACACCAAATAGGTAACTCGAAGGCATAAACTGGGCAGGGGAAAGTCTCAAGCGTGCAATCATCCTTGAGGTGAGTTCTCGGTATCGCATTCGCAAAATATCATAAATTCGCCGCTCTTAACTCTTGAAGCCGAGCACTTGATCTTTCTTGGTGTTCCGTTACGCGTCCCCACGTGGAGTATGGCTGGTTCCAGAAGTTCTTTTTCCGGATCAAGACTGCGCAGCCAGTGCAGCACTTCGTCGAATTCTTCGGCTGTCGCCCCCTCCTCTCCTTGCATACCGAATAATTCCCAGAACTTGGAATTCGCTTGCTTAATAGTTCCGTCAAGCTTGATAACAGCGGAACCGCCGGGAATGATTTTTAAGAGGGCCTCGAATCTTTGCTTTTGAGTACGAAGAGCTTCCCTGGCCTTTCCATGCTCATTGACTTCCTGACGGAATTTCTCGTCCGCCTGCGAAGAGAGCCTTCCACTCTGCTGCAATTGTCTTTGGCTCAACAGAAGCTGGGTTTTTTCTTTGGTCACATCCTCTATGAGCAACAGCACGAATCTTTCCGGACCCACTCTCACTGACCTGAAATATAGACGGCCCCATATTTTTCGGGCGTCCAATTCCAGAATGCCGTCCGCCACCTGTGAGCGCCTACTTCTAAACACTTTCCTGATTAAAGTGTGAGCCTTTTCAGCATTTGCTGAACGCGGCACGAGAGATGAAAAAGGGACGCCCTCAATGCTCTTGAAATTTGCGGCAAGCCTTCCGCATGATTGATTCGCAAAAACAACGGTGTATGTCCAGTCAATGAGCATCGCAGGTACGGCCAACACATCCAGCAGCTTCCCGAAAGAGGCAGCGGCCATTATTCCCATATCAAAGCTTCCAGAGCTGCTCAGGTCGGCATTGAACCAAGACGTAAAGTCTATGGTCTGCGCGGTAAACTCCGTTGCATCTTCCGTCAGGGGAGCATTAGAGTCATATTCAGCCATTTGGTCTACCTCATCTTCCATTAAGAGCTCCCGGGAGAGGTTTCATTAACAATTCTTGACAGATTGGTTATCCATTTGCGCAAAAGCGAGACCTGCAAGTGCTCGCAGAAATCAATTCGTCTTAGAAATGAGCGATACCCAAGGCGCGGAGTTGAAAAACCTTACTAGATTGTATTCTATATATAAAGGGGCTTTCCCGTCAATGCAGAAGATGGCTTTGACTGCACGATTTCATAGATAAAGGCTCTAAGTGCCTAAAAGACGCAAGAAGGTGGTTTACCGGCCGAAGAAATACTATAATTAAAGGAAGTTGAATTGAGGTTTTTTTCTTGTCATCAGTCACCGCCTGGTCCATTGTGAGCCGGAGAAATGGCGAATCTGGTCGCGATTCTTTATTTGGAGGCAGTGAAATGACCGGCATTTTTATCAGCTGGATAATTGGAACCATAACCATTCTCATAGTCGCATACGCGGTACCCGGAGTCAGGGTAACAGGATTGTCAAGCGCAATAATAGCTGCCGCAATTCTGGGAATACTCAATGCCTTGGTTAAGCCCATTTTGGTTCTTCTTACGCTTCCGCTCACCATACTTACTCTGGGTCTTTTTTTATTTATAATTAATGCGTTGGTGTTTTTGTTGGCCGGTTCTGTTTTCCGCGGATTCAAGGTCGATTCGTTCGGAGCTGCACTGGTAGCATCCATACTTGTGAGCATCGTATCTTTCATTTTGAACAGGATTGTGTTCTAGCCACCTAGATAAGAAGGGACGGCAGCGGCAGGCGAGCGCAAAGGTCAAACCGGACTGAACGCTCCATTTCTCGCAATTTCGCCGTACAATTTCGTATACAAAAAATCATAGGTCTGCTAAATTGAGATTAGACAGTTCCAGTGAGGCCTGAACTGCTCCTAAGGAATTCAAGGAGGCGGGCAGCATGGTGAACCATCTCCAAGCCAAGGAGCTATTAGAGTCTTTGGTAAACCGGGGGGAGAGTCTAGATCCAAGAGACCTCACACTTTTCTATGGGTGGATCTATTCCTCGTATGTTTCATTGGAACCATTCCCATCGGAACACCGCAGGTTCTGCCACCGTTGCTTGGATACGTTCGACACCCCCAACCGTAAGCTCAAGGCCGGTCTTTACCTGCTGAAGTCCGCGTTGGGAAAGGCGGAAAAAGGGGCACCTATTCCGGATTCCATAATCTCCCAGGATTACGTGAGGCTTCTTAATCGCTTCTTGCAGTTCGGCAGACCACCGAATGAATGACAAACGACAGGGGTCAATAGGGGTATTCGGGCGTTTTACTTCAAGCCAATTCTCGGCCCTTATGCTCTCTCGAAATCGTCTTCAAGGCGCTCAATATCGTCCTCCCCAAAGTATTCACCCATTTGCACCTCCACAAATTCCAGTGGTTCGCTGCCTGGATTGTAAATTCGGTGAACAGCGCCCAGCGGGATATCCACGGACTGACCGGGCTCTAGCCTAAGATCTCTAGAATTCAAGGTGACCAACGCCTTACCGCTCACTATTACCCAGTGCTCGGACCGATGATTGTGCCGCTGGAGGCTCAATCTCTTGCCGGCATTTATTGTGATACGCTTCACTTTGTGGTCCGATCGGTCGGAGAGCACCTCATAACAGCCCCAGGGTCTTACATCTTCTCGCTTTGTTTTGTTCAGGATATGCCAGTACAGGTCCAGGTATTCATCGACCATTCGATCTGCCGAGAATCTTTCTTGAACGAATTCCCTACAGAGTCCCCTGGACAAGCGGTTGACGTTCTGAATTGCTTCGACCGCTTCAGATATATCTGAGACCAGGAATCCGTTAACCCCGTTCGAGACAAATTCAGGAATTGATCCGCGGCGAAATGAAATGACCGGAGTTCCGTGAGCATTGGCCTCGAGCAAAGTAATGTCGCAGCTGGGATTTACAAGGCAGTACGCATTCTTGAGCAACGATTTCATTCCGAAATAGTCTACGCGCCTTTTGGACTCGACTTGCCCCGAATCTGATAGCTCCACCACAAAGTGGCGATCCAGAACTGTGCCAGCAATAATGAGTCGCCGCCCCGAAGCCTTTGCCATTGCTGTGGCTTCTTCCAGACGAGCTCCGGGCGTGATGTCACCCGTGAACACCAGATACTCCCCCGAGGCTTCCTGGAACTCAAACTCGTCAGCATTGATTCCCGGATACACCGTTGCCAGATAATTGAGACCAGCTGGTCGGTCGGCCTGGCTTGTGGAGACATAAACGTTCGACCATTGCTCTTCAGGTAGATGGGCAAAACTTCTTCCGAGGGAAACTCGTGAATTGTGGTCAATACGGGGGTTATCAATAGCCCTGAATATACAACCGCCAAATGATCGCCGTAACTATGGATTAGATCGAATTCCCGTGAAATCTCCAAGAAATGGCTCATCCTCCAATGCGAGCGAAGGTCAGCGCCTAACGATCCCGGAATTTCGATCATCCTTGCGGGAACGCTGTTCCATTGGTCAGAATCACAGCCGGTCCCGAAAATTGTGACATCTATACCTCGGCTCAATAATCCTTGGGCCAGTAATTGTATGCGGCTCTCCAATGCCGATTGCTTCTGTGTTGCCCGTTCCGCAGGTAGCAAAATTGCGGTTCGCATTACGGTATCTTTCTATTTTCCCGATGTTCAGATGTGCAAACTACACCTACGATAAATTTATGTCAAATGAAAGCCGGCCTGCGCAAAGCTGGACTGTGAGCCACTGCAGGCGCAACTCAGAGGGGAAGGAAGAGACTGATTCATTGCCTCTCTTCTCAACAATGAAAGCCTGGATTATACAGTTCTCCGCCTTTGACTGAATGAGACATCAGCACTGCTGCCCATTGAACGCCATATTTCCAGCCTTTTACGCGCTGTAAGAAATGCTGACACGGCCATTTCCTTTCGATGGGGCCGTGCACTGAGGAAACCATTCTTTTCCAAGAGGTTTAGATGTCGAGTGAATCACCTGATATATGGCACATTCATTGCACATTATCGTTGTGCCGTTGATGTGGGGCTCCTGATGGGAATCGCTTCTGAAAGCAGATTGCAGGGCAGCACAAACATAGAGACAGCGAATGACTGCATGCAAGGTTGTGATGTCATTGGTCTGGGTGATTGCATTCAAACCATACATGGCATTCGTAAGGAGAAACCGCTTGGATAGGATACTTGAGTGTGACAGCTATGACTCAGTTCAGAATACTGATAGCTGACAAGAACCGTCACGTGAGAGAATTCTTGAAACGTGAATTCAGAGAAGCCGGGTTTAGAGTTCAAGTCGCCAAAGACTGCTCGGAAGTGCTCATGATGGTAGACGTGAGCGACCCCCCGGACTTGCTCATTCTGGATCTTGAAATGCCGCCCGGCGGAAGCATTCAAATTCTGGAGAAAATGCAGGCCCGCATGCCCCCTCTTCCTGTGGTGGTACACGCGTTTCTAGCGGAATACGTCAATCAGCCTTCGCTGAGGCAAGCGGCCGCTCTTGTTGAAAAGAGAGGAAATACTGACCGGTTAAAGACCACTGTCATGGAAGTCCTGAAGCGACACTATCCGGAAAGACTCCATTACGCCGGATAATTGGGATCTCTTATTCGGGCATCTTTTTGGGTACACTGGACTAATTGGAATCCCGCTCGTTTGACTTGACCTTGTGAGACTGTTCGATCACAGTAGACAGGGAAAAATCTGGTACAGACTTCGCGATAATTTACTATAATAAGGATGCATCTTTCAGCACACGTTTCTTCCGGCAGAAGAATCATGCGAAACTCTTGATCTTCTGCAGCCCATTTACTAGAAGACCTGTTTAGCGCCAGGAGGTTATAGATGGCGTCGAAGCATTATAGCACTCTTCGACTCAAGATGGTGTTCGTCACTCTCTTCTTTGCTCTTATTCCGCTTCTTGCCCTGGGGATGACGATTTACTATCTTTTTGACACAGCGTACAACAATAAAAATTCCGAGGGATTACGTACACTTGCTCAAACCAGGCGCAGTGCGCTTGAATTGTTTTTCGACGAGCGCATTTCCCAGCTCATTACAATTGCCAACACTCACTCACTGGACACTCTTAAAGACGAAACAAACCTCAAGAAAGTGTTCGACATCATGCAATCGAGGTCCAAATCATTTATTGATTTGGGTGTCATTGACGATGAGGGTAATCATCTGGCGTACGTCAGGTCCTCATCACGATCAGCTCAAGGGTGTCAATTACGCTGACGAAGAATGGTTTCAGGCTGTGAGATCTTCTGGCGTATATGTGAGTGATATTTTTCTTGGTTTCAGGAAAATCCCTCATTTCATAATAGCGGTCACAAGACTTGAAAGAAACAGGACCTGGATACTTCGCGCAACCATCAATTCCGAAATAGTAGAGAGTATTGTCAGGGAAGGAATGGTGGGCAAAAGGGGAGATGGCTTCATTGTCAATCGCAACAATGTGCTTCAAACAACCCCTAGATTCAGCGGGAAACTCTTTGAACATCCAAACAGTCCGGATTTTTCATCGATCATAAGTATGCAGCTGGAGCTCCTTCGGAATGATCGAGAAAGTGCCCTGTTTGCAGCTACGCCGATCAAGAATCCCAAGTGGGTTCTGGTGCTCAAGGAAGACCTATTCGAGCAAATGGGGCCCCTGTTTCAAGCCCAGTACGCGGGCGCCCTAATTCTGGCAGCCGGCATTCTGCTCGTTATCACCGGCACGATACTCACCAGTCGTTCAATGATCAAGGAGCTTATTCGTATAGAAATGCAAAAGGCCAAAAGCGATGATTTGGTAATGCAATCCAGCAAGATGGCTGCCTTGGGAAAAATGGCAGCGGGAATAGCGCATGAAATCAACAATCCGCTGGCCATAATTGGGGAAAAAGCAGGGTGGATGAAGGATCTACTGGAGAAGGAAGATATCCAGGCTAGCGAAAACTTCAAGGAATTCGACGACTGTATAAGAAAGATAGAGCGGCAGGTCGATCGGTCCAGGACTATAACACACCGGCTCCTTCGATTCGGACGCAGAATGGAACCGACACAGGACATGGTTGATATCAACACCATACTATCCGAAACCTTGACCTTCCTGGAAGGTGAAGCCCTATACAGGGACATCAAGATAGTCTCGAATTACGACAAGAACCTGCCACGCGTGACCACGGATTCTGCTCAACTTCAGCAAGTATTCCTGAATATAATCGATAATGCCATAGACGCCGTGGGGAAAAGCGGCATGATCGAAATTGAGACGGGCCATGATCCCGCAAGGAACAGCGAAGTTTTTATTCGGATCAAAGACAATGGTCCTGGGATACCAAAAGAACTTATCGCAAAAATTTTTGATCCTTTTTTCACTACAAAAAACCAGACTGAAGGCACTGGATTGGGGCTTTCTATTAGCTACAGCATAATCGAGAAACTGGGAGGAACCATTACTGTAAAAAGTGACGAGGGAAAAGGCACTTCTTTTGTTATATATATCCCTGTGAGATGAAAGAAGTGGATCACTGACGATAAAGCCCAGCATGATGTGTGTTTTGGAGGCAGATTTATGGAAAAATACAGGGTCTTGATTGTCGACGACGAAGAGGACTTTGTCGAGACTATCGTAAAAAGACTGATAGACAGAGGACTTGACGCCATAGGCGTGACTAGCGGCCGCGAGGCCCTTGAACTCATGGACGGAAAAGAATTCGACGTGGCTGTATTGGATGTCAAAATGCCTGGTATGGACGGGATTGAAACCCTTAGAGAAATGAAGAAGAAGAACCCGAGCATGGAAGTGATAATGTTGACGGGTCACGGCTCTGTAGAATCTGGAATTCAGGGCCTGCAATTGGGCGCGTACAATTATGTCATGAAACCGGTACCCCTCAACGATCTGCTCAAACAGATGAACCAGGCCTATGAGAGAAAGGTCATTGAGCAAGCAAGACATAGTGCCGGTTCATAACGGATATAGCTCTCGTGTGTGTGCTCAATGCTCGGGGAGTCTTTACGCTTGGACTCTTGACAGCCGGAAAGGCATGAAGCGGCCTTGGTCGGCCTGCCTGCTTCACTCGGCAACCTCATCAATGATGGAATGGTCTAGTTGACAACGGTTCGAAATGGTCGGTAGGAATTATTCATATATTATGTGTGCGTTGATTCTCATTACAGCAGCGCCACTCGGTCTTTTCGTGGGCCCCGAGTATGCTGCAGCCGCGGCCGTCCTCGCTGGGGCTTCTTTCCTACAGACACGCTTTATGCTGTCGCAAATACGGAGAGGTGAGCAGGAACGCCATAATATAGACGAGCAGATTTGCCGAGTCGAAAAATTGTCAACCGTAGATGAACTCTCAGCCGGAATAGCGCATGAAATAAATAATCCCCTCGCCATCATGGCTCAGGAGGCTCAATGGATTCAGCACATTTTCGCGAGCGAGACTCTCAAGGGCCTCAAAGAAATTGAGGAGTGCAAAGATTCCTTGCAAGAAATCCTTTCCCAGGTGGACAGGTGCAGGGAAATCGTTCTGAAGCTCCTCAGCCTTGCGCAGAATGCGGAGCCCGTCATCCAGTCATTCAACGTTAATGAGCTAGTTCATGACATGTCTAGAATACTTGAGCGAGAAATCGCATTCAAGACTATAAAAATAGCAAAGAATCTTCAGCCCAAGCTACCCATTGTCTACAGCGATCCCCCATTGTTGCGTCAGGTTCTTCTAAATCTTCTCGTCAATGCATCTCAAGCAATAGATCGAGATGGTGAAATATGCATCACTACAAGCACACACGGTAACAACGAGGTTGAGATAACTGTAAGCGACAATGGTTGCGGGATTCCCCAGGAATACATGGATCGGATTTTTACACCTTTTTTTTCCACAAAATCCCAGGGAAAAGGAACCGGCCTGGGGCTGGCCATCTGCCGTGGAATAATTGAGCGACTAGGGGGACGAATTTCAGTTGCAAGTGACGCTGGCAGAAGCACTGTCTTTACCATTCACCTTCCCATCAAAAGATTTGAACCAGGAGAGACTAATCATGCCCTCTAAACCCAGAATACTCGTTGTAGACGACGAGGAAAGATTCAGGAACACCATGAGCAAGTTGCTGACGGTAGAAGGCTATGAAGTCTCGATCGCCGGAACCGGGCCGGAAGCTCTTGAAATGTTAAGGCAAAATTTGCATGATCTTGTGATACTTGATGTCAGGATGCCCGAAATGAATGGCGTACAGGTACTTTCGGAAATCAAGAAAATCGATGTTTCATTGGAAGTCATAATCATGACCGGGTACACATCTGTAGATACCGCCAAAGAGATTATGAAGTTAGGAGCTTATGATTACTTACTCAAGCCTTATGCTATTGCGGAATTACTCGAAAAAATAGATGCCGCGTACGACAGAAAAATGGCCAGGCAAAAACTTACTTGATCTCATGCGAGCGAGGTGCCTAGTTTTGCCATACATCCGCCCATTTCAAATCATTGTCTGCTTTTTGTTGAGCTTTGTATGGCGATAAATCTTGGTTTTGCCGATGGATTGACAGTTCCCGACTACGAAATGATTCTTCGTCCGGGCACGATCGAATATTTCTTTCTCCGGATTGCAAAAGTCTTTTGTGCCACGGTGCTCATTGAATCGATCGTCATCTATACGTTTCTCAGATGGCCCAAAAAGGCTGCCATCAGTCTTTTTTTCTGGATTCTAGTCGTAAATCTGATCACTAATCCTGCCGTGCAATTCGGATTCTTGTTTTTGGGAGACGACATAGTTTTGGGATCTATAGCACTTGCGTTGGTCATGATATGCGTAATCGAGTTTGCTGTTGTGCTGCTGGAGTGGCTGTTTTTCACTCTATTCTTCCGGCGCATGCACAGCCGTAAGGTAATTGATGAAGCAATTTCTGCAAAACGTACAGTTCTTGATCGTGCTTACAGCAAATATGGCGAGCTTCGTATCTGCGTCTGACAAATCATATCAGTTGTTGTGGTTAGGCCTATCTCACATAGGCTCGATATAGGCCCAGCCCCATTTCCGGTTAGTAGTTAAGTGTATCAAGACTGGGACATAAGCAAAAATCCAAGCTGCCGATTATAGGGATTGCCAAAAATTATGACGTTTGTCCGATGGTCGAATCCCAAAGACTTCGTAGGGGTCGGCGTCCCTGCCGACCCACGGCGGGCACGGAGGCCCGCCGCTACGCATTATTCTTTGCGTAATCGACAGAAATTTTGTCAACACTATATGACAGCCGGTCTCCAGGACAGCCTGGAATTATTGTAAGCCGTAATTTTCTGCCTCCCGGCTTGATAAGCAGTGACCGATGGTCTATTCTATCAATGAGAGACACCGAAAGGAACTTACGAATGAACCGCTCCGAAATTCTCAAAGCGCTCGAGTGGGTAGACCAAACGGCGAGAGAAGGGGACGCGTCGCGTCTTGCCAAAGCTAAGCTGGCTTTAGAAGACTTGTTGACGTCTCAGAAAGATGCCGTTCGTTCGGAAGAAGCCTATCACACTGCTGTCGAAAGTTTTACCAGAAAACACGGCAGAGAGCCGCTGGAAGACCTGACTGCGGAAGAGTAGATTTTCCGGACCGGTCAATCACCATTCAATTGATAGAATAACAACCGATTTTGCATATCGTATGTGTAATCAATGCGGATGCTGACCGTTGAACGGGTCGTAGTCAGCATCAAAATGTTTACCTATTGCCTGCCTGGTTTTTTCCATTAATTGGGGGATATCTTCAACATCTAGTCCATTTGTGTCGATGGGATCTCCGATGGTCAAGGTAATATGGCCGCCCTGTACGAAAATTGTATCCTTTGGCAAAACTTTGAAGGCTCCATTGCAGGTAATTGGAAGAATGGGAATTCCTGTCTGCACGGCCATCATGAAAGCCCCTTTCTTGAATTCCTGAAGATTTCCGTCGGGGCTTCTCGTACCTTCGGGATAGATGAGGACCGACCAGCCGTCCTTGAATTTGGATTCTGCCGCTTGCTGAAGCCTGCTTATTGATTGCGTTCGATCCTTCCTATTCAGCGGAACGGCACCGGTTCTGGCCAATGCCCATCCGAATAGTGGAATTACCAGCAGCTCTCTTTTTACCACCCAACGGAACTTCACTGGCAGCGTGCAAATCAACGCAAGTATATCAGCATTGCTCTGATGGTTGGGCGTCACTATGTACCAAGCATTCCCGCCACGACTTTTTCCGCCCCTTTGCAAGAAAAAGTCAGTCCCATGCTTTTGGCCACAAGCCATGCCCAGGCTCTTTCGATAGCGAGAGCGGTCCGAGGGGGGGTGAAAAAACTGAGTACAAATCAGCAGCGGGGTTAGAAGTAATGTGGCAATAAGTAGACCCAGGGTTGCTACAAACAATCTAGGCAATAATCGAACTTTCGAATTCAAGGCCAGACTCCTTGAAAGCCACACGGGGAAGTCGGCGGGCGCGACCGCGAATGTACCGGCCTCGCTCCGGCTCATCGGGCACCGTGTTTCATTGACATTTATACCACGAAATGCCAACTTTCGTGAATATTTGTTCCTCATTGGGAACATTGAAGCCGAGGCGATAGCACAACGGCCTCGCTCATAAGTCGAGCCCTAATGTTTTTTAGGAGAGAATCCACGGAGATGCTGAACAGCCCTTACCTGCATAACGGGGGGTCTGTTCAATTGACAAAGAAATGGAAAAACAGGACCTGTCCAAATTACGCATCGAGTCGGACCAGCGATGGTCTCAGCACGGCCCCAAACGCAAGAGACGCAGTTTATGGTTGATACCGGCTGCGATCCTTGTGTCGGCAATCGCTTATCTGGCCTGGAATGGGTACCTTGTCCCTGCCGTGGACGTACAGACTGCCAAAGTCTCGCTAACCTATCCGTCCCGCGCTCTGACTATCTTGAACGCAAGCGGCTATGTGGTGGCCCAGCGAAAGGCCGCCGTGTCCTCCAAGGCTACCGGCAGGCTCGAAAAGCTCTATGTTGAAGAGGGAAAGCGAGTCGGGGCTGGTGAAGTGCTGGGCACCCTGGAAAATGATGATCTGAAAGCTACTCTCCAGGAAGCCCGTGCGGCCCTGAATGTGGCACATGCCGCCCTAAAAAATGCCGAAGCCGAACTGCACGATGCAACCTTGAACTTTAACAGACAAAAATCGTTGCTTGAATCCGGAGCCGTTTCCGAGCAGGCTTTCGACACGGCAGATGCCCGGTACAAGAAGGCTATTGCCTCCGAGACTTCAGCCAAGTTTGGCGTGGACCGCGTAGAAGCTTCCATAAGAGCAGCTGAGGTGAATCTCGAGGTACTCATACATACGTGCTCCATTCGATGGGGTGATATTGACCAAGAACGCGGACGTCGGCGAAGTCGTGGCCCCATTTGGGGCCTCGGTCAATTCCAAGGCCGCTGTCGTTACGATGGCGGACATGGATTCTCTCATGGTCGAAGTGGATGTAGCCGAATCCAGCCTGGAAAAGGTGAAAGTGGGCAGCACCGCCGAAATAAAGCTAGACGCTTTTCCAGAAGATCGATTTCCGGGCACTGTTCACATGATCGTTCCTACAGCGGATCGCGCCAAGGCAACTGTTTTGACAAAGGTCAAGTTCGACCGTCTTGATCCGAAGGTGCTTCCCGAGATGAGCGCAAAAGTTGCGTTTCTTGCCAGGTCTCTCAAGGAAGATGAACACAAACCGTTTCTCGGGATTCCCGCGGCCGCGCTAAAGACCAAGAACAGCCAAGACATCGTGTTTCGAATAAACAAGGAACACGCAAAAGAGGCAGCAGTCAAAATTGGTCGTAAATGGAGCGATACCGTGGAAATCCTCTCCGGATTGAATGAAGGCGACCTTGTGGCGCTGAATTCTGAAAAGGATTTGAAGGATGGCCGCAGAGTGAAAGTAAAGGAATGATCTCAGACGGCTCTCGAACCGAACAATTGGTGATAATTGAAAATCTGAACAAATCCTATATTCGCGGGGATCAGGAGATCCCTGTGTTGAGAAATCTTTCTCTTGGCGTGGAAGAAGGCGAGTTCTTGGCTCTCATGGGACCTTCCGGGTCCGGCAAGACGACTCTCTTGAACCTTATCGCAGGAATCGACACTGCAGACTCAGGAATCCTCAGTATAGGAGGAGTAGATATCTCCCAGCTAAATGAAGCTGAATTGAGCATGTGGAGAGCCAATAACGTTGGATTTATCTTTCAATTCTACAACTTGATTCCAGTGCTGAATGGCTTTGAGAACGTGCAGTTACCGCTCTTGCTCACTCTCTCTCGCGAAGCGAGCGCAAGGAGCACGCCGAAGCAGCGCTGAAGGCAGTAGGACTCCAGGACCGCATGGATCATCACCCGTCGCAGCTTTCCGGAGGGCAGCAACAGAGAGTAGCCATCGCACGTGCGCTTGTGACGGATCCGCTCATTATAGTCGCGGACGAGCCTACCGGCGATCTGGACAAGAAATCAGCCGGTGAGGTACTGAGCTTGCTGTCCGAACTTAACGATAATTTTCGCAAGACCATTATTATGGTTACCCATGACCCGCGTGCTGCAAAGAAGTCGAAGAGGATACTGTACCTGGACAAAGGGGTGCTGGCGGATTCCTTGATCGATGAATCATAACGATTCGATAGTTTTCACCAAATTCTTGGGCTGAAAATTGGTTAAAGCAGTTGCCAAAAGTCTTGTCCGATTTGCGAGAGCGACGCCGTCGCCCCGGACTTGATCCGGGGCCCAGATCCTGGATTCCTGCTTCCGCAGGAATGACGGGAAGTAGCCGCCACGAATCCGACAAAAATGTTGTCACTCGCTTATAAACTGAGCGGAAGGCAGGGACGCCGAGCTCTACGAATCTTATCCGACTAGGCTGCAAGACAAGCGTCACAACTTTTTGGTAACCGTTAATAAATCAAATGGAACTAGGGACTGGCGATTATGATGACAAAAATCAGGAAAGCTCTTTGTGGCGTGCTATATTCTTGAAATAATCTTCCTGGCCCAGCGCTACCAGATCTTCCAGAAGGCTTGTCTCTCCGGTGATGTTTTCGATCTCTCCTGCAAAAAATTGTCTCAGGACCCTGTTTTGAGCCGGCGGCCTGCGATCTTTATTCTTATAAAAAGCCTTAAGATATATGTGCATTCTCGCATAGCAATTCTCGAGTTGGTCCAGATCTTCTCGAACCATTTGCTCATAGATTTCTTCCCTGGGCATGTCGGGATTTCTTTCCAGGACGTCTCTTTTTTCGCGTATCCGGTCGCTCCTGGAGACAATGTGCCCCACATACTGGTTTATTTCATCGAAGGTCCCATCATCAGCCAGCACCATGAGCAAATTGTCCTGGGACCCTGGCCTACTGCCTTGTGGTTGCCCGGATACTGGAACAGGAGGTTTGTCCTCTTGCCAGAGCTCGGCATCTTCGCTGGCTTTAGCTACTGCTAACTTATCTAATTTATTTTTGATTCCTTCCTTCACGAATGAACTCGTGCGGTTCTTGAGGCGCTTGAGCTGATTGCTGTACAAAGTGGTAAGTATGCGATAACCAATATCCATTGAACTGTTCAGCATGGAAAATATTGCCACTGAACGGCGATCTTCCAGACTGATCAACTGAAGCATGATTTCCTGAACCGTAGGAGTAAGATAGAATTTGAAGTTCTTGTTTTCATTAATCATCTTCTTGACATACACGCGAAAATTATCATCAGTCGCATCCTGACGAATCTCAAACTGAAACCCCACCACCAGCCTTCCTTGTGCAGAAAGGATCTGCCTGGCCACGTCGAGCTTCAGGTTGCTCCTCTCCAAAAGGTAAAGCTCCCCTATGCGATCATCACCCAACGCCTTGGAAGTGAACGAATTAATCCTGTTAAGCGCATGTTCTATTATCGCCGCGTATTTGTCGTCTATGGTCAGATCCGGAATGATCTGAATAGCGTAATTACCGGAATTCAATGATTGCCAACCGGTTTGAGATGATAGAAACCCACCTAATCACTCCACTCGTCAGGTTCCTTGAAATGGTCCCTTTTTACGAAATCGTTCAGACGGATTACTTTTTCATCACTTTTGAGGCTGTCGCGTTTGCTGTCCTCTATGGATTGCACGAACTGCTGTAAATTGGGATCTCTGGCAAGGGCCTCTTTTATTTTTCCATCCATTTCCACAGATTTCTGCTCAAGCACGTCCAGTGGACAGCGCATTCCTACCAGTCTATTGAGAATTCCTATGATCCTCGCCACAATGCGCGGGCTTTTCTGCAGATATGCAGGAACATGCCCCCAGAAACTTATCGCATCGAGTCCTGCCTCGGAACAAGCCTTGACGAGCCGTGAGTGTATGCTCACCGGACCGTAGTATTCCGCGGGCTGAACCCCATAACCTAGTTGGGTCGTTTCTTCCAGCGCTAGAACGCTTGAGCCGATAACCGTCACAAGCGCCGCGGAAGAATGCGACACAGTGTCCTGAACGCCACCTATTGTAAATAGCTTTCTTACATGAAGTTTGTTCATTACGTCAATAAAAATAGACGTGTAAACATTCCACTTGAAACTGGGCTCTTTTCCGAGGAAGAGGATAAGATCATGATCACCCTCCGAATTGTCCCAGTACATCAATTCTGATACGCATGGGTCAAATTCATGAATGATCCCGTCCTCGATTTCCGCTATCGGCCTTTCAGCAGTATAATTCAGGAATGCTTCCTCATCGAGCCTGGCAACGAGTTTCGGCTTCAGGACTTCAATTAGGTAATACAATGTGTCGCTGGACACGCTTCCCGCATTTGGCCAACCCTGAAAGCCCATTATCAATATGGGATCCTTCAATTCCGGGATCTTTTTCCAACTCAGGAAAGGAGAAAAGGAGTATTTGTTGGCCATGTTCAATAGAAACCTCAATGTATTTTAACCTGAGATCGACCTCAAGATCAACAGTGAGATTTTTTCAATCATTCAGATATCCGGGGCAAACAGCTTTTCACATTCACATAAGGAAATGAGTCGGCTATCCAGCCGCCTCCCGCCAATTGATTGCCCGAGTAAAGAACGCCAGCTTGGCCGGCAGCTATCCCAGACTGCGGTTGGTCAAACTCAAGCTCCAGAGACGTGTCAGAATCGCGAACAACAGTACAACCCACAGCCCTCGACGTAGATCGAACCTTCACCAGAAACTTGTCGCCACGCGATGGTCGAAACGACGGAAGCAGGTTGATTCCACGAATTAGCACAGAGCTCCGGAAAGTCTCCTCCTTGAATCCGACCACCACCGCGTTTGTCCTTGCATCTATCCGAATCACATATAGAGGCCGTGAAGCAGGCACTCCAATTCCTCTACGCTGTCCCACAGTAAAATTCGTGATGCCCTCATGGCTCCCGAGGATTTTCCCTTGCGTATTCACTATGTAACCAGGTTCGCGGGGAACATTTTTCTCCACCAGGAATGCCCTATAGTTTCCCCCAGGGATGAAGCAAAGCTCCTGAGATTCCTCCGATTCTGCAACTGAGATTGACTCTTGTTTCAAAACCTCCCGAATTTGATTCTTGGCGAATTCTCCGAGAGGAAAGATGGTGCGATCCAGCATTTCCTCAGTCAAATTGAACAGAAAATAGGATTGGTCCTTGGTTAGGTCCTTACCCTTCGAAAGAGACAGCCCGCCGGATCCTTCACTTATTCTTGCATAATGGCCGGTAGCCAACTTTTCACACCCAAATTGCCGGGCATGCTCGAATAAAAGACCCATTTTTATGTGTCGGTTGCAAATGGGACAAGGAGAAGGAGTGTACCCTCTCGCATAGTGTTCTACGAACGGCGCGACCACTATTTCCGCAAATTCTTTAGATAAATCGATAACATATATGGACACCCCTATTTCCTGAGCCGCCTTTCGCGCTGCAAGCCAAGTGATCTCACTATTTGAATGCAGCCGCATGTGCAGCCCGATAATTTCGTGGCCCTTTCTCTTCAGAAGGAGAGCCGCTGCCGTGCTGTCCATGCCGCCGCTCATGGCGACTGCTATTCGCATTAACTCACCCTGTGGTTCGACAGAGAATCGATATTATAGTCGTTGCCAAAATAAATGTCCGATTGCGCAAAGAATAATGCTTAGCGGCGGGCCTCCGTGCCCGCGGTGGGTTGGCAGGGACGCCGACCCCTACGAAGTCTTTGGGATTCGACCATCGGATAAACGTCATAATTTTTGGCAATCCCTATAATTCATAAATTCCCCTTGTATGTTGGCTTTTTACCCCCCTTTCGCAAAAAGGGGCTGGAGGGATTTTGATTCGGACAAACTTTATGGCACATGCCATAAACATTCTAGCACAAAACCAAAGTACCTTATGGAATCACCTTTGTGGGTTTACAGCAGGTGGTCTCGGCCCGGGTGGAAACGTGTTCAAATTCGTCGGCTGATTGGTGTTCTGCTGTCGGGGATCTTGATCCGGATAAGGGCTACGCGGTTGGGTATACGCGCCATACTGGCCCCCTGGAGCGGTAGAGGGCTGAAAGCTTCTCATATCGGGCTGCCGCGTAGGACCAACGGGCGCGTAATTCGACTGAGGGGCCTGCATTGCAGGCCGCTGAACGCCAGGCTGAGGCTGGCTCCCGGGCGGAACAGGATTTCTTCCGTCCATTGGATGCAGCGGCACCGCTGGACCGGGCTGAACAGGATATATGGCAGTGGGAGCGCCAGGCGGCTGTTGCGGCAGGCCAGGGGCAGATTGGCCGTACACGGGGGTCGGGAATACTATACCGCGGTAAGCAGCCAATTCTTCGGGAGGATCCACAGGAGACAGGATAAGGGTGAGACCAGCAAATGGGGTATAAACAGGCTCTCTGACCACTTCAGGAGTAAAGCCCTTGCTGGGGCTGCCGGTGAAAGTCAGCATGTCCTTAAAGGTTATATCAGGTGGCACCGGAAACTCCCGCCTCTGCTTTCCTTCCAGCACGCTGCCCATAAAATAGGCCCAAATGGGCAGTGCAGCACGCGACCCTTCTTCCCGATTTCCCACCGGACGTTTTTCATCGAATCCAACCCAAACACCTGCCGTAAAGTCCGGGCTAAACCCGATAAACCACGTATCTTCGGCATTATTGGTGGTGCCCGTCTTTCCAGCCAGATTCTTGGGGTCCAGATATTTTCTCATTGACACGCCTGTGCCGGACTGCACCCCGCCTTTAAGGAGCTGAGTCATTATATACGAGGTCTGAGGGGATAGAGCCGCAGTAACTTTACGCCCCTCCGACCGCTTTTCTGTGACATCCTGTTCCGCTATACCGTCTTTTCCCGAATGTTTGGGACACGTGTCGAGCCTCAGTTCCTGCTCCTCATCACCTTGAAAACCTCTTCTTTCACTTACAGCAGAAACCTCTCCTCGAAACTCCTCACGAGGTACGGGCCTTGGGATCTCCGATTCGTCCAGCAATGGTATCTGAGAGTTTTCCTCGAGCACGTTTCCGAAGCGGTCCTCAATCCGCTTTACCAGCACAGGCTCCACATGGATGCCGCTGTTGGGAAACACCGTGTAAGCGGAAGTAAGCTCGAACAGGCTGACCTCGGAAGTCCCTAGACTGATGGAGGGATTCCGACCGAGCTCCGACGTGACCCCCATGCGTCTGGCCAAGGCGATCACGGGATCTATCTTGACATCATGGAGGATCTTTATGGTGCAGATATTTCGCGATAATTCCAGGGCCCGCCGAAAACTGAGCGGTCCGAGAAAGGTTCCGCTTGCGTTCCGGGGCACCCAATCTTCTTCAGCGTTTTCCAGCTCTATCT
This sequence comes from uncultured delta proteobacterium, assembly GCA_963700305.1. Taxonomy (GTDB): domain Bacteria; phylum Desulfobacterota; class Desulfomonilia; order Desulfomonilales; family Desulfomonilaceae; genus Desulfomonile. Next base: position 23,546 of record CAVOXB010000007.1, read on the forward strand.
CAATAGGGTCGTCAATTATGATCGTTGCAGGGCTGTAACTCTTTTCCTCTATTGCCATGGAATAGATTAGCGGCTTGAAAGCGCTCCCCGGCTGACGCTTCGCTTGCGTGGCCCTGTTGAACTTGAAATGATCGCCAGGAGTTCCCCCAACCAGGGCCCGCACGAACCCTGTTTTGTTCTCTATGCAAACCAGGGCGCCCTGAAGCTTGGGGTCGTTGTCCAGACTGAAGATCGGGATGTCGTCTGAAAAACGTTCGAAACGCAATGCAAGGACCTGCCCCACTTTGTATGCGGGATTCGCGTGTTCCAACCGCACGAACCCTCTGAGGCGCTTACTGAGCCAAACCTCCAATTCCATCTGCTTGGTTTTGGTTACCGTCGCCCTGGTTACTACGCCTTGATAGACCTTACCTTCCTGAAGTTCAGGGGTTGCCCTTTTCTGGAGCAATTCAGGGATGTCTTCTTTCGGAACGTGCCTGAGGATTGCGAGATTCTTCTGGCGGGAGCGTATCTCTGCGAGGCCTTTTTCCATTGCTTCTAGGGCCTTACGCTGGTAGTCCACTCTGCATGTTGTGAATACTTTCAGCCCTTCGTTGTATAGTTTGTCTTCTCCGTATTTCTTCACTATATAGCGTCTGACCGCTTCAGCAAAATCAGGCACGAGATCGAACGGCCGCACCGCTTCCTTCTTGAATTTCAGTGGTTCGCTTTTGGCCCTCTGGTATTCCTCCTGGGAGATAAACCCAACAGTCGCCATGCGGCCGAGCACATAGAGCTGTCTTTGCCTGGCAAGCTCCTCGCTTTTGAAAGGGTTGTACCGTGCCGGGCTCGCCACCAATCCAGCAATTAAAGCTCCTTCAGCTATGGACAGATGCTCCACTGGCTTGTCGAAATAGCTCCGGGCCGCGGCCTCGACTCCATAGGACCCTTCGCCGAGATAGATTTCGTTTAAGTATACGTAAAGGATCTTGTCCTTGCCCCATGACTGCTCCAATTGCGGAGCTAGTATCAATTCTTTTAATTTTCTTTCAAAAGTCCTTTCCCTGCTTAGCAAGAAATTCTTGGTCACCTGCATGGTAATTGTGCTTCCACCCTGAACCACTCTTCTGGCAAGTGTATTGCGCATTGTTGCGCGCCCCATACTCATCCAGTCCACGCCACGGTGCTCGTAAAACTTTGCATCCTCAGCAGCTAGAAAGGCGTTGATCACGTGCTTCGGGATCTGGGACTGTTCCACCACGAACCTTTTTTGCTTGTAGAAAACCCCTATTACAGTGCCGTCATCAGCATAGAAAGTTGATACTGTTCGAGGCTCATAGGACTCCCAATTTGGAATAACAGGCAAGTTTCTCGAAAAAACCAGATAGGTGGCCAATGCCGCTCCCGATAGGAATATCGGTATTTGAATCACCACGATTAGAGGAATTACAAATAGAAACGTGAAAAGAAATTTTCCTATATTTTTGCCCAGCAGCTTCATTTTACAGCTATTAGCCCTGGTTCCCAGGCTCCGCCTGGGAACCCAGATCTTCCGGGCTCTGCCCGGTAAGCGGTTACCGTTCAGCATGACAATGGAGGCGGAGCCTCCGGGTCATACATTCCCAGGCGGAGCCTGGGAACGAGAAACCTTCTAGCACTCCAGGACCATCAGATCTTCAGCTTTTACAACATTACCCGAAAATTCTACCGCAGCCTGAGAAATGATATCCACTTTATCGCACTGCGGATAGAAATGCGTCAGTACCAGTTTCCTGGCCCGTGCTTTTTCCGCGATTGCTCCCCGCGTCCGAAGGGATCAAATGTCCCTTGACTTTCATCTCGTTCGGAAACGAGCACTCACATATCAGAATGTCTGTGTCCGCTGCGAGTTCCGATAATTTTTCTGAGACGTCCGTATCGCCTGAAATCGTTACAGAAAAACCCTCAGCCTCGATTCTGTATGAAAGGCTGGGAAACGTATGCGCAGCGGGGGCCGATCTTATGCTCACATGGAAATCATCGAAATCGATCTTGTCAGCACCTTGCGCGTCCAATTCTTTCAGCCGCAACCGCTCTCCTTTTGGAATGATCCATTTCCCGAAGGCGTTGACAAGCTTTTCATAAAGTTCCTTCAATCCATCGGGGCCGATCACATGGAAAGGCGCGGATCGAACCGGGCCATGCTCGTAATTCATTGCAAAAAGAAACGGAGCCAAATCAGATATGTGGTCCGGATGGAAGTGAGTTATCAAGATGACATCTATTGTGTCTGCCGCTATTCGTGCTTCGGTCAATCTTCGCAGCGTCCCCGGCCCCATATCCACCAGAATACGTGAGCTCTCCGTCTCAACCGCCACACCTGAAGCGTTACGCCTTAAATCAGGGATAGCGGTGCCGCTGCCCAGAATCGTAACCTTCATCGCACCTCCGGAACATCCTGGATCATACCGATCCATTCAATATGTATCAGTAATTTCCCCAAAAAACAATGAAAGAGAAAAAGCCTAACCCTCCAGTCATTCGAGTAAAATCGACTATCCACAACGTCTTTGCGAGGAGCGAAGCGACGAAGCAATCTCCAGCTTGCCCAACGGCAACCAGATGAGATTGCTTCGCTGCGCTCGCAATGACATGTTCCCGGACGCAATCCAATGATCCCCCGAAAAAAATAGACGCTTCCTCGCATCCCCAGCCAAAAATAGACATTTCACGGTTCGATCTCCGAAACCCTTCATTTCGGTAGGAATTGTTGAAATTTTTATTTGGCAGCATAAGCACAATATTTCTTATAACAATAGCCATGGTCTCGACCACGGTCATCGCGAATTTCTCTGGGGTTACAAGATTGTTAACATATTGTTAGCGGATAATATTGATTAAAGACGAACTTTTGCCTTGACATCGGGCCCCGGCATCCGTATGATTCACTTTAAATTTTCTAAAAGCGTCATCGTGCCTTCGAGATTTTTTCGGTGCTTTCCGGAAGCGCTGGGAAAAGTTTCTTGATGGCTGGCTTTGGTTGAATATTGGGCGATACCTTTTCGCTCTTGTTTTGTGTGTTTAAGGAGGAATAAATGCGTTTTCATAAAGTTTGGATGTTAGCATTAGCGCTCTCCATGAGCGTTCTCATGCTGGCCCCCGCGGGCGCGTGGGAATTCAACATGGATGGCTCTTATACGTGGCAGTATGAGTATCGGTCCGAGCTAGGGAAAAGCGGCTTTTTCGGACCTTTTGATGTGGATAATGGGGCCAGCCAGGTTGCCAGTTCATTGAACGCGTGGCTCGGATCTCAGGCCAACTACGATCAACTGGTGTCCGGCGCAGACGGCGCGTGGAACGTCATGTACATGACCACGAACATGGACATCAGGGTAAACCCTGCAATCAGGATAAGAGGCCAGGACCATATTGGTTCGTGGTCCGTTCCTGCTGAGGACTTTTGCGGGGGGAGCGGGTGGATATGCCGGTGGTCTTCCAAGTGCTCCGAATAACACAGTGGGCGTGCCCGTGGCATCCTGGTATTACAACTATACTTCGCCTGGCGTGCAGCGCTCGTTTTCTCCTGGTTACTGGAACACCCTGTGGTTGACTGCTCAGTTGCCCTGGGGGACTATGACCATAGGCAAAAGGGCGTCCACCTTCGGCACCGGTCTGGCATGGAACGGCGTTGAGAACCGTTCGTCTGAGTCCTTCTCCATTACTGCTGATTATGGTCCACTGAGAATAGGCCTCAGCTTCTACCCGGCCAGAGAAGGAGAAGAAGGATATTACAATAGGTTTGCCGACAAGAGCAATCTGCGTCTGTTCGACACCTCCGTCCCAACGTTGACCTATCGTAACGGTCCTCTGGATATGGGAATCTCTCTGAACTGGGTGCGCAGGCACAACGGTCCTGAAAGGATAATCGATACCCCGGCAAACAAGCGCCTTGCGACCATCCGTGACAGGGACGATTTTTACGGGGGTATCTACGCGAAGTACAATAACGGTAGATTCTTCTTCAACACAGAGTTTGACTGGTACGATAGGCTGGATCGCCAGTAACCAGCATAACGCTGCGGGGGCTAATGCAACCACGGGTACGAGCAGGTACGCTCAAGATTATCGTTTGATGGCGGAACTTGGTGTCATGGCCGGCCCGAGTAAAATTTCTTTGATGGCTTCATGGCTGGCAGGAAACGATCGCCGCCGTGGAGTGCTCAATGGCATTAACCAAGGCATGACGACAGGGCAGTTTGGGAATTCGACCAACGCGGTCTCAAATGTCGACTTTAGATGGAACCAAGCATCGCTTTCTAACACGGGGGTCTACCGTCCGTACAGCTATTTGATGGTTTATTCTTACGGCACGGGCGCATACATCAACCTGGATACGAACAACGGCTATGTGCAAGATGCTATGACCTATGCCGGGAGACTCGACTACGCCGTAGCTGCCAACCTTAACGTGTACGGCAGCTTCTTCTGGGCTGATCGCGTAGGCAATGGCTATGGCTGGGGCTACCTGGCGCCTGATGATACGGCTGGAGCGGCCACAACTGGCCGAGTGACTGGCGCATACAGGGGTGGAGCCACAGCGGCGACAGCGGCCCCGAATATCCCTGACAACAATCTGGGATGGGAGGTTGACGCCGGCTTTGACTGGAAACTTTTGGAAGGCCTGCTGGTTAACGCAACCTTCGGTTACTGGCAGCCTGGCAAATGGTTCAACCATGCGTGTATCAGCAAGACCAACCCCGGTTGGAACACACCAGGTGTAGGGAATTCCTTTGGAACTCAGGCTGATCGCAATATTGACCCCATATTCGGTATGGAGTTGAAGATAACGGGCGAATTCTAAGATCAAATCCGATATAATCGGTTAACGGAGCGGAGGGCTTTGGCCCTCCGTTTCTTTTTTGGTACAGCGAGGGGCTCTCTGTCAGCTATATAGGCGGGAAACTTGATGAAGCCAAGTTGTCAATTGTGAGGAGCGAAACGATCCAGCTTATAGAGGGTTTATAGCAGTTGCCAAAATTGATGTCCGATTGCGCAAAGAATAAGGCGTAGCGGCGTGCCTCCGTGCCCGCCGTGGGTCGGCAGGGACGCCGACCCCTACGAAGTCTTTGGGATTCGACCATCGGATAAACGTCATGATTTTGGGCAATCCCCATAATTTCACATTTCCCCACGCGCGAGATTGCTTCGCTTGCAATGATATGTCCGAAAGAATTTCTGTTTCCTACTTCGTGACGGAATAATTTCTACTTCGAAAAACTTCGTGAAAAACTCATCGCTTTTTGGTAGATTGAGTTCCCTCGCAGAAAAAATGTGCAGCGAAAAGCAGGATAAGCTTTGAACGATATTCTTTTTGTATTAGCAGGGGCAGTATTGCTCTTCGAAATGTGGTTCTGGGCAATCCGGGCTCGCGACCTCGCGGAGATTGCACGTGGCGGCGCCCCGACTTTGGACCCCCAACGGGTGGTGGTTTCTGCCTGAAGATGCGCCTCTCATCTCGGTGATTGTTCCTGCTCATAACGAGGAGGCCGGGATAAAAGAATGCCTCGAATCAGTCCTGGAACAGGATTACCCCCGACTCGAGTTGATTCTGGTAGATGACCGTTCCACAGATAGTACGCTGGCCGTATCGGCACGAATTGCAGCGAACAAGGGACAGTTCAAGATCGTCAAAATCACCGATCTGCCACAGGATTGGACGGGAAAATGTCACGCGCTTCATGAAGGTGTGCGACATGCGTCTGGCGAATGGCTTGCATTTTTGGATGCAGACAGCACTCTGCACAAGACAGCGATTCGACAGAGCTATTATGAGGCGGTTAAAGCCAACGTCAGCATGATAACGCTGAGTCCGCAATTCGTAATGAAAACATTCTGGGAAAAGGCGCTTCAGCCTACTTTTGCGTCTATGTCCTGCATACTGTTTCCTCTGGCACGAATCAACGATCCATCCAGCCCGGTGGCCTCGGCGAACGGCATGTTTTACCTTATCAACAGGGAAGCATACGACCAAATCAACGGCCACCGTGATGTGAAGAATCTTGCAGTGGAGGACATCGGGATTGGAATGCGGGTGAAGGCGTCTGGATCGGGGCTGCTTTTCGCGAACGGGCGCAATTTGCTCCAAACGAGGATGTACACTAATTTCACAGAAATAATAAATGGATGGACGCGTATCTTAAGCGCTTCCATGAATTACAAAATGTTTACGGTGCTCAAATACCTGGGGGTCCATGTGCTCATGAGCACTCCAGTGAGCTTGTTGGCTTTGTATTTCTTTATTCCCACGGCTCAACAGTTGTGGCCGGCCGCGTGGTTTGTCCTCCCGGCGATCGTCGTATTGGGATCTTCAGCTGTCAGCGCTTTGTTTTGCTCTCAGATAGGAGCATCGAGAAAATTAGTTGCCCTCTTCGTCCTAGGTAATTTGATGCTGATTTGGGTATTCGCTGTTATAGTCAAGAAGATACTAATGAAGGATGCCCTGCAGTGGCGCGGCACGACGTATCACACCAGCACCTATCAACCCACCGGGTTAAATCCAGTGTCTTCAGACGGTTATTCCAGTTCCCCAAGGTCAGCTCTTGAAGAAATGAATTGAACTCTGAGCTCGAAAAGTCACAAGTAGTAAAACTGATTTGTATAGCGAAAGAGCCCACAAAGAACGACGCAAGCCTCGGTTGGATGCTTATATCATTTGCCAATATTATTGTCCGATTGAGGAAAGAACGATTCGTAGGTGCCGGCCTCCGTGCCGGCACATCATTAAAAATACTTACTGATATCGCTGGAATGGACCGGCAGGGACGCCGGCCGCTACTGTCCTTGCCTTCGCGTTGTTGTTGAACTCACATTTCGATGAAAACCATTTGCAGGCACCGGCAAGATGCCGGCGCTACTATTAGAAAATCAGATCACTGGGTTGGCCACGCCTTTATCTTCTCAATGTAGGCCTCTGGAAACTTCCAGAAAACAGCCGCCTCCACCACGATTCTTCTATATTCGCGGGTGGGTTTGATGTCCCGTCTGCCTGCTTTGTTTCCCTCAGCTGTGTATACCCAAGCGAGAACGGTCTTTCCGTCCTCATCCCGAATAACAGGAACGCGGTTCTCGCCTCGCGAGTAAAAATACGGGTGGCCCTCCTTGCGATCAAACGCGTTCAGGAGATCTTCCTCCATCTCTATGAGCACGCCCCAAACAGTGGAACCCTCTTTGTGTTCCAGATTGGCCGTCCCCCCTCCCCTGCCTTGCGAATAGTAATTCCAGACGAAATCATAGCCTTCCAGCTTTGAAGGACACACGTCTGCGATTAGAGAAGAATCGTAACCATTTGCCTCCAGCCAAGAACGAAGGTCCGAACGGTTCATGTTGGAGCCGTAAGCAAAAACAAAGTCAACGGCCATAGTGAATTCTCCAAAGACTGCGTTCCCGGGGAAATCTACCGGACGAACAATAAGTATAATCTTTTAGCGCGTGATGGGGCAAATTTTCTTAGAAATGTTTTTCAATCTGCGGCGTAAATACGGATGATCTCAGTGGTGCAATCCGGGGCTATCAGCCTGACATTCGCCTCAATTCCCTCAAGATGTTGCTGGAGGGACTGCTCAGAAATTCCGGAGACCGCGTAGACCGTAAACATAACGTTTCTAGTGCCGGAACTAATCCGGGTCCGCAGATCCGGCCCGTAAATAATGCTGGAGATAACCCCTTCAGAATCAGAAATTATCATATCGCCTGATTTGAGCATCTGTTCGGAACCGTTAATGCGCACGTATTTCTCATCTCCACGAGCAACATCGAGTTTGAGCTGTCCTCTTACAGAATCCAGATCATGCCCCGCGGTGAGCAGCATGTTCCGGAGTTCAGCCGCAAACATCGCTTCAACCAGCGCAGCTACACGAGGCACTGATTTTCCCTTAAAAACTATGGATTCCACTTGATGCAATACGTGATAGGTTTTTTTGAATTTCTTGTAGAAGTCTTGATAAGCCTTGATCGGTTTGAGGTCTTTTAGCGAGCTGCGTCCATGGAAGAGTGTACGTAGGTCTTCTTCAAGTTGTCTTTTCTCGTCTTCCAAAGCTGGACTGGATGGCGGATTTTCGACGTCGCGTATAATTAGGATTCCCACATGCGCGTCGGGATATGCTCTTTTCCATTCTTCCGATGCATTTAGCATGTCAATCCGTCCATAGAAAAAAATAATGGCCGGAAACAGGCGAATTCCCGGCCTTGCGTGATCTTATTGGCGAGAGAGGAACGACACTCTCTCGCCTACCTTTTCTCCATGTCGAAGTCCCACTTTCCCGAGACAATTTGGGTGGTCAATAAAAACTCCCGATGGGCTCGTATATGATTGAAACGGGATCTTTCCATCGCGGGTGTTAGGCTTGGCCCACGACGGCGGTGTTGGGGCGAGGACCGCTGTTCTCAAGCTTGATCTCTTCAATTATGGAAGCTATTTCCGCATGAAGAATCTCCAATTGCCAGTTGAAGTAGATGTCCTCACCGAAATCCCGGATTAGCTGTTTTTGGGCCAATATATAGTCCTTTGGCGACACAGCGCCCGAGAAGACGTGAATAGGATTTATCAAGGTAGCTATGACTTGTTCTTGCCGATCAGTGGTGTTTTCAATCTTGTCGCTGTTCTGGCTCATGCTGCCTCTCTTGTTGTTTTTCATGCCCTCTATAATGCAATCACAATGCCAACTGAGCGGCAAATGAACAAATGCTCCAATTTCAAAGTGTTGCAGCCACAAGGGACGCGTCCTCGCCCGAAGCGAACTGTCCACAATCAAACACGTCGCGGAACTTACGTCCAAATAACGAGCAGACAAATCAGCGCATTACGAGCCTGTTCGATATCGGACATATGTGTCCAATTTCCGCGCTGTCTCCCATCCCAAAGGAACATTTGACCAACTTGCTTATCTTTCTTATAATTGACTCCTGGTTTACTCTAAAGTTCAAAAAAAATATAAAACTAACCTCTTTTGGGTGCAGGAGGAATTTATGATTCCGGGTCCATGGGAATTGATCATTATTTTCCTAATAATATTGGTCATCTTTGGCGCGAAGCGAATTCCTGAAATTATGGGTGGAATAGGTAAGGGAATAAAGACATTCAAGAAGAATATCGAGGCCGATGAGGGGCCGCCAAAGTCGACGGCAGAAACCACCGCGCCCCCAAAAGAAACCATCGAACCAAAATGACGTACTAATCCATGTCAACTCCTCCCATTAAGGAATGGCAGCCATAATTGCGATTCAATAACAAGCGGTCGGCGTCAGTAGGGCCGGCGTCCTGCCGGACCCTAAGCCATGGACCGCCGGATGCCGGCCCCACTTGTCAGAACGAATCCATTAGATGAAAAAACCTCTCAAAGATAGTGCACCCAAACATGACGAGACAGAAGCTCCAGCTTCAGTTTACCTCTTGTTCGGAGACGAATTTCTTGTAAAAGAGCGGGTGGGGGAGTTACTGGAATCCTTGCTGGACCCGGCCCTAAGGGATACCAATCTGATAGTCTTCGACGGCGGCCATCTAGATCCTGGCAGAATATCCACGCATATTTTTACTCCGTCTCTTTTCGGGGGCTCACGCGTAATAGTAGTGGACCAGACTGTATTGTTCATGAGCCGCGCCGATTAACGGAGTCTAGTTGCCAAAGCCCTAAACGCTTGGAAATCCGGGGATCGAAAGAGCGCGCTTCGTGCGTTCGGTCAGTTGTTAAGCCTCACAGGAATCGGCGTGGAAGATGTCAAAGCCGGTGCGGATTGGATTCATGACATAACGAGAGATTCCTCCGCTTCGGATGAGAAAGAAAGCCTACTCAAGCTGGCTCAGACGTATATCGAGGAGGGGCCCGTCTCCGTGCCGGGAGCCGACGAGAATCTTATGGAAGAGCTGATCTGTTCTTCTTTTCCGGAGGCCACTACCCTGATCTTTACGGCTCCGGGTGCGGACAAACGTAAGAAGATCTTCAAGGCAGTCGAAAAGCACGGCCGCGTCATCGAATGCGTGGTGCGTGAGCAGAAATACGGTGCGGGCATGGAGAGGTCTTTTTTCAATACTAGGGTTAAAGACGCACTTGCCCATGCTGGAAAGGAAATCGATCCTCAGGCTCTGGAAAAAATGTATGCCCGTTCAGGCAAAGAAGTCAGGCGATTGCAGAGCGAATTGGAAAAGCTGATCGGTTATGTGGGAGGACGGCAGAAGATTACAGCGGCTGATGTGGATGAAATATTCGCCGATTTCCATGAAGCGGTCTTTTTTGATTTGATCAACGCGGTGCGAAGCCGTGATCTTTCCAAGAGCCTTCGGGCGCTCCATGAGAACCTTCAGAATGCGTCTCATCCGCTCCAGATTCTTGGAGCATTCGCGTCGGATTTTCGCAAGCTAATGATCGCCAGGGAACTTCTTTTCACTGTCTTCCGGCCTCACTGGAAACCTAGAATGACTTATGATGCATTCGTTCAAGTGCTCAATAAAGTCAGAGCCGAGAATCCACAACTTAAAGGAAAAGGAAAATTCGACCTCCTTTCCATGAAAGAATATCCTCTCTATTTCTTGTTGAGAGATGTTCAGAAATTTCCCATGGAAAAACTGACCGAAATAATGGAGGCTATCCTCCAAGCCGACATAATGATGAAATCTTCCAGAGTGGGGTCACGTTCACCAGCGATCATTCTTGAAGAACTTGTGCTCAAGATTTGTGAGCCTGCAAGGAAATAGGTTCAGTAGCGGATAAAAGGCCCATGATCACCTGATGCTCCAAGTATTGGGTGGAAAACTTTCTCGCCGAAAGATTTCCGGATCCACAACCAGTCATTGCGAAGAGTGAAACGACGAAGTAATCTCCAACACATAAAAAGGACGCAAGTGGGAAGCTACCTTCACTCTTTCCCAGATGGAAACTTCTTCTATCTGTTCGCAACAACATTTTCGGCGAGAATCCGATGACGAAGGCTCACTTTTTTCCCGGAATTATTGTGGAAATATCCAACGATCTCATCTAATCTTTTTTTGTCTCAGTCTATATGACAAAAATTCAGTTTCCAGGGACTTAGCCTAAGTTCGGCAGAACAACTGCTCACGTTAAAGGCTCGGTTGTGAATTACAGCGCTTTGATGGCGATTTAGGAGGGGAGAGCAATATGTTTCCTTTGGAATTCGCACATTCGGTTCTTGACAGCCTCCCTGTGCCGCTGGAAGCGGACGTGCGGAGAATCACCGATATCCTCAGAGCAATCATCGCGAGACGCGTCGTTCCATATTTCAAAAAGAAGAGGGGAACTGATCCTATCTTAGCCTCACGAATCGAGCAGGGAGTAATGATTGATCGGCTGGAGGACACCGATAACCGAGTCCGAGCAGTCAGCCTGGTGACGCATAGTGGTGAAGGATGGACCATAAATCTACATGAACGCGTCTTTGATTATCTAGCATTTGTCATTCCGAGTGATCTGCAATCCACATCCAGCGACCTTCCTCCGGAAGCCCGGAAAATGCTCGCCTTTTCGGAATTCATGATCCGCCATGAAATCCAGCACTTGCTTTATCCGGATAGCACAGAAAACGAGGTTCTGGTTGCGGATGCAGCATTTGCTATGGATCAACGCGCGAATGATCCAACTTTCTACCGTGCACTCAGGGAAGCCCTGGCAGATGAGATGAACGGTCTGAAATCCGCGTCTCTGCGCGACCTTCTTGACTGCGCCGAGCAAGGGCAATCCCTGGAAGCTGTCATCTCTCAGATTCTAAACGATCATGCCGTGGTGCTAGTCGATTTGCCCGAGGATCTTATTCAAAAGGTGTTCCCATCCCTCTGTTCTATTCCGAAGAGCAAGATCCTCGGCCTGTGTTTTCACAGAAGCAGGGACACGGCTTATTCATTGCTAAAAAGAACCTATTTCCTGCAAAAATTTCTTAGGCTTTTCGAGTTGGTTTTGTATGGAGATCCAAGGGACGGTGAAAACGTTTTCGAGGCCTTCAAACAAAAATGGGGTCTGGTGTATCTCCTTCATGAGCTGGGGCTCACCGAAGCAAGCCTCGAAAATAGGAGCAACAGGGAAATCATCGAATTGGTGAAGCAAAGGCTGAAGCAATTCTCTGAGGAGACGCAAGGCCTGTTCTGTTCCATCCCGCCGGCTCCTACGCGCTCCCATGTTATGACCGTATCTACGGAGATGCCTACGAAATCTCTTAAGGATCGTGTGGAAGAGGCGCGTAACGCCCCCTCGTTTCCCCTACAAGTGATTGAAATAATTGACAAGAACAAGACAAACGCTTTGGGCCACAGCGGATCAAAATATACCGAGTTGATAGAAATGCTTCTAGCCGTTCCCTGGGGAAAAATTCGAGAAATTCGCGTATCACCAAAAGCCTTTGAAGAAGGTCTCAATGCCACGCATTACGGCCTCGACAAACCAAAAGAAACCATTATTGACTTTTTTACCAGTCTAATATGGCGCTATCAACGCGCCGTAGAAGATTCTGCCCCCGCACCGCACAAGACGGGCAGCGCGTTTCTGTTCGTGGGCCCGCCTGGCGTCGGCAAAACTTCTTTAGCCATTTCAATAGCAAAGAACTTGGGACTTCCTTACCACAAACTCTCACTTGGGGGGATGCGCGATGAGGCGGATCTTCGCGGCCATGGTTTTACGTACGAGGGCTCAAAGCCTGGGGCCATCGTGCAGGGCCTTATCAAAATGGAGTGCATGAACGGCATATTTATCATGGACGAAGCAGATAAGGTCGACAAATTCGCTGTTGCGACATTGCTGGAAATTCTAGATCCTGAACAGAACCATCTTTTTCACGACAAATATACCCAGACCACGGTGGACGTAGATCTGTCCAACTGTCACTTCATTCTCACCGCGAATACTCTGGAACCAGTTCCGCCTCCGGTGGTCAACCGCTGCGAAGTGGTTTTCCTCGATCGCTACAGCGTAGATGAAAAGATCTCGATAGCTCAGACTTACCTCATCGACCGAGTGAGGGAAAAATATCAGCTTGCTTCAGACAAGATCTTTTTCGATTCAGAACACGAATCCGGTCTTTTGCGATTTTTGATTAAGTCATACACGCACGAGCCAGGCGTCCGTGAACTGGAACGAGTGATTCGAACCCTTTTCATGCGGATCTTGCGAAAAGAGATTCTTACAGGAAAGGCTCAGTCAGTGAAAATCAATCGCCAAAAAATCATTGACTACCTGGAGATGCCGCGCAGTCAGCGGACCATAAATGACGAAGACCGTTTGGGAGAGATCGTGGCACTCGGGATCAATGTGGAGCTAGGAGTTGGATCAATTATTCCCGTCCAGGCCACTCGAATCCACATCGGCGCTGGAAACAAAGAAGCAGGAAGCATTCTGAGCATGATTCACACTACTGGAAATATCGAAAGAGTGATGGACGAAAGCCGGAGAGTTGCGGCTACAGCCATTTTTTATTGTGCGGACGAGCTTGGAATCGCCGATGCCCCTGATACTACGCCCATTCATCTTCATTTCATGGGAGGATCTACGCCCAAGGATGGACCCTCTGCTGGCGGAGCAATTGCTCTAGCCCTTGCATCAGTGCTTTCCGGCAAAAAGATCCGGCGAGATGTCGCAATGACGGGTGAGATAGACACTCAAGGGCGGATTACCGTCGTGGGCGGCCTGGATATTAAGTTCGAGATCGCGTATGACGCAGGCTGCCGCACCATGATCATTCCCAAGCAAAACCTCTATGGCGATGGAGGCGTAGAACGCTTATCTGATGCTCTGAAAGAAGAGCTTCAAGTGCTTACATATGAAATGTGGAAGGAAAACAAGTATCCTTTTGATTATGGCCGTAAACTGATGCAGCTTGTAGCAGTGGATAATATTGTCCAGGCGGGGGAAATCGCTTTCATAAATGAAGAGGAGCTGCATGAAATAGAGGGTGCATTAGTTCCTTATGCCGCCTCGGCCGCCGCTGCGTCGGCCACTACTCGTGTCGGCCACCAGCCTGCACCTTGTCTTCTGTACGTGAAGGATGTTCAAGAACTGGAACTCGAAGGACTCAATGATACCTTTTGGGAACACAACCATGGTCTGCTCCTGGTGAAATCCGAGGCTAAAGAGGGGATTCTGGGAAAGTATGCGATTATCAATCAACAGAATCGGTGGAGGGAATATGATCCATTGTCTCATGATGTCGCCCGAATTCTGAAAGAAATTGCAGATTCCCTCCCAAATGATATCGCGGCCCAGATGACACCTTCACTCATCGCTCCATATTACTTTTTGCAGCGCGAACGTACCAAATTGGATGAATTCCGCCGTAATTCACCGTTTAGAGGACTCACGCTGTTCGCCAACAACTTTGTCGCGCAAGAGGTGAAAGTCAGAGGCAGCAAAGCTCCGCTTAACAGAGCCCTGTTCCATCTATCTCATCTGGATGCCGTGCAGCTGAAAGATTATCCGTTTCTTACGACACATGATGGCATATATGTGGTGGATATGTCCTTCATACCAGAGAAATATCGGCTGGATTTGGCTCGAGCGGAAAGAATCTTGACGGACAGTTTGAAAAGGTGGTTGACGGCTGTTGAGAAATGATGGGCGACACTCTGGCTCGTCCAGCAGTGCATGCTCAGGAAACTGCTGGTCAAGCAGCAGTGGCACCCAAGCGGAGATTGAAATAATCTCTTAACGGTCTCTGCCGAGGAGTAAACGCAAGACCAAAACTGGTGTTGGACGACCGTTTAGAATGACCGGACAAGACCTTATGGATTTGTCAGTTGAGCAAATCCGGATTTCCGGAACAACGGTTGCTAGCCGATTTGAATTTGCGGCGAAAAGCGTCGCCATCATGCCGAGCATGATCTATAAGGCGCTCTGTTTCCTCCATGATTTTTCGCAACTCAGGTCGAGCCTTCAGATACTGATCGTTATCAGGCTCAAGGACGAACGTTTCAGATGGGGCGGATAGCGGTGTTGGGATCGCAGAATGGACTTCAACAAGCGCCTGTTCTGCGGTCGCCCGCGGAGGGTGCTTTCTAATTAAAATCCAGCCCAAAACAGGTATGCTCAACAACACCAGAAGCAGCAGAAGCCCCAACACATATGGATTCAGTGAATGGCCCCAGATCAAACCCGATTTATCTTGAAAAAACCCAGTTACTCTCTGGTTGAGGCCGTCCACCTGTCCACCGACGCCGGCCACACTGTCACCTACCACGCCAACACGCTCGTCCACCTTGGCCACGCTGTCCTGAAGTCCTAGCACGTCCTTCTTGATCTCGGACGCCTTTTCCGAAATGGCAGACAAGTCGCTACGAATTCCTGGAAAAATGTCGTTGAGCATCAAATCCGTTCGATCAAGTAGAGCGACGTCTCTTTTTTCTCTACTGTCTTCAAAGCGAATAACTAAGCCTATTGCCACCGCTTGAAGTAGGATTACGAGAACCAATAAGCTATACAGGACATTCAGATTACTAGCCCGCTTTTTGCCCATACCAAGACCCTTCCAACATATTCATAGCCAATATTGTATAATGGATTATGTAGCAGAACATTATGCAAAGGTGAACAAAAATCAGCTTCAAGCCAACAATTCACTTATGGGCGACAAAGAAGGGCTTCGAGACATGCCATTGCAAGCGTTGCCATGACGGACAACTTTTGCGGAGCACGCTTTCCAGCCTGCTATTATCCGCACTTTGGTGCGTAGGCTGGAAAGCCTGTTCCACGACTTGTTCGCGTCCACCGGGATAAGCTTATTTCACCTCGGAACTACAAAAAACTCTATTTTGCAGACCATCAGTTGATCAACCTGTACGGATAGGCCCTCTTGGTCCATTCATCTTCGGGATACTCCGCGGAAAGCTTCTCGTAGGCGGCTTTCAGCGGCTTCGGATTGTGCGTGCTCTTGTATTGAGATACGCCGCGGAGGTAGATTGCCTCCGGAGTATATGAACTCTTCGGATAAGAGTTCAGTAGCGCTTCAAAGACGCCGATGGCCTTATCGAAACTCTCCCGCTCGAAATGAGTCTTCCCGATCCCCAGCAACAGCGACGCGATTAGATCGTCTGGAGCAAGAAAACCAACCGTGCGGAAGTGTTCTTTTGCATCAGGATCTACTGTTATTATGGTTGGTGTCCACTTGATGTTGAAATCGGAGGCCAGCGGCTTGTGATCAAAAGCAACTCTCACTGGTACAAAGTTTTCCACAATGAACTTTATTACCTTTTCGTCAGGATACGTAACCGCATCCATCTGTTGGCACCCGATTCACCCCGGATTGAAGAAATCGAGCAGCACGTGTTTGTCTTCACTTTTCGCTTTTGAAAGAGATTTGTTGAAATCGGTTTCCCATTCTATTCTCATGAAGCACCTCCAAGTACAGATGTAGAATCTTCTTACAGATTGAATTTAAACATCCATGTCCAAAGGAACAATAGCGTTCAGCATTCGGGCGTAGCGTAGACGCACGCGGCGAAAAGAGTTATTGTATGTTCTTCCAACACTAATGTTCGATGGCGTGACATTGAGATGCGACCGGTTATCAGAATCCTGGTGCCAGCACAACCCTACGTTGCTTTCTTTGACGCACTTTGCCCTGAAACACACGAAGGAGGTTCCAAGAGTTGGAATCTGAGGAACGACGAATTCTCCTAATGTCCAGTTTTGGCCATTTTGTCTGCCATTACAACATGTTGGTTTTTCCCGCTTTGGTCTTACCGCTCGCCGCCAGCCTCAACATGGATATGGCTCAAGTGCTGCAGCTTTCATTCCCCCAATACCTGCTGTTCGGGGTGACTGCGCTACCCTGGGGACTTGCCGGGGACCGCATCGGTGGGAAGCCTTTGATGTTGCTGATGTTCTTAGGCTCAGGATTGAGCGGACTAGCGGCTGCTTTTTGGATCGATTCTCCAGCGTCGCTTTCTATTGCTCTTGCCGCGTTAGGTTTGTTTTCAGCGATTTACCATCCCATTGGCCTTGGATTGATTTCCAAGGGTGTCAGTCAGTTGAATTTGGCTATGGGCTACAACGCAGTATTCGGAGGGCTGGGGCTGGTCTTAGCGCCGCTCGTAACGGGGGTACTCAACTGGTTATGGGATCCCAGGGCAGCGTACTTGTTTTTGGGGCTGATGAATCTTTCCGGCATGGCGTTGATGCTGTTGTTTCCTTTAACTGAAGGCAGCGCCAAAATTGAGAAAACGTCAGTAGGAAACGGAGCAATTGGAGCATTTGTAATTCTGCTTGTCGCGATGATGCTTGGCGGCCTGGCATTTACCGGTTCCACTGTGATTTTGCCCGCCTATCTGGAAATGAAGAGCCACGGAATAGTTGAATTGGTCACGAAATCGATGGGCGGCATCTCGAGCAATCTTATGGCGACCACAATCACCGCACTGGTATATACGGTTGGTATGCTCGGTCAGTACATCGGCGGGTTCGCAGGCGACCGCCACGATCCCCGATACGCCTATCTGACTTTCCATTTTTTTTGCATACCTGCAGCGCTTCTAGCTGCTTATGCGGACAATCTAGCTCTCGTGGGGTTCTGCACTTTGTATTTCTTTTGCCTTTTGGGCATGCAGCCCATGGAGAATACGCTCGTTGCGCTTTTGGCCCCCAAACGCCTACACCATTCCGCATACGGAATGAAATTCATCGTCACTTTCGGGATTGGAGCGCTTGCGGTGAAGGCTGTCGCCTGGATTAAAGGCGCGTGGAGCAGCGAAGCCATATTCATTGCTCTGGGGTTCACTTCTGTGCTGCTGGTTTCCACGATTCTGCTGTTGATACACTGGACCAACCGCAACCATTCCGAGGCGATACAAGAAGATGCATCAGTCGCTCCACTAGCCGAGAGCGGCGGAAGACTTTAGAGCAGTTAGCCGAACGCTGCGGAATACATCATTGCGCGGGCATGTATTCTATGCTTATCTGTGTTTCGTGGTCACGTCTTTAGTACTTCCGGCAAAAAAATATGCTCAGACATTTTGAAATAGCCCTCAGCTTTCTCACTGTTTTCAAGGTGCGGGTTGAACCGGCTCCAGAACTTCAGGAGGTTGGGCGATCAGGGTGGTGCTTTCCTCTTGTGGGAGCCGTCATCGGAGCCCTTCTTGTATGCATTCAGTTGGTATTTTCCGGCCATTTGTCAGTATTTCTGGTCGCAGTGCTGGTGACTGGATCTTGGATCTTTCTCACTGGTGGACTGCACTTGGACGGTTGGACCGATTGCTGGGACGCCCTCGCTGCCTCTGTGAGCCCGGAGCGTCGGATGCAAATCCTGAAAGACTCCCGACTGGGGACCTTTGGCTCACTGGGGCTCATTTTGCTTCTCGCTGCGAAAACCGGGTCGATAGGTCGCGAAGATATTTCAATTCCGGTCCTATTTGCCGCGCCTGTGATCGGCAGAGGATTCATGGTGTTTGCGAGCTACGGATTTCGCCATCGCGGGGACGGAATGGCCGCCATGTTTCTCTCAGGGCTGGATCGGGATTCCGCCCGGTGGGCATTGTTTTTTGCCATAGCAGCAGCAGTGCTATGCGGGTGGTCCGGGATTATTGCAGCCGCCATCGCGTATGTCGCGGCGGTTTGGTTCATGCGATTCGCGGAAGCTCGATTGCCAGCAATAAACGGAGATGTGATCGGAGCAGTGTGTGAATTCTCGGAGACGGTCTTCCTTCTGATCTGTAGTATGAAATGGTGATCTAATGAGAATCGGGACCACGTCATACATCTTTCCTGCTGACATAATTACCAATGTGCGGAAGCTCGCGGGCAAAGTTAAGGATATTGAGTTGGTTCTGTTTGAATCCGATGAAGACGGGAGTAATTTACCCGATAATGCGGTAATTTCGGAGATGCAACGGATTGCAGCAGACCATGATATGACCTACACAGTCCATTTGCCTCTTGATCTCTATCTTGCCGATGAAGACCCATTCTTCGATAGCGCTTTTCGAGTGATAAACGTCACTGAGAAGCTCCAGCCGCATGGCTACGTGACTCATTTGGACGCTAGAAGCGGGAATGACGAGCTTGACCGAGTAGCTGAGAATTCTCTCAGGTCGCTGGATTTCTTGAAACGGGAAACGGGTCTGGAAGACCTTCTTTGTGTGGAAAATCTCGAAGATCATCCTAAAGGATTTTTAGACTGCATTTTGTCCCAGACCAGCTTGTCATGTTGCGTAGACATAGGCCATCTATGGAAAATGGACTTAGACCCTGTCCCCCATCTCGAGGCATGGCTGCCCAAAGCCCGGGTGGTTCATCTTCATGCGTTCAAAGACTACGACCACAGAAGGTTGTCACTCATGCCGGCCGAAAAACTCGACCCTGTTGTGGACATCCTCTGCAGAGATTTCACTGGCGTGCTGACTCTGGAAATATTTAAGGAAAGAGACTTCCTGGATTCATTGAACGCTTTTGAGGAATCATTGAAACGCATCAGAGTATCTTTTCCTCCTTGACAGGCCAGTGCAATAATGAGACATAATTAAAAGATACGCCGAAGTGGCGGAAGTGGTAGACGCGCCAGGTTCAGGGTCTGGTGGGCGCAAGCCTGTAGGAGTTCGAGTCTCCTCTTCGGCACCAAAACGCAATAGTGTGGCCCGGTTTTTAGACCGGGCTTTTTGTTTGGGTTCATCTACGCTTTTCTAGAACCTCGGACCGCCTTCGCAAGCGCCGGGTTATCGGCGTACCATTTCACGAATTTCTCTAAACCGTACGCCAGGTCCGTTGTCGGATGAAAACCAAGCTTTGATTCAGCTTTTCTGATGTCCGCGTACGTGGCCACAACGTCTCCCGGCTGCGGCGGAACCATTTCCATTATGGCTTTCGATGCCGAAAATCTTTCCAGGGTCTCGATAAAATCCATTAATTCAACGGGATTGTTGTTGCCCAAGTTTATGATTTCATAAGGATCTAGTCCGTCATTCTTCAGGGCAGCAACAACGCCGACCACTATATCGTCGATGTAGGTAAAATCACGGCGATTCTTGCCATAATTGAAAACTTTGATCTGCTCATGGTTCAGGATGGCTTCCAGAAATGACCAGTAAGCCATGTCAGGTCTTCCCCACGGGCCATAAACCGTGAAGAAACGAAGACCCACTGTCTGGAGCTTCCACAGGTGCGTGTACGTATAGGCGATCAGCTCGTTGGACCGTTTGGTAGCTGCGTACCAAGCTCACGGGATTATTCACTGGATCATCTTCGGAATAAGGCATTTTGGTGTTGCCGCCGTAAACACTCGAGCTAGAAGCGTAAACAAATCTGTTCATAGAAAAAAGACGCGCCTCTTCTATAAGGTTTATGAAACCTTCCAGATTGGATTTCTGATACGTGTGGGGATTTGTCAGGGAATATCTCACGCCAGCCTGCGCAGCGGAATGGAACACCAATTCGGGCGAGTATTCCTCGAAACATCGTTTCACAGCATCGCGATTCGCAAGATCGGCCTCGACAGGCACAAAATTGTTGTACCCCACAAGGATTTCCGTCCTCGCACGTTTTAGTTCCGGAGCGTAATAAGAGTTGAAATTGTCGACGCCAATTACTTTGTCGCCTGATTCCAAAAGAGCTTTGGATACATAGAATCCGATAAAACCGGCGCTACCTGTGAGCAACACAACAGACATTTTAAATCCATTACAAAATTATTCGGGATATCCGGCGGGATTATCCGAGATCCATTGCCATACTTCCGAGATGATCGCGTCCAGTTGAGATCTCTCGGGACGCCAACCGAGAAAGCGGAACGCTTCCGAGGAATCCGCCACGAGTTCAGGAGGATCACCCGCTCGCCTGGGTCCTATTTCCGGCCTGAGTTCCTCCCCTGCAACTCTCTCAACCGCATTGACAATCTCCAGATTCGAGAAACCCGCGCCGGTGCCAAGATTCAACCTGATGAGAGGACTCTCTTCAAGTTTGTCAAAGGCCCTCAGATGAGCTTCAGCCAAATCCATCACATGGATATAGTCCCTGATGCATGTTCCGTCAGGAGTCGGATAATCATTCCCGAAAATGACGAGACTGTCATCCAATTTCAGCGCATAACGCACTACATTCGGGATAAGGTGTGTCTCAGGGCGGTGATCCTCACCAAGGCCGGCGGAAGGTTCACATCCTGCAGCATTGAAATATCTTAGACACGCTGAACGGATGCCGTAAGCCCGACAGTAATCCTCCAGCATCCATTCTATTGCGAGTTTGGTTCTTCCATAAGGAGAGATCGGGTCCTTCGGGTGATCTTCCTTCAAGGGCAGCGCTCTAGGGACTCCGTACACCGCACAGGACGACGAGAACACAACCTTGTCATGTTTTGTTTCCCTCATGGCTTCGAGCATGTTGAACGGAGCAAGCATGTTGTTTCGATAGTCCTGGGCCGGATCGGACATGGATTCGCCCACGAGACAACTGGCGGCGAAGTGAAATATGCCGTCATAATGATTGTCGGACAGGTGTTCCATTATGACTTTTTGATCGTTCAGGTCCGCCCGTAAGAAATCGTCCCCACGAAGCGCCGACAAATGGCCTTTGGAGAGATTGTCCATTACTGTGACATGGAACCCCGCATTAATTGCATAATAGGTGAAGTGCGACCCAATATAACCGGCCCCTCCGACAACAAGAATTCTTTTCTCCCTCAAGCCAGCGCTCCTCGATTTGGCAGTGGATCAACGCCAACATAGCACAAACCACAGAAAAGTTTTTAGCGGTTTTCTCTTTAAAAGAAAGCTATTTCCGATTAAGTTAGAAACCAGGGGAAATGATGACTGTCGGGGCCTGCGAGACATTGGGCAAATCCTAAGAAGATTCTGAAGGGTTGCTGCGGAAGTCGCATCAAAAACCTTCCTAGGCTCTCTCAAAAAACGCTTATTATTGCAGAGGCTTCCCAGACTTCCCCGATTGAGCGTACAGGTGTGTTGTTTGTCCGCGTGGATGATTCACAAACCGCATGGCTTTTCAAATCACTGATCAGGAGGTGATCTATGAGATTCGATATTATTGACATAGCGGCTCGAGAAATTCTGGATTCCAGAGGGAATCCTACAATTGAAGTGGACGTTGTTTTGGATGGGGGAGGCATGGGTCGAGCAGCGATCCCTTCGGGGGCATCCACTGGCATGAATGAAGCTGTGGAATTGAGAGACGGCGACCCTGAACGTTATCTGGGGAAAGGGGTGCTCAAGGCGGTCGAAAATGTCATGATCGAAATAAGACCGGCGATCATTGGCCTCGACGCGTTCGATCAACAGGCCTTGGATCGCAGACTCATCGAACTGGACGGCACTCCCAATAAGGGATATCTCGGCGCGAACGCTATCCTCGGGGTCAGCCTGGCCGCTGCCAAGGCCTGCGCCAATGAATTGGAAATACCTCTTTACAGATACCTTGGAGGAGTCGGTGCGAGGCGGCTGCCGGTTCCCATGATGAATATTCTGAATGGCGGAGCGCACGCGGACAATAACGTCGATATACAGGAATTCATGATAATGCCGCTCGGCGCTCCGAACTTCAGGGAAGCTCTCAGAATGGGCGCGGAAGTATTTCACACACTGAAAAAGGTACTGAAATCCCAAGGGCTGAACACGTCTGTGGGTGACGAAGGCGGTTTTGCACCCAACCTCCAGTCCAATGAGGAAGCCCTGCAGGTAATAATGGAGGCCATTGAGAAATCCGGATACACAGCGGGGCAAGACATCTCGATAGCCCTTGACGCTGCTGCGAGTTCGTTCTTCAGCGACGGCAGCTACCTTCTGGCAGCTGATGGTTCCCAAAAGACTGCTGCCGAAATGGTGGACTTCTACGCGGACCTCGTGGATCGTTATCCTATTGTTTCTATCGAAGACGGTCTGGACGAAAACGACTGGGAAGGATGGAAGCTGCTCACCGAAAAACTGAGTGGCAAGATACAGATTGTGGGCGATGACCTGTTCGTAACCAACATCGAGTTGCTCAGAAAAGGCATAGACCTGCGGGTTGCCAACTCCATCCTCATCAAGCTCAATCAAATAGGCACGCTGACGGAAACCATGGATGCAGTTAGCCTCGCGAGGAGTTCAGGATACACTTCGGTGGTATCTCACAGGAGCGGCGAAACCGAAGACACCACGATCTCCGATCTGGTGGTTGCCCTGGGCACGGGCCAAATCAAGACGGGGTCAGCTTCGAGGACGGACCGCATAGCCAAATACAACCAGTTGCTCCGCATCGAAGAGGAACTCGGGGAATCAGCACTGTTCGGCGCGCTGGAGATATAAAGGCTGCAATTCTTTCTCGTTCCCAGACGTTTGTCTGGGAACGAGCGGCAAAACGAGACATGACAATGGCGCTTGCGGTCTCGTGCTTGACAACTGTGATTTCTGATGTTGAAATGAGTATCCTTCACCACTTTCCCCGCTGGAGCGTTAATGAAAATAGGTGAGATAGTCGCAACGCTGTCCGGCCGGATTCTTGTGGAAAATCACGGAATGGAAGAGGAAGTTCCTATGGGGGGAGCTGCCGACCTGATGAGCGATGTTCTGGCGTTCGGCAATGAGGGGATGGTTCTCATGACCGGCCTTACCAACCCGCAGGTGGTGCGTACCGCGGAAATGGCCGGCATAAACGTAATAGTCTTCGTGCGCGACAAAACCCCTCCTTTGGAGACCATCGAACTGGCTAGGGATTCCGGAATGACTCTCGTGACTACCGGATATACCATGTACGAGGCTTGCGGACGTCTTTTCCAGGCAGGACTTCCAGGCCTCGGAAGAGTGACGATGCAGAATAACTCCTGGTAAACATGACCATCCAAGAAATCACTAAGGTCCAGGAACTGATTTACACCACCCGCGTAGAAACGGTAATGGCAGCGGATGTGATGGTACCTGAAGCCTGGGATGTCTATGTCCGAAGTCAAGAACGTCATGAGCAGCAAACGCATAGCCGGCGCGCCAGTAATGGAAGGCGATCGAATACTGGGAATGGTAAGCCTGTCCGACGTGATGAA
>CAVOXB010000008.1:0-123043 GCA_963700305.1 uncultured delta proteobacterium
CTGGAGTGGTTGATTCCCTCGAGGGAGGGGGGGGCGCCGTTTCGTGTCCGTTGGCGGCCCCCGCAGGAGTGGCTCATCAACGGATCCCTGGATGGTCGATTGGCGGCGGCACCCTGCTCCACGGTCTTCTCGCGGGGCTCCGAGGGGGGGAAACGGGGCCGAGATGCTTCATGAGCATGTTTCAGTACCGGACTCGTCGAAAACGAAGTGATCGCCGTTGCCGGCCGGTCCGCAATCGACCGGGTCGTCCTGTCCGGCGGATGCTTCCAGAACGTCTATCTTCTGGAACGGACCGTTGCCCGGCTTCGTGAGACGGGCTTCAGGCAATACTGGCACGAGAGGGTCCCGCCGAATAACAGCGCCATCGCGCTGGGTAGTGTACGCGGATATCCGTGTGTCGGAGTCGGTCGTTTTCGCTTCACTAAGGGAGGGGGTGCACCATGTGTCTGGCCGTACCGGGGAGAATCATCACCATCGACATGGAGGCGGAGCCACGGATGGGAACGGTGACTCGGCGGCGTCCGGAAGCAGGTCTGCCTTGGAATCCTCCCCGAAGCCGAGGTCGGCAACTATGTGGTCGTCCATGTCGGGCCGCCGCTGAGCATCATCGATGAAGAAGAGGCGCTGGCGACGCTGAAGATGTTTGAGGAAATGGAAGAAGACCGGGTGAAGAGATGAATCTTCCGACCGACCCACGGCGATGAGAGGCCGACATGCTCTTCATTGCTCGGTCTGTTTTCCTCGGGTCCTGTTCCGGCCCGGATCAGCTCCTCCGGTTCTCTGGGCGGGCGGAGACTCTCGATCAAGACTGGCGGGAGCGAGGCGCGGGCGCTGGTGGCAGGATGCACGGAAGGCGATGTCACCCCCGGCCGGACCGCTGCAGGAAATACGCGGGGACCGGAGGACGGGCCACGTTGTATGTCTCCGAATATTCGACACCGGAAGCGGCCAGGAATGGAGACGATGAGAAAACGACCATGCAGGAGGGGAACAACGTGTTTTCTCCCGTCTCCGATCGGACAATCGAAGGTCACCTCATCCACATGTGCACGGGGCCTTGAGCGGGTTCATCTCTTCTTTGCTTCGGGGCAAGCACTGTACTGGCCCGCGGTTGACCCCCGAATAGCGGAGCAGACCGCTTCTGCGCTTGTGCAATCGGCCCGCAACGAACCCTGACCTCAGCCCATGCGCTACGTTGATGAATACCGGAGTCAGGCGGCGGCCGCAGCGGTCGCCCGGCAGATTCCGCGATCGTGACCCGCCCCTGGACGATCATGGAAATCTGCGGCGGGCAGACGCAACCATGTGAGATCTGGACTGGGCGATCTGCTCCCGCCGGAGATCACCCTCGTCCATGGTCCGGGGTGTCCGGTCTGCGTAACTCCGCTTGAGACGATCGACAGGGCAATTGCGATCGCCGGCCAGCCCGGTGTCATCTTCACGTCCTTCGGCGATATGATGCGGGTTCCGGCTCACCGATCTCCTGTCGCTGAAAGCCGGCAGGGCGACGGTCCGGATGGTCTATCCCCCCCTGGACGCTGTCGAGATCGCGGAGCAGAACCCTGACCGGCGTGTTGTTTTCTTGCCGTTGGGTTCGAGACGGACCGCGCCGGCCAACGCGATGGCCGTGTGGGAGGCGCGCCGTCGATCCTGAAAACTTCTCGATTCTGTGTTCCCATGTGCTCGTGCCGCCGGCGATGGAAGCGATCCTCTCCTCCGCAGAGAATCGGGTCCAAGCATTCCTGGCGGCCGGACATGTGTGCACCGTGATGGGGTACGAGGAATACCTCCCTCTGGCGGAACGGTACCGTGTGCCGATCGTGGTCACGGGGTTCGAGCCGGTCGACATCCTACGCGGCATCGCGATGGCGGTTGCGCAGCTGAAGAAGGTCGCTCGGAGGTGGAGAATGCGTATGCCCGCTCCGTCCGGCGGGAGGGGAATGCGACGGCGCGCGCCCTGATGGAGCGGGTATTCACGACAACGGGACCGCGCCTGGAGGGGGATCGGCATCATTCCCGGGAGCGGGTACAGGCCGCGGCCAATTTGCCGTGCACGACGCAGAACGAGTGTTTCAGGTCGGGCGATATCCGGACGGTGGAATCGCCGAATGTACGCGGGGAGCGTGTTCGGGGACTGGAGCGCCCCCCCGAGTGTCCGCCTGCAATCCGCTGCACGCCGGAGACATCCCCTGGGCGGCCGATGGTCTCATCGGAGGCGCCTGTGCGGCGTACTATCGTTACCGGCGCGCCTCCGTATCCGACGGACGCACCAGTCATTGAAAGGCCAACCATGAACGACCCGTATGCCTGCCCGATCCCATCACCCTGCTCGTTGACAAGCCGAGCACAGCCTTCACCCGCAACGATCTGCTCCGCCGTGATACGGGCAAAGCAGATCGAGCGTATCACCCTGCACTATTCACCGCGCTCGACGGAAAACTGAAAGAGCTCAAAGTACCGATCGCACACGAGCGACAGGCCGAGCGCCTCCTTGCCGACGGCGGAGCGCGTGGACGGATTTATATCCGCACCAAGTCACTCTTCCTCCCGATGGCTATCCACATTGCGAGCAACGGCATCTCTTGGATTCTAACGGGAGTCGATATACTGGTCACCGGATCAGATGCAAAGCCCACGCTTGCCGACTTTCAGTCCTATTGGTGGGTTGGGCTCATAGCCGTGGTGATTGTAACGCCTTGGGTGGTGAAATTTGTGAAACGCAATACGCCTTTACGGAGTTGGCGTGTTCCTTACTTGGCTCTACAAGAGACCGCTCAAGAGACAGAAATCCCAGCCGAGAAATATCTCGCCCACGCTTCGTGACAGGACATCTCAGGCCCTCCAGGAGAACTAAGTTATTGACGTGAAGGAACGAATTCAAGATTATAAAATAGTCACAATACAGGGGAGTGTGGCTTGGCAGTCCGGAACACCACGATTGACAGTTGTGCTTAGAAGCTGTCATTAGAAAAAGAAAAGGAATTTCTTACTGTTTCCCGGAGATTTATCCCCAACTATCAGCAAAAACTAGTATATAATAGACCGTTCCGTGTGACTCCGAATTCAAACCTAAGGAAGCTGACAAAAAAATGCTTTTCGATGAAATGGAAAAGGAAAATTTGCGGGAGTACCTTAATTTCTTGCTCTGGCACTATCGAGTCGTGGACACGTTTTGGTACATAAATCTGGAAGAGTCCTATGATTCGGACACAGCGGATCATTTCAACGAAAAGGTTTGGGAACGAGTTGCCGCTCTAGCCGCAAAAGACATCGTGAAGCGCTTCGACATCAACGAAAAGGGGCTACAGGGATTCGTCAAGGCCTTGAAATATTTCCCCTGGAGTATACTGGTCGGTTATGAAATCGAAGAAAAACCAAATGAAGTGATCATTACGGTCCCGGAATGTCCTACCCAAAGAGCGCGCCTTCCGCGGCAGCTGGGAGAATACGCGTGCAAGGAAATGCACAGACGTGAATTCGTCAGTTTCCGCGGCAAGTCGATCCGTCGATCAAGGTGGAATGCGAACACGCTCCTCCTGATCCTCATCCCGAAGAAAGGTTTTGCAGATGGCGCTTCACGATCTGAACGCCGGTCTGTTCCACGGTGTGAAAAATGACTAAAGAAATCGAGGCAACAGTAATAGTAGGTCTTCTAAGCGATCGTTATTTGCTCAACCGCGTAATGTCCGATGGGTTCAGTCCGGACACTTTTACGCAACCGAATCTCCGCGCTATTTTCAGAACTGCCCATGATATGAGCCAAATCCCAGGGCAGGTAGTGGATTGGATAACTATTGAAAGCGGCCTCAAAGTCAAGAATTGGTTCACTCCGGAGTTGGGCCAAATCATAGAAAAGCTTAAGAACGACCCACTTCCGGAAGCTGATCAGTTGATGGCCTATGTGGACATTCTCAGAGAGCAGGGCCTGCGAGATAGAATGCTGAAACTTTCGCAAGTGATGAGCAATTATGCTCACGGGAAAGGACAGTACCAAAGACCAGGACTTCATCGATTTCAGTGCGAGAATAATTCAGACGCTTATTGAATTGCAGAAGCAAAAGGTCAAAAAACGGATGTCTCCCCTGAAGGACACCATAAACGAAATAAAATTGGTGACTGACCAGAAGGCCTCAGAAGAGAAAAAGCTGCTCGGATTCTCCATTCACCCTCATGACAGGTTGGAGCATGTGCTTTCCGGCATACGGAAAGGTTTTTATTACGGAATTGCAGGGCCCCCTAGGAGAGGCAAGACAACCTTCTGCCTGGATATGGCCTCCAGACTGGCTGAGAAAAATAAGTTCCCGGTGCTGTTTTACACCTGGGAACAAACCCGAAAAACCCTTGCAGCACGACTACTGGGCCGCGAATGCTATATAAATCCAGTGAAGCTTCTGACAGAAGTGAATCCCGAAGAGGTCCAGCGACACGCTCTGGTGACCAAGGTCATCGAGCGTTCAGCCGCCTACAGCAACCATCTGTTCGTCATTGAGGCCGGCCGACAGGACACCATAGAACGGATCAAGGCCCAAGCCTACAATGTTATGCACGAATATCGTACTAATAATGTAGCGATATTTTTTGATTATCTTCAGAAAATCCCTTTGGGTCGTCAATATGAAGACATCCGAGGCCAAGTCAATGAGGCGTCAGCCCAATTGTCAGACTTGAGCCTTGAGCTTGAATGCCCAGTATTCGCGATTTCAGCCATGGATAAGGAGGGCTGCAAGCTAGACGAAAAACCTCCTTCGTATGACGAGTTCTCCACGACCCTTTACGCCAGGCCCACAATGCACAACTGTGTAGGCGGCGGAGATCTGGAATACGATCTGGATGTGGCTATGATATTGTCCAAGGACTGGATAGCCACCAAGAACCTGCATGAACGTTTAAGCATAAAAGACAAAGACAAGAAAATGCCTGATCTGCCACAGATCGACATTATCAATCTGCACATCGACAAGAATCGAGATTCCGCGGGGGAAACCGCTCCCACCATTCAGTACGCGTTTTTCATCAACATAAACAAGTTCGTGGAAGTGGGTTTCAAGACCGAAGAGGAATACAGCAAAGAATTCAAAGGGTTCGCAAAAGCCGAAGACATGTTCGGCACGCTTCTGGATACGGGTATTTTCAAACTCTAGCCAAGAGATCGCCTATGTATCTTAAATCCATAACTATTAATCGGGACCAGTTTCCAACCAGGGACGTATTCCCTTTCAATGTGCCTGCGTTTCAACAAACAGGCAAAATCGACCTAGATTCCAACATCATTTTTTTCGTTGGACGCAACGGCACGGGAAAATCGGCGCTGCTGGACGCCATTGGCCGGATCAGGGGTTTCCTTCCCTGGGGGGGAAGCAAGACGCACCGCGTCCATAATAATCCCTATGAAACAAGGCTTGCAAACTTCATAACCTTAACGATGCGGCGCAGGCATCCATACGGATTTCATTTTCGAGCTGAGACATTCTTTAATTTCGCATCCTCCCTGGACGACATTTACTTGGATGACCCTGCGAGGGATCAATACTTCGGCGGCGGTTCATTGAACACGCTTTCCCACGGGGAATCATTTCTGGCTTTTTTCAAAGGCTACAGTTTTCAACTGGACGGGCTGTATCTTTTGGACGAGCCTGAAGCAGCGTTGTCCCCGCAGAATCAGGCGAAGTTCGTTAATATAATTAGGAAATCCGTACAGAACGGCAACAAACAATACATCATCGTCACCCATTCTCCCATTATTCTCGGTTGTCCAGACGTTCAGATTCTGAGTTTCGATGCGCCGGGAATCAAGTCCATCGAGTATAAACAGACCGATTCATATCGGTTTTACAAAAGATTTCTTGAAGATCCGACAAAATTCTTCTGCTCATGAATGCTCCGCGAAACAAATTTTGGCCCAATTTGACGGAGGGAAGAAAGGATGCATGGTGGTGAGTGAAGGGCGGGCCATGGGATTCCCAAACAAGCCTTTAGAGTTATTGCTGTCACCGGATGCAGGCGGATTGGACAGTGCAATAATTCTGAACATCTTGGACAGTATGAGCGACTGTCTCCTTGTCTTTGGCGAACACGGTGAAGTCCTGTGCGCCAATAAAATTTCAAAGGATATGCTCGGGTACACCTTGGAGGACTTCAAAGAGAACGGCATAGGTAAGCTGTTTTTCCTGGATGAAGACAATTACGATTTTAATCAGGTAATCATAGACGCTGTCTGGAAGAAAAGTATTAATGAGTACAGTGAAGTAGATTATCGTCATCCTGACGGATCGGTAAGAAGACTTGCGGTAACGACTTCTTACCTCCTGGCTGATACCGAGCATGAAAGTATTTTCGTTGGATTCATCGCTCTCTTCAAAGATATCACTGAGGTATTTGACCTTCGGCGTAAAGAAAAGGAACTGATAGACGAAAAAGGTAGGATAGCGAAAGAAAAGATCAACAGCCTTCACAAATTGGCGATGGGCGTGGCTCACGAGATCCGCAACCCGATGGTGACCATCGGTGGATTCGCAGCCCGTATCTTGAGGGATCCCAGGAACGCGGAAGACACCCGCAGTTATGCAAAGAGCATATTGGAAGATGCAAGAAAACTGGAAAAAGTAGTCGATAAGATCCAGCAATACTGTAATTTACCGGAAGTCAGGCTCTCTGACGGTGATCTAGTTAAAATGATTGAACAAACACTTGCTCAAACGAGAAGCTCCGCAAAAAAATGCGGAGTCGAACTTCGATTTCAAAGTCTTGTATCTTGCCAATATCCTGCTGAATTCGATGCAGATTTACTTAAGATTGCGATAATGAATTTACTGGAAAACGCAATTGATTTTTCGCCCGAAGGAGGCACCGTACATGTCCGGCTCGATCATCACGAACAGAGTGTGGTGATTGAAATCAGGGATTCTGGGCCGGGAATTTCCGAAAAAGACAGAGAATTCATTTTCGATCCGTTTTTCTCAACTAGAATACATAGATCCGGAATGGGCCTCGCTCTTGTGGAAAGGATCGTTCACGAGCACATGGGAAGAATAGAAGTGGACTCCACCGAAGGCGAAGGGACCACCTTCCGGGTAGTTCTCCACCAAACAGCAGGCTCATGAAAAAAAGAAAAGTCGAATGTGCGATTGCCGAGATCAATCTAGTTGTGAAGAGCCTCCCCGCTTAAACGAATGATCCCGTTTGCTGCTCCGGAGATTGCTGGACGGTTCTGACCATCCGTTTGACCGGTGTTCGATGAGTGCGGGCCTCCGTCCCTGAAATCATTCCACTTGTCGGGGCATAGCTTCTGAGAGTCGCTCAATCCTGACGCAGTTTCTGCCTGCTTCTTTAGCGGCGTACATTTGCGAATCAGCTGATCTGACCAAGGCATCAATGTCCGAATCAGCGCTGCCAGCGAAAATTGCAGCGCCAATACTTATTGTGACGGGGACAGGCCCTTCAGGAGTGTGGACAGGCTCCTGGCAAACTGCGATTCTCACTCGTTCCGCGAAATTGAATGCTCCAGATTCATCACATCCCGGAAGAGCAATCAGTAATTCTTCTCCTCCATAGCGACCGACAACGTCGTATGGTCGCACAGAATCCGAAATTCGCTTGGTAATTTCTTTTCAGTACCTCATCGCCGACCAAATGCCCATGACGGTCATTTATCATTTTGAAATGGTCGACATCCGCCATCAGCACAGCCAAGAAACGTTTTTCTCGAACGGCGCGTGAGATTTCTTTCCCTAGTGCATCAAAGACAGCAGCCCTGTTGAGCACTCCTGTAAGCCCATCGTGAGTCGCCCTGAAATGTAGTGCTTCTCGAGTCTGCATCAGATCGGAAATAACTTCCTCCCGTTGCCTTTCCGCTAGTTTGCGTTCGCTGATGTCAGCGACGTTTCCCATATTCGCAGCGAGGCCGTTGTAGTCCATAACGGAGGCCAGGACTTCAACCCATCTTGTTTCACCCTGTTTGCATACGAACCGAAACTGCGATTGCGAAACCACCGGCTGGCCATTGGCCCGCGCAATATCACGATCCTTCACCAAATTCCTGTCTTCGGGATGAACCAGATCCCAAAATGATCTGTGCAGCAACTCTGTTTGTGAATAGCCGGTTATCTGTTCGAATCTGCCGTTCACATAGACCAAACTCCCATCGAGATGAATGTATATTCCAGTAATAGAATTCTGGGTGAGCAGCCTATAGCGTTCCTCGCTCTCTTCGAGGTCTTTTTCTACGCTCTGAATCTCCAGCGAAATCCTTGTAATATAGACCCCGTACCCCAGAAAGCAGACGACCCATACTATGTGCAGCAAGATCTTGTGCGTAGATATATTGATGATCGAAGGTTCAAAGAAAGCCTGTTGTTGAATGAGGTAATAATCGATCCCCCATTCAAGCAGCCAAACCAACATACCAAACACCAGAAGAAATGCGGTAGCGCGATATTCTCGCCGCCGCAACCCTTTTCTGTGCGTACGTTTCTTATCTTCCAGGTCGATATGGCTATCCATCTCGCCTCAGGACATTAATTGTGGAAGGCTGTCTCACGTAGGACGCGTGTTGTCACAGTCTAGCCCAAAACAAAGAATAATGGGAGAAAGAAAGAATAGATCTGGTTCAGTCATAGGGGAGACGGGGCGGCGGTCCGGAGAAATGCCGTTCCGAGCCAAGTTAAGCAATCTCAGCCTATGGCCTGGGAGATTGATCCGTCGCTCCTCGCGACGACAACATGGGTAGTCAGTTTCCTTCATAGTTGCTGAATGTCCACTTGGTCTGAAATGCTCCGCTTAATGTTTTGGCGAGAATTGACGCCTAACAGCGGCTCGTGTAAAATTAACCACTTTGTTCAGGAGGACACCCTTGAAGCCCTACCCGGTTATGATGAATCTCGAGGGAAGAAACGTGCTTGTGGTCGGAGGCGGAAGAGTCGCCAGCCGCAAAGTCAAAGGCCTGCTGGAAAGTGGAGCTTCGGTCGTGGTGATTTCTCCGGAAATTGACTCTGAACTGCAAGATCTTGCAAAACAAGATAAAATAGAATGGTTACCTCATCATTTTGATGAATCATTGATGGACCATTATCCGGATGCCGCACTCGTGTTCGGGACGACAGACAATCGGGAGGTGAACGTTCGAGTTTTCAAGGCTTGCTCCGATAGAAAAATTCTGTGCAATATCGCGGATGTGCCTGATCTGTGCACGTTCATTGTCCCGGCCGTAATCACGCAAGGCGATCTTATGATTGCAGTCAGCACCGGAGGATCGTCACCTGCTCTGGCGAGGCGAATTCGTGAGGATCTGGAGCAGCGTTTCGGGCCCGAATACGCTGAAATGACAAAGTTGATGGGCGAAATCCGTAGGTTAGTGCTCCCGATCGGAATGCCTTCTGACGAGAACAAGAAGCTTTTCACGGAGATCGTGGATTCCTCACTCCTGGATGCTCTCAAGAAGAATGATAGGGAAAGAGCGTTGGATATCCTCAGATCAATATTGCCCAGAGAGGTAGATCTCCAATCCGCTTTGGGGGAGAACTCGAATGCTTGATTTCGAAAAGGACGAGCAATTGGATCTGATATTCTTCAAGATATCAATTGTGCTTTATTTGGGAGCCGCTGTAGCGTATTTAATTTTTCTTCTCGTTCCCTCGGTCAGCCGGGCAGACTTTGGTTTCTGGGCGGCTCTTGCCGGGTTCGTTTGCCATTCCCTGTCGATCTTGCACAGAGCTATTTTTTCAGGCTTTTTCCCGTTGGCTACGCCATTTGACGTTCTGTCGTTTTTTGCCTGGGTCCTGGTGGGGCTTTTCCTACTCATACGCTATCGTGATCCAAGTCCCATATTCGGATGCATCGCTGTTCCCATAGCACTGGTACTCCTGCTGTTCGGCTCCACACTTTCTTTTCAGATCCGCGAGCCGATTGTGCCGGTATTGAAAAGCTGGTGGCTTCCCGTTCACGTCACGCTTGCGATTGCAGGTAACGGGATCTTTGCATTGATGGCGATCGGCGGCCTGATGTACATCCTTCAGGAACGTTTGATCAAGACCAAGCGAATCGGCAGAATGCACAGGCTCCTACCGTCGCTGGAGACACTCGACATGATCAATCGCAGAGGCTTGCCTCTGGGTTTCTTTTTTTTGACTCTGGGAATAATATCGGGCGCCTTGTGGGCCGGCAGCATCTGGGGGTTCTACTGGAGCTGGGATCCCAAAGAAACGTGGAGTCTGATCACATGGTTCGCGTACGCGGGAATGGTGCATCAGCGAGTAGTTTTGGGATGGCGGGGTAAACGAGCCGCGTTGTTAGCCATTATGGGATTTGCACTGGTTATTTTTACCTTTGTAGGAGTCAGCGTACTCCTGGGCGGTCATCACTCGTTTACTGGGTCTATCTATTCCATCGGGACCAGGGAATTATGAGCATACTGGTCATAGGACTCAACCATTCGACTGCGCCTGTTGAAGTTCGCGAGAGAATTACCTTTCCCGGTGACTCTGAGGGAAAAGTTACGCGCTTTTTTGCCGATCAAGAGGGCGTGGAAGAGGCCATGATTCTGTCCACGTGCAATAGGGGAGAGATACTGGCCAGTGTTGACGATGCGGTCTCCAGACAGGAAAGGCTTATTCAGGCCATAGGTGAGGTCCATGGTCTTGATCCGGACCCTTTGAGAGCATTCCTTTACATCAAATCTGGTGAAGACGCTGTGCGCCATGTTTTCAAAGTGGCAGCCAGTCTTGATTCCATGGTTATAGGCGAGCCCCAGATACTGGGACAAGTCAAAGAAGGGTATAGAAGGGCAACGGAGGTCAACGCCACTGGGCCGATCTTGAATCGATTGATGCATCGCGCCTTTTTTGCCGCAAAAAGGGTGCGGACAGAGACCGGTGTGGGGTCCGCAGCAGTATCGGTAGCGTATGTGGCCGTGGAACTTGCCAGAAAGATACTGGGCGAACTTCGCGACAAATCTGTGCTGCTGATAGGCGCGGGTGAAATGGCCGAACTAGCCGCGCGTCACCTCATTACGCATGTCAAGCGACCCGTAGCTGTAGTGAACCGGACGTATGAAAACGCATGCAATCTTGCAAGGGAGCTTCGCGGTTCAGCTGTGCAGATGGAAAGGCTCGAGGAAGGGTTGGTAGAGGCAGACGTGGTTATAACTTCTACCGGCAGTTGCGAACCTCTGATAACCCGCGATCACATGAAGCGTGTCATGCGAACACGCAGATACCGCCCAATTTTCTTGATAGACATAGCCATACCGCGAGACGTGGAGTGCGCAGTCAATGATGTGGACAGCGTATATCTTTACAACATAGACGATTTGCAGGCCGTGGTGGAGGAAAACCTCGGGGAGAGACGTCAGGAGGCCCTCAGAGGAGAGGGAATAGTAGAAGAGGAAGTGACCAAGTTCATGAACTGGAAAAATTCGCTTGGTTCCACTCCCACGATCGTAGCTCTCAAGCAAAAACTGGAAGCCATTCGAGAAGGCGAACTTGAACGTCTGAATGGAAGGCTTTCCCGTTTGAGCCCAGAAGACAGGGAAACGGTCGAGCTCATAACAAGATCGATAATCAACAAGGTGGCCCACGATCCTATTGTATATCTGAAGAAAGTCGGAAGCAGATCCAAGAGCGATGTCTATCTGGACGCCGCTCAGAGGATATTCAGACTCGACCGGGTATTGGGCGATCAAGAGAATTCGGAAGAAGAACCCATTGAATAAAAAGCTGACAATCGGAACCAGGGGTAGCGCACTTGCCCTGTGGCAAGCTCGCCACGTGGCGTCGATCATAGAGGCCCGTAATCCCGAGATCAAAGTGGGACTCGAAATAATAAAAACTCAAGGTGACAAGATCCTGGATGTGCCGCTTGCCAAAATAGGCAACAAGGGACTTTTTACTAAAGAAATCGAGGATGCCCTGATCGATGGAAAAGTTGACGTTGCGGTGCATTCCATGAAAGACGTGCCTACAGATATCCCGGATGGGCTCTGCATTTCGGCAATCATGAAGCGCGAAGACCCCGCGACGTTTTTATCTCCGGAGATGGCCGACGGCTGGACGAACTTCCTGCAGGATCCAGAATAGGGACCTCAAGTCTCAGGAGGAAGGCCTTTCTGTTGAACCGGTTTCCCGATTTGGAGATCATTTCCATCAGGGGCAATGTAGATACTCGTCTCAAAAAAATCGAATCGGAAAATCTGGCTGGTGTAATATTAGCGGCTGCCGGGATTGTTCGAATGGGCTACGCTGAAAGAATAACGTCATTCTTGGAACCGGATCTAGTGATCCCCGCAATCGGACAGGGAGCCCTGGCAATAGAAACAAGAGTAGGCGACCCGGTGGTTCAGCCTGTCATTGAACCTTTGAACGATCCTGATACCGAATTGTGCGTTCGCATAGAAAGGGCCTTCTTGCAGCGCCTCGGCGGTGGCTGTCAGGTTCCGATGGCCGCTCATTGCGTCAAGAAAAACGGAAAAGAGATCGAAATCTCTGCTGCAGTAGTTCATCCAGATGGCAATCCTATGATCAAAGAGATCTTTTCCGGCTCTGCCGAAAACTCTGGGATCGGGTCCAGGTTAGCCGATGTGCTGATAGGCCGCGGCGCTGATATTATTCTGAAGAGCGTGCTTTCAGATGATTGGGAACCCGGCCCGGCCATGGATATCGTGTGACTTGATTTTCAATCCCTTCTGATCCGCGGAAATTCGCGGTCCAAAACATGGATGGTCGAATGATTCAACCTAGAAAATCAAAAGATGGAATTTCAGAAACAGGTATAGTGTATCTCGTGGGAGCGGGTCCGGGCGATCCCGGTCTAATAACTGTGAAGGGACTGGAAAAGATCCGTACAGCAGATGTGATCGTTTACGACTATTTGGCGGGAAACGCCCTGGTTCGTGAGGCCGGTCCTGAAGCCGAATTAATCTACGTTGGCAAGAAGGGCAAGGACCACACCCTTGAGCAGCAGGATATCAATCAACTGCTGGTGCGTAAGGCCGAAGAAGGAAAGAAAATTGTCCGCCTGAAAGGTGGGGACCCTTACGTTTTTGGACGAGGCGGCGAAGAAGCCGAGCAACTCGCTGCTGCGGGAATCCCTTTTGAGGTGGTGCCTGGAGTCACATCCGCTGTTGCTGCCCCCGCTGTACGCAGGTATTCCCGTGACACACAGGGATCATGCTTCCATGGTGACATTTATCACCGGGCACGAAGACCCCAGCAAAGAAGCGTCTGCCATCGACTGGGAAGTGTTGGCTAAGAATCCGGGGACGCTTGTATTCCTTATGGGCGTGAAGAATCTTCAGAATATCTCTGAGTCTTTGATAAGATGCGGTAAGTCTCCCTCCACGCCAGCGGCTCTGGTTCGTTGGGGAACGCTTCCGGTGCAAGCTTCGCTGGTGTCCACACTTTCCCAAATGCCTGACGAAGCACGGCGCAGAGGGTTTCAGGCGCCCGCTGTGCTCGTGGTGGGCACAGCGGTTGAGCTGAGGGATACGCTGGGCTGGTTCGAGAAAAAACCATTGTTCGGCAAACGGATTCTCATCACTCGCGGCCGCGAACAATCGAGAAAAATGGCTGCTGGAATTTCCGACC
This sequence comes from uncultured delta proteobacterium, assembly GCA_963700305.1. Taxonomy (GTDB): domain Bacteria; phylum Desulfobacterota; class Desulfomonilia; order Desulfomonilales; family Desulfomonilaceae; genus Desulfomonile. The sequence goes on from CAVOXB010000008.1 coordinate 13,575, forward strand.
AGGCTGGTGAAGCTGTGCTGTTTCCCACGATCAGTTTCATGCCCCCGACAGATTATGCTCCATTGGATAAAGCCATACAGAACATCGGGACCTATGACTGGGTGATTTTCACCTCTGTTAACGGAGTAGAGAAATTCTTCCAGAGGTTCTTCGAAGTACAGGATGACATCAGAAAAATGGCGGGCCCAAGAATTGGAGCGATCGGGCCGGTGACAGCAGCAGAGATCCGCAAGAGAGGACTCAAAGTCGATTTATTGGCAAGAGAATTCGTGGCTGAAGGCGTCCTTGAATCATTCTCCAAGGAACAGGTCACAGGAAAACGATTTCTCATACCCAGGGCGGAGAACGCCAGAGAAATACTCCCCGAAGGACTCGCCAAAATGGGCGGGATAGTTGACGTAGTTGCCGTGTACAGGACAGGTTTTCCCGAAAAAGCCGACATTGCGGAAATCAAAGCGATGCTTGCAGAGAAGAAACTGAATGCGATCACTTTTACGTCGTCTTCAACTGTCACGCATTTTGTGGAAATGATGGGAGCCGATAATCTTGGAACGATCCTTGACGGTGTGGTCATAGCATCAATTGGGCCGGTCACTTCATCGACCATTAAGGAACAGGGGCTTTCAGTGCACGTCGAAGCTTCGGTTTACACAGTGGATGGATTGGTGAAAGCACTGGCAGAGTATTTCAGACAACAATCAGCTTGAATGTGGTCAGGATTCATCGTAGACGTACCGCTTCTTCAAAGATATCAATCATCTTGATGTGGTTTTCCCGCAAAGAGTAATGCGATGCAGTCTTCCTTGCGGCTTTGGAGGCTGATTCCAGGTTCTCAGGTGCGAGGAAGAATTCCATGGCTGAGGCCAATTCTTTAACGTCTCGTGGATTTTTTATGACAATTCCATCCGAAGAGGTGGTGATGATTCCTGCCGCTCCGTTGAACACAGAGGTAATCACCGGTAATTTCGCAGCCATAGCCTCAAATACCACCAAAGAGCAAGCATCGTAAAATGTCGGCAGAACAAATACGTTACACGCGTTGTAGAATTGCTCCGGCTCTTTGGTTGGACCATAAAACTTCACTATATCATTAAGTTGCAATTCGTTGACCAAGCGCAACAGGGAAGGGGAGGGTTGTCCGCCGACAATAACTACACCGAATCGGCCGGGATCAATTCGTTTCTCCAGCTCTCCAGAAGCCTCAATCAGATACCGAACGCCTTTCTTCCTGAAATCATAGGCCATAAAAAGGAAAAGCACCTGGTTCTCGAATCCAAGATCGTGCCGTAATTCCTCTGCACCGGAGCGTTGAACGCGGCCGAAACGGCTGAGATCTATTCCATTGTAGACGAGTCGGATCTCCTTGCGGTCAATCCGAAAATGAGACGCCATATCATTTCTGACCATGTCGGAAATGGCTATGATCGTGGGCCTTGGATTCAGTCTGAAGGCAGCTGATTCAACCCAGGCTCGAGCATAATACTTTGGAGCGGCAAATACAGCGAAATACTTGATCCATCTGAGAACGGGGTTACTTATGGCCTGGATTTTTCTCACACTGCTCAGATAATGCACGCCGCCGTGGCTCTGGTAGACATTCATCGTCAAGGTATTCCCAAAGCCCAGGATAACGTCAAAATTCTCTTGAGCAGTCATTTTCTTGTGGCGAAGAGCAAAATCAATTATGCGAAACGAAGGTGGGACCCATTTGGGAAGCCTCGGAATGGCGTGAAAAACAGCTTCCGATGGCTCACCATCCCAAGAGTGGCCGAAAAGATGAACTTCCCATCCCTCACGGATCAGCGTCGTGACTAGTTCCACTGCATAGGATTCGGCTCCGCCTCCACGACGGCTGAAGTTTTCGATAGCCAGGGCTATTTTCATTTCAAAGTCTGCTCTGGTGGCAACGAATTATCGTATTTTGGAAGTCCTTTTTCCCAGGCTTTTGCGTGCTTAAGAAACACGTAGAACGCGCTGTTCACTGCTATTACAAATCCTGGCGCGCCGTCCAGGAGTCCTAATTTCCAAACCGCACACTCAAAGAACTTCACAATAGCATGAGCAAGGCCTAGCAAAAGGTATTCCCGAGAGCCTGACTTATTTCTGTGTGTCGCACTTACAGTGGAAAAGCGATCTATGGTTTTGACCTGATCGGAAATGTCTCTGTACACATAATGAAGCAAAGGGTGCTCAAGTTTACCAATATTTCCATCTACCTCCAGTTTTTCGTGAAGTCCGTCTCCCACCCAGCGACCGAAACCGCTTCGCACAAGGCGGATCTTTCTGTCAGGATACCAACCACCGTGGCGTATCCATCGATTAAGATATCGGCTCAACCTGGGCATTGAGAAGCCGTGAACCTCTTTAGAGGCATCATTTATGGCCTTTACAATTTCGGCAGAACTTTGAGCCGACAAAGCTTCATCAGCGTCAAGAGAGAGGACCCATCTCCCTGAGGCTTGCTCCATTGCGAACTGCTTCTGAGCAGCGTATCCCATCCATTCCCGGTGGATAACTCTGGCTCCATAGGATTTGCAGATTTCCACCGTGTCGTCCGTGCTGCCGGAGTCTACCACCAATATTTCGTCCGCAATTGAAGCGCTTTCGAACAGGGCACAGATGCGGTCTGCCTCGTTCTCGGTTATTACCGCGATGGAGAGAAGAGGGTTTTCGGGGGTACTGCGACTGGTCATATCAGGGGATCATAGGAATCCCGCATTTGGATGTCAATGCTGGGACACTTGGACTTGCGAGTTAACATAATATATCTTATCGGACGTAATGACATGGCGAAGAAGGGCTGTGCCTCAAGAAACACGATTGCTTATCGGGTTTACCTGAACCTCAATTCCGATCAAGCGGATGATTCCGGCCAATCGGTCCGCTTCTCCCTTGGGCGCGTGGGCCACAACGCAGAAGCCGTTATGATCTACTTCCCATGCAACCGCAAAAGCCATTTCCTCGCTGATTCCCAGGGCAAGCGCCGTTATCTGAATCACTTCACTATACGTGTTGTAATCATTATCGATTATTCGGACCTCGTATAGTTTTTCATCCTGCGAATTTGGGTCTTCACGATCCGGAGATATCATTATCGGGTCAAATACGCGGCTCTTATAGCAGTGAATCTCCGGATTCCAGTTGCGTCCGCAGTTCAACCAGCTTACAGCGCAAGCTTTCGACACCGGAACATCTATTCGACCTTCAGTGTAAGCTCCGGCTGAATTGTCAGTGTCTTCGTTACTGTGCATCCTTTTGCGATTGCCGTGAAAGCAGCCGCTTTATCTCCCAATTGTTCGGCCGCATTTCGGATTATAACGTCAATTTTGGTGATTCTTTCCGGTTTTTCCTCATATTCCCACTGAACTTCCGCTTCCATTCCCTCCAGTTCCAGGTCATGGCGCCTCGATGCCCAGACGATTCCTGTCAGGACCTCGCACGATGCCACAGCTGCGGCCAGCAATTCGGAGGGATTGGGACCGGAGTCTTCTCCGCCGAATTGTGGCTTTAAGTCCACCACGAAGCTCCAGTTATCCGAGACAACTTCCAGTTTGCGTGGACCGATTTGCTTCAAGTTCAGTTTCATCAGAGAGTTCCACCAGGGAACAGCTCAAGAGCTTTATCCAGATCTGACACTCTGAAAATGAACAGAGCTGCTTCACTGTCTGAAAAACCAGATCCGTAGGTATAGGCGATATTTATGCCAGCGTCTCCAAATTTCTTTGAGATTTGATTCAGGATTCCCGGCGTGTTGTCCAATACGAGTCCTATCACATCCTGCATTTTTACTTGATAGCCGGCCCTATTCAAGACTTCAACCGCCTTTTCAGGATTATCCGTGATCAGACGAATCATTGAATAATTGTTTGATTCCTTCAGGATTGCGTCGTAATAATCTCTTGGAGCCACTCGACGTCCGGTCTGACCCCGTACTTCGTACAAGGCCAGCAGATATTCGTTGGCATCCTGAATACTCATGGCTTCTATATTTATATGCTCGTCCTTCAGAATTTCGGTAAACTTAGCCAGTTCGCCGGGGGCATCGGCAAGCATTACTTCCAATTGTCTTTTAATGGGCATGACTGTCTCCCTAGTGGTTGATGGAATCAGCTTAATTATGCCTCAAATGTGAAAAGCCTCAATAGAAAAATTCCTGGCCGAATATACTAAGTGCTCCGCTGTAATCCCTGGAATTTCACGAAGCCAAAAAAATGTCATTGCGAGAGCGTCTGCCCGTGGCAATCTCCCGAGCCGGGACTTTTGAGATTGCTTCGTCGTTTCACTCCTCGCAATGACACATTCAGGTCTGGCACCATTGGGGTGGCGGCGGAGATGTTTCGCGAATCTCAAGGAAGAGGACTCAAGTTAGCTTAATCAGACCTGCGCGTGGGGCCTTCCTCCAAATGTCCCTCTGTGGCCTCAGACTTGATTACAAAGAACTGTTCAACAGCCTTTTTTTACTCGGCTATTTCAAATATTACTTTTTCGTTAGAAAAGCTTTCTCGTGTTGCTGAAGTGCCTACGATCTTGCTAAAAACTTTCTTTTCAAAGGATCAAAACCTATAATGCTCCTGGCACTTCAGCGGTCCTTTGGAGCAATCCATCCCCGATCTGGCCGGTATCTTCGGGGCTGCCATCCTGATATAGTGAAATTCATTTTGCGTACCGGAGGCCCGGTTGGAAGACCCACGTTTAGACTATATTTACCTGAGCAGTCTGCTCAACACACGAGTGGTCTCACCCGACGGTCGAGTCTTGGGCTGGACAAAGGACCTCGTGGTAAACGTGGATCTGCCGCAACCGGAAGCCATGATGCTGGTTTTTGGACCCCGACTTTCACGCGTCTCCCAATCGGTCCCCTGGGAGGCAGTGGACCGCGTACTGCCCAATGGAGTAACGCTGAAAGAAAACGCTTCCCTGCAACCCATGCCGTCCCGGGAATCGTTGCCTTCTTCTCATATTCTGCTGCGGGATTTCTTACTGGACAAGCAGATCGTGGATGTTCACGGCGCGAAAGTAGAACGCGTAAACGATCTTCAATTCCTTAAGTCTAACGGCAAGCTACATCTCTTGCAGGTGGACGTAGGAATACGGGGAATTCTCAGGCGACTGGGCTACGAAGACATTGTGGCCCGGTTTTTCTCCTGGTTTTTTGACTATAACCTCAAAGAAAGATTCATAGCGTGGCATTATGTCCAGCCTTTGTCCGATCCAGATCGCCTAAAGCTTCAGATTCCACAGAGTAAGCTCGCCGAACTTCATCCTGCAGACCTGGCTGACATCATCGAAGACATGGACGTCCACGAACGCGCTGCAATCGTCGAGTCCCTGAATGAAGAAGTGGTCGCGGATATCATGGAAGAAATGGACCCAAAGGTCCAGGTGTCCATTATGCGCGGACTCGAACCTGAAAAAGCAGCGGACATCCTCGAAGAAATGTCACTGGATGATGCAGCAGATCTTATTGCGGACCTCCCCCAAGAGACTGTGGCCGGCATCTTCCAGGAGATGGACGACGAATACCAGGAACAGGTCAAAGGTCTGCTGGAACATGAAGAAGACGAAGCCGGCGGACTCATGACAACAGAGTTCATGGCTTTGCCGCCAGATAAGACAATAGTGGACGCTCTGGCCTACATACGACAACATGCCGATGAAGTGGATGTAATCTATTACATTTACGTGGTCGATAAAGACTCTAAGCTGCTCGGAGTGGTCAACCTCAGGGAATTGCTCTCACACGAAATCTTCACTCCGCTGGAACGCATCATGACCACACGATTGGTTACAGCCAAAATAGATGAAGAATCCGAAGAGTTAGCCGATATGTTTGGCAAATATGGATTCCGGGCGATTCCAGTGGTAGACGATGATGACCGCATCAAGGGCGTTATCAGGTTTAAGGCTCTCTTGGAAATCCTTGCGCCACATTTGGGTAGGTAATTTAGGAGTCGGTTGTGGTGAAATCTGACAATATCGAGGCCTCGGACACAGGCAGAAGAAGCTTGCGAATGCGTTTGAGCGCACTTTGGGCGCTTCTTTTGCTTATGGGGCCCGGAATAATAACTTCAAATGTCGATAATGACGCGGGTGGCATAACCACTTATTCTCTGGCTGGAGCGCAATATGGACTTTCTTTGCTCTGGTCGTTTATTCCCATAACTTTCATTCTTATCGTAGTGCAGGAGATGGGCGCCAGAATGGGCGTGGTGTCGGGAAAAGGTCTATCCGACCTTATTCGGGAGCGTTTTGGAGTCAAGATAACGTTTTATGTGATGATACTCCTCGTGATTACAAACCTGGGGAATACCTTCGCGGAATTCGCTGGCATAGCTGCGTCACTTCAGATTTTCGGCATTTCTCGCTATATCACGATACCGCTCAGCATAATGTTTCTCATGTGGCTTGCAGTCAAAGGCACTTACAGGTCCGTGGAGAAAGTATTTCTAATTGCGTGCGTCTTTTATTTAGCCTATGTAATCACGGGCTTTCTCGCTCGGCCGGACTGGGTAGACGTAGTCCACGCTGTGGCGGCTCCCACCCTTAGAACGGATACGGGATACCTCATAATGCTGGTGGGACTTGTAGGCACTACGATAGCACCATGGATGCAGTTTTATCTGCAGGCGTCGGTCGTGGACAAAGGTTTGAGCGTGAAGGATCTCAAAGCAGTCCGGATTGACGTGGTCGTGGGTTCAGTGTTGGTGAGCATAGTTGCATTTTTTATTGTGCTGGCCTGTGCTGCTACATTGTTCAAGGCCGGGATCGTAGTCGAGACTGCTGAGGAAGCAGCTCTCGCGTTGAAGCCTTTGGCGGGGGAATACTGCACGTGGCTTTTTGCCTTCGGTCTGTTCAACGCGTCCATGTTCGCAGCGGCGATTCTCCCTCTTTCCACAGCCTATACTGTTTGCGAAGCATTCGGCTGGGAATCGAGCTTGGATAAGAAATTCTCCGAAGCTCCTCAATTCTATGGACTTTATTGTTTCACCATATTTTTTTCCGGCCTGCTGATTCTTATTCCGAATCTTCCTTTGATATCGATCATGTTCATATCTCAGGTGATCAACGGGCTGGTCCTACCCATAGTGCTCATCTTCATGATACTTCTGATAAATGATCCCGAGGTTATGCGTGATCGCACCAACGGAGCGGTGATGAACGTAATTTCGTGGGCTTCGGTAGTTGTCCTGATCGGATTGAGCGCTGTCACCGTATGGTCCGGTCTCCAGAGTCTGGTGGCCGGCTGACCTGATAAAACCGAGGTAACGGGTTGAATTACTCGCGAAAGAACTCTCCAAAGCAGTGGGATTCCCTTATTTCGGCGGAAGACGGACTCGCGATGTTCAATGAAATCGCGAATTATTATGATCGCACCAATAAAATACTATCACTTGGGCTGGACGGGTTTTGGAGGCGACGCGCTGTAACAAGGCTTGCCCCTCAGCCTGGCAAATTGTACCTGGATGCAGGCTGTGGCACCGGAGATGTCTCCATCCTCTTGGCAAAGCGCTCTCCGGGCAGTCGAGTGATGGGAATAGATCCATCCGAGGCAATGCTCCGAGTAGGCATCTCCAAGGCCACAAAGGCAGGTCTGAGTGAACAGATCTCCATGCTCCCGGGCAATGTGTTGGACCTTCAATTCGCCGACCATTGTTTCGACGGAGTAATCACCGCGTTTTGCATCAGGAATGTGACTGACCGTAAGCGAGCATTGGCCGAAATTCTCCGGGTAACTCGTGCAGGCGGCTTGTTTGTGATACTGGAACTCATTGAGCCGGACGGCATAATGAAACCATTGTTCAGGCTGTACTCGAAAATGGTCATGCCGCTGGTGACCGCTTTGATGTCTTCAGTCCCGGCATATCGTTATCTGATCGATTCTATGGCTGATTTTCCTAGACTCGCTGCGTGGCTTGAGTTGATGAAAGAAGCCGGTTTCAACAGTATCGAGACTGAATCTCTAACTGGGGGAATCACGAGGATTTTTGTGGGACGCGTGCCATTGTGAAGGACTGAGGCCTTCTCTGGAACTGTCATGGACGAACGGTAATGACTTGCTTGGCGTTGTGCGTAACACTCTACCTAACTAGTTTCTCTATTTCTCTCTTGACTGTGTTGATGGACTTGGTCACTGGAATCTCTTTGGGGCAAGAGCGGGTGCATTCGAAGTAATTCAGGCAAGCCCAAACTCCGTCAGCATAATCCAGTTGTTTGAGTCTCTCTGCTTTTTCCTCATCCCGAGAGTCGAAAATCCTCCGAAAAGCTTGAACAATCTGAGCCGGGCCGATGTATTTGTCATTCTCATTCGAAACCGGACAGGCTCCCACACAGCAGGCGCACAGTATGCACCGGATTACCTCATCAAACTTCTTTCTTTCTTCAGGGCTTTGAAGGCGCTCCTTTTCAGGAAAGCCCGCAGCTACAAGATAAGGCCGAACCCATTCCACTCGTTCGAAAAACGGGTCCAGATCAACCATGAGATCCTTAAGAATCTTAAAGGTTGGGAGTGGCTCTACCAGAACTTCGTTGCCGCGGTAATCCTTCACGAGCTTCTGGCACGCGAGCGCGCAGCGGCCGTTGATCTTCATTGCATCTGAACCGCAAACCCCATGCGCACACGACATTCGGAACGCCAGGCTGCCGTCCTGCTCCCATTTTATCCTGTTGAGGCAATCCAGAAGGCGTTCCCAGGGTTCAGCGTTCACTGTGTAATGGCTGTAATAGGGCTTTTTATCTTTTTCGGGGTTGAACCGAAATACTTTGAAATTCATTTCCATAGCACATGTCCAATAATAGGGACTGGCATGTTGCCAGTCCTACGCATAGTCTGATCATTCTCTTGTGGGGCAGGCTTTCCAGCCTGCCCCACGGCTTGCTTCGACACGCCGGATAAGCTCATCCCGCGCTTTCCTGAACAGTTGCCTTAGTTGTCAGTACGTCCTCGCTTTCGGCTCAAAGCGAGTTATGGTGACCGGCTTATAAGAGATCTGGTGGCCTTCGTCGGTTTTCCGGATGAGCGTATGCTGGAGCCAATTTACATCATCCCGTTCCGGATGATCTTCTCGGAAATGCGCGCCCCGGCTCTCTTTCCTGGCGTCAGCAGAAACCAGTATTGCCTCAGCCAGCCCCAGAAGAGACTCCAACTCCACTGCGTCCATGATATCAGTGTTGAAAGCCTTGCCATGATCGTCAACCATGACGGTTTCATATCGCTGCTTCAATTCGTTGAGTCTTTCCAACGCTTCTCGCAACCCTTTCCCATCCCGAAAAACCGAGCAGCGTTCAGTCATCAGTTCCTGGAGCGCATTTCTGATGTGAACAGTCTTCTCTCCAGAATTCCGGTTGAGGATGCGGTCGATTTTGAGAACACTGTTTTCCTCAGCATTTCTTACAAAGTCCGGCCAGTCAGTCCCTTCAAGATCCCGGCGTATCATCTTTCCCGCTCTTCTGCCAAACACCACCAGATCCAGAAGAGAATTGCAGCCCAGCCTGTTCGCACCGTGCACTGAGATGCATGCGCACTCGCCTGCGGCATACAGCCCTAGGACCGGATTATTGTTAGCATCAAGTACTCTACCGTCGATGTCGGTCGGAATTCCACCCATCATGTAATGACATGTGGGGCTCACGGGGATGGGGTCAGTCGACGTGTCGACGCCTAGATAGATTTTGGCGAAAGACGAAATATCCGAGAGCTTCTCGTCAATTCTCTTCTTACCCAAATGAGTCAAATCGAGATTCACGAAGCCACGGCCGTCAATTCCTCTATTGTTTCTAATTTCCGTTATTATGGCTCTGGAAACCATGTCGCGGGGAGCCAGATCCTTGATGTTAGGGGCATAATCCTCCATAAATCTTCGGCCTTCGCTGTTCAGCAGGACACCGCCCTCCCCTCTGGCGGCCTCACTTATCAGAACCCCTAATCCATAAATCCCTGTGGGGTGAAATTTACAAACTCCATATCCTGCAACGGGACGCCGCCACGATAGGCCAGATAGACTCCATCCCCTGTGTTGGCGAAGCAGTTTGACGTGGTTTTGTAGACTTTTCCAAAGCCACCAGTGGCTAGCAAGATAGCTCGGGCATGTAAGACGTGGACTTCTCCGGTCGCAAGCTCGTATATGGCGAGGCCGACTGCCCTGCCCTTTTCCAGCAGAAGATCGATCAGACAAAACTCGGAATAAACCTTAATGCCGCGTCTGGAAGCCTCTGACGCCAAGGTGTCCATGATCACCCGACCGGTCCTGTCTGCAGCATAACACGCCCGTTTAACCGGCCCTGCGCCGAAATCCCTGGTATGGCCCCCAAAGGCGCGTTGAGCGATTTTTCCTTCGCTGGTTCGGCTGAAAGGCACGCCCATGTGCTCGAGTTCGTATACAGCGCGAGGCGCATCCTTGGCCAATGTCTCCGCTGCATCCTGATCCGTGAGATAGTCGCCGCCCTTGACGGTATCGTACATATGCCATTCCCACGAATCGGGCTCTTCATTTCCGAGGGATGCTCCTATGCCCCCCTGAGCCGCGCCGGAATGAGATCTGGTAGGGTAAACCTTGCTTATCACAGCGACATCATAGCCTTCAGTGACTTCCAATGCAGCACGCAGGCCTGCCATTCCGGTGCCTACAATTACCACGTCATGCTTGAATATCATTACTTCCGTCCGCCGGTTTTCAACGGTCGCTGTTGGCACGAAATCGGCGTGCCGCATTAAAATTGCTTATTAAATCAAGATCGCGCAAATAATCCGCCTGCCTATGTCGGAATTTTCCGTAAAGCCTGAAAGATCGGAATTGTCAGCGTATCAATCTCTTGCTTCTACAGGCTCGTATTCACATCCGATGAGTCCGCAATACTGGCCTACGTATTCAGCCTGAGGCCTGTATAGCATCGGTTTTTCCTGTGCCTCTGCGAATTTTTCTTCGATAACGTGACTGCACCAGCCTGCAATTCTGGATATGGCAAATATCGGAGTAAAGAGATCTCTGGGTATGCCCATCATGTGGTAAACAGGGGCACTGTAAAAGTCCACATTCGGCCTGATTTCGGTCTTGCCTCGACGGTCGAATTCTTCCACACCGACCCTTTCGACGGTTTTCGAGAGATGGTCCCATTTCTCTTGACCGGTTTTCTTGGCCAAACGGGTGGCCATTTCCTTCAAATAACTTGCCCTGGGATCCATGGTTTTGTAAACGGCATGGCCCATACCCATGATTCTCTCACCGCGATTAATGCGATCCTTTATCCATTTTTCAATGTCCTCCACATGCTCGAGGTCCAGGAGCATGCCCATAACTCGGGTATTCGCACCGCCGTGCAGACTTCCGGAGAGAGCCCCTATTCCTGCTGTGACCGCTGCATACATATGAGCTCGAGTGGACGTGACTTCGCGACATGCGAAGGTGGAGGCGTTAAACGTGTGATCAGCGTGGAGGGTCAGACAAACGTCAAGGTCTTTGGCAATTTCACCGTCTGGAATCTTTCCTGTTAACTGCCACAAAAAATTAGCAGCGTGGGGCAAGTTGTTGTCTGGAGGAAGAGGTTCCAGGCCTTTTCTTATTCTTTCCCAGGCAGCAGTTACCGCTGGAACACGAGCGATGAGCCTTACAGCCATGCGTTCGTTTTGCTCTCTGGTTTCTCCATTGAGGTCCGGATCATCCATTGCCAGTATAGGAACTGCAGCCTGAAGCACATCCATGGGATTTGCAGATTTTGGCAAGGCTTTCAAGCAGGGATACACGTAATCCGGCAGCGCTCGAGCGTCTTTCACCTTTTGACTGAAAAGATTAAGTTCCGCCTTTGCAGGAAGGCACCCTTCTAACAGCAAATACGCTACTTCCATAAATGAAGAGCGTTCAGCCAGTTCTTCGATCCTGTATCCGCGGTATATAAGGATTCCCTGCTGACCGTCGATAAAGCTTATCTTCGTATCTGCTACGGCAACTCCCCTGAGGCCTATATTCTTAACTGAAACTTCTGCTGGCATGCTCCCCTCTTTCAACAATTACTTAGTCACTCGATGGCGCAAATACGATTCCGTATCTTGTAGGAGGAGATTGCTTCGTCGCTCTGCTCCTCGCAAAGACAGATCCCGGGAATGTCATTGCGAGGAGCAGAGCGACGAAGCAATCTCCAACGGCCAAATACTTGACCGAACTTAGGAAACGCAGTACTCAGGCCCTCTTGGCAAGGCCGATACAATAGCGTGACGGGATCCGTTCGTCTCTGCAAAACAAAACGCCGGACCGGCGCCATTGACGGCAATCACCGGTCCACGGCTGTAAGTTTCAACAGGAGCGTGAAATATGATTATTCTCAATCCACTTTGAAGAATTCATTCTTTTTCGCTCCACACACTGGGCACTTGTCCGGAGCAGCATCCGCAATTGTGTAACCGCATTTCTCGCAAATGTAATAGTCTTTCTCCGGCAACGCGCCGCCGGATTCCATCATACTAATTGCTTCCTGGTACAGGTTTCCGTGCGTCTTTTCCACTTCGTTTGCCCAGTGAAAGCTCTTTGTGGCAGCGCCGATCTTTTCCTCTTTGGATTTCGCCAAAAATTCAGGATACATGACCGAGAATTCGTGATGTTCGCCGCTAAAAGCCTCTTTGAGGTTCTCCAATGTAGAACCGACCCCCTTAAGCACCTCAAGATGATTGTGCGCGTGGACCGTTTCTGCGGCTGCTGCTGCCTTGAAGAGATTCGCCACCCCTTTGAACCCCTCTTGTTCGGCTTTCTTGGCGAATGCCAAATACTTGCGATTCGCCTGAGACTCCCCCGCAAATGCTTCTTTTAAATTCTTTTCTGTTTCACTCATAGCGACCTCCTATTTCAATTCGGATCAACAGAAAGGGCTTCTCGGGGCTGTGGTGCCCCCAAGATAAATCATTACAGGCTCGACAAATGATAACATGCGGAGCAGAGCTCAGCAACATTTGGCTCAGCCCATAATCCACGGTCTAGTTTTGTCATGTCGCCGGTATTTGGTTCCGAGGTACCAAATGAATGAGTTCACGTCGGCAGTGAGGCCCATAGATGAGGTCTGACTGGGCGACTGCGCAAAATGTATGTCCCTTCCCCTGATTCGGGCTGTTTTCTGAGCAAACTATTCCCCCCGGCTCTTCTCAGCCCCCTCCCAGCCCCACTTTGCCCCCGCGCTTTGTCTTAGCCCGAATCGCACAGGCACATCATCCTCCTTCGCGCTTCGAGAAGTATCTCGTTCGACGCATGCCCCCCAACCAGCCGAACGATAAGGTGTCGAGAGTGTGTGAGCACACGTCCCGGCGCCTTGATCAGCCAGAAGCGAATCGCCTTGAGACGACGATTTACCCAGCTTCCCCCCAATACCAAGCGCTTCATGGCCGAATTCAGATTGAACGCAAGAATCATGATCTGCCACCATGCGGCATTGGCTCCAAAAAGACCGGAAGGAAACTTCCCTCCTGCCAGGTCCTCCTTCATGATCGAATGCGCTTCTTCAGACTTCCCGCACCGGCCTCGATACCACCAGATGAGTTCATCGGCCGCACAGTCTCGGTTCGTCACAATGCCCGTAACCTTGTACTTCACTCTCCCCCAATTCATGGTCTGAAACGGCAAACTCAGCTGATCATCCAGGCCGGGGAGGGCCTGCTGTTCGAGGGGTTCACGAATCGCAAGATACCGATACTCCGGACCGTGCTTCTTGCGCCCAGCCCACGTGGGCACGAAACAGACTTCAGCATACTCCTGGCACGTATCCACCAGCTTCCCCTTCAACTCTCGATACAAAGGCTGCCAATCCTCGTCCGCTACATCTGCCACTGCTTGCCGATATGCCTCGTTCACCGGCGCTCCCACAGCGAAACCTATGGTCCCGAATCGTTTATTTTTCCCCTCAGCGCAGTATTTGAGGAGATCCTCTTGATATCCTGCCGCATCCGAACGCAGATACACCGTCTTCACGCCAGAGGGCACAAACCCCAACGTTTGCTCGAATGCACGGAGAAGATCATAATTGGCGGGAACATTGCCGTCTCGGAATTCGCTGAACAGGATGAGTCGCTGCTCGGCCCAATAAAAGTTCAGCGGCTGATACGCCTTGTATTTCAGGTAACAATATTCCGCCTCCTTCTTGTGCGTCTGTGACACGGTTGCGTCCATGTCCACGGTAGCCGTGGTCTCCGGAGATTTCCTCTGCATCTCTGCCGCAAAGCCCGCATTGCACTCGATCAAACCCATCAGATGCTCCGTGGGCCGGTGAATGAAAGCCTTATGGGGCTCCTTTTGCTTCTCCTGCTCGAAATCGTGAAAACACGCCAGCCACTCACGGATAATGGTCTCAGACGGCACTGTCCGGGTCCTTGCTTTGCGCCACCGTCTTCTCAGCGCCCGCTTTTCCGAACCCGTTCGACCATAGCCCTCAATCTCCCGAAGAAATCGACAGAACCCCTCGTCACTCTCCATACCTGACATCGTCAACGCAGTCTCCTCCCGCAACATTCAACCAGATCAGCGGCAGCGCCATCTGTTCGTCCGTCCAGCCCTGATTACCCTGACGAACCCGAACATGCTCGGATATGAGGCGCCCTAAACCCATCGCATGAGCGAATTCCACGTATGCAGGCAGCCCCGCAAGCGCTGTGAGCCCCCCGTCTCTCTTTTCTATTTCATACTGGAATGGAAGAAGACCTTGTGCCATACTCGCTTCACCTCGTTGGTGATAGATTCTTCGTGGTAAAAGCATTCTATCCCCCTGAAACCTCAGGGGCAACGAGGTTTTTTACTTTTCTTGACCCGCGATCTAGGCAGCGACTTCAGCAAGCACTTGTATAAATGTAGTAGTTTTCAAAAAATCCGTCGGAATAGCTACCTATTCTCGCTCACACTCACGATGACATTTTTTGACCGCGCTGATTGTGAGCGAGAATGATAGGCGAATCCCTGAAGGTTTTCGAGAACTGTAATGATTGCGCTAATTGCATGCTTGAAAGAAGCTGAAGGACCAGTGGGGAAACGAATTGCGAGACCGGTCATCCCGTACAAGAATGCCGGTCCCGCAAGTGAGCTGTCTCAGTTAACCTTTGATTATTCTTGGAAGCATCATTTGATGATGAGGGCATATCGAATCCGGATTCTGATATGCGCAACCTACAAAAGAAGTCATGTACTTACGCATTTCAGTGAACGGAACCACCTCGTCCACAAATCCTCGCTTGGCGCAGTAGATAGGCCTGGACTTGTCGTATACTCTTTTGCGAGCGCATTCATCTTATCTATGACCGGATCTAGAGGCCTGCCGCTATCTTTCTCCTTAACGAGACGCCTTGCAAATGACGCTGCTGACGCTGTTTCACCGTGCATCACGTAGATTTCCGAGGTCGGAGTTCCTAGGGTAAAAGCGCAATGATTATTGGCGGTTGGCCCTCCCATAATGTAGTGAGCAGCAGCAGTTCCCTTCCGCAGAACCACCAGCATCATCGGAACGTTTGTCTGCTCTATGGAATAGATCAAAGACTGGCCGAGCCCTAGAAGTTCCGCTTTTTCAGCAATATCGCCCACATCAATGCCGGAAGTATCCTGGAACCACACGATTGGAATCCGATCCCTTCCACAAAGGGTCACGAATTCGTTCATCTTGATCAGGCCCTGCCTGTACAATTTTCCGCCAATTCCTGGATAAGGGGCGTATTCAGGGTAGTCCTGCCCCAGAAATCCGTGCTTATTTCCGATTACTCCAGCCAAAAACCCGTCGAGTTTAAGGAGCCCGGTGTAGACTTCCGGCCCATAGTCGGGCTTGAATTCCATGTGTTCGCTGTTGTCAGACAAGCGTGCCAGAACGTCTTCAAAGCTGTAGACCATCTTCTGGTTCATGGGAATGATTCGATTGAGATCTTCCTGCTCGAACTTCGGTTCAGCCGGAGCTGCTACTCTGAAATATTTTGGATCGTACGTGGGTGCGCCCTTCATGTAGTCCTTCAACGTGTCCAGGACGGCCTCTTCAGTTTCAAATACAGCCCTGAAGAATCCCGTTTGATCGTGGTGTATGCCTACGCTGCCTGGAGGAACTTCCTTGAAATGACGAGTGGCCTCAATGAGTTGTTCAGCACCTTCCAAATCGAAGTAGCCTTTGGGGCTCATCCCGCTGACTATTCCGCCGCCCCCGACTGCAATATTGCAGTCCTTGTGAGCGAGCAGGACTGCAGGACTGATCCCGTGGTATCCTCCACCAGCAGGGTTTGTGCCGTAAATTCCAGCTACCACAGGAATCCCGAGTTTTGCCAGCTCTGCATGCCTGAAGAATGTGGCGCCGCCCCCGCGACGGTCGGGGTAAACTTCTTCCTGCTCAGTGAGTTTCACTCCTGAGCAATTCACAAGCCACACAAGCGGAATTCGGAGCCGTTTTGCCAGATCGGTGACTCGTAAGACGTTATCTGCCTGTCCAGCAACCCACGCGCCTGCCATGACTTTGTTGTCGAAACCTATAATCACAGCCCATTTTCCGCCTATTTTTCCCAGGCCGTCCACTACGCTGGTGGTGCCCTCTTCGTTATCCGCAGGATTGAAGATGGAGTGAAGCGGGCACCAGGTACCTGGATCAACGAGATATTCGAGTCTCTGCCAAACTGTGAGTTGTCCCCTCTCATTGATCTTCTTCGTAGGCAGCCCTGCATTCTTTACTTTTTGGATCTCCTCTTGGAGTTGTTTTTCGATTTCCTTGACTTGGGCAACGTTTTGTTCAGTCTGTTTCTTCTTTGACTGGCTCAGTGGTTTGCCGATCTCGGTCATTTTTTTCGAAGTACGGGTCTCATAACCTATCCCTCCGTAAGCCCTCTTTCAGCGTAAAGTTCAGGTGAGAATATCAGTTTGGGGTCTGTTTTTCAACGTCAGAATGCGCCAACAAGTTAAAATACACGGAAAAAACAGTTAGTACGAAATATGGAAAAACATTACCCAACATCTATTCCAGTTCACCACAGTGAATTTCTACGGGTGCTGGCCGATAGAATATTCGAGGCGGCCCCAAATGTTGTTGACTCATGCCGCGTGCCCCTAATGTGACAGAAATTCCGCCATTCCAGGGGGCCGGACACTCGGCTTCCGCCATGGGTGACCGACTGGGCTCCATGATTCAATAGCGTTGAGGAGCCACCCTCTTGTCCGGCAATAAGCCCCTTAACAAAAGGGGCAAACGCAAATCATCCATCCAATTCTAATTAGAACCTTTGGCGGTCATCATCCGGCTGTTCCGTTTGTTCCCGGAGTTCGTCCGGTGCAAAATCGATCTTTCTCGGAGGTATGCTCCGCAATGCCGGAAAAAGCCCTTTGAATCTGGAGGAATACTGCTCCATGTGATCAGGGGAATAATGCGACCAATAAGGAGTTGAATCTTCCTCTTCGATCAGCACGGTCAGCAAGAGAGCGGGGTATCTGTACCTGGGATTATTTCCAAGAAATGTCAACATTTCCCTGCCACGGAGAAACTCGCCTCGACGCCTGTTGATTTCCCCCAGCAAATAGATCACCATACCAGGATCACCCTTGGTTAAACCACGGCGAAGTGCATCATCCAACAAAGCGTCGGCCCTGTCGAGCAGCTGACTTTCGGTCTCGAGAGCTCCTAGCTCACGGGCAGACCAGGAAGCCTTAAGGCTAAGAACACCGAGATCTCTCGGGTTAATTCCTCGTGCTTTAAGAAGCTTCAGCAAAGCGGTCCAACTCCGGGCGGCCTTTTCCTCTTCGGTCGGGGCATCGAAAATTTTCGGAAAATCCTGCGACCGAACGAGATCCTTAACCTGGCCCGGAACGCGATGCTGGAAATCCTGAACCAGGGATGTATAAAGACAATGGGGACAGGTTGCCACGTCAGAGGATCGATTGCAGTCTTTTGGAACAACGCGAAAATCCAGACCATATCCAAAAGGGGTCGTGTTGAGGCCCTCAAAGCTCCGATAATGAGAAAAGTGATTAAAGCAAAGAGGGCAACTAACCACCATCACAGAATTGTTCACGCAATCCTCCTTGAGATTCATAACCATAATTGCACCTCCCCTATTACCCGCGACGCGTATACAATATCATAAATGATGGCTTTTGACCATGCTTTTCTTGAAAACTAACTTTGTATCTTCTCAAAAACCGCTGAAAATGATTACTTTAAAAACGGGCGAGATATGAATAGAATGGCTTTTTCCGTTATCGACTATGAACGAGATCTAAACACCGCGCAACTGGATGCAGTAACGGCTCCGGATGGGCCTATGCTGATAATAGCTGGAGCAGGTTCAGGAAAGACCAGAACCATCGTGTACAGGGTCGCTTGGCTTGTGGAACAAGGAGTCGCTCCGGAATCCATTCTTCTGCTGACCTTCACCAGAAAATCCGCGGAAGAGATGCTCGCAAGAGCAGCACAGCTCTTGGACGTTAGAGTCAGCGCTGTTGCAGGAGGGACCTTCCATTCCACGGGAAACATGCTTCTTCGGAGATATGCCCCTCTGTTAGGCTTTGAGTCATCGTTTTCCATAATGGACCAGGGCGACTCGTTGGACGCATTGGATCATGTCAAGAAAAGCCTTAATCCGCCTCTCTCAGATCCAAAGGGATTTCCCAAAACGCGCACCGTCGCGGAAATAATCGCCCGTTCAGTAGGGTCGTCCTGCAGTGTCGCTGAGTCACTGAAAAAACGATATGCTCATTTCGAGGAATATGTTTCTGAAATCGATAGGATACGAAGCCACTACGACCAACACAAGAAATCCAATAATCTCATGGATTACGACGATCTGCTTGTAAACACGATTCGTCTTCTGGAGGAGAATGAGAGAGTCAGGGAGGAAGTCTCCACGAAATGGCAATTCATTCTTGTGGACGAATATCAGGACACGAATCCGCTCCAGGCAAGAATAGTGAGGCTGCTTGCCTACACCCACGAAAATGTGATGGTCGTGGGAGACGACTCCCAGAGCATCTATTCCTTCAGGGGGGCTGATTTTACCAACATAATGGAATTCCCTAAGATTTTTAAGGGGGCTAAAATCATCAGGCTTGAGGAGAATTACCGAAGCACCGCTCCCATACTCACCGTCACCAACAGCATAATCGAGAGAGCCGAAATGGGTTATCCCAAGAGGCTTTTCACCCGAAAAGGAGGGGGACCGCTCCCGATTTCAGCCAGGTCGTCCACTGAGCGCGAGCAGAGCAGATTTGTGCTGCAATGTGTGAAGGAACTTCACGAACATGGCGTTCCGCTGAGGGAAATCGCAGTGCTTTTCCGCGCTGGTTTTCACTCGTTCGATCTTGAAAGCGAGCTCACGCGTAGCAACATTGCATTCGTCAAATATGGCGGTTTCAAGTTCCTGGAAAGCTTGCATATTAAGGATGTACTGGCGCATTTGAGAGTTCTTGTCAATCCAAAAGATCGCTTGAGTTGGATCAGGATTCTAAGATTGCTTCCAGGTATTGGCGATAAGACAGCTATACAGCTTGCAGGCAGAATAGTGGAAGGCGGCATTCCCCGAAATCCGTCAGAGCTGACTGGCAAGCATCAGAAATACTCCGAGGGTCTGGGAAAGCTTCTCGACCTTATCAATGAACTCACGGCTGATATAGGACAGATACCTCATAAAGTTGAGCTTATAAATCATTACTATTTTCCATTCCTGAAAGAGAAGTACGACAACTACCCCAAACGAATGCGCGATCTTGATTATCTGGCGGACCTTACCACTGGGTACAAGAGCCTCAACCGATTCCTCAACGACATGGCGCTGGAACCTCCAGATGAAGAAAAGGGTAATGGTTACGTCAACCAGGACACGCTCGTGCTTTCTACGATACACTCTGCAAAAGGCCTGGAGTGGCACACCGTAATTTTGATCTGGGCAGCGGAAGGTCGAATTCCCTCACCCATGTCGCTCGGCTCGCCTGAAGATCTGGAAGAAGAACGCAGGCTCCTTTATGTAGCTACCACGAGAGCTAAACACAATCTGGTGGTCGTCGCGCCTCATATGGCTTTGGATCGCCAGAAGGGACACGTGCCGGTTAAGCTGTCCAGATTTGTTGAAGAAATACCGCAGGAGTATTTCCGAACTTACTCTATTTAGGCGATAGTAGGACCGTCAACCTGCCTGTCATGGCTCAATGCCGTTGACTCAAGCCACCTTCCCGAGATGCAGTAGCCTTTTCCGTCATTCCGACGGAAGTCGGAATCCAGGCTTTTCAATGCTTTCTGGACCCCGGCCTTTGCCGGGGTGACGATCACGCCTGCGGCGTGACCGAGGAAGCTAATCTTACTTCAAAGCATTGGGGTCATGGCTGGGACAGGCAGGATGCTGGCCCTACACATGCTCGCTGCCGACGAGAAAATCTGTTTGCGCGACGTCTGATGACTGAATGCTTACAAATCGGGCTCAAGAGCCTTGACATTCTGTCGCCACCCCAATAATCTAGTAGCGTCGACCTCCGCGGAGAGATGACCGAGAGGCCGAAGGTGCTCGCCTGCTAAGCGAGTGTAGGGCGTAGAGCTCTACCGAGGGTTCGAATCCCTCTCTCTCCGCCAACAATCTCCCCACTGCAATCCATTCTTCAGCGAAAGAAAATCAGGCACACAATAACAGCAGCCACTACACCAGCAGCATCGGCGAGAAGTCCGGCGTGCACAGCGTAACGCGGCCGTGTCACGGAAACTGCCCCAAAGTAGACGGCAACGACGTAAAGAGTAGTCTCAGTGCAGCCCGTAATCACAGAGGCCAAGCGTGCTTCATAGGAATCTGCCCCCCGGTTGGAGATAATCTCTCCGAGCATCCCGAGCGACGCGCCGCCTGAAAGTGGCCTCATAAGACTCAAGCTCACTACGTCGGGCGTCAAACCCAGAGCCTTCATGAAATCCGGGAAAGCAGCGGAAATAATGTCCATCGCACCGGAGGCCCTGAACATACCCACAGCAACGAGTATTGCCACAAGGTAAGGAATAATACGCACAGCGACCTCAAAACCTTCACGCGCTCCATCCACGAACGTTTCATAGACTTTTACGCCCTTGAAAAAACCGTAAACGGGTATGCCGACCAAGAAAGATAGGAACACGATACTGGAAGCTATAGACACGAAGCCGGGAAGATCGTCCATAATCACCCTCGTTCGGTATCTTCACGGAATCTGCGCATTCTGGACAGAAGCTTCGCAGCGACAATGCCGGTTATGGTTGAGACAAGGGTAGCCAAAAGAGCCGGAAAGACTATTATCGTAGGGTCCGAAGATCTTCCGGCAGCCAAGAGCGCTATGGCCCCGGCAGGTACGAGCTGCAAACTGGAGGTGTTGATGGCCAAAAACATGCACATGGAATCCGTAGCAGTACCTTTGTTCTCGTTCAGGGCGTCCAGATCCTTCATTGCCCTAATCCCCAAGGGAGTCGCCGCGTTGTTTAGTCCAAGCATGTTCGCAACCATATTCATGGCCATGCTTCCCAGGGCAGGATGATCGCGTGGTATCTGTGGAAACAGATATTTCATTGCGGGAGCTATTGCTCTAGTGAATAGCTCAACGAGGCCGCTCTCTTCGGCTATCTTCATTATCCCCAGCCAAAGAGCCATGATTCCTGTGAATCCAAGGGCAAGTTTGAAAGCAGATTCAGCACTCTCAGTGACGGCCGGTACTACGTCCTTAATGTGCCCGGTGAAGAGAGCCACAATCACAGACCCTACCAACAGTACAAGCCAGATGACATTCAGCATCGAAATTCACCCCACTTGCTCGGGCCGGCTCACGTTGGCCGTGCCCCAGGCGCACCCGGTATTTGGATGCTATGCCCTACTCTTTATAAAGGAAACGCTGGAAAGCGGAATGGTGTAAAGATCTCTGCCTGCTTCGACTCCGATCAGGCCGTTCTCGTTCCAAATGAGAATACCTGTAATAAGCTCTTCGGACCCGACCAAAGAGATCTCAACCTCGGTTCTGGAAGAAGAAAGTCTTTCTAAAATGCTGCTGGTAGTACCCATCGACGTGGATGTGACTCGCCCCACGGTGGTGACAGGAGCGGGCTCTACCGACGTTACAACATCTGATTCGATTTCAGGCTCGTAGTCTTCATCGGGTCCAGGCGGCAAAGGCCCGTCTGAAACCACGCTGGCGGTCATGGAAATATCGTCGATCAGCTCGTCGATAATCGTCTCGTCGAGTACCAGTGAGTCTTCAAGGGATTGACCGCCAATAGATCCAGCCCCAGAGGTGCGATGCTCCTGACCCCTTTCCTCGGAGAACGTAGGGGAAATTGAAGCTGGTTGGGAAGGACTTGAAGCAGGCCTAGGGGATGGAGGAGCAACAATTCGTTGCCCGAGATTCTCAAAATCCTGAAGAGTATATCTGAAGTTCGGGTTTATGAACTTCACATCGCAATTTACCGGCTTTCCCGGTACCTTCGTATTCACGGTCTCTGGCAGGCGCAATACCGTATCCAGGCTCACGTCAGTATCGCATTGGAGATGATCACTGATACTGCGCAAGACTTTCTCAATCTTTTCAATATCTGTGACTTCCGTCACTTGCTTGAGCAGCCAATATAGATGCGCTCCCCTGCCTGACTCAACAATGATGGAAGGCGCCCTTGGAAAGCTTCTGATTGCTTTCGCAGCTTGTTGAGGACCTTCATAGAAGACCCTTTTATCTTCATGGCCCTCCGACCCGATGTCTAGATCGGCCCATAGAGCGACCAAATAATGGATGTGTTTCTTTTTCGGCTTTCATACGCTCTCGGGGGCATATGCCGAAATAAACATCCCTTTCTTCTCCATAGTGCTCTTTGGCAAGAATTTCTATATTTGGGAAGTAGCGAGTGCTCATCTTGGGATCGCCGCGCTTGACGCTCTTAACCAGTATGAAGCCCCTATGCTCTTTGTAGTAAGGCGAAAAGATAGCTTCAAGAAAATCCTTGCGCGTGAATTTGGCGATCATGAATTTACCTTGCGACCTACAAATGGAAAGGAAATTAGCAGCACATTTTATTATCGGACTGCGAAAAAGTCAACATTCCCTTATGTTCCAAGGCCCGGACTGGTCTTATCCTTCTTTTGTTTTCTTGTGAGCTGTGCTCTGTTCCTTTTTCTCTTCCGGCGCGGGATTCTTCCGTTTGGCCTTTGCCAGATTTTCCTGAATCACTTTGTTACTGGGAACCAAGTTCGCAGCCTTCGTCAGCAGGGCCGTTTCTTGTTTGTGATCGCCCTTTTTCCCAAGAATTACGGCATGATCATTGTAAGCCAGAGCTAGATCCGCTTTTATTTCAGCACTGGAGGGAGCCAGGGCCATAGCCTTTTGAAGCAGCCGGATTTCTTCTTCATGCTTCCCGGCTTCCCCTCTTTTCAGACCCTCATTGTGGTAGGCAGCGGCTAAATTTGCCTGGACAGTCTTGTCATTGGGGCCAATCTTTAGTGCCTTCTCCAGGGAGTCGATGGCCTTGGAAGCAGCGCCCTGCTTGGCTTCGGCTACCGCTTTTTCAGTCAGCAAACGTAGCAGATTTCCGATGGCGGACTGATTGTTTGGATCGAGCTTCAAAGACGATTCGAGAAGTGCAATGCGGTCTGAAGGCTTGAGTTCCGCGTTTTCGGAAATAGCATAATTGTTGTACGCCGCAGCCAGGTTCGTCTTCGTGACCGAATCTCCCGGAAGCAAGTCGAGGGATTCTTTCAACAAAGAAATCTGAGTAGTCGTATCGCCCTCTTTTCCTTTAAGCACAGCCAGGTTCGACAGGGCTCGGGCAAGATGCTCAAGCATCAGTCCGTCCTTCGGGGAGATCTTCAGAGCGGCTTTCAGGAGGTCCGTTTCCTCCTGATGTGCCCCTGCTTTCCCCCTTTCAATGGCAACATTGTAGTAAGCCGTGGCAAGGTTCTTCTTTATCTTGGGATTTGAAGGATCCAGGGACAAGGCTCTCTCGAGTTCCTCAAGCTCCTGGTGATGGCTGCCGGTTTTCCCTTTTGTGACACCAGCGTTGTTGACCAGCGCAGCCAGGATCTTGCGAGCAGCCGCATTTTCGGGCTCCAGGTCCACAACCTTTTTTAGTGCGGCGATCTTCTGTTCAACGTGAATTTTGTCGTCTGGAGCACTTGCCGCCTGAATTGCCGCATAAACGAAGTTGGCAGTTATGTCTTTGTCGTCGGGAGCGAATTCGATGGCTTTGGAAACTGACTGAAGCGCGTCTTTGAAATTTCCTTCGCGGTAGTACTTCGATCCAAGATTATTATATGCAACTGCAAGCACGCTCTTGTACTTTGCGTTTTGTGGTTCCAACTTGACGGCCTTTTCAAGAGCCTCAGCCGCCTCAGCGATATTTCCACGCGAGTGCAGATGGCTGCCTCGGAAAAACGCATTCTCAGCCTGCACTGAATCCGATGCTTCTTCCCCCCACGCTACTGTGCCAGAAAGGAGCATAAATAATGATAAGATACCGATACTTTTTAGTATTAAACGTGAGATCATGTCCGGCCTCTCAGGTTTATTGGAGCGCTTCTGCAAACGCTTATTACAATATCATGGGCAGCCGTTAGGGTCAATTGTTAAACGGTTTCATTTAGATCCGGAAAAATGTTTAGCAACATCGAGACAGAAAGGGAATAGGTCATTCCTACGAAGCTTATTCATTTTTCTCTTAGCGAGTCTTGACAAATGCTGTTGCAAGAGTAAAAGGAACATTTTGATAGAGAAAGTTAAGGAGGTAGCCGATGATCGAAGTGGAAGGCCTGACCAAATACTACGGACGGCTAGCCGCCATCAGGGACGTGAATTTTCGCGTGGAATCGGGTGAAATTGTGGGATTTCTCGGTCCAAACGGAGCGGGCAAGTCCACCACCATGAGAATCTTGACGTGCTTTTCCCCCGCTTCCTCGGGCGTTGCGCGTGTTCTCGGAATGGACACCAGAGACGATTCTCTGAAGATCCGAGAAAAAGTGGGTTACCTGCCTGAAAACGTCCCATTGTATGAGTGGATGCGTGTTAAGAACTACCTTGAATTCGTGGGCAGGGCAAAACGGATCTCCTCATCGGAGCGATCAGGCGAGATAAATCGCGTGGCTGAATCCGTAGGTTTGGATCAAGTAATGGGTAAGCTTATTCGATCTCTTTCCAAGGGCTATAGACAAAGGGTGGGTCTGGCTCAGGCATTGTTGGGAAATCCGCCTATTTTGGTATTGGATGAGCCGACCATAGGCCTGGATCCCAAGCAGATACGAGAAATAAGGCAGTTAATAAAAGGGTTTTCGCATAATAGGACTGTAATCTTGTCGACGCACATACTGCCTGAAGTGAGCCAGGTTTGCGACCGCGTGATAATTATCAACAAGGGATCCATCGTGGCTGAGGATACACCTGCGAATCTTATGAAAAGCCACGGAAAATTTTCCAGGGCGCGGGTTGTAGTGAAGGCGCCGGATAATGAAGTCATGGGCTTATTCTCGGAAATTCCAGGCGTTCATTCTGCTCAGGTTGCTGGTCCGGCTGTTGACGGCGAAGCGGCAATAACTGTGGAAGCGAACCCTGACAAAGACATTCGACCTGCCTTGGCTAGAGCGGTAATGGAAAAGGGATGGGATCTCTTGGAACTCCGCAATCTCCAAGTAAGTCTTGAAGACGTGTTCATAGACTTGATAACCGAAGAAACCGATGAGCAGGGGGCCTCGGAGGAACCAGAGCGCAAGGAGGAGACTGCATGACCGGATTGCTTGCAGTGTTTCGCAAAGAAATGGCCGGTTTTTTCGTATCGCCTGTCGCATACTGCGTCATAGCGAGTTTCTTGTTTATTTTCGGGTTCTTTTTTTGGGCGAATATGTCCTTCATGAGCCTTGTGAGTCTGCAGTCGATGAACAACCCTATGATAGCGGAACGCATCAATCTTACGGACATCGTGGTTAGACCTCTGCTTCAGAACATGGGGATTGTTTTGCTGTTTGTGAACCCGCTGCTCACTATGCGTGTATTCGCGGAAGAAAAGAAATCCGGCTCCATAGAATTGCTGCTCACATACCCTATTTCGGATTCAGCAGTGGTTTTGGGCAAATTTTCGGCGAGTGCTCTATTGCTCTTGATCATGTTGCTTGGCACATGGCCTTCGATGCTCCTTCTGTTCGCCATAGGGGATCCGGACATAGGAAACATGCTGACCGGCTATCTTGGGCTATTTCTCATGGGCGGCGCATTTGTGGCCCTGGGTGTTTTCGTTTCGTCTCTCACCGAAAATCAGATCATATCCGCAGCATTCACATTCGGAGCGGCTCTCCTTTTTTGGGTGTTGAGCTGGAGCTCCACACTCGCCGGAGACCCTTGGGGGACCATCCTGCGCCAATTGTCAATACTTGAGCATCTCGAGTCCTTCTACAAAGGGTTGATAACCGTGTCTGACGTTTCCTTTTTCGTGCTCTTTACGGGCTTTTTCCTCTTCATGACGTTGCGATCTTTAGAAACCCACAGGTGGAGGGGATGAACCATGGCAATTAACTCAAGAAACAAGATTCTTATCGGCGGCGGTACAGCAGCAGGGGTTCTTATATTCCTGGCAATAATCGTGGCGATTCAGTATATCGCGCTTCAGAATCCGAAAAGATGGGATCTAACCAGAAGTGGAAAACACACCCTGGCTGCCCAGAGCAAGAAGCTCATGGAAACGCTTCAGGAAAAGAAGCTCCCGGTGGAGGTTTCTGCGTACTATGAATCCAAGGATGTGGGTCAGCGTGATATCGCCAAGGATTTGCTGGACCAATACAAAGATGTGTATTCAGATTTCAAATATTCCTTTGTGGATCCCGACAGAGAGCGTGCCCTTGCAATCAAAGACAAGGTGGACGCCTACCCTACCCTGGTGGTAAAAGTTGCAGGGAAAGAGGAACGCATCACCACAGCAGATGAAGAAAACCTGACCAATGCAGTCGCCAGATTGCTGAGAACAGAAGTTAAGAAAATATATCTTCTCAAAGGGCATGGGGAGTTATCTTCAGAGTCTTCCGAAGACACGGGCTTCAGCGTAGCCAAGTCCTCAATTGAAAAACAAAACTACAAAGTCGAAGACCTCGTACTGCTCCAAGCTCCGGGAGTGCCTGATGATGCCTCGGCAGTGATTATCGCCGGTCCCAAAACTGATCCAATGGACACGGAAATCCAGTCCTTGAAGGATTACTTGAATCGCGGCGGGCACCTCATGGTGCTCGTAACTCCATTCAAGACCCCAAAGCTTTGCGCTTTCCTGGCCACATACGGATTCAAGACTGCGGAAGACATAGTAGTGGACCGCATGAGCCGAGCGCTGGGTGGAGACTATCTCATGCCGGTTATAACCACTTACATCAAGTCTCCAATTACAAAGAATTTCACCCTGGCGTCGTTTTTCCCGGAAGTCCGCTCAGTGGTCGCATCGCGGGATTACAAGACAGGGGTAGAAGTTAAGGAACTTGCTCTTACAAGCGAGTATTCCTGGACCATCAATGAAGAGCAGCTCAATTCAGGCAACGCGAATTTCGATGAGAAAACTGGGATGAAAGGACCTGTTTCAGTGATGGCAGTGTCCACCTATACTCCTCCTCATGGCAAGAACCCCAAGGAAACGGACGGGGATATCACCAAGGAAGAAGAATTCACTGAGCGGGGTTCAGACGCCAAAAAGGCTGCTACAAAAGAAGAGGATCCGCTCAAAGCGGTAAAATCCAGAATCGTGGTGTTCGGAAGTTCCCTTGTCGCTGCAAACAAGTTTTTTAAGCTGCAAGGAAATCCTGACTTGTTTATGAACTCTCTCTCGTGGCTTGCTGAGGACGAAAACATGATAGCCATTCGTCCGAAATCCACAAAATCAAATCCGATAGTCCTCACCGGAAGCGAATCAACGGGAGTTCTTTTTGATCCCGCTGATTATAATGCCGTTCATTTGGATCGGAATCGGGGTGATCGTTTACATGTATCGCAGAAGGACTGTGCCAGCATGATCGTTTGCTGGCGCTTTGACTAGCACTAACAAGTGGCTGCCGGTTTCACAAAGGATTCTTTGAGGGAATTACGCGTTGAATATCTTTCCACATGGATTATCTGATATCGTCTCGGAGGCTCTTTATGAAATTACGTGATATCCTAATATATACAATTATTTTGGCAGCACTCGTTTGCTACGTGTATTTCGTTGAAATCAAGCATAAGCAGGCGCAGCGAACTCAGGAAGAAAAGGCCGCAAAAATAGGTACAGCTTGAGAGGGACAAGCTAATTAGAATAGAGATCAAATCTCCGGAACGCACGATAGAACTTCAGAAGCCCGGCGAATCGTGGGTTTTGGTTTCACCTGTCAAGACAGCTGCTGATCAAATGGCGGTTGGATCGATTATCCATTCTGCTCTTGATGCCAAACCCGAGAAAGTGGTCCTGGACAAAGGCGCAAAATGGGAGGAATACGGACTAGACAAACCTGCGTTCACCATTATACTCGCCACAAAGGACTCTAAAGCTGAGGTCTTCTTCGGCGCAACCAATCCAGCAAAGAGCTCCTATTACGCGCGAGTAGACGAACAACCGAAACTCTTGCTTGTGGCTGATACGCTAAAGAACAGTCTTAACAAGACTCCCTACGAACTGCGTGATAAGTCCGTTTTGACTCTGGCCCCGGAAGACGTAGACCGCGTGGTGGTCTCCTGGGCAAACGAGTCGACAGAACTCGAAAAGCAGGACAAAGACAAATGGGTTCTCACGAAACCCGAGCGTTTCACGGCTAAGAAATCAGTAGTTGAAGCGGGGTTGACTGGCCTTTCCGATCTCAAAGCAAAAGAAATCATTGATGAACCTAAGACCGAGGGCGATCCGTACGGATTGGACAATCCGCAGGGAAACCATAACCATCTCAGGAAAAAAGCTGGAGCAGACGCTTCTCCTTGGTAAAGCCGTCGGCGAGGCGAAAGAGCCCCCGCCTGGGGCTGCTCCGAACTTTTATGCAAAGGTCAAAGGGCAAGACACCGTTTACGTGCTTGATGGGAAGACCATAAAAAGTCTGAAAATAGATCCCAAAGATCTGAGGGACCGATCGGTGCTGGCATTCAATCCTTCAGATATCGAAAAAGTGGAAATAACTCTGGACGGAAAAACATGGCTGGCAGCCCAGGGGGCCAACAAGACCTGGACTTTGGAGCAACCCGAGAAAAAAGACAAAATAGATACTTGGGCAATCAGTGGAATGCTGTGGAGTCTAAAGGACTTGGAATGGAAATCCATTGCCAAGTCGGGGACTGATCCTGCCGCGTCTCATCTACAAGACCCTCAGCTCATTGCGCAATTATTCAAAAAAGGTGAAAAAGATCCAATAGTTCTCAAAGCTGGTTGGGGGCCTGAAGGGCAGAAGAAGGACCCTCCGGCCGAAAACCAGGCAAATGATAAGAAAGAGCCTGAGGAAAAAGCATCTGGCCATGATGACAAGAAGACCACCACCACGATAAGTGTCTCCGTGGTGCCTCACGAGGAACAGAACACAGTTTTCACCCTAGATGGTGCTTTTGTCGATCGTTTGCGAGATGATTTGCATAAGCTTACTGAAAAGAAGTGATCTACTGAATCTGACCTGGGAAGATTCAGTAGACTGCGTTCAATCGTTGGGTGTTAGCACCTCAATGACCAACATGGCTGTCAAAATAGCCCTCGCTCGATTCAATTACAAAGGGGTCTCACCTTGCGCTATGAGGTAACCCCTTTGTGTAGGCTTTACTGGACCGAGCAAATGGCGTTGAGTGCGTCTCTTCCAAATGGGGATATTGACCTCAAGAACGATATGATTCCGGGCAGTTCGTGAATCACATATTCTATCTCCTCCTCGGTATTAAACCTGGAAAGAGAGAATCTTATTGATCCATGAACAGAGGTGAACGGCACTCCCATAGCTCGGAGTACATGGGAAGGCTCAAGCGAACCAGAAGTGCATGCGGATCCGGAAGATGCGCATATGCCCTTTTCGTCCATTCTCATGAGCATGGCTTCGCCTTCCACGTACTCAAACCCTATGCTCAGCGTATTGGGGAGCCTATGCTCCAGATGCCCGTTAACCCGACAGGCAGGAATTCGCTCCAGAAGCGCTTGTTGGAGCCTGTCACGGAGCTGGCGAACACGAGTGTTCTCTTCGTCAAAATTCTTCTTGGCCATAGCCGCTGCAGCGCCGAGCCCTATGATGCTGGGCACGTTTTCAGTCCCCCCCCTGCGATCGGATTCTTGATGGCCGCCGATAATGAACGGGGAGAACCTGGTTCCTTTTTTGATGTACAATGAGCCTATGCCTTTAGGCGCGTGCAGTTTGTGGCCGGACAAAGCCAAAAAATTGATGTTTAACTCCGACAAATTGATGGGAATTTTCCCAACCGCCTGAACCGCGTCAGTATGCGTCAATGCGCCGTGTTCCTGGGCGATTTCCGCTATCTCATCCACTGGGAAAACCGCGCCGGTCTCATTGTTTGCCCACATGATCGACACAACAGCCGTTTCGTCAGTAATCTTGCTGCGTACCTCGTCCATGTCCAACATTCCGTCTTTGTCCACAGAAAGCCATCGGACAATGTAGCCTTTTGAACGCGCAAGATGTTTACAAAGATTCAAAACTGCGGGGTGCTCTACACGAGTCGTCACGATTTCGCGTCTACCCGGATTAGTGGCCAATGCGCTGAGAATAGCCGTGGAATCCGATTCAGTGCCACCTGAGGTAAACATTATTTCCTGGGGGGACGCCCCAAGCAGTTCTGCCAGGGATCTCCTGGCCGCTAAAACATCTCTCGCAACACTTCCACCGAATGAATGCATGCTAGAGGGATTGCCATAGCGCTCTGTCAGATAAGGCCGCAAGGCCTCGAAAACTTGAGGAGCTACCATGGTAGTGGCGTTGTTGTCCAGGTAGACCACTTTCATCCCGCCACCTCCTCTACGAAAAGGTCGGCATGCACCAATTCTTTCAGCTTGGTCTCAATCCCTCCCTTGGTAAGAGAAGAACTCGGGCATGATGTACACATTCCACGCAGCGCTACCATTACTCTGTTCCCGTCCAGGTCCACCAATTCTACATCGCCCCCGTCCTGCTGGAGCATCGGCCGGATTTCCTTTTCTATCACCTCTTGAATCTTTGCGATTTTCTGGAGGTTAGTCATTCGAGAAACAGGCTTTTCTGCTTTAGGTTGTTGCTTGCGTTCTCCTCGGACCTGCTCGATTATCGCCGATATCTTGTCGTGGCAAAGCCCGCATCCACCGCCAGCTTTTGTGTAATTGGTCACCTGTTCTATGGTAGTCAGATTATTGGCTTTGACTTCTTCCCTGATTTGCTCGTCTGTTACGCCGAAGCATTCGCAAACCAGTTGGCCTTCAAGATGTTCTCTCGGTGCAGGTTCCCCTCTGAAGCAGGCTACTGCGGCGTGGAATGCATCCCTTCCCATTACTGAGCAATGCATTTTTTCTTGAGGCAAACCACCCAGGTAGTCCGCTATATCTTTGTTTGTTATTTTCAGCGCCTCGTCTACGGTCTTGCCTTTTACCATTTCGGTAAGCGCGCTGCTGGACGCTATTGCGCTGCCGCAGCCGAAAGTCTGGAACCGTGCGTCGAGGATCTTTTCGCTTTCCGGATCTATCTTCAGGAAGAGTTTCAGAGCGTCTCCGCATGCGAGGGAGCCTACCTCCCCTACGGCATTTGCGTCTTCAAGTTCGCCGGTATTCTTGGGATTAAAGAAATGATCCTTAACTTTGTCGCTGTATTCCCACATGGAAACACCTCGCATCTGACTTTTTATAGGGATTTGAAGATATCAGACCCCAATTAATACTTCAAGGGCTCATGACCGAATTTCGCCTGGTACTTAAGATGCTTGAGCACGCTTTACGGTTTCCTGATTAATCCAAAAAAAAACAATCTGCACTTGTGCGTACGCAAAACTAACCAGGCCAAAGATGGACGCTTGTAGTATATGATTTTTATTTTGCAGAAATTTGACTATTCGGCCTGCAGGAGTAACGCACCATGCATCATGAATCCGAAGAACTAAGAATGTTCAGGCAAACGGTTCACAGGGCAGCCAAAGAGAAGATCGGCCCGTCGGCTAGTCTTATTGATGAGCAGGGGGTGTTCAACAGAGATGTGGAATCCTTGTGCTGGGATTTGGGATTGTTGACTCTGACATTACCCCCTGAATTCGGAGGTCTGGAACAAGACCAGGGGAACGCTCTATGCATCGCCGTGGAAGAAATTGCCAAATTCTGCGCGGCTTCGGCTTTGTTGTTGATTATCCAGGCTGTGGGCTCGTTCCCTATTGCAAGAGGGGCAAAAGCGGAGATCAAACGAAAATTTCTCGAGAGAATAGCTGCCGACAAGCTGTTGGTGGGGTATCTCGTCACGGAACCAGTAGCAGGTTCTGATGTCGCTTCCATAAGAACCCAGGCCGTACACGACGGCTCAAGTTACGTGATTTCAGGTACGAAGTGCTTTGCCACGAACGGCGGAGTGGCATCACTGTACTCGGTTCTTGCAAGGACTTCCAAGAAAGCGGGACATGGGGGACTCTCCTTTTTTGTGGTGGAACACGATAGTCCCGGATTGTCGATTGGCAAAACAGAGAACAAATTGGGACAAAGAGGATCGAACACTACTGAGGTCATCTTGGACGAGGTAAGGGTCCCTGCCGATCATCTCTTGGGTCGCGAGGGCCATGGCTTCTTGCTGGCAATGAAGGATTTCGACATGTCCAGACCAGCTGTTGCCGCGCAGGCATTGGGTATAGCTGAAGGCGCTTTCGAAATCATGCTCCGATATTCCATGGAAAGAGAAACATTCGGAAAGCCTATCGCAAACCATCAACTTGTTCAGTCAATAATTGCTGAGAGCGCCACATTGATAGAAGCATCCAGAGGTCTCGTGTATCAGGCGGCTGATCTCTACGATCTGGGGCAGAGTAATACAAAGATTGCGTCAATGGCGAAATTTTTCGCGAGCGACGCTGCGATGAAAATCACTACCGATGCCGTCCAGGTTCTAGGCGGATACGGATACATGAAGGATTTTCAGGTGGAGAGAATGTTCCGGGACGCGAAATTGACACAGATTTTTGAGGGCACAAATCAAATTCAAAGGCTCGTAGTAGCCAGGGAGATCTTGAAGGAAAGAGGCATCAAACATTTGAAGTAGCCGACCTGAGCTCCCAAATTCTCAGTCGCACAAGAGCAAAGAAAAGGATGAAAGAAAAATGAATCCAAAAGATTCATACGAGAAGATATCTGCACGCAGTAAAGAGATGACACATCTTGGGTCCGCCATTGCGGTGCTAAATTGGGACCAGAGAACGCAAATCCCGAGCAAAGGCCATAGCTCAAGGGCGCAGGTGCTTTCGACCATGGCCGGGATCATTCACAACATGGCTACGGATTCCAAAATCGGGGAGTGGCTTTCCGTCTTGGAGAATTCCCAGTTGGCCAAAGGTCCTCAGGCGATTGAAGCGGTAAACATTCGTGAGTGGCGGCGTTCATACGACCGCGCGACGAAGATCCCCCACGAACTGGCCGTGGAAATTGCGCATGCCGCTGCAGAGGGGCAGTCGGTGTGGGAAAAAGCGCGGCCCGCAAGCGACTGGAAAATGTTCGAGCCGTACCTGGAGCGAATTGTCGCCCTCAAAAGGGACGAGGCTCAAGCTCTGGGATTCGAGAACGAGCCCTACGACGCGTTGTTGGACGCGGTACGAACGCGCTGAGACTGCTCGAAATCTCGAGCCGATATTTTCGCGGCTCACTTCGGCCCTGGTCAATCTGTTGAAGCGCATCAGCGCAAGCGGAAGGCAGCCTGATCCGTCGCTGAAGCATCGACACTTTCCAATTGCCGAACAAGAGGCTTTTGCTGTTTCAGTGGCCAAACGAATGGGCTACGACATGGAAGCAGGCAGGCTGGACATTTCAGCCCATCCGTTTACCACGGGAATTGCTCCCGGAGACGTTCGGATAACCACGCGATACAGCGAAAACCACTTCAGCGAGGCGTTCTTCGGCGTGATTCACGAAACTGGGCACGCGCTTTATCATCAGGGACTACCGCTGGAGAACTGGGGCACTCCATATTGTCGTCCGATATCTCTCGGAATCAACGAGTCACAATCCAGGATGTGGGAAAATCTGGTTGCCAGATCCAAGGAGTTTTGGCGGTATTTTTACCCCGAAGCGCAAGCCAGATTTCCGGACCTTGGTGAAGTCTACGAACATGATTTCTATTTTTCAATCAACGAAGTCCTCCCGAGTCTTATTCGCGTCGAAGCTGACGAGGTCACGTACAACATACACATTCTTCTTAGATTTGAGCTTGAAGTGCTGCTGATACGGGGAGATCTCGAAGTCCGCGATTTGCCCGAAGCGTGGAATTCAAAAATGATGGCTTATCTGGACGTTAGTCCGCCGGACTTCGCGCAAGGAGTGATGCAGGACTGTACACTGGTCATCCGGTCACATAGGATATTTCCCGACTTATACCCTGGGTAATTTGTACTCGGCCCAGTTCTTCGCGGAGGCTGAAGAGGACCTGGGGGATCTCAGCTTGCAGATTGAGCGAGGTGAATTATCTCCCCTGCTGGATTGGCTCAGAAAGAATATACATAGCCAAGGAACGAGATATCATCCGAGAGATCTGGTAAAGAGAGTTACAGGACAGGATTTGAACCCACAGTTTTTGATCGATTACCTGGAGCGAAAGTACTCGGAGTTGTATGAGCTCTAGCCAGAAATTCTACCAAGGAAATCTATTTGATGGGCAATGTACACCAGGGTGCCCTCTTCTATCTGCCTGTGCCTTTCCGCAATCCACTTACCGAAAAGAACTGGATCGAGTTCAGGATGACCCGACAGAGCAAGCCCTATAGTGTGAACTATAAAATGAAGAAAATATGCCTCGTCTTCCCGGTATCCCTGAGCTCCGAAAACCACCCAATCAGATGGGCCTGCTTCCAGGATCTCAGCCCCAGTTTTCCGGGCATGTTGAAAAAGATGCCTCCCAGTGCGGCTGTCACCTGATCGCCTTCCCTTGATCACGCGCTCATCCATTGTCCTGTGATACAGAGACTCTATCTTGGAATCCAAATCCCCGTCGATCTCAGGCTGAAGGATGGTGGTTCCATCAAAATTTATGGTGAAATAGAATAGGCCACCCGGCTTCAGCATCGCCAGGATATCGGGAAGAACCACAGGCGCGTCCACAAGATCAAGGAAAGCATTCGCGACAATCAAATCGCAGGAGGATTTATTTTCCGGGTCTTGCATGAACTCCAGCACGTCTGCGGTTACAGGCTTTACAAGAATGTCATGATTCTCGCGAGTCAGCCGTACGCTTTTCTCGTCTGTAGAAAACTTGTAATTTCTGTCGTTTGCCCATGTTTCGAGACGAACAAAGACTTCAGACGTATTTTCGGCCACGGAGTCAACGCAGGTATACGCTGCTTGCCTCAGTAGGCCCCAGTCAATGGCTCTCTCGATCATGGTGCCTATGCCAGAACCAAGCTCGAGCACCCTGAGCGGCTCGGGCCGAGGGGGAATTTCGGCTGCCAGCCTTTCCCAGACCGATCTATTCAGACTGCGATCGTCCACACTCTTCTTTGATGATAAATAGCGACCAAACGTATATTCTTGCGGCTCGGGCATTCCTATTTCACCATTTCCAAAAGTAAGTTTCGCATCTTTTCAGCGCTTTCAGGCCATGTTGGATGAACGGCATATCGGTCCAGAGCAGCTGTACCCATTTTCCGTAAAGTCTCCCTGTCCTGAATGAGTTGATTAATGAAACCGGACATGGAATCAACATCCCCAGGCGTTACTAGAAAACCGTCCTTGCCGTGAGTCACCACTTCATGGGCCGCTCCCACATTGCCTGCCATGCTGGGAAGTCCGAACCCCATGGCCTCCAAATAGACAATCCCAAAGCCTTCGTAGGACGAAGGGACAGCCAGGAACTGGCTGTGCTCGTAGCATGCAGTCAGGCTTGGGCGATCGAGGACTCCGAGCATGCGAACGCGGCTCCCGATACCCTGGGTCTCCACGATACGGTTTATCATCGCCACATAATCCGTGTCGGTGTCAAGGCTACCCACGACATCCAGCTTCCACGCGTCCAGCGGCAGCCGAGCAAGTGCCACGAGCAGAGTATGAAGTTCCTTTCGAGGGATGAGGCTTCCCACGAAAAGGATCCGCAATGGACCAGGCTCCGATGATTTTTTCGAGACTTGGTCCGCCGTGGCAAGCGGGTCGCCAGCATCCCGTCCGGGATACGCTACAACAGAAGGATGAGTAGTTCCTATCAGAGCTTCCACCGTGGAACGGGTGGTCATGCTGTTGAATATGAAACCGTCTATTGCGGAAAGATAACCCCGCTCCATGGTTTCATAGAACTTATTCTGCCAAGGTTTTCTTAGTTCTCTGCATCTCAGATGATGCACTATGGAAACCACAGGATATTCCACTTTGCTCTTCAGCAGCCGATTTCCTACAAACAGCGAAGGATGATTCAGCTCATCCTGAAGCAAAACGTCCAAGTGAGCGTTTGTTAAGGAACGCCAGAATCTTGAAGGGAAGTTGTGGAACAGATGCCTTCCGTACGTGCGCCAGGGAAGGGAAAATATCTCCACAGTGTCGCCGCAGGATCGAAGATGCTCCACGAGCATCCGGTCGTACAGAAAACCGCCTGTGACAATTCCCAAATGTCCGTAAATTACCAGGCCGACTTTCAAGGACGCTCTCGGCGATATGCAGCCCAGGCGATCTCGTTCTCCCAAATCTTCACTGTGACCGTCTTTATATTAGGTGCGCTTATTCGTTCTGAGAATGAATCACAAAATATTCTCGACAAGTGCTCTATGCTCGGGTTGAGACCTTTGAATTCAGGTAATTCATTCAGTATGTTATCGCGGTAATAAGCCACCAACGCTTCCAATTGAGTCTCAATATCTACGATATCTACAAGATAGCCGTGCTGGTCCAGTTCCGTTCCGTCCAGCAGAACTTCAATGCGGTAATGATGCGAATGGCGCTGATTCTCCGCGCCCCAATCGCCTCCAAAAAGAAAATGTTGAGCCACAAAATCTCGCTGAACCGCAATCGTGTAAAATGAACCACTATTCATGCTTGTCCCCATATTCAAGAATTACTTGTATAGCGTCCCCCGGATTTGCATCGAGCAGTCTGTATGCGTCAGCCACTCGGGCCGCGTGAAACCTGTGTGTGATCAGCTTGGAAGGATTCACTTCTTCCAGCATTTTCAGAGCCAGCCTCAGACGACGGGATTTGGTCCACAAACCCGAAACTTCAGGCGCCAATGAGCTCACTTGGCTGCTGATCAATTTCAGACGGCCTCTGTGAAAACGTCCCCCGAGATCTATTGGAGCTCTCTTACCGCCGTACCACGAGCCTATCACTATACGTCCTCCGAAGCCTGCCGCGGATATTGCGGTATCCAGAGCAGCTGGATTTCCTGAAAGCTCGTAAATCAGGTCCGCGCCGGAGCGAGGATCCGCCCCCAATATCTGCCTGAGTTTTTCTGGCAATTCCGGATCCTCCGGATCAAGGGGGAATGCGCCAAGCGCGCTGGATTTTTCACGTCTCAACTGGAATTTGTCAAGTGTAATAAGCTGTTGCAGCGGGAACCTGGCCAGCAAGCCGGCAGTCAACAAGCCTACTATTCCCTGTCCTATAATTACGACCTGCTCACCGATCATGGGCCTGCCGTCCATCAGGAAGCTCACAGCAGTCTCCATGTTGGGTAGGAATACGGCGTCTTCCGGAGACAATTCAGCCGGCACTACAATCAGGTGCTCTGGTTCTGCGGCAAAATAACTCTGATGAGGGTTGAAAGAAAATACGATCTTTCCAAGCCAATCCCTATTCACCGAGGCCCCGATCCTGACCACTTTTCCTACGCACGAGTAGCCGTACTTTAGAGGGTAAGCGAACTTGCCAGCCAAAGCGGGGATGGAATCATCCACCGGCAGATCCTCGGGCCATTGCCCCCTGTATACAAGCATTTCAGTGCCTGGACTTATGCCAGAACAAATGGTTTGCACCAGGACATTTTTTTCCGACAGCTCGGGAACAGGTTCTTCGACTGCGGCTACCACATAAGGCGCTATGAATTCAACTGACAGATTCTTCATATGTTTCAACGAGACGGAATTGAGGGCAGCGAACTAAGCCAGATCCCCCCAGAGAATAAGATCCTCTCCCAACCATCTATGCCCCGGGTTTAACACGCGGGGAAAGGTCTCAGGCGTGGAGTCTCCCAGATCCTTCACTGCCCGCAGTCCACCGACCATAACTGGAGCAACCGTGAGCACAATATAATCAGCCAGCTTCTCAAGTAGAAAATTGGTGATGATCCTCGATCCGCCTTCAACCATCAGGCTCTTTATTCCCATTTCGCCAAGCTTGTCCAGCATTGCAGCGAGATCTACCATAGTGCCGGATTTCGTCGGGATCGAATGTAACTTCGGCTCCTGACGCTTCAACGGCTCTGCGTCGTTCATCGTGGTAATTACCGGTTGAAATGATGATCGGGCTGCGCACGCCCTGATTCAGGAGGTTGCAGTCAAGGGGAAGTCTCAATCGACTGTCCACTACCACAGGTCTTGGATTATTGCCGTGCACGAGTCGGACGTTAAGTCGTGGATTGTCCGAGAGCACTGTTCCAATTCCGACAAGTATCGCGTCATGATTTGCTCGCAAATGATGTGTGAGCTTAAGGGATTCTCTTCCGCTCAACGGTAATGCTTCACCTGGCTTGGCTGAAATACACCCGTCAAGACTCTGAGCATAACTGAGAGTGACGAAGGGACGCCGAGTCCTACTGAAATGATTCTTGGAAAGAGCGAGAAGATATTTGATACATTCCATGCCACAAAAAACTAAAAAGGGCTCCCGCTTGATTACTTCCGGCCAAATTACACACTGGTAAACTACGGCCCGGAGCGGAACACTATCACGATGTCTGTAAACATACAAGATTCTTTATTCATGGCCGGAAGCCGGTACAATCAATTCTCGTCAAGGTTTTCGTGGGGCCTAACAATTTACGACAGCCAATAGAGGACGTTTAGGCAATTCGCAACGCAATACACTCTTGCCAGAAATCTGAAGAGAGTTTATGCTCAACGGTTAATGTTCTTATGAACCGCGAGTGCGGATCCGGGAATCGTTTATTTGGGGTTTCGCTGATCTCGTTTCCAGATTCGGGTGTAACGCGTGGCCTAGAGCTAATTATCGTGAGGATGTGCCGCCAGAGTTATGCTCAAGACTCTAGAAACCACCAGCAGGTCCGAGGAAGATACACTTGAGCTCGGCACTGTCATCGGAGGAATCCTCCGGCCAGGTGACACGGTATTCATGATAGGCGAATTGGGATCAGGAAAAACAAGGCTTTCAAAAGGGATCGTTTCCGCGGCTGTCGGAGTCCCCCCTGAAGAAGTGGTCAGCCCTACGTTTACTTTGATCAACCGTTTTGAGGGGGATTTTGATGTTTATCACGCAGACTTATATAGGCTCGCCCCTGATCAAACGGAGTGGATCGGGCTGGAAGACGCTCTGGACCAAGGCGGAGCGCTTATAGTGGAGTGGGCTGAACGATTAATTCATTTCCAGGAAGATAATCTGGTGATCTATATAAAGTTTGTAGAGGAGCCTGATTCCCGACAGATAATTCTAGAATGGAGAGATGAGGGGTCTTGGCAAAATAGAATCGAACCCGCTGTACGAGCTCTGCTGAAAAGCCAGGAAGAGCCCAAATGAAATGTCCGACGGGCTTGACGCGAAGTGAATATGTAGCGAATGTGCGCTTTCGGATACTGGGTGGCGGGTCCGCATTCGCGAATAAGCAATCGCACGGAGTATGAACTGATGGCTTTGATCGTGCAAAAATATGGAGGGACCTCTGTCGGCGATCTGGAGCGGATCGCGAATGTCGCTCGAAAAGTCGCAGCGACCAAAGACAAGGGGAACGAAGTGGTTGTAGTTGTCTCTGCTATGGCGGGGGAAACCGACAGGCTCATTGGCCTCGCGAAAAAGATTTCCCCGCTTCCCAATGAAAGAGAACTGGATGTCCTTGTTTCCACTGGAGAACAAGTATCCATCGCCTTGCTTGCTATCACGCTGGAATCAATGGGATACAAGGCCCGTTCCTATTGCGGATGGCAGATTCCCCTGATCACAAACGAAGCATACGGCGCTGCAAGAGTCACGTCTATAGAAGAAGAATCCATACTTGAGGATATCAAGAAAGGTTACATAATTGTAGTCGCAGGATTCCAGGGGGTCGATAGCACTAAGCGCATAACCACCCTCGGTAGAGGAGGCTCCGACACTTCGGCCGTTGCCGTCGCTGCGGCCCTTAGTGCGGATCTTTGCGAGATATTTACCGATGTGGACGGCGTTTACACCACGGATCCCAATATAACCTCGAAAGCGCGTAAAATAAAAAAAATTGCCTACGAAGAGATGCTCGAAATGGCTTCTGCCGGAGCAAAGGTCCTGTATATAAGAGCGGTTGAGTTCGCCATGCGCCATCGCGTTCCTGTGGTCGTACGTTCAAGTTTCAGCGATAATGAAGGCACTCTGGTCACGGAGGAGAGTTCAGATATGGAGAAAGAGTCAGTAAGAGCTGTCACCTGCAATACCAAGGAAGCGAAAATAACCATTTCCGGTGTGGAAGACAAACCGGGAATCGCCTCCAAGATATTCTCGTCCCTCGCAGATGCGAACATCGTGGTCGACATGATAATCCAGAATGCCAGTGCAGACGGTATGACGGATATTTCTTTCACACTACCAGAATCGGATCTCCAAAAGGGTCTGGAAATTTGTGATAAATTCAAGAAACAGTTCGAGGCGAGGGAGATTTCCGGAGCTTTAGACATAGCTAAGGTGTCCATAATTGGGCTTGGGATGCGTTCCCACTCGGGCGTCGCGGCGAAGATGTTCACTGCCCTTTCGAAGGAGGGAATCAATATTGAGATGATTTCCACTTCCGAAATCAAAATCTCTTGCGTGATCAATCAGAAATACGCGGAATTGGCTGTGCGCACGCTGCACGATACATTTGAGCTTGAAAAAACCTCATAATATTGAGGTTCAGCGTCCGGGCCAGGAATTGCATCCTGAGCTCCGGATACACTAAGCGGTCATGTAGGTCCCAACTGGAATTCCGACCGAAAGGAGGGAGGTCTAGAGTGAACCGGATCGAA
Organism: uncultured delta proteobacterium; assembly: GCA_963700305.1. GTDB lineage: Bacteria > Desulfobacterota > Desulfomonilia > Desulfomonilales > Desulfomonilaceae > Desulfomonile. The sequence continues at coordinate 54,764 of CAVOXB010000008.1, forward strand.
CTTTATGACACCACCCTGAGGGACGGTGCCCAAACTTGGGGTATCACTTTTTCCCTTGATGACAAGTTGAGGATTGCCCAAAAACTTGACGAAATCGGAATCGATCTCATTGAAGGCGGATACCCAGGCTCTAATCCCAAAGACCGCAGATTCTTCAAAATTGCAAAGGACATTCCTTTTAAGCACTCCAGGGTGGTGGCTTTCGGAAGCACATGCAGGTCCGACCTTTCTCCGGACAAAGATCCCCAAATCGCGAGCCTTATCGAAACCGGCGCAGAGATAGTGACCATTGTCGGAAAAAGTTGGGATCTCCATGTCAAAGAGATCCTAGCAATACCTCTGGAACGAAATCTGAATATGATCAGAGATTCCATTGCGTATTTACGCGAGCATTTTTCCAGAGTGATTTTTGATGCGGAGCATTTTTTCGATGGGTTCAAGAAAAACCCGGATTATGCTCTGCAAACCCTACGAGCCGCGGAATCAGGAGGCGCTGCAGCGCTCGTGTTGTGCGACACCAATGGGGGTAGCCTTCCTTCGGAAGTTTATGAAGTGGTGAGAAACCTCAAAGACAACTTATCCGTGCCAATTGGCATTCACACGCACAATGATTCGGAGACTGCTGTGGCAAGTTCTCTGGCAGCCATTGAAGCCGGAGCGGTCCATGTGCAGGGCACGGTAAACGGTATCGGGGAGCGCTGCGGCAACGCGAATCTCATCTCCATAATTCCTGCTCTGGCCCTGAAAATGGGCAAGATGGATGTCGTCCCTGAGAGATTGCGGTTGCTCAAACACGTATCAGAATTCGTGGACGAGATGGCAAATCGAACTCCACTAAAATCCCAACCTTACGTGGGCGCTTCAGCTTTTGCCCATAAAGGCGGTCTGCACACCAGCGCTGTAATCAAGAACACTGTCGCCTACGAACACATTGACCCGAAGATTGTCGGAAATGCGCGCATCTTCCCTATGTCAGAGCAGGCCGGAAGGGCTGCTCTGGTACAAAAAGCAGCTCATTATGGCATCGATCTCAAAGCGGAAGACCCTAGGCTCAACGAAATACTCAAGACAATCAAAGACCTTGAGGCCCGTGGCGCCCATTATGAAGTCGCTGACGGATCTTTTGAGCTTCTCATGAAGCGGATGCTGGGATTGCATAAGAAATTCTTCTCTCTTCACGGCTTTCATGTGAGCAACATGAAACGCCAGGGAGACACGAAGACCTATTCCGATGCAACTATTCGTGTTGTCGTGGGCGATAAGATGGAGTTCTCTGCCGCCGAAGGAAACGGGCCGGTAAACGCCTTGGACCAGGCCTTCAGAAAAGCGCTCGAAGCTTTCTATCCGTGCGTAGGCGAAGTGAGACTTACAGATTTTAAAGTGCGAGTTTTGGAAGGCACTTCTGGCACAGGAGCGACGGTCAGGGTGTTGATTGAGTCTACTGACGGCGAAAAAGTATGGTGGACGGTTGGATTCAGTCAAAACGTCATCCAGGCTTCATGGGATGCTCTGGTGGACAGCATCGATTATAAGCTCCAGAAGGATCTGGCTTCGCAATAATAATGAGCCCCTTAAAAGAACTTAAGTCGGTAAACTCTTTGTACGGAGTAATCATACTGGGTCTAACCATCCTGCTGATCAGGTCTTGGGCGTACGTTGTGCCTTTCTTTTGCGAAAGCCGTGATCAGGGCGGGGGTACCTGCATGTATGAAATAATTCAAGATAATGAGCCGAAGGGCGTCATCTTCCTTGAAAATCCGGAAGTATTGTCCAAAGGTACTCCAGATGGCTGGCGTATTCACTGAAATCAGGCAAGATTCCTGCGAACGAATTCCATGTAACAGAACAATCCGACTCAACAGTATTGGTACTGAAATCGTTGTCGACAAGATTTCCGGACCTCGACTTATGAACATCGGAAAAAAAGTGGATATAAATGTTGCGGATGAATCTGACTTGAGGCGTGTTCCAGGAATTGGACCGGTTCTCGCACAAAGGATCGTCGCGCACAGAACCTCGGCGGGTGGGTTCAAAGACCTGGAGGAACTAAAACTGGTACAAGGGATACGAGAGAAGAAGTTTGCGAGCCTTTCGCTCTATCTTGAACTACGCTCAGGGTTCTCCAACAGGCTCCAGCACATCCAGCCCGACCGAAGTCTCTTTGATCCATCTAGCGGGATCCACGAACAAAACGTGTACGGCTCCAATTAAATCCCGCAACGACTGAGCCGCTCCCACGCAGATCACTATCCACATTTCGTGCCCGAGACCTATCCCCATCGCAAGCAGGCCACAACACAGAGGGACCAGTGAAATAGTGGGGACCACAAGTGCGAGCAAGAACCAGTTTCTGGGAAGCTCGCCACCTTGAATGGACCTTAGACTGAGATTCTTGACGGGGAACTTTTGCGTCACTTTCCACCGTATCACGCCAAGCGCGACGAAGCGTATGCCGAGATAGAAGACAGTGACTGCTATTCCAATTGCTATAAGAACGGCCAACGAGGGCATGTTTCTAGCAGGCGCAGGCAAGAGGAATTTCAAAATGAGCAACACACAAAGGCCTAGAAGGGTAGACCAAAGTCCCATGCCTGAAAGCCGGATTTCACTCTCCAGAAAAAATGATTGCGTGCCCGATTGGACCCGGGTCGTCGTGGATTTCTTAGTAATTGACATGAATCAGCAGTCTACAATCACAACAAATTTTCGCCAAGCTCTTAGTCAATTGTTACGAACATTCATTAAAGCGGGGAGCAGAAACTCGCGCTGAAAGCTTCGTTGCGTGGCAAGCGAAGCAAATTCATTTCCTTGCTGCAGAGAACTTCGCCCGTCCGCTCCGCGCAACGACTGTCGTCTCCAGTTAAGGAGGAGGACTACATTGTTACTCTGCTGATTTCTTTCCGGATCGAGAAACGGAGAGCCGCCCCTTCTTAACCTTTACATCAATCACGACAGCTTCACCGGAACTGATCTTGACGCTCGGAATCGTGCGTTTACCTGGATTTATTCCAGCCACCGCAGGAAGTACGACCGAGTAGGTCCCTGGGGTCAGCGCTATTTCTTCTTCTGGAACCACGTTGAATAGCGCCTTGTCACCTTTGATCTCTACTTTTTCCATTATTGGACTTTTTAGAGTTTTGGCATATCTGGCCATTGCCTGATCCATTTCGCCGGGACCTTCGACCTTTTGAAAAATTCCGTTCGTTTTCTTTGCAAGCGTCGAGTAGCCGCTGTTCTTCTTTTTGGCAGATCCAAGAGCAATCACATCAACGTGCACTCGCTCCTTTCCTACCATTTGTTCCCCGATTCTGGTGACATCAGCAGCCGAACACTTGCCGGCTGCATCAGTTATGATCAGAACCCTGGGCGTGAGGTCACCCTGGTTGGTGAAATCCTTCTTCAACGAATACAGAGCCGCAGCGCAGGGATTTGTTTTCCCCGCAGGAGAAAGATTATCCAATCTCTCAGTTAGGCCAGAGAAGGGTGCTTCAGCCCATTCGAGCACCATCCGACTCAGGCAAGCTGATTCCTTGCTCTTTGCCTCCGTCTCACTCTTCTTGCACGTAAAATCACGCACTGCCACCTTTGACCCTGGAGTTATGGTTTCCGGCAACTTGCCCAGAGCTGCCTGTACAGCCTTGATACGACCACCGGTCCATGTTCGAGTCTTATGGCCCATGGATGCGGAATCATCCACTATCACCACTAACCCCCATTTGGGAAGAGTTCCCGAATAATTTTGGATTCTTACTGTCATCGAACCTGGGAGCTGAAATTGTTCGGCCTTTGTCTTTTCTTCCTGATCGTGGGGTTTTGTGGAACTCCCGAGCGATGCTTCTTGATGCTTGCGACCCTGCGTGTTAGGTGATTCAATAGATGGAGGCGCTGTTTGCTGCGGCGCTTGTGAAACTGGGTCAGGCGATTCTATCCGCTGGAATTCAGTTGTCGCAATACCGCTGGGTTGCTTGGTCTCTATGACCGGAGTATCAACTGGTTTCGGGGACGCTGTTTCTGAAAGGGGCTGCTGGCCAGAGGCCTTCTTGACGGCTACCGCAGCGGGTCCACTTGTGGTAGGAGCCGTAAGCTGGCCTGGCGGGCAAGTCTTAGGTTTCTTCTCGCTCTGAGGGTCCAGTGCACGTTCCATAGAAGGGAAAAGGACCTTGGAAGGATCAACTGGACTCTGGCCAATTACCTTTAATAGACTTGAGGAGGAAAAGAGATTATCAGAAGGCCCCCTACTGAAAGAAGGATTCTCCGGAGAGGCAGAACCATTTTTTCCGGTGGAACCGACTTGAATGCCAAGATTGTACGCCACGGCAACAGAAGCAACAACTATTGCGGTGTAAAATAGAGGTTTGAAAATCCCGCGTCTCCTGCCTGTACGAACGGGGGGCGTTTCCTGCGGTATTTCCTTGGTTTCCGGCTTTTGATCTTCGGGTCTGTCTGACATGGCGGACCTCTTATGGAGTCCGGGGTGGGCGGTAAGCCGAATTCTGTTCCCGAAAAATCGGGCGGCGATCATTCGTCTAGGACGACGGTCTCCCGCCGTCTCAAGCAACCTACCCGGAAGCATCGGACGGGCCATCCTAAACGCTTCCCTATTTGGTCTTGCTCCGGATGGGGTTTTCCAGGCTCCCGTGTTACCACGAGAACCGGTGAGCTCTTACCTCACCTTTTCACCCTTACCTCCGGTTAGCGGAGGCGGTTTATTTTCTGTGGCACTTTCCTTGGGGTTACCCCCACCGGGCGTTACCCGGCATCCTGCCCTGTGGAGTTCGGACTTTCCTCCCGCGTTGTTACGCCGGCGATCGCCTCGCCCCCCCAGACTATGCGGTATATATGACAACCAACGGGGAAAAGCAAGAGGTTCGACATTATCCAGAAAATCCTTGAAATACCAACTATTGTATTGTAGGATTTAAACACTTTATTAGCTTCTCCTCCAAGGAAGCACATTATGACTCGAAAACAAGCAATTGTAATTGTCCTCTTGTTCCTATTAGCTCCCTGCAAAGTCTGTGATGCGGCCACTGTTCTACAGGACACGACGTCATCTAATTTCCGACTTTTTTCCGCTCCTCAACCGGCCGGCGACATGATCTTGCAAGACTTGCGAGGAAGACACGTCAGTCTCTCCGGATTACGCGGAAAAGTTGTGATCCTTAATTTTTGGAAAATTGACTGCCCTCCGTGTTCCGCTGAAAAACCTATATTGGAGCGAATATACCGCAAAAATTATGGAAGAGGTTTGGAAATAGTAGCAGTAAACCTCACCGACCAGCCGGAACAGGTCCAATCCTATTCGCAGCGAGGCGGATTTAGCTTTACCTTTGCTTTTGACCCATCGTCCCGGTTTCTCTCTCAAAAGGGAGACTATTGGTCCGGGAATGCAAACCACTTTCGTGGTAAATTCCAAGTCCGAGGCCATATATGAAATCCCAGGAGTCCCCACAACTTATGTTATAGATCGCGGAGGCCGAGTGGTTGGGAATTCGGTAGGGATGGTGAACTGGGAAGATCCGACAATGTCGAGCTTCCTGGAATCATTGCTTCAGCCTGCGGTCAGGACGGTGTCTGCAGAGACAAATGGGACCGAAAGGGGTGAGATGCGTTCTGTTAAGGCGACTCTACTAGACGGCTCCAGCAGATCAGCTCTGTCGCTCGACAATGCTCCCGCCCAAGTAAGGCTGGCTGCGGCCGAAGGTCCAGTGGAAGTCCCGTCGCAATACCAGCAACAAGCTCCGTATCCAGCAGCCACAGCTCAACAAGGATTCACAGCTCCGGTGCAGCCTCCGGTGCAGTTGCAGAGGCCCCCGCAGACAGTCAATCCTGGAAGTCAACCTCACCCCGTTACTCGGAAACCAGCGACTACAGTAGAAAAGAAACCTAAGCCCGAGGCCGCTGCCAAATCACCCAAATCCGCCGGTCCTGCACAGCCCGGAATTGGAGCCATCAAGAGAGAATCATCTGTGGTTCCGTCAACGCAGCAGCCGCAGGCATCAGTTCCAGGGAGCCAGGTTAATCCCGGTTCAGCCGGCCCGCAGCCTCTTCCTCCCGCAATGCCTTATATTCCTCCGCGTAATCAGGTACAAACCGGCCCCATCGTTCCTGATGACAGTGGCACAGTGACTGCGAGAATTCCTGGAAATGTAGGCGGAGCGAATTTGCCTGCAGCTCAACAAGTGGGCACACCCAATCCCATCGGCGGCTTCATCCTGGATTCCTTTGGTCCGATGGGTCCACCGCTGTCAAACGCCACGTCCAATAAGCGTCCAACGTCCACAAATAGAGCAGCCTACTCAGCAGCCCAGCAACATTATTCAACAAATAGGACAGGATTTTCAGAGCCTTGGGGAGGGAATCAAAGAGACCTTTTCAAGAATGATTCCAGGAAAATGACCCTCCTTAGATCGGTTCCAGGCTGGTAGATGGGTCCAGGGTCAACAGCACGCTCTGATTGAACATTTTCACGGACAGCGACAATTGACGCTCTAGTCGACTTCGGACAATAACCCCTACAGTGCCTTCGAGCGGCCCGGAGAGTATAATTACCTTCCGGCCAGGGACAAGGCCGGGGCGTACCAACAAATCTTTCCCGGAGTCTATCGCTTTAGCGATTGCTCCGAGTTCCTGAACAAATCTCTCCTGGTCTTCCACCTTGATGATTCTCACGAATTTTTTTGTGTCATAAAGCAGGTTGTGCTTGTCTCGATCCAAGGCAAAGCAAATGTAGCCGCTGAACAGGGTTGTCTCCACTTCCCTGATTCTTCGCAAGCCTCCAACCCGCGTCTTGCGTTTGCACAGCGGTAGATAATAGCTGATGTTGCGATTCAGCATGTATTGCGCAACCATTCTTTCACAATTCGGCTTTACATGCAGAACCCACCACACGCCCAAGTCCTCGTCCAGTGGTCTGTCTTCAGGATAGCGCGAGCGTATGATGTCATTCGACATGGAGTTCCTCAATTGTCCAGCGCAGCATGCTGCAGCATTTCTACAAATCCTTTGGTACTATTAAGTATTGTCAGCCGGCTGTCAACTTCCCTGAAACAGGCCAGGAGGACTAAGGTTATTCGGTTTGTAATTCAATTGGGTAAAGACGGTTTTATAGCCGATAGATGCACTCTATACACAAGGAAAGTATGCATCATCATCGGAAATTATCCCAGAAGAGAGAATTGTGCGTTGCGGCCATGGCGGGGGTGATTCTGCGAATTCGATCCGGGCTTTGGATTCGGCATCCCGGGCCTCATTCCAAACGACCTCGATCAATCACTGTCTTAATTGTCAGTTCGCTTTGATTTTTCCAAAAGAGAGAATGCGCGTAACGTGTTTGGTGTGGCTGGGGCGGGAGGATTCGAACCTCCGAATGCGGGCTCCAAAGGCCCGTGTCTTACCGCTTGACGACGCCCCAGTAGAGAAGGCTTCGGGAATTGACAGAAACTCTCAGTCTAACGTGACTCCGTTATTTATCGGACGGCTTGCAATCATCGTCCATTCTGACGGCAACGCTCCCCCGAAATGCTCTTCTTGGCCTGGCTCCGTAATACCGAACACTGTCGGGCCACTTCCAGACATCAAAATACCCGTAAGAGCGTTTTGTTCCAGATGAATCCTGATCTCAGAGACCTCCGGGTAGAGGCCTTCAGTGACGGCCTGCAAATCATTATAGAGCAAATCGGCGACCGCTCGGGCCTCCCTAAGTACACTCCACAATCTATCTTCCCTGTTCCGGCCTGTCAAGGTTCTGGAAAATTCAGAATAGACCTGTGGTGTGGATACAGGAAATCCCGGATTCAACATCAATAAGCCGTAATTCTGCGGAATGGCCACTGGAGTTAGCACTTCTCCGATCCCCTCGCCTACGGCACTTCCTCCGGCAAAGAAAAAAGGAACATCTGCACCGAGGCTTACTGCAGCGCTTCGGAGCTCCTCGTCAGGAATGGGCAGATGGAACAGCTTGCGAATAGCCAATAGGGCAGCTGCAGCATCGGAACTTCCCCCACCAAGCCCTGCAGCCATCGGAATTTTCTTGCTTAAGCGGATCTTTACCCTCAAATCCGCGGCTACATGCTCCTGCAGCCACTTGAGGGCCCGGATGACGAGATTGTTCTCGGTTTCCAGTTCCGGAATTCCGGTCACTTCTAGGGTGCTGGGACCGGAAGACTCCTCAAAGATCAGTTCGTCGTACAGGTCAATTGCCTGAAATAGCGTCTCGATGTTATGGTATCCGTCCGGACGTCTACTAGTACTCTGAGGAAAAGATTGATTTTGGCGGGGGCCCTTGCCCTGATACTCCGCATTGGTTTTTTCCCGGATTGCATGGTTTCCCGCAAACATAGTTTCGGGCAAACGAAAAGTCAATGCGGTAAAATCGAGCAAGAGCTCCTGCAGGGTTTATGGAATGAACGATAGGACAATGGAAGAGATTACTGTCCCGATCGGTGAAATGCAGATACGCATGGTCGCTCCGCAAGTTGGAGAGGACTCAAGCTGCAGGATAACTTTCTGGTGGGGGATTACTTGCGCTGCAGTGGCTCTGGCTCGACACATAGAGTGCCATACTGAAGACTTTTCCGGTAAACGGGCAATTGAGCTGGGATGTGGACTCGGCCTGGCCGGCATTACGGCAGGGTTGGTCGGAGCGAACGTGCTATTCACGGATTACGTTCCCCAAGCATTGGAATTCGTCTACGGAAATGCTCGCCTGAATGGCCTCGAAAAAGGAGCTTTTCGGACGGCCGTGCTAGATTGGGAGAATCCCGCCATCTTTCAGAAATTTGATGTGGTATTTGGGTCTGAAATTGTCTACGACTACTTCTTGCACAGCTCGCTGACCCGATTACTGCGGCAAATCCTCAAACCGGACGGCACCTTACTGATAGCTGACAGAAAAAGACTTTGCGTGTCTCGGTTCATTGGACGCATGATTTCTGGGGGATTCAGCTGCAGAGAAGTCGTCGACAGAGTCGTGCTTTCAGGTTTTCCGGATCAGGAAATAAGCATTTTCCGTTTGCGTATGGCGCCGCTCTAATTGTTTCTATGACACGATTAGAATGGCTCGTGTTGAGCATGGAAGCAAAAGTCCCGATGCTGCTTTCCCAGGTGCGTCGGCTCACGAGTGTCAAATCAGTGGACGACATCAGAGTGTTTTTTCGGATGAAAGAGCCGGATACAGTTGTGGTGGTTGTCAGGTTCGTAAGAGACATTCCACAAAACGTTGTTGACGCCCTGGATCAAGATTTGGAAAGAGAAATTCATGATATTGCGAAATATTACGAATGGGAAGACTGGCTGAAAATCGAGTGGGATGTCCGATAGTCTTTGCTAGAATTTACAATTGCTTGGTTTTGTTGAGTTTTGATTCGTGTGGAAGCTTTAAAAACTCGGTTAGTAAACCGGTTAAAGACAAGATAATCTTTTCCATAACAATGGATATGGAGCGGCCGTTTTTCCCTTGACGGTGGAGCTGTCCTTCAACTGTTAGCACTTCGCTTGTCCAGATAGAGCGGGCGTAGTTAACTTGTGCTTTGGGAAAAACCACGACGTCGATCAAGCCAGTCTCGTCTTCCATTGTGATGAATATCACCCGCTTGCCGGACTTGGTGGGTGGGGTATGTACGATCACCAGAATTCCCGTGACCCTTACATTGCTTCCTGAAGGAATACGACGAAGATCTCTTGCTGTGACAATGCCTTCGGCTGCCAACCGGGGCCTTAACACCGCCAGAGGATGGTCCTGGCAAAAGACGCTCATAGTGGAAGCCTCTTTGTAAACTCTGAGAGCTGCTTCCTCTGAAATCACACTGGGAACGTCAGACATTGCAAACCTCCTGTCTTATCTCACACTGAGATTCATCCAGTCCGGCAAAAGCCCCGGCTGTTTCTTAAAATTTTGACAATTCGATCGGGTAAAGAAATTCTAGCCAGAAAGTCCGACTCACTTCGGAAAGGCCCTCGCCTACGGCGCTCAGCCCTGATTCTCCCTGCGGCAGCCGGCCCTACCCCGTTTACGACCCATAAGGGGACACGAATACCCGATCCATCGGGTTCGTATTCTGTTCCAGCTACATTTACGTGGGGAGGATATACAGGTATTCCGCGGCGCCGCGCCTCATTGAGAATAATCGATGGCGGATAAGATCCCACATTTCCTGCATTCAAAAGCCCCAGATAAAAGGCCTGAGGATGATGAGCCTTCAAATAAGTGCTCTGGTAAGTTATATGAGCGAAAGAAGCAGCGTGAGCCTTGCAAAATCCGTAAGAAGCAAAAGCCGCTACTTGGCGGAAAACATCTTCTATCACAGCAATGCTGTGACCATTTTTCAAAGCGCCTTGAACGAATCGCCGCCTGAGATCGTCCATTTTGCCGTCTCTACGATCTTTGGTCATGGCTCTCCGGAACGCATCGGCCTCTGCGTAAGATAACCCAGCGAAAACATGGACAATACGAAGCACCTGTTCCTGAAAAAGGATTACCCCGTACGTTTCTGCCAGTATGGGCGCAAGATCCGGGTGCGGTATGGTCACTCTTTCTTCTCCATTTCGCCTCCGCACATAAACTTCCACCATGTTTCCTTCAACAGGACCTGGTCGAAACAAAGAAATCTCGGCTATCAAGTCTACGAAACGTCTGGGCTGAAGACGCCCCAAAAGATTGCGCTGGCCTGGCGATTCAAGCTGAAAGACCCCGAGGCTCTCAGTACTGCGAAGAAGCGCATAAGTTTTGCGATCATCGAGCGGCATTCGATCCAGGTCAATGGAAATCCCCTTTTTTTGAAGAATTCCAACAGCCTTTCTAATGGCTGTGTGCATCCGAAGACCAAGAAGATCAAGCTTCAGAAGCCCCAAAGCATCCACGTCATCCTTGTCCAGATGGCCGACGGGCAGGCCTTTGGGTGAAGTCCCAACGGGCGTCCAGGATTTAATATCTCCGGGCGCTATTATGACGCCCCCAAGATGCACGGAACACTGAAACGGGAGCCCGGTCAATTTTGCAGCGAGATTGACCAGAAGCGTCTCGTTATGAAGCGGAGAATCTCGTAACTCAGGCAAATTCTGCAGGGCCTCGTTCAGATCCCTTCCCCTGAGTGACCAAGGTAAGCAACTGGAAAGCCGGCTGATCTCATTCAACGAATAATTCAATGCCCGAGCCACCAGACGCACCGCACTGCGCACCCTAAAAGAATGAATCGTTGATACCATTGCTGTCTGACGAGGAAATCTATTCATCAGATAATGGATTACCTCATCCCGACGATCCGAATCGAAATCCAGATCAATATCGGGCATATCGCTTCGCCCCTCGTTTATGAACCGGTCGAAAAGCAGGTTATGAGCTATCGGGTCCACTCCTCCAAGAAGCAGGTAAACCACAAAACTACCCGCTGCGGACCCTCTCACGCTATGTCTGATATTCCTATTTCTAGCGAAATCCACTACTTCTCTGACCAGTAGAAAAAAGTCTGCAAGTCCCATCTGATTGATGACCGTTAATTCTTTTTCTAGCCTGAGCATATAATTTACGTTAACCGGCTTGAGCAACCGAGCAGCTTCTCTAAAGCTGAGGAGCGAGAGCTTTTTGGCCCCTTCGGACTGTGGCAGTAAGGAAGGAGGGTGAAGCCGTCCCACAGGCAAACGAAAAGAACCACACATTTCAGCAATATGTCGCGTATTTTCAAGCGCTTGACTATAAGGAACGCGTAATTCCATTTCCTCTGCGGACGTTAAATAAAAGCGGTCATTTGGAACAGGATATATGTCTCTATGGTGATGATTCCGCTGGATTCCCGTGAGAGTCCGATGAAGTATGTAATCTTCGGGCTTTAGGAATGTGACCTCATTTGTAGCCACAGTCTGAATACCCGAAGCTGCGGCAAGATCCACGGTTTTCTTGAGGAGCTCATATGATTTTGTTTCCCCTTCATGGCCGTGATTTTGAAGCATCAAAAAAAGAAGATCCGGTTTTTTGAGGACTCCTCGGAGTTCTTCCAGAAGGAATCGAGCTGCTTCCGGCCTGCCCTTTTCAAGGGATGATCGAATCCTGGAATTTCTGCCGCCGGCCAGGCAGATCAGATCATTTGACCAGTGCGCGAGATCCTGCTTTGTGAGGGCTACTCTCTGAGACATTCCATCGTGCAAGGCAATGGATATCAGGCGGCATAAATTTCCGTAACCATCCAAATTAATGGCCAACAGAGTAATTTGAGAGCCATCCCAAATATTGACCTTTGCGCCCACTATGGGCTGAATATTTTCTTTTATGGCAGCCTTGTAAAATGGAACCGCTCCATGCAGCCCGAAATCCGTTAATGCCACGGCTCTTTTTCCAAGAGCAGCGACTTCTCGGACCAGCTTGTCAGGGGTAAACGTCCCCCAGAGGAAAGAATAAGCGCTTTGAACTTCAAGGTGCACGAATGTATCCATTTACTTAATCTTTTGAGAAAGTTCAGGTTGTCGTTGTTTTTATTTTATGAGGGATAAAGGGAGCGACTTTTCGGAATGAAATTCCCAGAGAAAGAAATTAGGGAGTAAAGCCGAGGAGATCTACCCCCTTTCATTCGGGATGGTCACAGAACCAGAAAAGAACTCTGAGGGTTTCGCTTCATTCGATATTCCCGCGCACTGCCAACTATATAACAACTGCCAAAAATAATGTCCCTTTCCTCGTCATTCCTGCGAAGGCAGGAATCCAGAATCTGGACCCCGGATCAAGTCCGGGGTGACGGGTACAATTCCCGTAAATTGGACAAGAATTTTGGCAATTGGTATAGCTAACACGGCATAATTTGAGAGTTTTTGGGGAGGACTGCAGAAGAACACTTTTTTGCAAAAAAAGGGTCCCCCCTGCAGTCTCTTACCCAAAAAATATTGCAAATTACCGGAGCATTTACGGTTTCGAACGAATAACCCCGATAAGTTTTCCTAAAATTTTCACCCTTTCCAGGTCTTCGCCTTTGAACACCAGCGGTTCATAAGCCGGATTGGCCGGATGAAGTCTCAGATACCCATTACCGCGGCGAATAATTTTGAGGGTCGCTTCAGGCTCCAATCCTTCGACCATTACCGCGGCGATGTCCCCGTCTTTCGCATCCTCCTGCGGTTTTATAATCGCCAGATCTCCGTCTCGAATCTGGGCATCTATCATGGAATCTCCCTTTACCCGCAGAGCGAAAGCTTCTGAAGCGCCGAAAAGTTTAGGGTCTACTGGAAGATCGTCTTCTTTGTTTTCCTCCGCCAATATTGGAGTCCCCGCTGCTATTTGTCCGACAAGCGGTACTGAAGCTCCTCTGGGGCGGTTGGTCAGTTTCCATGCGCGCTTTTTTCCCGTCAGCCTGCTCAGATATCCTTCCTTTTCAAGGATACGAATATGCTTGGTCAGACTCCCTGCAGAAGCCAACCCAAGCGCCTTGCAGATCTCCCTCAGGGCTGGAGGAAACCCTTCACGGTCCTGATAAAGAGCCATGAAATGGAGAATCTCTTTTTGTCGCTCCGTTATTCCCATAGTTTTAATATAGGGAACATTTGTTCTCTTTGCAAGAAAAAAATGCTCGGAAGGGTAACAATCGGCGGGCGTCAACTTTTTTGTTCAATTGACGAGGAGCAGACTCCACATTCAAGCGCACCTAAACGAATACATTCTCTCGTTTTTCACGAGCAATCGTTGAGGTCGGCGTCGATCCGTAATGATGGCCCGGTAGCACAATGGTGTCGTCCGGCAGAGCGAAAAGTATATTCCTGATGCTGTTTTGGAGCACCTCGAACGAACCGCCAGGAAGATCGGTTCTCCCGACGCCGCCCACGAACAGCGTATCTCCGGTGATTACATAACCCGGCCAGTAAAGGCAGATTCCTCCGACAGTGTGGCCCGGAGTATGAATCACCTTCACGGATTCATTGCCGAATGTGATGTTGTCGCCGTCCTTGAGGAGCACAGTTGCGGCAGGTGAAGGCTTTGCATTGAACATCGCCAGCATCATATGGTTGGGATTAGCCAGGGCTTCGGCTTCAAGCTCATGTATCGCAATGGGAGCGCCTGTAGCGTCCTGAAGCTGCTTGTTGCCGGCAACGTGATCAACGTGGCTGTGGGTATTCACGATCAGCTTGATGTTCTTGATCCCGCGGGCTTCAGCTCTTTTCATCACCACATCTGCTGATCCGCCAGGATCAACGACAATAGCCTCGCCGGTTTCCGCGTCCCCAAGGATGTAGCAGAAGATTTCAAAGCCGGCGATTTGTATTTGTTCGATGATCATCTATTCCTCCATTAATTTCAGCTAACTGCGAATTCAGAACAGAGTTTAGAAGTTTTTGGGGAGGATTGCAGGGGAGGACCTTTTTACAAAAAAGTTCTCCCCTGCAATCTCTTCTCCTGAAACTCTTCTAATCATCGTGCCTGCAGAGCAGGCGGGTTATAGGCGCAGTATGGTTCTTCGGACATGTATCGTCCGGTGTGTTCGTATGCTCTTGCCCTGCAGCCCCCGCAGAATCGCAAGTAGTTGCATTTTCCGCATTTACCTTCAAGCAGGCTGAACTTGCGAAGATTCTTGAACAGCTCGGCATTTTCCCACAGATCCGAAAACTCGGCATCTCTGACGCTTCCTGCCTGCACGTCGAAGTATCCGCACGGCTGAAGCTCACCTTTGTGAGACACAAACACAAAAGAAAGACCGCCGAGGCACCCTCGAGTCTGGGCGTTTAATCCGAAAGTCTGCTCAGTGACCTCAATCCCTTCGGACTTTGCCTGCTGTCTGAGAATTCTGTAGGACTGAGGGGCGCATGTCGCCTTGGTCTCTAGCTTTGAGGTTTTGCCCAGCCTGTAAAACTCAACCAGAGACTCTTCATATTCCGCTGGGTCCATTTCTTCACCGGCCATGTCTCTGGCACGACCTGTGGGAACCAAAAGAAATACGTGGAAAGCCACGGCTCCTACGTTCTCGGCAAGCTTCATGATTTGAGAAAGCTGACCGCGGTTCTGTTTTGTTAATGTTGTATTGATTTGAACCCCAACGCCTGCAGATCTTAGGTTTTCTATGCCTTTCAGGGAAGCCTCAAAAGCGCCTGGTACCTTGCGGAATGCGTCATGAAATTCCGCTGTCGGGCCGTCCAGGCTTATGCTCACTCTAGGAATTCCAACCGATGCTATCTCGCGAGCCGTCGCTTGATCGACCAGCACGCCATTCGTTGCAAGCACTGCCCTCAAACCGGCTTTGACTGCATACCTGGCGAGATCGAAAAAATCTGTCCTGATCAGGGGCTCACCGCCGGTCATTATAAGAATGGGCTTGCCGACTTTCGCTATACCGTCGATCAAGGCCTTGCCTTCTTCGAAGCTCAACTGGTCCGGTTCGGGCTCGGCACAAGCGCCAGCGCGACAATGCACGCAGGCAAGGTTGCATGCCCGAGTCATCTCCCAGGCTACTAGTCTCAATTCAAAACGATTCACTTTTTCCTCGAACTCGTGGCGTCACCCTGCAGAATGCGGGCAGCTTCCAGAGCGTGGTAAGAAATTATCAGGTCCGCTCCGGCTCTTTTGATCGAAGTAAGGGCCTCCATCATACAGCGGTCTCCATCGAGCCATCCGTTTTGGGCTGCCGCCTTGATCATCGCGAATTCACCGCTGACGTTGTAAGCCGCCAAAGGCAGGTCAAAAGTATTCCGCACTCGCCAGATTACGTCGAGATAGGGCAAAGCGGGCTTCACCATAATTATGTCCGCGCTTTCTTCAACATCCATAGACACTTCCCGGAGTGCCTCATCGGAGTTTGCGGGGTCCATTTGATAGGATCTACGATCGCCGAATTGAGGAGCGGACTGCGCAGCGTCCCTGAAAGGACCGTAGAATCCGGATGCATATTTAGCGGAATAGGCCATGATAAGAGTCATCTCGAATCCCGCTTCATCTAGCGCCTCTCGGATGGCTGCCACTCTACCGTCCATCATGTCACTGGGAGCCACGATATCAGCCCCAGCTTGGGCATGCGATAGGGCTGACTTGGCCAGCAGATCGAGCGTCTGGTCATTATCCACATCTTTGTCGCGAATGACTCCGCAGTGTCCGTGATCCGTGTATTCACAAAGGCATACGTCAGTGATGACCACAAGATCAGGATAGGCATCCTTGATCCTGCGCACAGCCTGCTGAACAATCCCATTGTTAGAGTAGGCGTCAGAGCCCACTGCATCCTTCTTTTCAGGAATCCCGAAGAGAAGAATTGCAGGAATGCCTCGTTCAACAGGTTCCTTGAGTTCTTTCAGAAGCAGGTCATGAGACAATTGAAAATGGCCTGGCATACTAAGTAACGGATTCTTAACGCCTTTCCCGTGATGGGCAAAAAACGGAAGGATTAAGTCCTGGACGTTCAACTGGACTTCTCGGACCATACTTCGCAAAGTTTCTGTCCGCCTGAGCCGTCTGGCTCGATATTCGGGGAAGTGCATGAGGGCTCCTATGATTTTTGTGGCGTGCAGGCAATAATTTCCTTATAATCGTGACAGGAGGTTCTGTCAACGCCATGAGCAGGATACATTGCCATCGATGCGGAAGTCCTCTACCGTCAGGGTCTGCCAAGTACCAGGTGGCCGTGCGAGTGCGTTCGGTTTTTGATGGAGCGATTTATGAAACTACTGAAGAACCGGAACTTGCCAAGATCCTTAAAGAAGTGTCGAACTGCTCTGAGGAAGAGCTCAACAGACAAGTGCACGAAGACGACGTCTTCATAATGTGTCCCGTATGCAAGGAAGCCTTTCTTGACGACATTTATTCACATCTTCATCCGGAGGCCGCTCCGGAAATGGGAAGAGCCCATCTGATTCACTAGAGCGCTTCTTATAACACCGGAAGCATTGACGTGGGAGAATCTCACAGTCAACTTCCGGTTTTTTGTTGCTTGCGTGAACGGCGTAAGCAATTATGTGTAGGAAAAGAGGCCTTCTCCCCGGGGAGCAAACATAGTAGGGCTGGCGTCCCGCCGGCGTTCTCTGTGGAGACCGGCAGGATGCAGGTTCTACACTCGCTTTTATCCAACACACGAGCCAATCATGAACATGAATCTGGACCCACGCAAGAAATACCTTTTTGCTTTCGCTCATCCGGATGACGATGTAGGCATAGCGGGCACTATGCGGCTCCTCGTGCGTCGTGCGGCAGAGGTCCACTGCGTATGGGCCACTTCCGGAGACTTCTTCGGGCAGGGAGAAACTAGAGAAGCCGAGACCTATGAGGCAATGGAAGCGTTGGAATTGCCCGAATCCAGCGTGCATCTGCTGAAGTTCCCGGATCTATCGCTGGTTTCCAAGCTCAATGAAGCTGCGGATGAAATGGCGGAACTTCTGAGAGCCATAAGACCAGATGTGATAGGCGCTGATGCTTATGAAGGCGGACATCCGGACCATGATTCAGTGAATTTCATGGTAGTGGAAGGATCAATCAGGGCGGGGTTGCACCCAGAGCTGTTCGAATTTCCGCTTTACAATGGTTCAGGTTCTTTTATTCAACTCGGATGGAGGCTGAACTCATTTCCGCCGGGAGGCCCGCCAGTGCTTCACACGGTGCTGGACGAAGATGCGATTCAGTGCAAGTACCGCATGATGCGAGCGCACTCCAGCCAATGGATGTACATGGTTCCTGCGCGGCTGGCTTGCTCCCGATCGAGGCTCTGCACAGTTGGAGAACCGTACAGGCCTTTCTCCCAGGAACGTGATCACACGCTGCCACCCCATGAAGGGAGGCTCGGGTATGAGCGATGGTTTAACTTCTTCATGGGAATCAGGTTCGAAGACTTCAGGAAAGCGGTGACTAGCGCTCGCCTCCCGCATAATCGCTAGGTTCGCCGCTCGCTACCAGCGCTTCGGTCTTATTCCAGCCCAGCATTCAGCTTTATGCTAGTAGGACCCTTCGACTCGGAATCTCTCAATAACTGATATGGCTCACGTTCAAGCTATGGCCAGGCAGTTTTTCACTGCCTATTCTCATCCAGCACCTTCCTGATCAGTCCTAGCAACTGTCGAGTTTCATAAGGTTTTTCAACCGATGCTTTCGCTCCTTCTTCCAACTCCGCGACTTTTTTGCGAAGCGCTTCCAATTCCACCGCCAGTTCTTCATGGTTCATCTTCGTCTCTCATGATACGGTCTTTTGAAGCTTGTTTGATGATGGGAAATCGAATAAAGCTCAGACTAGACTAATGGTTACCCAAATTAATAGGTTACATCGGAAAATAGGTTAGTCAAAATATATTGGCTACCCTCATGAGCATATCAAATGTCGTCAAATGAAGGAATACCGCATGCTTGGAATTTAGTTGACATTTTAAGCCCACGGTGCTAGCTTCACGGATCATTTCTTCTTCTATATTTAGGAGTATGGATTTTGCGAGTCTCTGTGAGATTGGTGTTCGCTGTTATATTCGCTGCCTTAGTCATCTCTTTTTTGCCTGTGGACAGCCTTGCTCACACCTTCAGAATTGAAATCCCTTTGAAAGACGGCAAGACGCTGCCGGCATTCATGTTTCTGCCAAGTCAGGGAGTCAAAGGCCCTATTCCTGCAGTGATTTGCGGCGTTGGGGTCGGCTCTCAGCATATTCCTCAATATCAAGAGCATTGCAGGTTTCTTGCTGAGCGCAATTTTGTCGTTATTCTCATGGACCCGTCAAATTATCCTGAGAATCTGTTTCCTTCGTCATATCCTTACAACTGGGACAGAGGATCAGATTACGTCGTGGGAAGCATCGCCCAGGGCGTGGTGGCTGCCAGGCTTGCAGTAAGCGATGAATGGTACCTCGCTTCGATCAAAGCTACTTTGGATTACCTCTGCTGCTCCCCAATGGTGGACCCCACGAGAATCGTGTTTTCAGGTTTTTCGCAACCCGCAAATGCTGCGCTGACCTACGCGTGTAGGGACCCGCGAATCCGGGCGGTCGTATGGAACTACGGAGGATCGCCTTGGGTAACTCCCTATAATGCTATGCAATTACCGCCGGTTCTGATCTTCCACGGCGAAGATGACAATGTTTACGACGTGAAATATGCCAGGAAACTGGCTGCCGAACTGCATACCAATGCAAAGTATTACGAGGCGTACATTTATCCTGGCCAGAAGCACATGCTCACTGTTTACTACGACCTCAAGACCGAAAACCGTTTCATGAGACCGGTCATACAGGACAGCTTCGAGCGGATGATCGCTTTTCTCCACAGGGTATTAGAAATTCCATCAAGAAACAAAGGACTCCCCGCCTTCGCCTTGCAACAACATTTTCTGAAGCCGGATTTTGCCCATCATCCTTTCAAATCCCCTGTTTCCGGCAAGTAGTTCGCGCACGTCTCACCTATCATCAGCCGCCATCTGAAGAAAGTCTTTTCTTCGTGTACGTGATCGAACAATAGCGAGATTTTCTGGAGCCGCTCAGAATATTCGATTCCGGGAAACAAGCCTGCGGACATGGCAGGAACGGAAAAAAACTCCCGAAGTGGTTCACGAGGCAACAAGAAATCTTCATCCCAGGACCTATAGGATCTAAATAGCCCTCTGAAGAAGGAGTCCAATTCCGCAAGCTTTACCGGCCTATTCAGATTTACTCCCTGCTTTGCTGTCCTGTCGGCCAGCTGAAAGACATTGGTGCCTGCTGAGTCGTATAGGCCATCCATAAAAGTGAGCCCGAGACTGCCGTTGTTTTTCAAAAGTCTGCAAGCGCTTTTCAGGCTTTCCTTATAATCGGGAATCAAGAAGACAGACGCACTATAGACAACAGCATCAAACGAAAAATCAAAGTAATCATCCAGTCGGGCCGCGTCGCCCTCAACAAAAGTGAGTCTTTCCGATTCCCCGATTGAAGAGCGAGCAGCCTGGAGCATGGCCGGCGAATTGTCGAGACCCCATACGCGGCAGAGCGGTACGGTTTCGAGAATCTGAACACAACTGGCCCCTGTACCGCATCCCACATCGAGGATGTCCGCAGACTCAGGAAGATTGATGTGCGATATCAGGGCATGACTCAAACCCTTGAAGAAACCGTGCCTATCTTCAAAAGACTGGTAAATAGCCGGGCTCTGATCGAAGTTGTTCTTTATCGCGTTCTTTATTTTTGTGATTTTTGAATCTTCCATGGCTTCCTTTGCGATCATGAGCGTGGCAAGACTAGTCTTCCGAGGGTTTCTTTGCGGCGCTTAATGCAACCAACTCGTCGGGAATCACGACGAGTCTCTCGAGCTTGCGCTTGTAGCTGGATTCACTGTGATCATCCCCGTGCTTCCACTGACGCAGCAGGTCTTTCGCTTGTTTTTTGTCAAGACCCAGGATGTCCCGAAGTTGACCCATCGTGATGCATTCCTTGTCGTATACGTATCTGGCCAGAACGTCCAGCGGGATTTGGCGTAATTCCTCTAGCGTGACTTTCATGCCCGTGCCTCTCAGCACTCCGTGGAGCCTGATATATGGATCTTTTTCTTCTTGCGGCAAGTAAGTGGCTTTGCCCTGGATGAAATCTTTCCGAATAGGTGAAAACAGGTCCATCACGGAACATCCTTCCGGCCCGACTCTTACTCCGTGGGGCTTGAACCCCGGGATTACGAGCATATCTCCGGCGTTGAGCGTTCGCTCTTCATCACCCGAGAAAATCAGTGTTACCGAGCCGCTCTGCACCATCGTCACCTGCTCAGATTCGTGCTCGTGGGTGGGCAGACTAGTATTCGGAGCCAGTGACCATTTAGTAACCATAATGTTTTGGCCCCAGAAACATCTGCCTGGTGATGTCTGCACTGAGCCTCTCTTCCGGCACTTGTTTCCAGCACAGGATTTCCATCTGATAGTTCTCTCCTTCTCGTGCTAAACATTGCGGGGACGCTGCATTGATTATTCTCAGAACTCCTCCGGCGACAGCCCGTTGTCTTAATATGTTGTGACGACCCTTTTTCAGACGAAAGGGTTTGAACTGCCTTCCAGCAGTGCTCCAGAATCCGAATCTTAGGCAAAATACTGATGTGAAGAAGAAATTTAGCTTTTTTCTGAAAATTTTTCAACGCCGAGACGTCAAAAAGCCCGTTTCGTAAAACCAAAGTTACCCTGAGTCAGCATATCTTTCATAACGCGCCGCTTCAGCGCCAGACCCTATTTTCGCTTTGATTTTTTGCAAAAACAGACTCAATCGCATTAATTAATTTACTGAGCATGTTGATTTATCGAGTGAATCAAATATAATGTAGACCCTGAGAGGGGATTTTTGGAGCTCATATTAATGCACTGTGATCAAAACACAAGTCGCCGCTGCAAATTCTTTGGGTTGAGCCTTCTTCTTACTGTTTTCTGCTTTGTTGTGACTGGGTGTCAGGAAGCAGAGACAGTAAAGAGGGAACTCCTCAACAAAGTCACGACAACTATCGCCAAGCCGAAAACGAATCCCTTTACGCAGAGCGAAGGAATCACACTGAGACCCTGCTCGGTCTACCAAACAGCGAATACGAACTCGGAAGTAATACTCAAGCTGCCGGCGGAAACTCCGCTGCATCTGTTAGACAAGGTAGGCGAGCTGTATCGCGTTCGAGTAAGAGATGGAAGAGAGGGTTACGTTGAAGATAAAGTGGTTGGTGGTCAAGAAGTCATAATGCTGACACGCGATCTTCGTCTCTCAATAGAAGGGAGACCCGTCCAGGCTGAAGGTGTAATTAAGACAAAAGCTAACTTCCGTCTGAAACCAGGGCGTGAAGAAATCATAGAAATATTGCCGCCAGGCAAGAAATTTGAAATTTATGAGAGAGTTGTCACGGTCAAGAAGCCCGGTACCTCCACAACCAGAGGTCGTCCAGATGGACGGGGTCAATCTCTGGAAGATGCCGCAGCCGTGGACGAACCATCGCTCGATCCGCTCAAGAAAGACGTCTGGTACAAGGTGAAGCTGGAAGACGGCCGTGTGGGGTACATCTACACGCATAATATGAAGCTGACGCCACCTGAAGATATCGCCCGGATTGTCCCCTATATGCGAATGGTGGGGTGGAGAACGGTAAACAGCACGGATGATCCGGACCGGGGAGCCAAAAACAATTTCATAGTAGCTTATGCACCAATCGGGAAGGACGCCGGATGCGATTATAACAGACTGTATTTTATGAGTTGGTCTACGAAGCTTAAGAAGAGGGTCCCGAGCTGGCAGTTGAAATTGAATGGAGTTCTGCCGATCACCAACTACCATTCTGAGGGCAAACCGGGATTCAGTGTGCGTTACCTGCATCCCTCCAAGAAGGATAAGCTGGTGCTCGCAAGTTTTGTGTTCGCAAAAGGCACCATTCGCAAAGTGAGTGAAGAGGAAATCCCAAATACTTCAGAAATCCACTGAGCGGAAATCACAGGACAAACCAGACGCGCTTCGGCCCCAGATTCATTCCAATGCGTCCGCACCCGCGTGATAAGGATAGACACCGGTCTCCGCCTCTCTTTGAGAGAACAGGCAAGATACGCCTGTCTGTCCATGAACTCTTGTTCAGCGTGCGTCCAGATCCGCTAAAGTCTGAGGTGGAGGATAATCGGTTAGAGGGGCAAAGCCGAAGGCTGCAGTAAGAAGGTTTTGTGGAAACTGTGCAGTCAGGCGATTGTGGAACTTCACATTAGTATTATAGGCGGACCTCAAGGACGAGATCCGGTGTGTCAACCTCACCACTTTTTTCCAATAGCCCGCAAAAGGGGGGTACTGATCCAAACCAGGCCTGGTTCTTGTGAGATTGTCAACCTGAACCAGAGACCTCTCAATGTCGTCCACGGCCGCCATTATGGTTGCAGGGTCCGAGCTCCTGAGAGAGATCGACCGCGCTTCCAGAATACGTTCTACCAGTTTGGTATGACCCGGCTCAAAACCCTTCACAGCCTCTATCAGTCCTGGCAGCAGCTCGTTGCGTTCTTTGACGGCCCTAATGAATCCGTCCCATTCGGCTCTTGTCTCGACTCTCACTTCCTTCAGTAATGGCCTCAAAGTGAGGAAAGATATGAGCGACAATACCAAAAACGATACCAGGAACGAAAAACAGAATTCCATAATGCGGGACGTGCGAACGTTCATGTGATATTCCTGGACGCAACATCAAGGCTGGTTCAGCTGAAGTCACATTAGTGATTTTATCGTGATGTCAGGTAACTAGCCAACAATGTGGAGTTTGAGGTTAATTGTATCCGAGGACCGAATATACTCAAAAGGCTTTGATGTCAAATCATTTTTTCCGGTAGTAGGAGTGTGCGTAAGATATGAGGATAGGCCAGCGAATAGAGCGCCGAAACCCATAGATTGACCGCAAGCATCAAGAGGCCTTGAAACCCGGATAGCAATACCTGCTTGTTGACATTTTTTTTTTAGGCCTTTTAATATTAGGAATGTCCGTGGTTCGCAAATCCAATCATACGGAGATTAACGCGGATGCTAAAAAGACCCGATCGCAGGGAGTTCCTGAAGAGCGGACTCATATCGACTGCAGTGGCGTTGACCACAGGTTCCGGAATATTGAACCCTGTCGAATCGTTTGCTGATTCGGCGCCTGACCTTGTGGTTTGTCATGGAAATGATCCAGAGGCCATGACCCGTTCAGCGATTGACGCTCTGGGCGGAATAAAACGTTTCGTAAAGCCGGGCAACAAGGTTGTGATAAAACCCAACATGAGCTTCGCGAGCGGACCTGAAGCTGGATCCAACACTCATCCGCTTATCGTGAAGGAAGTGGCAAGATTGTGCGCTGACGCAGGAGCGTCCAAGATCTCCATTGTGGATAACGTACTGCACGCGGCTGCAGACTGTATGAAGCTCTCGAAGATACCTGAATTCTGCAAAGACGTTCCGAACACCACAGTGAACACAGTCAAGAACAAAAGGCTTTTCCGAGAAGTGAAAGTGGAGAATGGCAAGCAGCTCAAATCCATGGAGGTGCTTGCGGATGCGCTTGACGCTGATGTGTTGATAGCAATTCCCGTCGGTAAATCGCACTCGTCCTCCGGTGTAAGCCTTTCTATGAAAGGAATGATGGGCCTGATATTTGATCGACTATCATTCCATACCAGATATGACCTCCACGAATCCATAGCGGACATGGTGACGGTTTCTCAAGCCGCATCTTGTGATAGTGGACGGCACCCGCATCCTGAGCACCGGTGGTCCTGGCGGTCCAGGTAAGGTAATACCGCTGAATCTGATTATAGCCTCTACTGATATGGTAGCAGCGGACGCTCAGATGGTAACTTTGGGGACCTGGTACGACAAGAAATTCCAACCTCAACAGGTTCGCCATATCAAGGCGGCAGCAGAGCGAGGCCTCGGTAGGATGGATCTGGAAAAGCTGCAGATAAAGACGATAAAGGCGTGATTACGTTTCAGAGAATAATCCAGACAGCCAGTCTGATTGCTTTCCTGACACTGCTGTATTTTGCAGCGCATCCTTTTGCAGAAGGCTTGGCAGTCGACCTTTGGCTGAGACTGGATCCTCTCGTCGTGGTGGGGACGACAGTTGCCTCAAGGGAATTCCACGCCTATTTCGTGCCGGGGCTGATCGGTACTTGCCGTGGGATTACTCGCGGGACGGGTCTTTTGTGGGCACATATGCCCCATGGGAACTACAATCGACCTTACGCAATCGTTGCTTGGCCGCGCGGTAAAGCCCTCTGCAAAAGGGAACTCGTTCGAGGCCACACCTGCGTATCGGTCGTGGAAGTATATTTTTCTCGCAGCGATTCTTGCTGGTGGAGTCGGAGGTGTTTCCCTGGTACATCTGGGCTCACCTCTCTCCCTCATAACGCGCGTTTATGGGATCGTTTCTTTATCCCATCACTCTGTTGCTGGGGGAACAGGGATTTCAGAGGCTGTTGCCGTCCGCTGTCGAACACATCTTCCCGGGATCAACATATCTGGAGTTTCCTCAGAAAATCTTCTCTACGAATGCCTTCGTAGCGTTCGTTTTTGCTGCGATTGTGGCGTTGGCCTATGCGCAACCACGCTTCTGGTGCAGAAATCTCTGCCCTGCAGGA
The DNA here is from genome assembly GCA_963700305.1 of uncultured delta proteobacterium. GTDB lineage: Bacteria > Desulfobacterota > Desulfomonilia > Desulfomonilales > Desulfomonilaceae > Desulfomonile. The sequence continues at coordinate 79,756 of CAVOXB010000008.1, forward strand.
GCTTTGATCGGGCTGTTTTCAGCACACCCGGCCCTGAGGAGAACAGTCGGAGAGTCTTGTTCAAAGTGCGGCCGCTGCATTCGAGAATGTCCCACTGCAGCCATCAAAGAGAATGCTACTCAGACTGTGCATTCTGAATGCATTGTGTGTCTTCACTGCACTGAGATCTGCCCGGAATCAGCCATAACATTCGCAAAAGGGCCTGAATCACCAGGCTTGCCTGCCCTTCCCCGATTGAATCGCAGGGAGCTACTTTTCGGGTTATGTTCCGGGCTGTTCGGTGCAGGGTTGTTGCATACCGGAATCTATCAACCCAGGCCGCAGGCCAAAGAGAGGTCGTTTGTTGACGCAGCCCTCATACGTCCGCCTGGCGCATTGCCTGAACCGGAGTTTCTAACACACTGCATTCGGTGCGGAGAGTGTATGAAAGCATGCCCGACGAATACGCTGCAACCTATATGGTTCAAGGCAGGGCTCGAAGGCATTTTTTCGCCTGTTATAGTTCCTCGGGTGGGAGCTTGCGCTGTGGATTGTAATGTATGCGGCAAAGTCTGCCCTACCGGTGCGATTCGAGACATTCCTTTGGCGGAAAAAAAGCAGGCCAAAGTAGGAACCGCATGGATAGTCAGACAGAACTGCGTCGTGTGGGAACAAGACAAGAAATGTTTGGTCTGCGATGAGGTCTGTCCTTATAGCGCCGTCTCCTTCAAACCTGTGGACGGTCTGAAAAATGCCGTTCCTTTTGTCGTAGCGAATAAATGCATCGGCTGCGGATGGTGCGAATCGAGGTGTCCGGTTGAAGGATCTGCAGCAATCAGGGTTAACATAATTGGAGAAGTACGGATTTCTTCAGGTTCCTACGTGGAAAAGGCAAAGGAATACGGATTTGTCTTCAAGACGAAGGACAAGGTTCATGATCGACTGGCGCCCGACACGTTTGATTCCGGGGAAGTTCCCCCGGTTAAAATTGAGTATCCGAATTCAAGCAGCGAAACAGGCTCTGGACTGCCGCCTGGATTTATTCCAAAATAAACGCTGACATAAGCAAGGATGATTTGTTATAATTCGATTCCGGAACATTTCGCATGCGAGCCGACCAGGGGACACTCAGTTGATAAAACCCGGTTATTGACTTGATATAACTGGAATGGAACAGGTATGACCGATTCCCACGCTGGAAAAGAAGAGACAGGCCGCCTTTGGCAAGAAGCTGAGTTCTATGAAAATCAGGGATTGTACGAGCATGCCATATTGCTGTATCAAAATATACTGGCCAAGGAACCTAGAAACAGAAGAGCACAAGCGAAGATAGTCCAGGTACAATTTGCGAAGAAAATGGAAGAGACCACCGCATCCAGGTCTTCCGAGACAGACGATCTTTCCCCTCGCCTGGCGCTGGACCTCGGCGTTGCTTATATGGAAATGCATCTTTATGCAGAAGCCTTGGAGGAATTCAAAAAGGCTCTTAAACCTTCCCCTATCTTTCGTCCCGAAATACTGCGATTTACAGCGATGTGCTTGATTCGCATGAATAAGGTGGATGAAGCGCAGCAAATAATCGATCAACTCTTGGACGATCACACTCTCACTATTACAGAAAGAGGCGGCACGTTCGCGGACTGCATCGAATTGTACCTGGAATGGGGGCTCCGGGAACATGCGCGGGAACTGTTCAACAAAATTCCTGTGGACCACATTAAACAGGTCCGAGATTATGAGCGTCTGAAATCGTGGATTTCCCAGCCGCCTTCCAAAGAAACCCTGGAATTGATAATTGAGGAGGACGACACTGGACGAATTTACACTGAACCCCTGGATTTTGACGCATTAGACGAAGCGGAAATAAGCGAACGTGGAAAAATCCCGCCATCGGAAATGAACGTTTCCATTCAGTTGAAAGCGCCCATAAATTATTCCATGGACAATAAGACGTGGCGCGACGGAGTGGTTTCAAGGCTGTCAGGTGATTGGGCTCTCATTCATTTGCCTGAAAAGATCAACCTGGGTGAATCCATTGTGCTTCAACTTCACCTTCCCACGGGAACCCCTGAGCCGGTTTGGGTAATATCCAGGATTTCGAGGTACATAACCGGAGAAAAGGAAGCGGCTAGTGGGACGAAAGTTCAATTCGTGTCATTTCTGCCTGGTGGCGAGAGTATACTCAAATCATTTATTGATGAAGTAGTCCGTGATCCCTCGGGTACTCTCCGAGAAAGAAGTGATTGTGGCCAGCCAGCGCCGAAACGAGTCCACAGAGGTGTTCGCATCTCTAGAAGCTCAGGCTGTCAAGGCTTTGGAAACGGAATTTCTGCCGGAACTCCACAATGATACTGTCTTTATTGAACCTGAGCCTGTACCTGTACTTGAAGAACAAGCATCCAGCCCGGGCGTAGCGGTTCTAGAAAGGGAACACGATCCAATCCCGAAGATCCGTTTCGCATGCGAATGTGGCCAGGTTCACTCAGTTCCGCTGGACACTGTCGGTCGAAAAGGAAAATGCAGTAATTGCGGCCGCTCTATGACTGTTCCTGCAGTGGACATGAGACCTGACAGCCTTGCAAACCAGATAATAGGAAAAGTGGTAGGAGGATGCCGATTCCTTTACAAAATAGGAGGAGGAGGCATGGGCGGGGTTTTTAAAGGGCACCATATCGCTCTTGATATACCTGTGGCAGTGAAGGTGCTTCACGCTCACCTTGCCGACAAAGACCCTGTGTTCATTAAGCGGTTTATTCGAGAAGCACGTGCAGCTGCTAAATTGCAGCACCCTAATATTGTAGGGGTCATGAACGTGGGTTTCGAAAACGGCCTACACTTTTTGATAATGCCTTATGTTGGAGGTGGCAACGCGGCAGCTATGCTGACTAGGATCGGCAGATACCCGGTCGAGAAGGTTTTGCGGATAGCTATAGACATTGCCACGGCCCTCATCGTAGCCGAAAGCCACGGTGTGCTGCACAGAGACATCAAGCCGGCGAATATACTTTTCACAAACAAAGGGGACGCGATGCTCGCCGATCTGGGGCTCGCAAAGAGTTACGCTGATGTCCAGGATTCGGGTATTACCCAAACTGGAATAGCATGTGGAACCCCTCTCTATTTTTCTCCCGAGCAGGCGAAGGGCTCGCCGAGGCTAGACATCAGATCGGACATCTATTCCCTCGGGATCACTCTGTACCATCTCATCAGTGGCGTGCCACCGTATACGGGTGAGTCCGCATATGTGATTTTTCAGAAGCACGTGCACGAGCCTCTGCCGCCCTTCAGAGAAGTTGATCCTCCTATTCCAGACTCCATATTTAGACTTCTACAGCGAATGACCGAAAAGAATCCCGATAACCGTTTTTCCACTTGTACTGAGCTTCTGGAAGCGCTGGAGCTGCTCAGGGACGAGATTTTGGCACCCCGCGAGCCCGCTGCTGTGCGCTCTGGCCGACCCAAATCCAAAAAAAGTATTTTGGAGCGCCTGGGCATCAAGAGATCAAATCCTGATTAAAATCGGCACGTTTTAACTAGTTAGTTGGTCTTGGCCATGTAATTTGTCGCTAATTTGATCCTTAAATTAGTTTAATTGACTTTTGACGTCATTTGATATAGAATGTCAATAATATCGATATGTATGAGATAAATAGTAATCAGGAGGATTCAGAATGTCCCCAATCTCTAGAAATATAATCCCAATATTGTTGGTGGTGTTCGTAGTTGGATGGTGGACTTATCCGGGTTGGTACAATGAATGGTACTCTACTTGGCCGGAAGGCTACGCGTTTCCTGCGAGCCTATCGAACCCGCATGATCCAAAATGGGGATTCTGGTTCTGGTAAGCAACGAACAGGGAATCATTTTGCTATATAACTGACCGGAAATCGGTTTTGGCGTCGACTGCAGTAGATTAGACTGTGTCTCGCCTGCCATGATTATGAGAGAGGGATGGGAGGACTAGGCCTCTGGTCCCTTTTCTCATTTGCCCTTGAGCAATCCTTTGGTGTAAAAATATTGGAATACTACAAAGGAATCCAATCCAGTGAGTTCCACCACCTTGAAGATGGTTACTGATTGTCTCGCCATCTTCAGTTGATTTATTACCCTGGTTATCCTTCCGTAAACTTCGTCATTCTCGTTTATATTCATGGTCTCCTCGCTAGAGAGAGGATCTCTTGGCTGTCAAGCTTGCCTAGCCAAGACAATTGACTATTAGTTGGAGGCGGAATGAGCATACGCCTTGGGTCCGATCAATCCGCTGGGCGTGCTTTCCAGCCTGACATTATTGGTGTTTTATGGCAGGCAGTCTGAAAGCCCGCTCCACAAAAAGTAGATCGCTTCCGTATCGTAAACATTATAGAAATTCTTCAATGGACTTAAGAGCCTCCGGCAGATCCGCTACTTTGGGCCCGCCGGCCTGTGCCATATCTGGTCTGCCACCACCGGATCCACCTACCACTTGCGCAGCTTTCTTCACTATATTACCCGCGTGGAATCTGTTAGTGAGGTCCTTCGTGACTACCGCGAGCAGCAAGGCCTTTCCGTCGGATTTAGCCCCCAACAGGGCTATGCCGGAACCGATCCTGTCCTTAACTCTGTCAGCGAAGTCCCGCAAATCCTTGGGATCCGATATATCTTCGATGATGCGGGACAACACCTTGACCCCGTTTATTTCCCGAACTCCTTCAAGTATGTCGGTAGTCTGTTTTCCGGCCAGCCTCATTTTTAGCGCTTCAAACTCGCGATCCTTGCTCTTTTTTTCTTCCATCACTTTTTCAAGTTTCTTTACCAGTTCGCCCCTGGTGCCTTTGAGTCGGTCGGCCATCGTGTGAATTTCTTCTTCCAGGGATTGGACGTAAGTCAAGGCGCCCCGGCCGGTGACGGCCTCAATTCTCCTCACGCCCGAGGCAATTCCCCCTTCGCTTACGATCTTAAATAAACCGATATCTCCTGTTCGTGTGGCGTGTGTTCCACCGCACAACTCCTTGCTGAAATCAGCCATGGCGACCATGCGAACTGTGTCCGTGTACTTCTCACCGAATAGGGCTGTGGCCCCCCTTTTCATGGCCTCTTCTATGGGCAGGATTTCGGTAATTACTCCAACATTCTCTTGGATCTTCTCATTCACCAGTTCTTCCACCCTGACCAGTTCCTCAGGCGTAATCGAAGAAAAATGCGTGAAATCAAAGCGGAGTCTTTGGCCTTCTACTAGCGAGCCACTCTGTTTCACGTGGTCCCCTAGGACTTCCCTGAGCGCCCACTGTACGAGATGGGTCGCTGAATGGTTTGCCATGATGGATTTGCGGAGCCCAGTGTTTACCTTGAGGTCCGCTCTGTCGCCCACTTTGAGGGCTCCGGATTTAAGCAGGACCTTGTGAATGATAAGATTCGGAAACGGCTTTATGGTGTCTTCCACCTCTATTTCATTTCCATCCGAGACAATCATTCCGTGGTCGCCCACTTGGCCGCCCGATTCGCCGTAAAATGGAGTTCGGTCAGTTATCACTTCAACGCGTTCACCGGCTTTTGCCTCGGAGATACGATGTCCGTCCTTGATAATTGCCAATACCACACCTGAGTCTTCAAGGGTTTCGTACCCGGTGAATTCACTGCTGATCCCCTCCTCCAAAATCTTTCTTAGAGCTGCCAGATCCTCTCCGGCCATTCCTTCCCATGACTGCCTGGCCATCTCTCGCTGGTGGGCCATTTCCTTATCGAATCCAGCCTGATCCACAATCAGTCCTGCTTCGCCAGCCAGATCCGCTGTAACGTCCGGCGGGAACCCGAACGTGTCGTAGAGCTTAAAAGCAATTTCTCCAGGAAGTTACTTTTCCGGAATCAGCCAAAATTCGACCTGCCTCTTCCTCGAAAAGCACCAGTCCTCTGGCCAGTGTTTCAAGGAAACGCTCTTCCTCGTTGCGTATCACTTTCGTAATGAGTTTTGCGTTAGCAGCCAGCTCCGGATACGCAGGGGACATGAGATTAACCGCCACTCCAGCAGAATCATAAAGGAAGGGATCATTGAGCCCTATGTATTTTCCGTACCTCAAAGCGCGTCTCAATATGCGCCTCAGCACATATCCCCTCCCCTCGTTGGAGGGCAAGACTCCGTCCGATATCAGAAACACGGCAGCACGGCTGTGGTCGGCTATCACGCGTATAGCCACGGAGCTGCGATCTCTGCCCTTGCACTCTATGCCGGAAAGTCCTTCGACCCGACGAATTATGGGCGTGAATAGGTCAGAATCCCAGTTGCTGTCAACGCCTTGAACGACCGCAGCAAGCCTTTCCAGTCCCAGGCCGGTGTCTATGGATGGTTTGGGCAATGGGGTCATGCGCCCAGAAGCGTCTCTGTCGAATTGCATGAACACCAAATTCCACAATTCCAGGAAACGGTCGCATTCGCATTCCGGGCCACAATCAGAATTCCCGCAGCCCAGGCGTTCACCTTGATCCATATGTATTTCCGAGCATGGTCCGCAAGGACCTGTATCACCCATACTCCAGAAATTCTCTTTTTCTCCCAATCGAATGATTGGATTGGTTCCTGGGCCGAGTAGTTTATGCCAGATCTTTTCGGCTTCGTCGTCATCCTTATAGACCGTTATATGGAGCTTTTCTTTGGGAACCCCTATGTCTTTGGTGAGAAACTCCCAGGCAAAAGCTGTGGCATCTTCTTTGAAGTAGTCTCCAAACGAGAAATTGCCGAGCATTTCAAAGAATGTGTGATGCCTCGCAGTATGGCCTACATTCTCCAGGTCATTGTGTTTGCCGCTTACTCTGAGACATTTCTGCGCGGTGACAGCCCTATTGTACGGACGTTTCTCAGCGCCGGTAAAAACGCTTTTGAACTGAACCATGCCAGCGTTGGTGAAAAGAAGCGTAGCGTCTCCGGAAGGAATCAGAGAAGAACTCGCCAGCTTCGTGTGGCCTCTTTGTTCAAAGTATTTCAGAAATTTTTCGCGCAGATCAGCACCGGTCATGTGCCCTCCGGTATATTTGTTCGGCCGTGATTAGGACCACACAGATCCTATTCCAAAGAGTCATCTCGAGTTGGTTTCGAAAAATCGCTGCCCGGCCGCACTACCCTAAACTTTAACATTACCACATAACTCGATTTTCACGCAAGCAGCGGCAGTCCGACATTCACGCACACAGGGCCAAGATCGGGCCAACAGTGTCATTTCACTCCCCGCAATGACAGTCACATGCGAATTCGCTTTCAGCTCGTAAAGGAATGCGTACCACATGTCGATCTCATCGAAAGAGGCACCTCAAGAAAATTGATCTATATTACCCAGTAATTATCAATTAATATCAGTATATTTTATCTTTTACATTAATAATTAATCGCTATATATTGATTTAATTTGACATTAACTGTGCCAACTGCTAAACGGTCCCCCGTGCACAGCTTACAAGCACACCCAAATCCCCTGAGAGTCCAGGTAAATTGCAGAAAAAAACCTCCACACAGTCGTTCGGAACGAGCAGAAGGGAAAGTCACGACTCCTCTTCTTTTTACAAGCGTAAATTATTCACGACTAAAGCACTGCACAATACATCGGATCAAACAAATACCGTACCTCAACAGTGCTTGGACCGAGTTTTTTTGCATACATCTGAAGATATGCACGAGTTGCCGGACAACTCCGTCGCGCTGATGGTGACTTCGCCTCCTTACAATGTGGGAAAGGACTACGACCAGGATATGACCCTGGACGAGTACCTTGGATTCATCGGAAGAGTGCTCAAGGAAACCCACAGAGTGCTCGTTCCGGGCGGCCGCGTGTCGTTCAATGTGGCCAACATCGGCAGGAAGCCTTACATCCCTCTGAATGGGCTGATATCTGCACTTGCTTGTCAAGCGGGTTATCTGATGCGTGGCGAAATAATATGGGTCAAGGCCAAGGGGGCCACAGGCTCATGCGCGTGGGGCTCGTGGATGTCTGCTGGAAATCCGACCCTGAGAGACTTGCATGAGTACGTCTTGATTTTTTCCAAGCAACGTTTTGATCGACCTCATAGGGGCACGTCCACCATTTCCCGCGATGAGTTCATGGCCGCGACCACCAGCGTGTGGCATATTCCTGCAGAATCGGCCCGCCGCGTAGGACATCCTGCTCCGTTCCCTGTCGCGCTGGTAGAGCGCCTCATTCATCTCTATACATTTGAAGGCGAAACCGTGATCGATCCATTCATGGGAAGCGGTTCCACCGCTGTGGCAGCAATACGCACCGGCAGGAGCTTCGTAGGATACGAAGTTGAGCCTTCATACGCCTCAATATGCATGGAAAGGGTGTCCCGCACGACCGGTAGATCCCTTTCCGCCTAATAAGCAAGCAAACCTGACATTTTTTCGGCTATCCGGAGAGAACAGCTACTCTCAATAAGGTTGTTGTCTCCCGTGTCCATGACCAATGTGCGTTCTAACAGGCAGCTTGAGATTAAGAACGAACTGCAATATCGCCAGCCGTCATTCCCGCGCAGGCGGGAATCCCGAAGGGGTCGCAGTGATTCACTGGATTCCCGTGCCTGCGACAACGCCGACATCTCGTTTTGCAGGGCCTCTTAGCGGAACAATAATTTGCATGCGATGCACTGACCTCTAGTTGCGAGAAGTGAAACGGCGAAACAATCTTCAACGAACACTGTTGTTCGTTATACAGAACTTTTGGCAAATAAATGTCACAATCTGCACAAATGTTTTGCATTCCAGCTGTTCTATCTTGACGAACGCGGCTCGCTCGATTAACTTAAAAGAGTTCGAATTTAATAGGGGTTAGACAGATCTATGAGTATCACCTATGAAATCATATGGCACGGCCGCGGCGGACAGGGCGCTGTAACTGCGGCCAAGATCCTCACTGAGGCGGCGTATTACCAGGGATTCAAGGGCGTTAGCGCAAAGCCTACCTACTTTTCGGAAAGGCGTGGCGCTCCGGTGAGCGTTCACAGCAGAATTTCCCGCGATCCTATTCGTACGTTTTCCAATGTTCTCTATCCTGACATTGCCGTAGTCCTGGATGACAATCTGTTGGATATGGTAAACGTCACGGCAAATTTGAAAACCGGCGGTCTTCTGATAGTGAACTCGCCGCGACGGCCGGAGGATCTCGGAGTGGATGGTCCCTACACCATAGCGGTTGCTGATGCGTTTCATTCATCCGAGGCCGCTGGTCTTATAGTAGAAGGCAACGTCCTTATCTCCACGTCTATTCTGGGACCTTTTGCCGCGGCATCCGACCTGGTGAGCATGGAAAACATTCGCCTGTCGATAGGCAGGAAATTCAAAGGAGCGGCCCTCGATAGAAATCTGGCCGCCCTGGAATTTGCATATAACACTACAAAAATTATAAGGTACGAGATGCCGGCTGCTTCCGCCCACGCGTGACTCGGAAATCCCTTCAAGCAAGGAAGATTCGGCTGGGGACTTTCTGTAAAAAGTCCCTTCCCGAACCCCTCCGCAAGAACTTCTCAGCTGGTTTGGGGAAAACCTTCTTTCGACAAAAAATTTCCGGATCTTGCTGATTTGGGAGCGAATTCAAACCGGCGTTGTGTGAATCAATCCCACCGGAGTGCTCAATGTAGTCACGACCGGCGACTCGGACAATTTGTGAGGAAAACTATGGCTAACAAAATCAGAGAGACTGTCACGGCAGTCTCCAAACCAGCTGCCGGAGAAGCCGGCAAGACGGGTGACTGGAGATCGAACACCCCCAAAATTGACCATGAAAAGTGTTCACAGCAGGAATCTTGCCTTCTGTGCTGGATGTATTGTCCTGACGCTGTGATTTCGAGGTCGTTTCCGCTGGAAATTGATATCGAATACTGCAAGGGCTGCGGAATATGCGCTGAAGAATGCCCGAGAAAGGCTATCACCATGCTCGAGGGAAGACAAGGAGATCCCGATGAAAGACATTAGGATCATTACAGCCAATACAGCGGCAGCAATCGCGGCCGCGCTGTGTAAGGTTCAGGTGATTGCCGCGTACCCGATTACGCCTCAGACCCCGGTCACAGAAGAACTTGCTGCTATGGTGGAGAGCGGCGATCTGAATGCGGAATACCTCACCGTGGAAAGCGAACACTCGGCCATGGCTTCAGTTGTTGCTGCGGCCCAAATGGGCGCCAGAGTATTCACAGCCAGCAGCGCTAACGGGCTTCTCTATATGCATGAGATGCTCCATTGGGCAGCAGGAAGCAGGGTCCCGGTTGTCATGGCTTGTGTCAATCGAGGAGTCGGCGCTCCGTGGACAATCCTCAATGATCAGCAGGATTCGATTTCTCAACGAGACACTGGTTGGATTCAGCTTTATTGCCGTAACAGCCAGGAGGTTCTAGACACGATTATCCAAGCCTACAGAATTGCCGAAAGCGTCCTTATCCCAGTCATGGTTTGCTACGACGGTTTCACACTTTCTCACGCCAGCACTCCTGTGGAGACGCCCGGAATAGAATCCGTGGACAAATTCCTGCCGCCTTGTCCGGACTCTGCTGGAGTTTCCCAAGGGTCGTATATGAATCTGAATCCTTTGATTCTCAGCGAACCCAGGAAGGATTCGGAGGGCAATGAGAGGCCTGGATATATGGATCTTCGATACAAACTTCAAGAAGACCTCATTTCTTCTCTCGATGTCGTCAAGGAGACAGATCGTCAATTCAAGACAATTTTCGGCCGGAGCTGGGGAGGTCTTGTTTGGAGCTACCGTATGGAGGACGCTGAACACGTACTCGTTAGCATGGGTTCCCTTGCTTCTGAATGCACGCTGGCCGCTGACTCCCTACGACAGAAGGGCTTCCGGGCTGGCGTTGTCGGCGTGAAAGCTTATCGTCCCTTCCCTGCAGAGGCGCTGGCTAAAGCGTTGCTCAGAGCCCAAACCATAGCTGTTTTTGAGAAAGACGTCAGCTACGGCTATATGGGTGCACTTGCCACTGATCTCAAGGCTGCTCTCTTTGACAGGGATCTCAGGCCGAGAATCGCATCTTTCGTGGCCGGCCTGGGAGGCAGGGACGTAAGGGCCGAGCAACTCGCGGAAACTGCGGCAGAGGTCATTACCAAGCACTCGACAGACAAATGGATTGATATCCGCGGGTGAACAGGCTCATTCCCGCAGGATTTGGAAGAGGAATAATGATGGCAACCAAGGCAGCGAAAGAATTACCCAGTGAAGAATTTATTTTACCAGGGACGCGCTCATGCGCCGCGTGCGGTTTGATGCTCACCTACCGCCACTCCTTGAAGGCCCTGGACCCGGGAAAAACCATTGTTGCAGTACCCGCAAGCTGTATGACGGTCCTCCATGGCGTCTACCCGATTACTCCGGTAAAAGTGATATGCGTTAACAATCCCTTTGCCGCTACTGGAGCCGCTGCGTCCGGAATCGTGGCTGGCCTGAAGGCGACCGGCAAGACTGGCTATACAGTGGTGGCGTTCGCAGGTGACGGCGGAACATACGATATAGGCATTCAATCGCTGTCAGGAGCTTTGGAGAGAGGGACCGACTTCATGTACGTCTGCTATGACAACGAAGGATACATGAACACCGGAACACAACGTTCAAGCGCAAGTCCTGCGGGCGCAATAACCACCACTACCCCGATTTTGGCCAAGCTCCAACACAAAAAGGACATGCTTCAAATTGTAGAGGCCCATCGAATACCCTATGTGGCCACAGCGTCCCCTTCGTTTCCGCTGGATCTTTACGATAAAGTCCGTACTGCCAAGGGGATCAGGGGACCGAGGTATGTTGAAGTGCATGCGCCATGTCCTCCCGGATGGGGATTTCCCAACAAAGATTTGATCAAAATGGGTAAACTTGCGGCGGATACAGGGATTCATGTCTTGTACGAGATCATCGAGGGTAAGTTCAGGCTCACTTCCCGCTCTTTGAGAATCGCAGAAAAGGGGGGCAAGAAGACTGTGGAGGATTATGTCAAAGGGCAGACACGTTTCAAGAAAATCACTGAGGAACAAATCCAAACACTTCAGGATTTCACAGACCGACGGTGGACCGAATTCCTGGAACGTCATCACAAAGGAGCCTGATCGGGTGAACAGCCGGTAAAACATGTGAAGAATGCTTTGCAGCATGTCTTCACTGGCGCCTACTCGAAACTCATGGCTTCCGCTGCGCCCAGTCTGCTGGCCCTTCTAGCGGGCAGCAGACCGGAAATGATTCCAAGAACCACGCCAAATAATGCTCCTCCAGCCAGACTGGCGCAAAAGACTTGATCATCGGGAATCGTCTGAAAAATCCATTGAAGAGACTCGACCGACAAGAATCCCACTATCATCCCGATTATCGCTCCACCTGAGCTAATGCATACTGATTCCATAAGAAATTGAGACATTATCATGCCATCTGTGGCTCCAACAGCTTTCCTCAAGCCAATTTCGGTGGTTCGTTCACGGACTGCAGCGAGCATGACATTCGTGATGCCGAGTCCGCCCAGAATCAGGGTCACACACATCGCCGCGTAAAGGAACAGCTTGACCAGCAAAATTGCATTCCGGACTGTTTCAATCCGCTCCGGAAAGAAACGGACATCCATGGTATCCGTGAATGCCGGCTGATTTCGACTTAGTATATCAAAGACTTCCTGTCGAAGCGTCGGGACAACGTCCCAATTGATCGCCCTGATGTACACGTCCGGTATCTCGTACATGTTCAGGGAATCTGGATCTGGCAACTGAAATAGGTATGAGCACAGTGTCGTCATACTGCGGATCTTCCATTCCGCCAATCACGCCCACCACCGTGAACATGCTTCCTGAAATAAATATCGGTTTCCCTATAGGGTTGGCGTCCTTGAATAGATTTGAGCGAATGTTCCGACCCAAAACACATACGCTGGCCATCGTCCGAGTCTCCTCCTCAGAGATTGTACGACCCAGTGTGACTGGCAAATGAATGGTGTCGAAAAAATTGGATTCAACTCCCCCTAGGCGGCCGGGGATCTCCAAGTTGTCCCGTGCGAATTTCTGCACCCAACTCCAAACCACGGGACTGACGAATCGGGCCCCGGGAAGCCTCCTTAAGTCATCCACATCCTTCTGATGGTATTGACCTCGATGCCACAGTGATATCCGTTCCCTATCCCAAGTGGCCTTTATTATTGTCGTGCTTCCAAGAAGCTCGAGGTTGCGGCTCAAATCACTTTCAACGGAATCTCCCATGGTGATTATTGTCACCAGGCCTGCTATGCCCAGCGAAATCCCTATGATGACACTTTTGTAGCGCCGCTTATTTCGGTAAATCTGTCTTAGCGAAATTCTCGCCAGGTCATAAATCAACATGCAAGCCATCCTGAATAAAGTTCAAGACTTAAACTCAAAGTTAGCTGAAAGGCTTCTGCTTCCAGTCTAAAAAACGGACCCCAAGAAGCAGGAGAAAAACAATTGCTCCAAATTTGTGACTAATCTTCAATGCCTGTCCATCCGTTCTTTTCAGTGCAATAATACCTCGCATTTTCAATAACATAGTTTACTAACCTCTCCGAGTCAAGTTTCATTTCCATTCTAAGTAACCATTCAATCATGGAGGGCTAAGGGCTGCCCGATGTGCACAGAAACAGAGTCGCTATAACCTAGTTTGTTCATTCGCTATACTAGAAGCATAGTCAAACATGTCCAAAAATACCAAGGCGTGTTAAATCGCGAGATATTTATCAGCAACAAACACTCCAACGGGTCTCCCTGCCGACTCGTGTAAGTAATAGGTATAATAAATGACGCTAATAGATTGATTATTTATGGTTTTTGTAGTATTTTACGTTTGGAGGGCTTGATGGGCCTGTCATCAGGAACAGCTCAAATCAAATCTGAAGCGCTGGTAAGCGCTTTGTGGAATCTCCGGGAGGTTTTCTTGAATTTCGATAGCGCATTAGGCCTATTTCTTAGGCATCTTCGTATAGAGAAGCTTCGTTCCCAAGAGACGATCCGGGCGTATGTCTCGGACTTGGCAAGTTTTTCCGCGTATCTAACAGAATCTGGTAAATCAAAGGAACTCAGACAAATCCAAAGAATAGACCAATTTCACATTAGAGGCTTTCTTGCCAGTGGTTTCGCACGATTGAAGAAGACCTCGATAGGACGTAGGCTCGCAGCCATAAGAAACTTTCTTTCGTTTCTTGGTACGCGAAAAAATCCTTATGATAAATCCGGCTGCCAATATCAGAGCCCCCAAGACTGAGAAGCCGCTGCCAAAAGCGTTAACAGCCGATGAAATGAGTCGTTTTTTTTCGCGTAATTCGAAGGCCGGCAAACGGGATCTAGCGATCTATGAGCTGCTCTATTCTTCAGGACTTCGAGTAAGCGAACTTACATCACTCAAGCTTCAGGATTTGGATCTCGGAAACGGATGGGTACGTGTAATCGGAAAAGGCAATAAAGAGAGATATGTGCCGGTAGGCTCCCGAGCAACGACAGCGCTTAATGAATATCTGCCTTTACGGGCTGTCGTGGAATTTAGGTGTAAATCGATATTCAATACGGAAGCTCTTTTTCTTAACTCTCGCGGTGGACCGTTGTCTTCGAGGAGTGTCGCACGTATACTCAAATCTAGCGCTGTGTGCGCCGGTTTGGCGAAAAACGTCTCTCCGCATGCATTCCGGCATTCTTTCGCCACACACATGTTGTACGGAGGAGCAGACTTGCGATCAATCCAGGAGCTGCTGGGCCATGCGAGTCTTTCCACCACTCAACGCTACACCAAGGCAGATCTGGGGAAACTCATGGAGGTCTACGACAGATCGCATCCGAGAAGCGGAGCTACGCAGAAAACGACTTCTGCAGACAAAGCATCGGATGACAAAAGCCATGACAACGGGCCGAATTAGGGCATTTCGGCCGCTACCAAAAAGGAATAATGAATGACGCGCAACCGAGTTCGTTCCACTACTATTCTATGCATCAGGAGAGGATCCAAAGTAGCGATGGCCGGAGACGGCCAAGTTTCTTTCGGAGAGACTGTTGTGAAGCATTCTGCGCGAAAAGTGAGGCGTTTGGGAAAGGGTTCCAAGGTCGTCGCAGGCTTTGCAGGGTCAACAGCAGACGCTCTGACTCTTCTGGAAAAATTCGAGCAAATGTTGGAAAAATATTCCAATAATTTGACTCGTTCAGCAGTTGAACTGGCGAAGGAATGGCGAACTGACAGAATGCTCAGACGACTCGAAGCCTTGCTCGTGGTTGCCGATTCGGAAAAGACGTTCCTTTTATCGGGAAATGGAGACGTATTGGAACCGGACGACGGGATTGTGGCCATAGGATCAGGAGGAAACTACGCTTTGGCTGCAGCCAAGGCACTGATCGTGAACACGGAGATGGAGCCCCTCGAAATAGCGCGGATTTCTATGAAAATAGCGGCGGAAATCTGTGTGTACACCAACGATGAACTTGTGATAGAAGAGTTATAGAATCCAACACACGACAAGAGAATACGGAAGCGTATCGAAGAGGAATCATGGAAACCCTTACACCACGTCAGATAGTAGCAGAACTGGACAAATACATCATAGGCCAGGATCGGGCAAAGAAAATGGTCGCCATTGCTCTCCGAAACCGTTGGCGCAGAAGACAGGTTCCGGAGGAGCTTCGGGATGAAATAGCTCCAAAAAACATTATCATGATAGGCCCAACAGGCGTGGGAAAGACTGAAATAGCCCGTAGACTTGCGAAACTCGCACAATCTCCTTTTCTGAAAGTGGAGGCCTCCAAATTCACAGAAGTCGGCTATGTCGGACGAGATGTGGAGTCCATGATCAGAGACCTGGTGGAGATAGGTATCAATATGGTCAAGGTGGAGGAATATGAAGCTCTCCGCCCTAAAGCAGAGGAACTGGCTGAGGAGCGCCTCCTTGATATCCTGTTGCCCGTGCGCTCTCCACGCAGGGTGAAGCGTCCGATGCCCTCCGCCCCTCAGGCCGATTCTGGTGACGACTTGGAAGTGGCGCAACGCACTCGGGAAAAATTCAAGAAAATGCTCCGATCCGGGAGGCTGGCCGACAGAGAAGTCGAAATAGAGACCCAAATAAGCGCTATCCCGGTTGTTGAAGTGTTCTCTCCAGCCGGAATGGAGGAGATGGACATAAATCTCAAAGATATGTTCTCAAGCATCTTCCCCGGAAAAACCAAACGGCGGAAGGTTAAGGTGCCGGAAGCGCTCCAGATGCTTGTCCAGGAAGAGTTGAGCAGACTGATAGACACGGACAAGGTCACCAAAATGGCTAGAGAGCACGTGGAACAAACGGGAATTGTGTTTATAGACGAGTTGGACAAAATTGCGGGTTCCAGGTCTATGGTTTCTGGCCCTGACGTTTCAAGGGAAGGAGTTCAGAGAGACCTGCTGCCGATTATAGAAGGAAGCACGGTAAACACAAAACACGGGGTGGTGAGGACAGATCACATATTATTCGTGGCAGCTGGGGCATTCCACGTGTCCAAGCCTTCCGACCTAATACCGGAAATACAGGGAAGATTCCCCTTGAGGGCTGAATTATCGGCGCTGTCACGCGATGATTTTGTGCGCATATTGACGGAGCCCAAGAATGCTCTGGTGAGGCAGTATGAAGAGTTGCTCAAGACCGAGGGCGTCATTCTGGAACTGGAGCCTGATGCGATCCTGGAGATAGCTGCGCTTGCGGAAGAGGTGAACGAGCGTGCGGAGAATATAGGCGCTCGCCGCCTCCACACCATAATGGAGAAGCTCCTGGAGGAGGTCTCCTTCGAGGCACCCGACATGTGGGGAGTGACAGTCCGTATAAGCCAACAGATGGTTCGCGAAAGACTTCAGGATATAGTTAAGAGTGAAGACTTGAGCCGCTATATTCTGTAATTGGAACTTCACGTTCACGTCGAATCGGTATGATAGGGGGGAATCTTCCTTGAACAAAGAAGATCCCTCCCCGATTGTACCTGGTTGAACGCGAAGAGCCACATGGCAGGTTCAGCGCGCAATTGTTGAGCCAAACCTCCGGCCGGACAGATATACGACAAGGCCGCAGATTGACCTTATTTCTTGGAAGCCGCAGCTCTTTTTGAAGCCTTTAACGGATTGATTTTATGAGCTTGTTCCGCGGTCTTGCGCTCGAGATGGGTAGCGAAATTACAGTTTCCGCGGGCCCACTTAGAGGCGGGATTGGGGGATACAGCACAGTAGGTGGCTTCATCGAATGGTAATGCTCTGGAACAGCCTGCGCACGAATCGACGACCGAGTGGCATCGGCCGCCGTTGAAATTGCACCCTTTGTTTGTCATGAATGCACACTCTGTGCCCTTTTTCAAGGTTATGCACTGCATTGTCTTCCTCCGGATATATGTGTGTGAATATGGGGAACTTATTGGCCCCTGGCTAGCTTAAAAGAATTATTATACCACCCTGTTTTGAAAGTGCAAGAGACATTTCGGCCAATTCGAAATCCTCTCCGCCTTTTTTTTGTCTATTGCGACATCCTTTCCGAGTCAAGATCTATTTTTCCTTGACGCAAATATTCAGTAAATAGAGTAAAATAAATCGGATTTATGCCGTTACCAAAGAATCGGGGTGTGAGACAGGTGTCATTGCGAGGAGTAAGACGACTAAGCAATCTATTCCTGCCGGTTGGGAGATTGCCACGGGCTCACGTCCTCGCAATGACAGTGGCTCTTCTTGCCAAGTGAACAATTCCGAAATAAATCAATCAGCGTCGCACTTGCAAGAGCGGAGCGATCAAGCAATCCCCCTGCTAAAATTGGTTTGCTCCGGCCGGAATAACATGTTCAATCCCCGATCTCCTTCGATGACTTGATCTGGAGTCCGATGCCATCTTTGCGCTTCATAAATCAAATCGAATCATTCTGTTCCTTTGCTTTCGAAACATTCCTCGAGCCCGAAGAATAGGCCAAGGCAAGAAGTATAGAATTGAATTTTGTCTGAGCAGTGTCTCCTCTTGAGGTGAGGATTATCGGCACGGTCCCTGGGCCAGCCGTGATTACAGAACCCGTGTCCACAATAAGTCCGAGACTCCCCATGGTTTTGGACAGCATCTTGTAAAGGACGTTTGCAGTATTGATGTCGGTTGCCACCAGACAATTAGCGTCTCCCATGATTCTTCCCTGATATTTTTTTTCCTCAGCCACCTCAGGAACGGTTGCCAAGTCGAAGGACAATGGACCTTCCACAACCAGGGGGCCATACCGATTTTCCAGGGCCTGAGACTTCTGTTCAGCTTCCGCTGCGAGTAGTGTGGATGGGATGGCCGAGGTTTCTTTTTCCACTGCCGTGATTATTGCGACTTTCAGCATGTGGTTGGAATTGATTACCTTTCGTACCACATCCAACTGATTCTCTATAGCTCTTAGCAATGAATCCGCATTCCTGAATGCGGGATTCACCGCGGCATCTGAGAGAGCGAAGAACCTTCCGTCCGGCAAGACGAATAGCGCTGTATGCGATGCCATCTTTCTCTTAGGTTCACCACCAGCGTCATCTTCTGTTCTGTATACTGAAAGCGCTTCCCTGAGGACCCCTGCGGTATCAAGGCTCCCTTTCATCACCACAAAATCCGGGCTGTTCCTGAGGAAATTCTGAAATACATCAGCCATTGACTTTTTCTTTTGTTCGAAATCTACAGCCAAAGGATCTATCGGGACTATTGCCACCTTTGGATCTTGATTCGGGCTCAGGTGGACTTTTGCGCGCTGAATTGCGGTTACGATTTCGTCCGGATCTCCGATGAGCGCAATTTTGTTCAACAAACCATAGTCCTTGGCATTTGATACTGCAAGAAGCGCATCCTCGTTGTCTGCTCCCACAAGCACAAGATTCGCCGGGGCTAAAGTCCCGTCAGCAATTAATCCCGTGACCTCGTCCAAGAGTTGAGAGAATGAAAACGTCTCAAATCCCTTTCCTGTCGCTCCCAAAATTTGAAGGGCCTGCTTCATGCTCTTTTCTTCAACCGAGTAATGCAGACGTCGGTCGCCTTTGTCCGGATTTACGTACATCTCGAAAAGGTGATTCGCTATGAGGTATTCATGTTCCAGTGAATCCAGGCACATTATTGGAGTGAGCGGGTTGTCGATCCGATTACGAATTTTGACGAACAGCCTTTGAAAACGCGGGTCTAGGGCCATCATGCTGGTTATGACTATAAAATGCGGTCTTTGAGAAGAATCCCCAGCTGAAGCCATTTCCAACACCATAGCCACCTGCTTGGCATACGAATCCACAACGTGCATCAGACTGCGTTCCAGCAGGTGCGAAATCTTGCCGGACTCGATAATCATGAGAAGTTCACAGATCTCCTTTACGCCAGTCCCGATTTCCTGCATCCCCAAACGGAAGTTCGGAGGAATTACAAAATCCTCCTGTTTCAACCATTCGAGAATTTTGCCGAAATCAAAGTTGATCAGGGTCTTGTTAGCTTCTTGAGCGGCCATTTCCCGTACCAGCCGTGGCCCGATTTTTCTTGCCGCAGAAGCAAAGAGCTCATCTAGTGACATTACCAGTAAATTCAGGTTCTCCGGGTTGATGCTCTGAATCTCAGATAACAGCGCAGCCAAGGACTTCAATGGAGTCACTTTTACGTATCCTTTAAGGTTTTGCTTCAACTCTCTTGGGTCTTCCTTAAACAGCGAGCTTACCGAATGGGAATTCAGCGTGGAAAAGGAAAGCGGGCTGCATACGGACGCGTGGATGCGATCCAATTCACCTTGCGGCCTGAGCAGTTGTCGCAGTTCCCATGTCACAAGGGCGCCTCTGTTCAGCGAGCTGTTGTGAAGCCGTTTCCAAGATTCGTCGCGGACTTTCTCCGTAAGCACGTAAATCCCGTCAGGAAGAGTCCCGATGTCTCCTCCTCCACACACCAAGTCAGTGATTTCAGACAGCTTTATGCCGTGTTTTAGGAGAAGATTTGTAATTTGAAACGCCAAAGCCTCCGGAGAGGTACCATGATTTCGGAAATCGAGCTCGCCTCTGAACACGATCTCCAAACCGCGGGTCACCAAAATGTATGTCGCGTATCGTTTGGCAATAATTGCTATGCATATGCTGTTCTTCAAGCGCTGGATTGCGTCCTCGAGTTGCGTCTGGTCTATTTCAATAACCTTTCGACGCGTTATATTCTTCAGGATCATTCTGAGAATCGGGCTTTCTTTGCCGGCGGAACCACACCTATATAGTGAAAGAATATAGAGAGATAGCAGGTCTCCGTAGATCTGGACAAGCTCCGCCTCTTTCCTGAAATCTTCCGATGCTATGACTATGCGCTCCAGAAGTTTGCACAATTGTTCGAATTGTTTGGGTTCCTGAATATGTCTTTCGACTTCCAGTATTTTCTCAATGACATGCTCCCGAATGTAGTCTGCCATCTTCTGCAATTCTGCATGAAGAGATCTTGCTGACTTCAGTATGTTTCCCATGTTTGAGATCCGAGTGGCTTCGGTCAGGGCAGATCCTGTGTCTTCGAAAACCGTCGGAGAATAAAATCCGGACTCTGTCACCGCGGTTCTTATGCTGTTGATATTTGCGTTTACGTCATACTGTTCTCTCATAATGTCTCCCAAATCGTCTTATAGAGATGAAGAAATATTCGTGAATGATCTCTTTCAAAACCGTGTACGGCTAACGTCATTGTCCCTCAGCCGAAAATAATATAAGTAACTGTACATACCTTGTAACATCTCTGCAATGAAGCAGTGACTTTTAGGATAGCAAAAATGAATAACTGGAAGAACGACCTGAAAATTTTAGTCATAAACAGCGGTAGCTCGTCCCTGAAATATACCCTTTTTGAAATGTCGTCAGAGACGATTCTCTTCTCTGGAACAGTGGACAGAATTGGACTGAATGGGACCACACATGGCTGCAGTTCAGGGCTCAACGAAGAATACACAACCAGGGAGATCGACCTTAAAGATCATGGGGCTGCGCTGGACGAGATTCTATCGACGTTAACCAAAGGTCCTCTCAGAGATTTGAACGAGTTGCCTGCAGTGGCACATAGAGTCGGCCACGGAGGCAAGTACAAAGAAGCGGTCCCCGTGACAGCGGAGGTTATTCGAGAGATTCACCGCATGACACCTATGATTCCTCTGCATCATCCAGCGATGATTAAAGAAATTGAAGAGTGCCAAATCCGGATGCCCCACGCGTTGCACGTAGCAGTCTTTGACACCAGTTTTCACCGGACCATCCCTGACGCGGCAGCTATTTACGGGCTGCCTTACAAATATTTCGCGGAACGAGGCTACCGCAGGACCGGGTTCCACGGTCATTCGCACCAATACGTGTCTGGTAAGGTCGCTGAATTCATGCGGCGAGACATCAGAGATATGAAGATTATCTCCTGTCATTTGGGGAACGGCGCAAGCGTTACCGCCGTAGATGGTGGCAAGTCCGTGGACACAACCCTTGGAATGACGGCCGTGGAGGGCCTCATAATGGGGACACGTTCCGGAGACGTGGATCCCGGGCTCATGCCCATAATCATGAAAGAGGACTCCCTGTCCCCGGATCAGACGATAGACATGCTGTACAGGGAATCAGGCTTACTGGGGATTAGCGGCCTGAGCAGAGACATGCGAGAAGTGGAAGCCGCTGCTAGCGAGGGTCAAGAGCGTGCATCTCTTGCCCTGAATGCGTTTTGCCACAAAGTGCGACGTTTCATCGGATCTATGCTTATGGTCATGGGAGGTTGCGATGCCTTGATTTTCACTGGTGGCATCGGGAATAACAGCTCAACTGTTCGCTCCAAAGTCCTGGCAAAAACGTCTATGCTCGGCTTTGTCATGGATGACGCAAAAAACGAAAATCAGAAGAAAACGACTGCAGAAGACCCGGTGCTGGAAATCTCCAGCTCGGAATCGCGAATCAAAATTTTTGTGGTACGAACCTTCGAAGAAGTAATGATGGCCAGGGAATGCCTCAGCGTATTAATGAAAGTCCGCGGACAAGGGCAATAGAATTGGTTAAACAGGCGTACGGCAATGCGTTCGATCAAAGAAAAAACAGCGGCGTTGAAGATAACTCTGCCCGTGTATATGAAGGGTTACGGACTCGTTGCACAATCGAGGCTGAAAACGATCAGGCGTCTCGAGAATCATCCGTGTCCGCGAGTCGTCTGCCCGTCCGCGGTGAGCGCCACGCTGCCCGATTTGCTTCCGTAATAATGGCCATAGTAGCGATAGTATCCGCGATATCCGTTGCCATAGTAGGATGAGCTTCCATTGGCCATGTTCAGGACTACTCCCAGAATCCTTCCGTTCGCTGATGTAATCATGGTTTTGGACTGGCGAACCAATTCCAAGGGGACGGCTCCCTCCCTGACGACCATGATCACTCCGTCAACTTTGTTCGACAATATTCGAGCATCCGAAAAACCCGCAACCGGAGGCGAATCGAAGATCACAAAATCGAAGACCCTACTGCATTTATTTACAAATTCAAGCATGCGCTCGGATTCCAACAACGCAACTGGATTGGGCGGCAAAGGACCGGCGGTAACGTAGTAGAGCCCGGGCACTTTTGACTTGTGTAGGATGCTCTGAAGCTTTGCTTTCTCTTGAGTAAGGTATGTCGTGAGTCCGGGAATGTTGTCCGGTTGCCCGAATACCTTTCCTACTCGGGGTCTTCGCAGGTCGGCGTCAACGATCAGCACCTTCTTGCTATTCAAACAAAGGACCGAAGCTATGGACACACTGACAAAGGTCTTTCCCTCCTGTGGGACTGAACTGGACACTACCATCGTGTTGATAGACGTCGCGGGCACTGAAAGAAAGATCGAGGTCTTTATGTTCTTTATAGCCTCTGATACTGGCGCCTTTGGAGAATTATAGGCAAGAAACTCGTACCCGGAAGAACTGCCATTCAACCCATGAAGTTTTCGGAATTTAAGAATATTGGGGATAGCTCCGAGGCTTGGAAGGTTGAGGTTCTTTTCAATATCTTCAGTGGTGTGAATGGAATTGTCTACCTGCTCTAATACGAACGCTGCAATTATGCCCCCCAGCAATCCGAGAAAACTTCCTATCAGCAGGTTCAGCATCTTGTTGGGCTTGACTGGAATGACAGGAGTTATGGGAGGATCGATAACGCTGATATTGTTACCAATGATCTGAATGTTTAGTTCCATCTCCTTTGATTTCTGTAACAGGATTTTATAGATCTGCTCATTGGTCTCGGCTTCTTTTTTCAGGACAGCATATTGAACCCCAAGCGAATTATTGTTCATCGCTTCTTTGCGCGCCTGCTCAAAAGCTTGCTGTTGAAGGCTTTCTTGAGATTTCGCTGTGTCCAGCGCAGCCTTGACTGCTGATTTTTCCCCCTCGCTGAGTCTATTCTTGAGGAAACTGATCTGCTTCTTGAGCATGACTAATTTCGGATAGTCCTCAGAATAGATTTCACTCATTTGCATGTATTCCGCTTCAAACAAAGCCAACTTCTCTCTTATGTTTTGGTCAGCGACTTTGAAATCGGAAGGCAATATGCCCATTCCCTCTGAGGCGTCTTCTTTTTGCAGGGCCTCCAATTGGACACGATGCTCTTTGGATTTCACCAATCCTTCCGCAGAGCTGTTGAAAAATCTTAATATGTGGTTTGACGCGTCTTCGAGAGAAACAACCCCGTTGTCATTTGTAAAATTCACCAGGGATGCCATGGACTTGACGAGCTTGTCTTCTGCCTTTGTTTGCTCGGCCTTGAGCCATCCGACCGCTTCTTGGCTGATGACGCGTCTCTTACGAAGGTTTTGCTCAAGGTAGAGCTCAATATAGTTCTCGAGCATTTTTGTCGCGAATTCAGGATTCTTGGCATCCATGGACAAATTCAGCAACCGGCTGTTGGTCTCTCTCTTTGCCGTGACCCTATCTATGACGGCCTTGGTCAGTGCATCTCTTTTGGTTCTGTCGCTGGTGCCCACAGGTTCGGCCGAGGATGAAAACAACGATAAGACTTGGTTGATCGATCGATTCGTCAGGCTTGG
Source organism: uncultured delta proteobacterium (assembly GCA_963700305.1). Lineage (GTDB taxonomy): Bacteria > Desulfobacterota > Desulfomonilia > Desulfomonilales > Desulfomonilaceae > Desulfomonile. Next base: position 103,696 of record CAVOXB010000008.1, read on the forward strand.
CTCTTCCGCCTTGAATTCCGGGGTATTGGCCAGGTCCATTTTATCTTGAAGGGCTTCTGCAAGAAATCGACTCTTGAGTATGCCCGATTGGGTGGCGAAAAATTCTGTCTGGGTCCAGTTGGGAGCAAGCTGTTCACCTATATTATTTATGGAATTGGTATTCTCTTTGTCGAATTCGAGAGTGGCATTAGCTCTATAAATGGGAACTCGGGTAAAAGTGTAAGCCGCTGTAAGAGCAACAACAGCAAAAAACACAATAATAATAACTCTCTTGCGCTTGAAAACTACTCTGATGTAGTCCTTGAGTGTCTTCTCCGGCTCCTCATCATAATCGTGATATTCGGAGCCTCTGGGAAATTGCGATTCCGAAAGCATTCTTGGATGATAATCCACTGGGGCCTTGTCCCTTCCCATAGTCACAGTTATGGGATCATCCGAGGGTCGATCTCTCGATTCCATGCCGATGGTGTCCTATATCTGTTTTCTCAGCGTTTCGTTTTGCCAGGAAGAAAGCATACGAAGATAAGTATTGAAGTGGCGGCATCGGTATCCTGCGCTTCATGCTTGAGATGCACAGACCATTAGAATGTATTTCTTCCGTGGGTTAAGGATAGCAGGATTAAAGTTTAATTTCAAGAAATATTGAATAGTACATCGATCCTGAATTGAAAAATGACCGTGTTCAACTGCCCGATACCATGCAATTAGTAAAGAAATGGACAGATTCGTCTGTGGATTCAGCCACTAATAAATCAGAAAGACTTGGGCCATTAGAGCATTTTATTCCACTAATTGAAGTTAATACTTGGAAGCATCTTCCAGTCTTCGGTAGTTCTTTTTGTTATCGATTCCGATGGGTTTCTCCTGAAAGTCCCTCAACCCCTCATTGGTTCGAGAAATTCCTGATTCCAGCTTATCTCCTCCACGGTACACGAAAAAAAACACCCCGTAATGCAAATCCATCAGGCTGCTGGTGCCGAAAACAGAATCCAGGCGCTCCAAGATCGGTTTCCCTGCAATGTTGAAATAGCCCCCGACAAAGAGCACGAATAAGAATACCGCAAGTACCACGCTGAAAACTCGCATTTTGCCCTCCGCAAGTTTCCGTAGGATGTTACTTTTCCCAGTCTTCAAGGTCATGCCGGCTGGGATCTATAATCATAACCTTAGAGTTCTTCAAAGCCAACCACTTCTCACACTTCCTGCACATAATCTTTATTCCGGTTTTCTTAACCGTTTTTTCCACACGTATTCCACAATCGTCGCAGGTGATCTCAGCGCTCTCCAGGGAGTCAAGAGCATAAGCTTCCCAGATCTGGCCGCTTGAAGGTTCAATTTCCATTAATTTCTTAACTGCTTCAACCATAGCAGCGGCATCAGAAGCCCCAATATGGTCCCTTGCGCAGACTGATTCCACAATTTCCACAAGAGACTTGAAATCGGATTGGCGGCTATGAAATGGTCGCCTAGTCGACGGCACGGTTCTTTTCATACGAGGCAACTTTATCTTGAGCCGGTGAGTCGGGATGATGCCTTTAATCTTGTCCGGATACGTTTTGAAATACCACACCAGAAAGATTATCACCCAAATGGTGATTCCTATCAGTGTTTCCATTTTCCAGAGCTTTCCTAAATATGAGAGGTTTGGTTGCAGACACTATGACTTGTCTGCACTCATTGTATCTTTATACTATCAAAGATCGTAAGGTCAGGAGCAACAAGATCAGCCGAATCCCGATTCGATTTTTCCGGACGTTTTCTTTCTTTGAGCAAGAATTTTCAAATGATTCAGCAGATTCTCGACCTGAAGTCGAGTCTGTTCGGGATCGCCTGTGTTGTCGATTGCCCGGTCGGCTAGCCTCTTTTTTTCTTCTATATTCATTTGTGCTCTTAGCCGTGTCAGTGCCTCTTCCCGGGACATGTTGTCTCGGCGCATGAGCCTTTTCTCTTGTACATCCTTGGGTACATAAGCGACAATTATGAAATCGAAATCTTTCTCCCATGAGCTTTCATAAAGCAGAGGAACGTCCACTACAACGATCTCATGTCCCAGGGATTCCATGCCTTTGAGAGTCCGCTCCTTTATTTCCGAGACCACTGGATGCACTATTGATTCCAGAAGCTTACGTGCACCTGGATCCTGGAATACAATCTTGGCCATGGCGGCTCTGTCCAAATTACCCTCCGCATTCAGGACCCCATTTCCGAACACTCGCAGAATCTCCTTCAGCCCCGAGGATCCTGGTTCCACTGCTTTACGGGCTAATTCGTCAGCGCATATCACCGGGATGCCGTAATCTCGGAACATTCGGCCGACAGTGCTTTTGCCGGAGGCTATTCCTCCGGTCAATCCCACAACGAGCATTTATTGTATGTTCCTCTCGCTCTCAAAGGGCGTGCTTTCGTAAAGGTGGCTTTAGGTTTGCTACTTTGGCCCTCTAACCTTTTTTTTTCAACTCTTCCAAAGCAGCGTCAATGGCCCGATCGATTTTCTTCCCGGTCTTGTCCATTGTATCCACGAAAACGTCCCACTGATCTTTGAACGTTCTTGCCATTTGTTCGGACTGTGTCTGGACAAACTTGAGCTGTTCTTCTCCGATTCTTCCCATTGCTGTCCATTGTTTGTCCAGTTCGTCTCTAGCTTTGTCAACGCAGAGGTTAAAGGTCTCTTCGGTTATATTCCCGATGTTGTCCAAACGGCTCTTGAACTGAGACAGGAATGCGTTCCAATCTTTCTTCTTCTGGGAATCCAGCAATTCCCATGATTGCATTATTTGGGAAGCTGCCCTTTCGACGTCGTCAGCTGCCCATTTCGCAGATTTTTTCATGTTTCGAGCGGTCTGCTCGAGCGCCGCCTTGAATTCCTCCTTGGAGGCGCCCCAACTCTTGCGCAGCAACGCTCGAGTCTCACTCAGCATGAACAATCCTATCGCGCCAAGATTGTCGATAAGGCCAATTATGGATTCCTTGGCCTTACGGGATTCGTCCATCTTTACCTCCAGATATGAAACTGTCACTGCAGTACCACGCCGATGAGCCAATTAGCAAATGGAAATCGAGCAGCGTCTGGTCCTGTCGGCTATGATGCCGATGGATGACTAAGAGCTGTGATCAAAAGGTTTGACTCAAGACTATGGCCCGTATATAACACGGACTGTGATTCGCCGATTCGCGAATTTCTGGCAAGCGCCTCGATGCAAAGTATTTTCTTGCTCTCGCCTCCTTGCAAAGGAGAAACCTGGAAAATTTGCTTCGTTGACTCATCGGAGCGCACAAAAATGGAGAAAGGAAAAGTCTTGACCTCGAAAGCCGGAGATAAGACAAAGCCTGATTATAAGACTAGTGCAAGAAAGCCTGCCGGGCTGGCCCTTAGCCCGCCGTTGGATGCCCGCGATCGTCCATCCGGAGGCGCTGCGCGAGTGATCCGCTCCCTGGATAAGCGGGAAGAAGACGTACCGTGGGCTGAAATAATATTCGAATCCGAACCGAGGTTGCAGAGAGTACCCGAGAGTATGCTGTTAGACAGAGGTGACGAGTCCTTGCCTAATCAAGCCCCTCCCTTGGCACTATTTGGGTTTGCAACGCTCGGCTTGACAGTCTTGCTATATTTTACTTCTTGAACCGGTTTCCTGCGCGAGGTTAGCCAATATCCTGAGTGTGCCGTCGCAATTAAATGTCTCGGGATTACATTGCCTCCACTCATTACTGAATCGTAGCTGCGACGCTGGATCGCTGCTTGACACGCGGCCCAGTTCCTGATAATAGTGCACCTCTTAGCAATTTTGATGTCAGCTATTCACCCGGATGATAGTTTCGGAACCCCTCAAACTTGATTTGGAAGAAATCACTTCGTGACCCTCTTGGAGCCCCAAGCTCCGGCATATATTTCGGTCGGATCGGAAATCAAGTTATGTCGCCCTTGTTTGATAACCACACACAAAGGAGGAATGGACTGTGAAGGTCCTTGTTTCGGATAATCTGTCCGAGTTGGGAGTTCAGATCTTTAGAGAATCCGAAGGGCTCGAAGTGGATGTAAAAGTCGGACTCGGCCCTGAGGAACTCAAGCAGATCATAGGCGAATATCACGGGTTGGCGATAAGAGGCGCCACAAAAGTCACCGCTGATATTATTGCCGCTGCAACTAACCTCAAGGTTGTCGGTAGGGCCGGCACGGGCCTGGACAACGTGGACATTCCCGCTGCTTCCAAAAGAGGCATCGTGGTGATGAACACTCCTGGGGGGAATTCTGTAACCACGGCGGAACATACTCTTTCCATGATGATGGCACTGGCAAGAAACATTCCCCAGGCTTGCTCGTCCATGAAACAGGCAAAATGGGAGAAAAAGAAATATTCCGGCACCGAGATTTTTAACAAGACTCTCGGAGTGATCGGCCTCGGGAAAATAGGTGCAATTGTCGCGAATCGCGCCGTAGGACTCGGAATGAAAGTCATGGCCTACGACCCGTTTCTCTCAGAAGATCAGGCCAAGCAGCTCGGCGTTCGGTGCGCCTCCCTGGACGACATTTTCAGAGAATCGGATTTCATAACTTTGCACGTGCCTCTCACAGACGACACCAGAAATCTTATTAGCACCAAGAACATAGCAAAAATGAAAACCGGTGTACGCATCATAAACTGTTCGAGGGGCCCTGTGATAAACGAGGAGGATCTCGCTGACGCTATTGAATCAGGAAAGGTGGCCGGTGCGGCAGTAGATGTTTACTCTTCTGAACCTCCGGGGATCACTCGCCTGATTTCTAGTGACAAGTTGATTTGTACCCCGCATCTTGGCGCTTCCACTAAAGAAGCTCAGGAAAATGTAGCTATAGCTGTTGCCACCCAAATAAGAGATTTTCTCCTCACCGGGACTATACGAAATGCCGTGAATGCTCCGGCGGTCTCGGGAGAGGCACTTGAGACTCTGATGCCTTATCTGGATCTTGCTCAACGGCTAGGACTATTCTTGGGCCAGACTATCCAAACCGGGATCAAGAGCGTGGAAGCCCAGTATTCCGGGGCTGTTACAGAAATGGAGCTGAAGCCCATAACCACCTCTTTTCTCACAGGATTGCTCACTCCGATTATGCTCGATGACGTAAATCAGGTGAATGCTCCTGTGGTTGCTCAAGAGCGGGGAATTGTGGTCTCCGAGACCAGGATAAGCAAAGGAGAGAATTTTTCGTCTCTTCTCCGGTTCAAGGTAATCACCGAACACAGAGAACATTTGGTTGATGGGACCTTATTCGGCAAGTCTGAGCCTCGAATGGTCAGGTACGGCGCGTTCCGGGGCGAATTCGATCTTTCCGGATATCTTGTTTTGATTCATGGCGTCGACAAACCCGGTGTAATAGGAAAAGTCGGGACAACCTTGGGTGAAAGAGGCGTAAATATTTCTCATTTTCAATTTGCGCGCAGAGAACAGGGTGGTGAGGCCCTGTTGTTCCTCAACACGGACTCCAAGGTGGATGAAGAATCCGTGAAGGCGCTCGAGGCTCTTGAAAACGTGAATTCAGTGCGCCGAGTGACGATCTGATCCGCCTGACGGACAAAAGATCATGCTGAATATAAAAGACCTTTCTAACCCTGAGCTTCCCAATCAGGACAATTACGAGCAAGCGCTCAAAATAGGTCTGGAGATCTTTGATCGAAGGGACCCGGGCAGAGTGGCGGAAAAAGCGCAAGCCAGGTTGGTGGGGCGTTCCATAATTATTCCGCATCTTGATAAGGAAATCGCCCTGAATGTGGACACTCACCGATTTTTCTTCACCGCAACTGACGAAGAAGCTCCCATTTGGCTTGCCATTCTGTTCATACACTACCTAAACAATGCGGATGGACGGCAGCCCACGGGTAAACTGAAGCACTTCAGGGAGTTCAAGGAGGGCCAATTCTACGAGCCTGCGTTTAATCGAAGGACCAAAGAGGTGCTGGTAAGCGTTTTCGGCTCGGATCCGTCGCCCATGATCACGGCCGGCGAGAAACTGAAAGGCAAGATCCTTCAGACTGGCGACGCGGCAGTAGAGTTGTCATATTTCCCTTGCGTTCCAATAACTTGCATTTTGTGGCGTGGCGATGAAGAATTCCCGGCGGAAGCTACCGTGCTTTTTGATGAAACCGCGGATGCCTTCTTCGGCGCTGAAGATATGGCTGTCGCAGGACAAATGGCGGTTCTTGAATTATTGAAGGCGTCTCGAGGCTAAGCTTCCATTTGGGTACTTTGATGAACAATTTTATTTTGAATCGATGTACCAATTAAGCGAAGCGAGGATTGCGATGAAAATAGCGGTATCCGGTAAGGGTGGTGTGGGAAAAACTACGTTGAGCAGTCTATTGGCAAGGTACTGGGCCAGGAACGGCTACAGGGTCTTGGCGGTGGATGCGGATCCGGACGCGAATCTTGGTTCCGCGCTCGGAATAGACACATCCGGAATCGTGCCGGTTGCTAAAATGGAGGATCTGATAACCGAACGCACTGGCCTAAGGCCCGGCACTGTCGGCGGTTTCTTTAAGATGAACCCCAAAGTGGATGACCTTCCCGAAGCGTTGGGTCGCGAGAAAGACGGGGTGCGCCTCCTTATTATGGGCACTGTGAAAAAGGGTGGCGGTGGATGCATTTGTCCGGAAAGCGTTCTATTGAAAGCGTTGATTTCTCATCTGGTCCTTTACGAAAAGGACCTCGTCATTATGGATATGGAGGCGGGGATCGAGCACTTGGGCCGTGGGACTGCCCAAGGCGTGGATCGCCTTGTAATAGTTGTCGAACCCGGTAGAAGAAGCATCGAAACGGCGGCCAAGGTCAGGCAGCTTACCAAGGATATAGGGCTTCACAAAGTCGCTGCAGTGGGTAGTAAGGTTAGAAATTCCGAACAGGAACAATTCCTTCTGAAGAATCTGGACGGGATACAACTGATCGGGATCTTGCCGTTTTCCGAAGAAATAGCCCAAGCGGACCTGGAAAGTCGGCCTCCGTCTTTGGATGATCCGCAGATCTTTCAGTCTATTGAAAAAATTGCCGCGGCGCTGGAATCTGAAGCCGGCTGAGAGGAAAACTGCCGAATTTGACCGCCTAGTGGCTGCGGTTTTCTTTAGAACCAGAGCTTGGACCCAGGGGACCTAAGTTCTCAATCTTATTAGATCGTCTATGATAGCAAGGAGGTTTTTGCATGTCGGCCAAAATTATCAGTGGAAATGAAGTATCCCAGCAACTGAAGGACGAGATGAAACAGGAAGTCGTCGGGCTCAAGGCGCAGGGCCTCGAACCGTGTCTCGCTGTAATTCTGGTAGGTGAGGACCCGGCTTCCAAAGTGTATGTTCTAAACAAAAAGAAAGCGTGCGAGTACATCGGAATAAAGTCACTCGAAACGAGACTTCCTGCTGATGCGACAACCGAGCAGCTCACGGAAGTGATCGACGGGTATAACAAAGATAGGACAGTTAACGGGATACTCTGCCAACTTCCACTCCCCAAGCATATTCCCGAGACAAAAATTTTGCGGTCGATTCTTCCTGAAAAAGATGTTGACTGCTTTCACCCGTTTAATGTGGGCCTGATAAGCATCGGTGAGGTGCGATTCTTGCCGTGCACTCCCGCCGGCGTTATCGAATTGATCAAACGTGGCGGCTTTCAGACTGCAGGTCAAGACGTTGTCATTCTAGGGCGCAGCAACATTGTGGGCCGACCGCTTTCCAATATGCTCGACCAGCGCGACATGAACGCCACGGTTACAATGTGCCACACCAAGACAAAGAACCTCAAGCAACGATGCCTAGAGGCCGACATAATCATTGGAGCCATAGGAGTTCCTGAATTTCTGAAGGGCGACATGGTTAAGGAAGGCGCAGTAGTAATAGATGTGGGCATCAATCGCGTGGATGCTCCGGGAACCGAAAAAGGATGGAAGCTCGTTGGAGACGTGGCCTTCGACGAAGTAAAAGAGAAAGCGGCTGCAATCACGCCTGTTCCTGGTGGAGTAGGTCCTATGACAATAGCAATGTTGATGAAGAACACCCTCACTGCCGCAAAAGAAACCATGAAAAAGTAAATTCGCGCATGGGGGCCGCATTAAGCGGTCCCCGCTAAAACCTTCCGCCGTCCGCACAAATCAGTTTGCATATATCGGTCAGTCAGAATAGAATTTGATCAACGCTGAAGCAGCTAATTTTATTCACTACAACACGCATTTCTGTCACGTCATTCACTCCGGAATGTCCAAGGGGGAAAAATGCAAGCCGATTTCAAGTCTATTGAGTTCTCGAAAGACGCTCCCCTGATGAACTTGAAGAGGATCTACTTCAGGTCAATCCCAGAAGTGTGTGTGGAACGACCACGTCTGGTTACACGATTCCATCATGAATTGGGGCTATTTGCACAGGGCTCCATATCCAATTTGGATAAAGCTAGAGTCTACAGGAGCGTACTAAGAAACCGCAAACCGGTCGTGTGGCATACTACGGCTTAAGAAAGACCTCCTGGCGAAACCACAGATCTACAGTCTTTTCCGTTCAGCGATGACTGGTCTCCTTTTGCCGGTTCCACCACGAGCAAGTTCAAAGGTGTGCTCGTGCATCCTGAATTGATGGGACTCATATTATGGCCCGAACTTCTGAGTATGACCAAGCGGCTCAAGAATCCGTTCCAGATCACTATCGAGGATATAGATGAGCTGAATCTGGAGATTTTTCCTCAATGGATGAAACGCAATGTCCTTGAAATTGCAAGGGAAAGATCTTACGCGAATACGTCTAAATTCTATCGAAAGACTTCTCGAGAATTGAAGCTCATGCAGCAGATAGTCTTTTATATGACCAGTAAACCGCGCTGCATCTCCCACACGATTCCGAATTTTTCCGAAGCAGTCAAACAAGGTCTTCGCAAAATGGTCCAGGAGGCTCAGATCAAAGAGGCTTCCACGGCCGACGAGTCTGGAAAGCAGTTCTATTTAGCTACTGCAGAAGTCTTGGAAGGAATAATCGAATACGCGAACAATCTAGCTCTAGAAGCCGAGACTCTCGCTATGAAAGAACCCGTGCCCCAAAAAAGGGATCTGCTCACAGAGATTGCCCAAAGGTACAGGCGAGTGCCTGAGCGACCGGCCCAGACTTTCAAGGATGCGCTGACAACCGTCTGGATTGTCTGGACGGCCCTCCATCTGGAAAACGCCAATGTAGGCCTTAGTCTGGGCAGGCTCGATCAGGTGCTGCATCCTTTTTACAAGGAAGATATCGAGAGTAAACGGCTGGACGCCAAAGATGCTATTGAACTCCTCTGTTATTTCTGGCTCAAGATTGGCGATCATGTCCCCATAATGACTGAAGCCGCAGAGCAACTATTCGGAGGCACAGGCAGCAATCAGGCAATTACCATAGGCGGGATCGATAAACACACCGGCAATGATGCAGTCAATGACGTCACTTACCTGATTCTTCGCGCTACAGAGATCATGAAGCTCCGGGATCCAAATTTGAATGCAAGATATTACCCTGGCAAGAATCCGCCAGAATATCTCAGACGAATTTGCGAGGTGAACATAAACACAGGGGCGACACCTGCCATCCACAACGATCCGGCGGTTATCAAGGCGCTCATCTCCAGAGATGATACGGAAGAACAGGCCAATGATTATGGAATAGTGGGTTGCGTCGAGCCCGTGAGCGCGGGCCGAGCTTACGCACATTGCGCTGCTGTGCTAATAAATCTGCCTTCAGTGCTGGACCTCACTTTGTATAACGGCAGACACAGACATACTGGGGATCAGCTCATCAGCATGCAAACCGGAAAGGTGACTGAGTTTTCGACCTTTGGTCAATTCCTGGACGCGTTTGAGGCCCAGGCCAGCTGGATGATAGAACGAGCAACTATTCTGAACAAGCTTCTCGGAGAAGTGCATCAAGGCTTCTACCCTACCCCTATCATGTCTTCATTTTTTGAAGGGCCGATGGACAAAGGCAAAGACTTGATTCAGGGCGGAGCGGCGATAAATTCTTCCGGCGCTACGATAATCGGACTAGCGGATACTGCGGATTCTCTGACCGCAATTGAGCAGATGTGCTTCCCTGCCTACGATACCACCAAGATCCCGATTTCCAAGATGATCCAGGCAATTGAATCAAATTTTGAGGGTTACGAGTCGTTGCGTGAACAAATAACGAAAACCCCAAAGTACGGCAACGACGCGCCCTTCTCGGACTCTAATGTAAATTGGCTCGTGAAGCTCATGGATGACAATTTCCGTACCAAGCTTAATTATCGTGGAGGCTACTATAGTGTGGGCTATTGGACCATGACCATACACGCTGGCATGTCTAAAGTTACGGGGGCAATGCCCAATGGGCGCAGAAGCGGCGAGAATTTCTCCAGCGGTATAACGCCTGTATCGGGCGTCACTCCGTATCTGACGTCAGCGCTGAATTCCGTAGCCCAGCTTCCGGGAAAATGCTTGTCGAGCGGGATGGCACTGAATATCAAACTTACTCCTGAGGCTGATCCGGAAAGGGCGCTGGACAATATAGTTTCTCTGGTCGACGGGTACTTCAAGAAAGCAAACAACGGCAATGGAGGAGGATTGGAGATTCAGTTCAACATTATAGACCGCGAACATCTGGAAAAAGTGATTGAACATCCTGAAGAATACCGGGACCTTCTAGTGAGAGTCTCTGGGTACACGGCCTACTTCAAGGACTTGAACAAGCAGATGCAGAAGGAAATAATTGAGCGCTCTGAATATCTTCTTTCCCCAGGTCAGGCTCACCGTTTCAGGCCGTTTGATCTTTGATTCCGTCCGACGCGTGGAGCATACGGGAGCGTCCGAAGATCAATTCTTGTGGGAGCAGCCGCGAAGAGAGGTTAGTCATGAAAGATGCCTTGACAGATCTTGCACACAAAATAGTCTCCGAAACTACTGACGAATTTCTTGAAATGCTCCTCAAAGCGATGGGCATAGCATTCTGGCTTTCAAGGAACTCACCTATTCCGCTCGGCGCTCTGGAAGGTTATCACAAACAGATAGAAGGCTTTCAAGGCAAATACGTGTTCCAGGCGGAACATGGGGCAGACGCGTCAGCAGTGTTCAACGACGGAGCATTGGAAGTCAAAGACGAAGCCGTGGATGACTGGGACGTAAATATCACATTCAGCGATGACAAAGCATTGAGGGACTTCATTCTCTCCGACGATCATGATGTCATGGGAGCCATCTTCGAGAATAGAGTCCAAACTGAAGGCAATCTGAATTACATATTTAAATTCGCTTTTATGGCCAGGGACCTTCTTCACAGATTTCATCTTGACCGATTCGCTTAGGTAGGCATTACGCCTATTCGCTGGATTAGTTATGTCAGCCGCCCTTGTAGTGGATATCAAACGTCACAGCCTCGAAGACGGACCCGGCATACGCAGTGTTGTCTTTCTGAAAGGCTGTCCGCTCAGATGTGTCTTCTGCCAAAACCCTGAAACCTGGAACTCCAAACAAGAAATAGGGTTTTTCCCCGGCGATTGCATTAAATGCGGGGCTTGTGTCCAAGCTTGCCAGGCTGCCGCTGTGGACCTGAGCCTGCCTGGAGCAATTCGCCACGAATCTTGCGATAGTTGCGGAAAGTGTGTGGATGCCTGCCCTGGCAATGCGCTCAGGCGCATTGGAACCGCTTACGATCCGGACGAGCTGCTGGAAATCCTCATGAGGGATCTGAGCTATTACTCATTGGGAGGCGGAGTGACATTCTCTGGCGGAGAATGCACGATGCACGCTGAATTTCTGCAATCAGTCTTGAAACGGCTCAAGCGGGAAAATATTCACATCGCGCTTCAGACCTCCGGATTCTTCAATTATGATCTGGTCGCCAGGATGATCCTACCTCATGTGGACCTGATTTACTATGATATCAAGTTCGCTCATCCTAAAAAGCATCGCCAATACACCGGCCGAGGGAATGGCAAAATCATAGATAATTTCCGGCGCATTCTTCGAGACAGACCCCATGCAGTTCATCCTCGCGTTCCACTGATACCGGAGATCACCGCCACGCGGAAAAACCTGACTGAAATCGCGGAACTACTTTTGGAGTCCGGAGCGAAGCACGTTTCATTATTGCCTTTCAATCCCATGGGCATTTCAAAATACGAGAGTCTGGGATTGCCAATACCAGCTGTCCCGAAAGGCTTCATGAACCCGGAAGATGAAGCTGAAACTTATGAAATGTTCGGAAGGATAATCGGTGAGCTTAAGAAGGGGAAGAAATCATCAGGTGTCAAATTCAGGACGAAGCGTCTTCGGCCTGAGACGCCGAACCCCCGCCCCATTTGAGCAAAAGACTCGCAAGATCCATTGAGTCAGCCTCAACACAATAATCAAGGGCCGTTTTCCCATGCTTGTCAGTGGTGTTTACCTGAGCGCCTCGCTTGAGCAGAAGCTCTGCAACATCATGGTGGCGTTGAACGCAGGCTCTCATAAGGGCTGTTTTCCCACTCACGGAGCTTCGCAAATTGACGTCAGCTCCATGGTCAAGGAGGAGTCTGACCACCTTTACTTGTCCGAATTGCGCAGCCCTCATCAGCGCCGTTTTTCCGCTATATTTGCTTTTCATGTTTATGCTGGCGCCTTTTTGGATCAAGAATTCGACCACTCTTGCATGACCGTTCTCAGCGGCCCGCATCAAGGCCGTACGCCCGGTTTTACGACTTTCAGAATTTGCGTCGGCGCCTTTCGAAATGAGGTATTGGACATCCTCGAGTCGGCCGTTTTCAGAGGCGAAAAGCAGATCTTCCCCGTATGAGTTTCCCTTACGCAGTAAGACGGGAGATTTCTGTCGGTTAATCGCTCGCTCCAGACCCGTCCATAGGAGCAGTTTCGAGATTCTCCGTTGCGTCTGTAACCCTTTGAATCCTATAAATAATTGTTTGGCATTGGCTTTGACAAAGTAAGCCAGTCCCACCAAGAAAAGCACACCCAGGGTAATTACAATCAAAGGAAATAGAGGAATCTCGTCATCAATCATCCAATAGTCCCATAAACCGTTTTCCCCCACCGTCCAAGCGTAGGGAGCTATTCGATTATGCCATTTGTGCATTGAGCAGCAAAGAGGGTTTTGTCTATGGCCTTCCAATACGCATCCTCCGGAGTGATGCGTTTCTTGTCCACGAGTTGCTGAAGAGCTTGATCCATAGTTTGCATGCCCTCAGTGCTTCCGGTTTGGACGGCCGCCCTCGGCGGCCTCGCGGTGCTCCCCATCGCGAAGAGCCCGGCCGAGCCGTTCGTGTGGGTCGACGAGCGGGGCGCCACGCATGTCACGGACGATCTCGCGAAGGTGCCCGAGAGCGCCCGCGGGCGGCTCGCGCCGGAGGGCGAGCGGAGCAGCCTCTGGCGCGACGGCGTGAAGGGCCCGCCCCTCGCACGCGAGCCCGGGGCGACGAGCGGTGACGACGATCGCGTGGTGCGCCTGCTGCGCAGCGCGGCGGAGGATCTCGCGAACGGCGAGACGGCGCGAGCCCAGGGGCAGCTCGAGGCTGCGCTGCGCCTCTCGCCCGGACGGCCGGAGGCGCACTGGTATCTCGCGCTGCTCGATCGGCAGCGCGGGCGACACGATTCTGCGGAAGGGCATCTGCGCTCCTTCCTGGCCGGAGCGGGCGACGAGCTCTCGCCCTGGCGGGCGTCGGCCGAGCGCCGGCTCTCCGCTTTGCGCGACGAGAAGCGCCTCGCCGACGAGACGCAGCCGAGGGGGCCGCTGCGCCTGCTCGCGGCGCGCAGCCCGAACTTCCGCATCCCGCTACGACGCCGCCCTCGGCGAAGCCTCGCCGGGCTACGCGCAGACGGTGTCGGAGTATCTCGAGGAAGCCCGTGCGTTCGCGTCGTCTCATCTCGGTGTCGTTCCGGCGGAGCCGACCGGCGTCGTGCTCTACGGCAAGGCGGCCTACCTCGATGCGCATCGCCACCGCTTCTCGTTCCCGACGGTCGGCTTCTACGACGGCGAGATCCACGTGGTCTCGGCGGCGCATCCCGCCGGCGAGCTGCGCGCGCTGCTCTTCCACGAGTACGTGCACGCGGTGTTCCGGGAGCAGGTGGGGAGCGATCGCCCGTTCTGGCTGAACGAGGGTCTCGCCGAGCTCGCGAGCCGGGCCGCGCGCCGGCAGGCGCCGCTCAGCCGGGGCGATCGCGAGTCTCTCCGGCGCCGCATCGAGGCCGGGCGCTGGCTTCCGCTGCGCGAGCTCGCGCCGGGATTCACGGGCCTCGCGGACGACGATGCCCGGGCGGCCTATCTGCAGTCGACGGCGGCCGCCGCCTGGATCGCGGCGCGTACGACGCCCGAGGCGCGATCGGCGCTGCTGCGGCGGCTGGGGGCGGGGGAGGACGTGGATTCGGCGCTGCGGTCGAGCCTCGGGGCCGACACGGCGTCGATCGACGCGGCCGCCCGGGACGAGGTGCTCTCGCAGTTCGCGTCGGGCGAGTCGCGGGCGATCGTCCGCTAGCGACACGTTCCGGCGTCAGGTCGAGTCTACGTCGCGCCGGCGTCGGGGCCGCCGGCGGCGAGCTCGCCGAGGCGACGATCCTCGTCGAGCAGCCGGGAGGCCTCGAGCAGGAGCTGCGTCGCGCTGCACCGGATCGTGTGCTCCGGTGTCGTGGCGCTCGCCTCGAAGCTGAAGCCGCCCGTGGTGGCGTTCACCAGCGCGACGGCCGCATCGAAGCCCAGGACTCCCTTCGCCTCGGCGTGCACCGGCGCGCCTTCGTGGAGCCACAGGCGCCCCTCCACGCGCTCGGAGACGATCTCGAGCACGCCGGTCTTGCGGCCCATCTCGAGGATCTGCAGCACCGCGAAGCTCGGCACTTCCGAAAGCTCGCCACGCAACGCCTCGGCCTCCTGGCGCGGCTGCAAGAACCGCGTCTCCGCTTCGCCGCTCGGATCGCCGGGCGCCGAGGCGCCGCGGCGTTCCATCTGACAGAACGTGATCGTGCAGGCACCGATCTCGATCCGATCGCCCGGGCTGAGCACCCGCTCGCCCGATACGGTCTCTCCGTTCACCTGCGTTCCGTTGGTGCTCCCGAGATCCCTCACCACCCACGCGCCGTCCCGGCATCCCACTTCTGCGTGTCGCCGGGACGCCTCCGCAGAAGGCAAGGGCAGCTCGCAGCTCTGGCTGCGCCCGAGCACGACCGTCCGATCCGCCACGAGGGGGAGCGGCGGCTGGGAGGCCGTGAAGAGGAGCGGCGTCCGGCTCCAGTCCATGGGCCTTCCGGTCGGCACGTCGGCATCGCGGCTTTACGGGCTGGAAGGGGAGGCGGCCCGCGCGAGGGGAGGTGCGATCTCGAGAGCGTCGCCGACCTTCCACCCCCGCCGGGCGGCCGCTCCGGCCGGCACCTCGAGCACGAGATCCGCCGGGCTGCGCGGCCGGTACACCGGAAGCGGAGGGGCGTTCGGGTCGGGGCCGGGGGGCGGACGCGGCACCCGCTCGTGGATCTCGACGATGCGCCCGTCCCGCGCCCACACGAGATCGAGATCGAAGCGCATGCCCTGCATCCAGAAGCCCGGGTGCCCGGCCGTCTCGAAGGGGAAGATCATCCCGGCGTCCGGGCCGAGGCCGTCGCGGCCCGAGAGGCCGCGCTCGCGCTCCTGCGCCGTGCGCGCCACCTCCACCCGGATCACGTCGTCGCCGATCGTGACCGTCGGCCCAGCGCCGTCGGGCGCGGGCGCGCCGCAGGCGGCGAGCGCCGCGGCGACGAGCAGGGCCACCCCACGCCTCCCCATGGCTCCCATCTCAACGGACCGTGAAGCCCTGGAGGCCCTCGACCGCGCTCTCCTCCCGGCATTCCACCCGATCCACCCGCGCTGCGGGCGGGCCCTCGTGACAGAAGCGGACGAGCGCGTCGACGGCCGCCGGCGGTCCCTCGATCACCGCCTCGACGCTGCCGTCCGGCCGATTGCGGACCCAGCCGCGAACGCCCGCCGCGCGCGCCTGCTCGGCGGTGGCGCCGCGGAACCAGACTCCCTGCACGCGGCCATGCACGATCAATCGCTTGCGCACGCAGCTGGACTCGGGCGGAGGGGGCGACACGGTGACCTCGAGGGTTGCGAGGCTACCGTAGCGCCGGGATGCGGCGTGCCGAGCGCCGCGCACGGAGGCTTCCATGACGGCGACGACGGCGACCACTGCGATGACCGCGAGCCCGACGTCCCTGACTCCGCTCCTCGACGAAGCGCGGGCGCTCCTGCCCGACGTCGTGGCATTGAGACGCCGCATCCATGCGGCGCCCGAGCTCGGGCTCGAGCTGCCGGAGACGCAGAAGGCGGTGCTCGAATCCCTCGAGGGCAGCGGCGCCGAGCTGTACACCGGCGGCAAGACGAGCTGCGTCGTCGCGACGATTCGCGGAGCCCGGCCGGGCCCGACGATCCTGCTGCGTGCGGACATGGACGCTCTCCCCATGCCCGAGGACACGGGTCTTCCGTTCGCGTCGAAGCGAGAGGGCGCGATGCACGCGTGTGGGCACGATGCGCACGTCGCGATGCTCGCCGGAGCGGCGCAGCTGCTGACGCGTCGACGGGGCGAGCTCGCTGGCAACGTGAAGCTGCTGTTCCAGCCCGGCGAAGAGGGGCATGCGGGAATGCGCGTCTTGATCGAGGAGGGGCTCCTCGAAGCGTCGCCCCGGCCCGAGGCTGCCTTCGCGATCCACGTGGACTCGATGCTGCCGGCGGGTCTCGTCGCCACCCGCGCGGGCCCCATCCTCGCGTCGGGTGACGTCCTGTCGATCGACGTGCTCGGCAAGGGCGGCCACGCGTCGATGCCGCATCACGCCGTCGATCCCGTGCCCGTGGCGGCGGAGCTCGTGCTCGCGCTCCAGTCCCTGGTGACGCGGCGGATCGACGCCTTCGATCCGATCGTGCTGTCGATCACGCGCATCCACGCCGGCACGACGAGCAACGTGATTCCGGCGAGCGCGCACCTGCTCGGCACCATCCGCTCGGTGTCGGAGAAGGCGCGGCGCGAGGCGCACGCCGGAGTGCGGCGCGTCGCGGCGGGGATCGCGGCGGCGCACGGCGTCGAGGCGAAGGTGCACATCCTCGAGGGCTATCCCGTGACCGTGAACGACGCGGGATTCGCGGGCTTCGCGCAGCGCGTGGCGGGCGAGCTGGTGGGCGACGGCTCGGTGATCGACATGCGGGCACCAATCATGGGCGCGGAGGATTTCTCGTACCTCCTCCAGAAGGTCCCGGGCGCCATGGTCTTCCTCGGCGTGCGGCCGCAGTCGGGCGAGACCGCGCCGCTGCACTCGAATCGCATGGTCCTCGACGAGTCGGCCCTCGCGACGGGCATCGCGCTGCACGCGGCCGTGGCGCTGCGCTACCTCGAGCGGGCCGGGGTGACGGGCGCGTGAGCGCCATCCTGTCCGCGGCGCGTGCACGCATGGTGTATGCGCTCGCGGACGCCTGGTGGCCGCCGCGCGGCGACGGCTCCGGCGCCCGTGGCGGTGGCGACATCGACGTGGCGCCCGAGGTGGAGGCGGCGCTCGCGCGGCTCCCGGCGGGTGAGCGCCGCGCTCTCGCACGCTGGCTCGCTCTCCTCGAGTGGTTCCCGCGCACGACGCGTGCCGGTCGACACGGATTTGCGTGGATGCCGCGCGATGCACGGCTGCGCTGCCTCGACCGGGCCGCCCGCAGCCCGCTTCCGGCGCTGCGGCGCGGCGCAACGGCCTGGCGCCGCCTCGTGGACGACGCCTGCGCGCCGCGGCTCGCGGCGCGGCCTCAGTCCTCGCCGCCGGGCGCGTAGTACTCGAAGTCGACGAGGTTCTCCTGCAGGTAGGTGCGCAGGCGCGCCACGAGGCGCGATTCGAGCTGGCGCACCCGCTCCCGCGTGACGCCGAACTCGTCCCCCAGCTCCTGCAGCGTCTTCGGCTCCTCTGCCAGGATGCGCTGCTCCACGATGCGTCGCGCTGATGATCGACGGCGGCAGGGCGTACTGGGTCAAGTCCGCTCTGCACCTGCTGCGCCGTGTCGAGGAGCACGATCTCTACTGGTTCGAGGAGGCGCTCGCGCCCGACGATCTCGACGGGTACCGGCGTCTGGCCGATGCGACGGCGGTACGCATCGCGGCGGGCGAGGCCGATGCCACGCTAGCCCCGTTCCGCGCCCTCGTCGAGCAGGGGCACGTCGACGTGTTGCAACCCGACCTCGCCCGCTGCGGCGGCTTCACCGTCGCCCGCCAGATCGCGCTGCTCGAGCGCAGCTCGGCGGTTCAGATCGTTCCGCACTGCTTCTCGACGGCCGTGCTCGTGGCCGCCTCGCTGCACTTCGTGGCCACGCTCGACCGGCCGACGTGGTCGGAGTTCTCGGTCGCCGACTCGCGGCTCGTGAACGGCATCCTGGAGAGCCGTTCCGGCTGGACGACCGGGGCCGGCTGGCGGTGCCGACGGGGCCCGGGCTGGGCATCGAGCTCGACGACGAGGGCAATCCACCACCTCCGCTTCGGGTAACGGAGGAGGTGAGATGACGCTCTCGATGCCGAGACCGCCTGGCCGCCTCGAGCGCCTGCGCAGCTGGATGGACGGCGAGGACGTCTCCTGCACGGTCGTGCTCGGCGCCGACCACGTCAACCATCTCTGCGGCTACTGGCGCTACTTCGGCGGTCCGTCGCCCTCGTGATCGGCCGGGACGGCGAGCGCACGCTCGTCGTCATGCGAGATGAGGCGCCGATCGCAGAGGCTGACTCCCACGCCGACAGCGTCGTCGGCTACGGCGAGCGCGGGTTCGGATCAACCTCGATCCGGTTGCCGACCTCGTTGCCGCCGTGGCAGCGATCCCCGCCGTCGCTCTCGGGCATCGCATTGGAATCGCCTGCGAGCTGACCGGTGCAGACACGCGCCTCGCAGAGCAGGTCGCCGGCGCCCTCGTCGATGCGAGCGCCGCGCTGCACCGGATCAGTCTCGTCAAGACTGGGACGAGCTCGAGAAGATCCTCACCGGGTACGAGCTCTGCTGGCTCGGCCAGCAGGCGGTCGCGAGCACGGCGGTTGCCGGCGTGAGCGAGATCGAGCTCTTCACCAACGCTCAGGCTGCGGCGCAGATCGCCTCGGGCGGCCCGATCGAGTTCGTCTGTGACCTCCTCTCGGGCCGGAACACGGCGAAGGTGTGCTGCCGGTCCACGTGGCCGGCACGCGCACGATCGAGGAGGGAGACCCGGTGATCGCCGACGTCGTCGTCCGTATGGCGGGCTACTGGGGCGACACGGCGGAGACCCACGTGGTCGGGCGCAACGACGAGGCGGAGGGGCGCCGGGCGATCTTGCTCGACATCCTGGCCTCCGCGGCCGCCGAGCTCGTGCCGGGCGCGCGTGGTACCGACATCTTCGTGCATGCAGGCGCGGGTGGA
>CAVOXB010000009.1:0-82984 GCA_963700305.1 uncultured delta proteobacterium
GTTGAACGCCGTTACACCTTGCAAGATATAGATTTTCGATACGTCTGCTTTATGAGCATCAAGCCTCGGCCTGATAATCTTTGCCGGGTGGTCTTCATCGCTAAAGAAAATCACTGAGCCTTTGCGGACTGGTATTTCAGGGCAATCAGGCCAAGGTCTGCCGGTCGATATATGAGCCGCCATGCAGACCGTCAAAAATGATTTAGTCGCCCGGGGTCGCCTGAGATAATCGACAAGGCGCAATCAGGTATTTTGTTCGGCCAAAACCATTCGACTTCCTCAGAGGCAATCTCGGCCATATTCGTTAGGTGTAGTTTGACATTAGACTTTCCGATTTGCTTAACAAGTTCCAAGAGTTTTTCTTTTGTGCCGCCATTCTCAAGCCAGTCAGAAACATCGCCCTTTTCTTGATTCTCGCCACCAACATGTAGCCAGGTTGAGGCCGAGAGTTGGTAATGGCCTCTCTGGTAGAGGGGCTCCCCCAACCATAAACTACATGAAGGATCCTCACTGCCCCTTGTCGAATACTCTTCTTATGGCACCGAGAAGATCCTTAGCGTCGTAGGGTTTGCTGATAAAGCCGTTCGCTCCGATCCCCTTTTCAGCTTCAGTGAAACCACCTGACGAATAGCCGCTCGCAACAAGGACTTTCACATCGGGATCGATTCGCAAAAGCTCTTCGAGACACTTCTTACCCCCCATTCCAGGCATGATCAGGTCGAGGAATGACCAAGGAGATGTCGTCTTTATGCGCGGATAGATCTCCAGGGCCTCCTCCCCACTACGTGTCGTAAGAGTACCTTGATATCCGCGTTCCTGGATCATTTCCTGGGCCATCTCACACGCGGTCGTCATCATCAACAAAAGAAGTGTCTCGTGCCGCATGCAGGCATCTCTCGAGTCTCAGCCAGACTCCCATAAGCGCTCAGTCGTAGACACGGGAAAATAGACTTGAAAGAGGTCCCGACTACCGGGTTCACTGTAGCATCTGATTGTCCTTCGTGCTGTGAGACAATGCCATGGACCATAGCCAGACCCAGCCCTGTTCCCTGTCCATCAGTCTTCGTCGTAAAGAACGGGTCGAATATGCGGTCCTGCACCTCTGGATCTATTCCCACGCCTGTATCCGAAACGGTGAGAAGAACATGCTTGCCAGCTTCGGCATCCAGGTGAGTCCTGACGTATTCATCGCTCACCGTTACGTTTCTTGTTTCTATGAGAAGTCTCCCGCCATCAGGCATAGCATGTTGGGCGTTCACTGCAAGATTGAGAAGCACCTGTTCAATCTGTGCTGGGTCAGCATCGATTGCATTGAGAACGGCTTCAAGTAACAACTCTATTTCCACCATCTTTGGCACAGTTCGCCCCAAGTAGCTTCTCCGCTCTGCGAATTTGCTCGTTCAAGTCGATGGGACGAACCTTGGTTTCAGCCTTTCTGCTAAACGTGAGTATCCTTGAGACAAGATCAGCCCCGTCGCGAGCTGCGTGGTGAATGATTTCGAGTTTCTGGCGGTCAGGATCACCTTGATCTTTGCGCATGAGCAGGAGATCCCGTAGCCCAAGATAGCCTGGAGCAGGTTATTGAAATCGTGGGCTATGCCACCGCCAGAGTTCCGACGGCTTCCATTTTCTGTGCCTGGAACAACTGTCTCTGGAGCATGGTTTCTGAATAACATATCGCCCCACCATCACGTAGTTCAGCAAGCGGCCAACTTCGTCCCTGATAGGCGACATCGTGGCTGTTTCATCATATAGCGACCAATCCTTCTTCTTGTTCACAAAGCGGCCACGCCAGACGTTTCCCCCTGTGATCGTAGACCACATGTTTTCATAAAAGACCTTATCCTGTTTGCCGCTTTTTAGGATGGCAGCAGTCTCGCCCAGGGCTTCGTCAACAGAGTAGCCTGTCGTTTCCGCAAAAGCGGGGTTGGCGTGAGAGAATTCTCCCCATTGGGTCAGTAATCAGGATACTTTCTCCAGCCTGTTCCACCGCAGTAAAGAGCCTCTTGAGATGCTCCTCGGAATTCTTCCGGTCGATTTCGGCAGCAGCTCTCGAAGCAAAAATCTGCATTACCGATTGGGCTAACTCCACATTCTCTAATGGCTTCAAATACATGGCGGCCATGGTACCTATAGACCTGTTCCGTGAGTCGTAGAGCAGACTCCCACATAGGCCTCGATATTCTTTCTTTGAAGGGCTTCGTCTTGCGGAAACAGTCGAGCTACTCCTCGGGGATAGAACAAATCCCTCTCTTTGTCACTTCCTCACATGGAGAGCCTTTGAGATCAGATTCGAAGTTCTTTTCCAATTTACCACCGGCGGAGAAGGCTATCGTGCTTACCACTGCCCCCTGATCACGCTGCGAGATTTCCCCGATGAAAGTGAAATCAGCGTCCAGGATCTTCGCGGAGTGCAGCACAGATGACTCGAAGAATTTTTCCCCGATTTCACCTGAGACCCCTTCTACAATGCCTTTTATGGCTTCCTATTTTTTTTTGCTCTGTAATGTCGTCGTAGACTCCCAAAACCGCATAAACTGTACCATTCCCTTCGGCAAGAGGAATCTTTGTGGTGTCGATCCACAATCGGGTTCCGTCGGCTTGCTGGAGCTGGTCATAATGTGACGTTTGGCCTGATTGAGCGTCATGACTTCCTGATCATCAGCACGATAGGCCTCTGCTTCCTCCCTCGGCCAGGGGAGGTCGGAGTCCGTTTTGCCGACAATCTGATCCGGACTTTCTAGTCCAGCGGCCCTTGAGAACACCTCATTACAACCCAGTAAGATAAACACTATTGCGATCCTTCCAGAAAATGGACTGCGGAATTGAGTTCAGAACGGAGGCAAGCATGACTTGGTTCTTTGTGAGAGCTTCTTCGGCCTTCTTTCGCTCGGTGATGTCCATGATAGATCCCTCTAGAAACGCCTTGTTCCGCGATAGAGCCGTAGCGACGTCACGCAGTGACGCACCTCTCCCTGCTTGTTCAGCATCTTGCACTCGAAATGGGTGACTAGTCCATCGCTACTGAGCCTGCGGACCATTTCCTCCCGTTCGTGCGGATCAGCCCAGTGGATCAAGGAGGGATTGCTCCGCATCTCGTTCGCGTTCGACCGAATATCTTGAGAAATTTCTCGTTCATATCCAAGATTTCCGAACCATCCAGCCTTGTCATGAACATCCCTACTTCGGAGTTGTTGAAGAGGCTACGGTACTTCGCCTCGCTCTCGCTCAGCGCTTCTTGAGCCTCCGTCCTTACTCTCAGCTCATGGTTCAAGAGTAGGAAGATCAGTAAACCGCTTACCAGTACAAAGCCCATCCCTTGTAGGTTTGGATCGGTGTGAGGGTATGAGGATCACGAACAAGCATCGCAAGCAATGTATCCGAAAGAATGATCCACAACGCCCCAAGAAATATATAGATACCGGCAATACGCTGAGCCGAAAAGGAAGCCGCTCTACCCATGGATGTCCTCCGAAGGGATTCACCATACCCATTCATCCGGCGAGTCTAGAGCGTTCAGAGGTGCCTATGCGAGTTCCGACCGGCTAGCAGGCCGAGATTCCATTCTACCATATCACAAAGAATTGGCACTAGATCGGTTGGTCGGAGGGGGACTTCGTCTCACCTGACAGGCGGTAAGAAAATGATCTTGTGGCAACCGCCTCAACCCTTTCATGTCGGTGTTGGACCTCTCTTCCGCCTTGGGCAGGAGGTATTCGCAAGATCTGGGACACATCTACGGCGTTCTGGTTGCGTGAGAACGCAATCACAGCAAGAGGTGGCCGGGCTCTTTCGGTTGACCATCGGCAGACGCATCGGCAGACACGCCTGTTTCGGATCGACGGAAATGTTGAAGATTGGCTCCAATTATCAGAAAATCGGAGACAGACTCTGCTGAATATCATCTGCGCCGAATTTTCTCAACAAGCACCCCAACACCCTATCCCGCTTCCGTGCGAACCCGTAGTGTTTGATCAGGCGGCTGGAGATCGCTAATCTCGTGATGGAAGGCCGTTGTTCATTGCCGCAACGTTGCGGTCCTGATCGAACCTCGCGAGGTTCTTCATCGCACCGAAAGCAGAATACGCCATACATACTCGGAAAGGCCTAGTACAGCGTCTCTTACACACGTGGAAGTTTTGAATTTTCAGGGTCGCTCAACATGAAGTGGCCTGTGCAATTACGGACAGTACCAGCAATCGGACAACATTCTGATTTCCTGAGGCTTCTCAGAGTGGCACTAAATACCCTCCCTGACTATAGAGCCAAAGGACACGTGCGACCCTCGGATCACTTACCGACAAATGCCAAAATCAAGAAGCGGCATAGAGCTTCGACTTCAGGGAAATGGGGACTGTTCGTGAATGCGTCAGCTCGTTCATAGAGTTTGGTTGCACGAGAACGCTAATGCCTGTTGGGGCACTTCGCACATGAATTTCTCGGGTTTTTTTTCAAAAGCGTCACGTGAGGCTTTTGATCGGCGGTTGCTCAGCAGAAATCTTTTTCGTTTCCGACCACAAAATTCCCCGCCGAATTTCTCCCAATTTTGCAACTTATTAATATTAAGTCTTTAATAGTAGAGATTTATTTGTGTACTAGTTATAAGGTAGAGGTCAGAATTTCGACCTGAAGATTTGTGCGGGGGAACATTACACAGACAGATTACCCTATAGCCTAGTATTGAAGCCATTTTACTTTTTATGATTCCCTGATCTTACCTCCCGCACCTGATTACTGAACGGCAAATTCACCAATTGATTCAAGCAAATCCCGTAACACGGGAAAGGGGCCACTGTATTCTGCGAACAAGCCCCAAGGAGTAGGAATGTCAAACATGAAAGAGGCCGAAACCAGAAGACCATTGAAGAATGGAAGGAGAGAAGGAGGGAAGTGAGCAAAGCAGGAGATAAGGGCGATTCAGTTAATACCAATGGAGTCGTGGACACCGAGGCGTTCCATGCACTAGGCAAATCGGCGGAGCACTTGTTCATCTGGAGTCTTGCCAGCTTGATTATTGGCAAAAGAAACACAAGGAACTACTCCAGGGACGGTTCCATAGGCCCGTTAAGCAATGACGGGTGATTCGCTCTGCCGACCAATTATCTAAAGGAACGAGGCATTAAGGGGAAGATACCATAGCACGAGTGAGGAGAGACTGGTTGCAGCACGGATTCATGGAAATGGTAACAAACTGGTCATTTAGAAGGCGGGAGGTTCAGATACTCGGATAGTGGCTAGGTATAACTCTGCGGTCTATAGAAAGCGGAGACTATACGATGGACCTCTACCAGGTTATTGTCATTATCCAAATATTGTTAAGCATAATGTAGCAATTTCAAGCTTCTTGAACTTCTTTCTACTGATTCTCAAGAAGCAGATACTTTAGGTTATGTACAACTGGATCTCTTTAATGATTATGCTGGATGCTCTAATAATGTATAGTATGGATACTAGGGCAGCATATTAAAACCATACATATGGTAATATATGAGATGTGTGATAATCGAATAGGAAGACCCTGTTACTGATGTGTGATAATCAAAGGAATTTGTAAAACGGTTTTGCGATTATCAAAGGAATATTACCTTTCACGTTGGGATTATCACACTGGATTGCAATTGTGACAGTATATTAGAAGATACTCCATACGGATATGACATAACATTTGAGACATAGTCCTCGTAGACATATCGATTACAAGGCACCTGAAATCACATCTGAGCGCTTTTATGCTGGAGGGTAACCCTTACCCTGCCGAAACAGAGAATTCGCGTCTACGGGGTTCTCGTTACGCGACGGGCGGCTCCCTTCAGATGTGGGAAAGCCTGGGATATGAGAATCGATTTGTTGAGGCCAATCCAAAGACAACCAACGTGGAGTTCGCCAAGGCCCTGCAAGTTAGCCCTCTTACTGTAGGTCGGTGGCCGTGTGGGGGAGAAGTACCTGAGAAGAAGCATTACGTGAGTTCATCGGAGGTGTGTACATGAAAGCGCGGGAGAAAGTGGCCTTGGCTCATCCGTGCCAATCTGACTAAAAACCGAACTTTCATCCGTCTCTCGGCCAGGCCAACAAAGACAGGTCATGGATATTCGCTCCCGCGCCAATTCATATACTGACTGGGGTTACTCCCTTTGTCAAGAATACAACCGCATCA
Source organism: uncultured delta proteobacterium (assembly GCA_963700305.1). Classification (GTDB taxonomy): domain Bacteria; phylum Desulfobacterota; class Desulfomonilia; order Desulfomonilales; family Desulfomonilaceae; genus Desulfomonile. The sequence goes on from CAVOXB010000009.1 coordinate 6,155, forward strand.
TTGCCTTTATGGTAATCATTCTGGTATCCTTGGTCCTTCATATTTCTTTATTTCTGCAATGCGGGGAGAGTTCTATGGCGGTCACGAAGGCAGACCTAGCCAAGAAAATAGCTGATGACTGTGGTTTCATGAAGGGGGAGGCCACGGAGGTCTTAGAAAAACTGCTGGAAATCATAAAGGCAAGCCTCATCGCGGGGGAAGACGTTATGATCTCTGGCTTTGGCAAATGGTCCGTAAAGTCGAAGCATGCTCGACAGGGAAGGAATCCTAAGACAGGAGAGCAGATAATCCTCGATGCCCGGAGAGTCGTCACTTGGAGTTATTCGCCGGTGTTGAAGAAGGCGGTGAATGGATATCATAAGGGGTTCAATAGAGTAGAAGAGAAGACCATCTGAAGAAAGTCAATTTTCTGGAGCGTCAAGGTATCATGGAGAAGCGGAAGATAAAAGCAAAGGACGTCGCAGAAGATGTACACGCAGGGGTGGGTGATACCCTGCTCATGGAGAAGTACGGACTTACAGCGAAACAACTTGAGGGCGTCTTGAGGAAGTTGCTTGATGTCCATCTCATAAGCCACATGCAACTCTATGAGAGGACGTCCCTGTCCGACACACAAATAACCAAGGCATTCGTTGATACACAAGCGGCGATTAAGGAGTTGGATTAAGAAGATCTTTTATCAATCTGAAAGAGAAACTATGGCACAAACTTGACGACTGCGGGTCTATAAAAAATGAGACATCGGAGGTCTTCGAAAAATTTGTGGATATAATCAAGACGAGTCTCATCGCCGGGGAAGACGTTATGGTCTCTGGCTTTGGCAAATGGTCTGTCAAATCCAAGCATGCCAAAAGGGCAGGAATCCTAAGACGGGTGAACAGATGATCTTGGATGCTCGGAGAGTGGTGACATGGAAATATTCGCCAGTGTTGAAGAAGGAGGTGAACTCTCGATAAACCCCAGCGTCGTCGAGCCCGTCCTCAGTCCCTGAACCTTGAAACACTCTTTTTGAGACCCCGGGTCGGAGGTGGCCAATGGCAGGGCCCGATTTGATGACTAATGCGTTGATTCGATAGAGGAACGAGATGGCAGGAGAACATCCATCTGAAAGATCGAGGCTTCTCGCAAAGCTAGAGGAATACCTGAGAAGGAAGGGAATCCCCAGAGTTCAAGCCTTCGTAATGGTGACTGCCACTGGATTAATAGGCTTCCTCGCTTCCGCCGGGCTTCTCAAGGTCGGACTGAAGACCATGTGGATACGGTATGGCCTTGCGGTGCTCGCAGCTTACGGGGCTTTCCTCTTCTTTGTTTGGCTGTGGGTAATCTACTACCGTGGGCGTTTGCCAATCGACTCTGAGCTCTCGGGTGAGACCGACCTGTTGCGGGACGAAACGAACGGCCCAGCAGGGGCAAAGTCTTTGGTCAGCAATGGCAAGTCGGAAAAGGGGACTACTGATTGGAGTTCATCAACTTCTTTCGATATTCCCTTTGACCTCGATTTTGATGAGTTCATTGTTGTCGTGGCGGTCTTGGTGGTCGTGGTCGTGGCGCTCTTCTCTTCCCTTTACGTTATTTTCACAGCGCCCGCCCTTTTTGCTGAGGTACTTCTGGACGGCGTTCTCAGTGCGGCTCTGTACACGAGACTTCGAAGGGTTGAGCAACAGCATTGGCTTCAGTCTGCCAGTAGTTAGGACCCGTTTTCCCATCCTGGCTACACTAGTCTTCCTGATCCTCGTGGGCTTGGTCTTTCAATGCTTCGCTCCCTCTGCGGTGTCCATAGGAGGCGTGTGGAAGGAGTTCATATCCCATTGACCGGGAAGATTCAAGGCAAGAAGAGAGAATCCTCCTTTATCAAATTGAAGCACTCCTCCAACGTCAGACCCGAATACACTTCGCCCACCGCTCGGTATGCCTCATATATGAAAGATTATACCTGTCTCGGCCCACATACTCCATTCGGGCGAAGCGACTCTCGAAAGTCGGTGAGAGGGCATGGGGTCCCGGACAAGCGTAACTCGGAGCAGAAAAGAAATAGCTGCCGTGCCATTTGACGTGAAAGTTCGATAAGGTAGTTGAAATCGGCGTCCTTTGGGCGCCGGCTTTATGTGAGCGGGTTTCAAATGCTCATCGATAAGCTGTTGGGCCTTGATGGAAATGCTGGCTTTCAAAAATCGGGCCCCTTCGGTTTGGAGGTCCGCGCGGAATTACATCCCAGACTTCTGCGATGCTTGGCCATGCTCCACTTCCTTGATGATTGGATTCGGCGCGGACTTTATCAGAGCATGACAAGGTAGGCAAGAGGGTTCCTGAGGCACGAGTCGCCAGTCTTGGTCCTAATTCTTTAGCACGGATGAGCCCAAATTCATGGAACCCCACCCGAGTATTACTCTCCCGACGCATCGGGAGAGTAATTCGGACGGAGCTGTCGGACGAGTCAAGAAAGTGCCAATCCTTCACCAGGTTGAAATGAGGGGTTCCTCGCCTCTCAATTAGCAGCCCTATTTTCTATGCCGCAACGTTGCGGTCTTTATCCCTCCCCGGTAGGTTACCGCACAGGCGACCCGCTACACGAGACGCGAACGATAAGGCACCTGAGAACGATCCTACGCGACCTTCCCCCTTCAGGCATGCTCAGGTATTCGATATCAGGACCGTTCGAGTATGGCGTTCTGGTTGAATATATTGCCGACTTTCAGACCAAACCGAAGGGCGCTAATGGGGAGGTGTGCGATGAGCAAGAGAGTGAAGGGCGAGGAATTCAAAGGGTTGGCTATTTCGAGGAGGCTGATATTGCCTCGTTTAATCAGATTGAGAGACATTTCCCATTACTTGGGAATGGACCCGAATCGGTTCAACGCCGAAGTCAGACCATACCTGATTGAAATACCAATAGGCAAACAAGGAATTGCGTTCGACAGGATCGATTTGGACGCATGGGTCGATGCGTATAAGCACCGCTATGGTCGTCCTGCCAATGCGATCCGGACCAAGCAAGGCAGCCAATCAAGCAAAATCAGAAAACAACAGATTGACAAGGAATACGAGGAAGCTCTGGAAAAAGCAATGTCACGGAGACGAACCAGCCCATAATTAATTGCCTCTCATCAAGTCCTTTTTGGCACCGGATATAACTGCCTTCAACATGTCATCGATGGCTACGGTCAATCCGTGTTCAGGGATCAATTCCGTTTCTCCTTTTCCCAGAGCGTCCTTCAAGACGGCATTCACACAATCGTTCAGATTCTTACAGCAAATCTCTATTTCCTGCTTCGCCCCCTCTGATGAGTACGCTGCGAGAACGGCCGCCCATGCCGGGACATACTCAAACTCTGCATGCGGCCAAGAAAATCCTTAACTTGTAGCGTGTTGCCATTGGGAGTTTCGAAAAGGCATGTGCCTGGATTCTGAGAGATATCTAAGGCACTCTTGGTATGCGGATGCCGTCTGTTCCCTCGACCACTTCTCCTTTTCCCACTCTCTCTGAGCGATAGCATTCAACCTATTTGTCCTAGCGGTCATCCAATTACCAATTAGGGCAGCCAGACCTAACGATATCGCTACCAAGAATGGAAATGACGTTAGAAATTCTATGAGTTGGGTCATCAGGATCATCCTCCTATAGCACCCTTTCTATACCACGGCTCGTTTATGTGGAGGTCAATTCCTTAATCAGGGAATAGAATTTCACGAAATTGTCTCTGATCATTTCACAGTTCCTCATTGCACTCAATATTTCGTCCCTCGTTAAAGGGCGGTATGCTCTTCCGAATTCATCTATCCAAGGAACTTGGTGGGCAGCGGAGAAGATCCCCCTAAGATCGGCTTCAACTTTTGATTTCCTTAAACCGAGCTGTGGAGCCTCTTGGATGATCTTTTCAAGATCGTGAGAAAAGAACGGTTGCTTAGTATCAAAGGCCCTGAGGATACAACTAGTTAGTTCAAACTGATATCGCATTACGCCGTCAGTCAGCCAAAGCCCGAGCGCCATTTGGGTTTCCCGTAAAACTGGTTGTTCTTTCGTGATAGCTTTGGATTACCTGTTTGAGACGACTGAGATCACTTTCAGTGAAGGGCTCTTCCATTCCCTTTGCCCAAATTAAGCTGTAGACGCTCCATTCCTCTGTTGTCATTTCGGGCCATCCCGTAAGCGGCGTACCCGTACCTTCTGCGAAATCGGCGATTAGAAAATCCTGGGTAAGATTGCCGAACATGCATGGAGTCTGGACGTGCTGACCCGATAACATGCTCTTTATAGTGTCCTGGACGGAGCGGAAGAGAAATTCCTGCAATGTGAGTCCAGTTAAGAAACGATTGCCTTTGAGGGCTGAAGAGTCTTCTCCTCTCAAGGCTCGGACCAAATGGTAAGTCCAGATTCCGTGCCCCAGGTCTGAGTTGGAATAAGATGATTCATCGGACTTACAGGACGCAAAAGCAACACAGTATTGATCGTTCGCAACAAGTTCCTGGAGTTCGCTATCCGCTCTGCGGGTGTACAAATGTCGCATTCCTTCAAAAATTGATGCCCCACTGTGGCATGAATCCAGAAAAAGTATGACCCTGCGACAGGGTGACGCTCGCAACTGCTGGAACAAATTTTGGAGAGAAATACTGGTATTTGACGGATCTTCGGGTTGAGTGTCATGGCAAGTGATGTAATTGGATCCGTTTTCCGAGAAGCCATGACCAGCATAGAAAAAAAAGAGCTGGTCACTTTCGTTGACGGTCCTCATGAAGGTTTTCAACTTGGATTCAATTGTGGTCTTGGTCGCCGTTGCACTTAGCAGTACGAGCGAGGTCATCTTCCTTCACGCCAGAGTATTTGAGACTCTCTGAAACTGTCAGCGCATCAGCTTCCGCAAATTCCACAGGGGAGATATTTCCTCCCTGATATGTCTCGACAGCAACGATGAAAGCTCTTATCTGGGACATTTTGGCCTTACTCGCTCGGGAATTTCAGGGGCTCTCTCACATGTATCCTTTGGTTTTCAAGAAATCAAGGGAGACTTGGTTTGATTGAAGGAGTGACTTCAGTCGAACTGGAACCCGCAAAGACAGTTCAGCAGAACCGAATGGAATCCTGCCCTCAATACTACTGTCCCGACGCATCGGGAGAGTAAATCGGACGGAGCCGTCGGACGGGTCAAAAAATCCCTATTTATTCATCACGCTTATATTATGGCTGTTTTTAGGAAATACCCCCGAAAACCCCTCTTAAATTCTTTCGGAAATTGAAAAAATAGGGCGGCTTTTTTAGGGGGTGAATTATTCAAACAGCTAAAATGACAGGACATTTAACTATTTTCGTTAGAGATGGATTTGTGTACTAGTTAATAAGTAGAGACAAAAAATGTGAAAACGCTTCGGCTTCCTGATGAAGGGAAGTAGGGGCGAGCGGTTGGACAGCAGCAGAGAGATCTTTCCATAGTCAATCGAGTTTTTATCATAGTCTTCAGATAGTTACCTGACCGGCTGGCCCTGTAGCCTCCACGGTCACACAAAGGGCCGGCCACCCCGATTTTTCATGACACCCAGTAAAGCAATTTCAACAGGCGGGGCGCCAGAGGATTTTGATAAGAGCCTTATGTGGCGCTCCCAACCCAGAAGCTCTGAGCACAGAAAGCGCAGGCCGAGTGACGTTAACGCTCAGCCCAGACAAGGAGAAAAAAATTATGGACATGAAAGTTGAAGAAATCAAGACCCATCCTTTATTCGAGGGAATATTCGCCATCAATGACGGGTTATTGGCGAAGATCGAGCAAGACATGCGTGACGACCGTTACGACATTACTCAGCCCATCATATTGGCCACATGGAAGGACAAAACGAACCAGTGTGCATCGACGGCCACACTCGGCTGAGGGCGGCCAAGAAATCAGGGATTGAAGAAGTCCCTGTCTGGCTCCACGAATTCGATACCGAACAGGAGGCCTTCGAAAAGGCCATTAAGTTGCAGCTCAATCGCCGCAATATGACAGATGGAGAAATCCTCATGTGCATGGAGACCCTAGACAAGAGAAAGCAACGGGGCGGGGATCGCAGAAGCGAAGCAGCGCAATCAAAAGTGCAACATTGCCCAATTGAAAACGAGCAATCTTCCTCAGCCCAAGAGACGGGCAATATTCTCGGAATCAGTGAACGCAAGGTCAAGCAAACCCGTACTGTGATGGCCCACGCTGATGAAGCCACCAAGGAAGCGGTTAAGAAGGGGGACTTGTCAATCAACAAAGCTTATCAGAAGACGCAGAGAAAGAGGAACCAGGCCAAGGCCGAACCCCCGAGGGAGAGCGCTGGAGAGAAAGCCCCCGACGAAGTCAAGGAGTTCAGCAGGTGTCCGACGAGGATAAGGCACCCACAGACATTGCGCCCGTGTTTCTTTCACTAGAACACTTCAGGGCGCTTAGGGAGCTGGGCGGGTGCATTGAGGAGCATGTGGCCAAAGCCATCGAACTCTATCTCAAATCATTGCAGAACCAATGTGAGCAGACCAGCACAGAGGACGCTCCAGAAGACGATGATGAGGAATACTTCGACCCTGCAGATTACGTCGACGAGTAATTCGCTCTGAATGTACTCAAGGCCCTTTCCGCCGTTACCTCCTACGGCGAGGGGGCACAAGGCGGGCATAGTCCCGCAACGGAGCTGCATGAGCAGCCGGTGTTATTTTGGAGGAAAAAATGAATGACGAACAACGAAAGCAGAAAGGAGAATGACCGAGAGGAAATTAGTGTTAAGAGGCTCTTGAACCCGAAAGAAGTTGCTGAGATTTTGAGAATTAGTGTGAAGACGGTTAACAAATTGGTGAGGGATAAGAAATTAGCGTGCGTGCAGGTCACCGCAAAAGAGAGAAGATTCACGGAAAAGCAGGTACGGGACTATATCGAATCTCGCAGTTCCAAGGTTCAAATTGACAGAAGAATCCCCAACCGCGTAAAATCTGCCACACCGAAAGGGGGTGAGAAATCGTCGAGGGTTTTCAACAGGGCGGATCTTCTCAAGGAGATACGCTCATGGCAGTGAAGAAGAGAGGAAAAGTTTACTATTTAAGAATCCGTCCTTTTGACGGAAAACTCATCAACATCAAGACAATGGCGCAATCCAAAGCGGAAGCAACCAAAATCGAACGGGCCGTATTGACGGCTCTCGGGGCTGGAGATTACCGGGGACTCGACCCGGTGAGCCGAGAAGCGTGCGTGCGGATTTTCAAGAACCAAGCATGGGAGATGCCCTCGGATTTGTCTGATAATCAGCCTACGGGAGAACTCACTCTGTGGAAGGCCATGGAACTCTGTATGAAGTACCCGGAAATCAGAAATAGCCAAAACAAGAAGAGGCATGAGTACTCGTTCATCCGGCTGATTGAGAAATTGGGTAAGGAGTTCCCGGTCAAGAAAATCTGGATTCCGGAAATAAAGCAGTATCAGATCGAGAGGCTCAATGAAGGAGCGGCAGCTTCTACCATCAACAAGGAGAAATCGGCTTTATCGAGGATGTTTCAGGTGCTGATGGATCTCCGCTTGATGGACGTTAACCCGGCAAGGTTGGTGAAAAACATGAACGAGAAGACCGGTGAACGGCAAGTTTACATAAGCTTTGATCACTTCTGCCAGATTGTGGAGAAACTGCCGACATGGTTGCGTCCGATTGTCCTGACAGCGTACTACACGGGAATGCGCCGGGGTGAAATCTTGGCATTGACCCGGAAGCATCTGAAGCTAAGCCGCCGCATGATTCTCCTCGGTCCTGACGACGTGAAAGAGGGCCAATGGAAGCGGATGCCCATACACAAAGATTTGGTTCCTATTCTGGAAGAAGCCCTAAAGGTCGTTTCCATTGGCAGTGATCATGTCTTCTTGATCGAAGGCAGGCGGCCCTGCAAGCACTCACTGAGAAAGCCTGGGTTCAGGCAATAGAAGAGATCGGCCTTGAACCAGCTCCCCATTTTCATGATTTACGCCATGCCTGGAAGACAAACGCAAGGCGCTCCGGTATGGACCCAGAGATACGAGAATCCATTATGGGCCACTGGTATCGTGGGCGCAGCGTGAATGAAAGGTACGGCAGGATAAGCGATGCGGAGCTGATACGCGCCATTGATGAGATGAGTTTCGATCACGGAGAAACAGAGATCCAGGTAAATGGTCACGAAAAGAAAAAACCGACTGAGGCTCGTACCCTCAATCGGCAAGTATGTGATCAAATTGTGACCAAATCTGCGGTCACCTGAAAAACGAGCCAAGGGGTGATGTCGGTAACTCCTTGGCATTATTGCCTTTTAGTGGCGGGAGCGACGAGACTCGAACTCGCGACCTCCGGCGTGACAGGCTCCCGTCGTATACCTCCAAGCCTGTCATTATTTTAGACATTTTATTTTCTGGCGGCCTTTTGGCGGCCTTTGAATGTTGGGTTTTGCGAGTGCCGGGCCGCCAAGGGGCCGCCAGAATTCAGTTAGATTTCTCCCCTTTTCAAACCAGTTTTTTTGATTGCAGAAGTGCCGTTGCTGCGCGATATGAGACTGGTCTATCACCGCTCAGATCATGTCGGAGCCCCACGATCATTGAGGTGCGCTTCGTAAACTAGGAAGTCCGGATAATGAATTTATCAGATTACGTGGATTCAGGTAATTTGGATCTTTTATTGAAGCTGCTACAAACGGGTGCGGCAATTGCAATCGCGTATGCCCTTTTTCGCGCGAACAGGATTTTCAGAGAAGCAAAAGACTCTGTTATCCAGTCGAAGGAAGAGCAAATCAGGAGAAAAGACGAGCAGATGAAAGTGATTGAAAAACAAAACGAGATTCTTAAGATCTTGAGTGCCGAAAACGTGCTGAAGAAGCTTTCCTCCATGAAAACAATGTTGGAAGGTCGTATCACGATTTTGGAATCCCAAGAGGAAGAGATCACAAAGGAACTAGAAAAGACTAAGTCTGACCTTGCTGAATCACAAGCCAGTGGCGATGCAAAAGCCGAGGAAATAGGTTCCTTGAAACGCAAGATTCAACATCTCCAGGAGGCATTGAAGGAAAATGGCATACGTATTGGCGCTATTCGGCGCTCTCAGCATGAATTCCAAGAAATGAGAGTGAAGGACGTATATGGCCCCATTGGAGCTTGGTTCCTTATGTTCAGATCCCGCATGCTGGATGAATTCGAGGGCAAAGGCCCCATCTATATGAGAACTGAAGAAGCCTTTGCAGATCTAGCTGCAAAACATAAGGATGATCCCGAGGCTTTCAAGATGAAGATGAAAGAACTTGAGGCCGAAGCATGGGGAGATTACCTCGACCTTACCATTTCAGAGGCTATTCGTTGGGCAGGCTCCAACATTCAAAAGCCACAGAATAAAAAGGGTGATGGGGAAAAGAATGGTGAGGGGTAAGAATCTTGCACTTCCGAATCCGTTGCAAGAATCACCAGGTATGGCGCATCGTCGGGTCGCCATTAAAACAGTCTGTCTTCACATTGAAATCCCTGCTCAGCTTTTTCCCTTCCCATCTACCAGGAACCCGTTTATAGTCAGGTGCAATTCCCGAACGATCTTAGATTACTAGCATGGGCGGTAAATCACATGAAGCGTGAGTTCGTCCTGGAAATAGAGAAGTATCTAGATCATTTGGTCAACAGTAGCTGTCATGCCGACGATTTCGATGGACGAGTCGGAAGTATTGACATCGGCCCCCCGCCTTTCAACGAAGCGGTTGGGCGACTATTCTACTTGTCGCATCACCGAAAGAGTCCGCCGGATCAGTTAGGAGCTTCAGATTAAGCAAGAGTATTTCATGTTGGATTTTCAGGATTTTCTTGAGTATGCAACATCCAATCTTCGCTACTTCTCTTTCAGATAATTCGGTTCCCTTTAACCACAGCTATTATTACCAAGCTCTCCCCGATTCTTTCAATAAACCGTTATTCCGAAAACAGATACAGGCAAGTTTTCCGTCATGGCAGTCTGCTTATCTAGATTAAAACGGTCTACAGGATAATTGCCCAGTTTAAATTGGAAACAGAAGAATACCTCGAAGAAGAGCTCAGGAATGAAAGATTTGGTTACTGGGAACAACAATTTCCTAATTTCTTCGTAGCACTGGACATCTAGCCTAGCATTACAGAAGCAGAAGCTTTTTCGTCTGATGAAGAGCTTGCCCAATGAGAAAGAATAATTCTCTGCAATAGGGTCCGTGATCATGTTCAAGAATTTAACAAAATTGAAGCAGCCCTACCCATGGAGGATTCCTTGCTGGAATGCGCTAAATATGTCTATCCCCCTTGAAACAGATTGCGATTACGAACCGTTTGACGACAGGTGGGGTTGGGAATATGGTGGCGCTATCTGAAAGAGGTGTCACAGTATCTTGCCGACAACCCACCAGACAACGACACCACAAGATTTGAGCATGAATCATATCGATTATTTGAAAAACCTGCCGAAATGGGAAGAAAATTTTGATAAAGCGCTGGCGGATCATTTTGAAATCGCAAGGTTGATGCGTTTCTTGCCAAGTTATTTCGACTTTATGTATGACCTCATTGTCAGAGAAAAAAAAGAAGTCTTTCATGAGACTTTGCGCATTCCCCGAGACAAAAACAAGAAGAAAACTAAAGTCGTTGATAGGCCTATTTATAAGACCGTCAAGAGCATACGGGTTCATATCTGGCTGAGGATGAGACACGGAACAAGCTTGAAGTTCCGCAAGAGAACGTGGACTGCCCCATCATACAGGTTTACTGTGCGAGGGCACTGGAGACAGCTCAGTCAGCCTTCGGGCGTGGGACGTGACCACGGAAGGTAGGAAATGTGCTTGGGAAAACTTGGGTAAAAGAGCACGAAGAAGGGACCGGAAAATAGAACCGGTGGATTTTGGGATAAAGACACCTAATGTGGTCGTCAAGCTCAAACAAACTTTGTCATATGCCAGGGATGTCATCAAATCACATGAAGTTGGTCAGCACCAGACGGTCCCGCAGCAGCCCAAAGCCCCGGATATTACTCAAAGCCCACCAAAGAATGGATGTATCAGGAACGGATCAAACTGACCGCTGGCTTGAGATATATGATTTTCCAGAGAGACAATTTCAAATGCACAGTTTGCGGCAAGAGCATTGAGGAAGCCGTCAGACTGGAAGTGGACCACATTGTTCCCGTGGAAAAATGGGGAAAAACAGAAGAGTCCAATTTGAGGGCTCTGTGCAAAGAATGTAACAGAGGGAAAGGGGCTCGCATTTAATCGGCCAAACGATCCGAAACGAGGATCGCCAAGTTATGAGGGTGACACCCAAAGGTCCGACTGTTGACTAATCTTACGATGATAATTGTCTGATCTGGCCGGGCCGTCAATGTGGTCCGCATATACTCGAAGTCTTCCCGCAACTCCTGGGGTTCCTTGAGTAACTCGGAAATCCAGCAGAGAGAATTACGTCTGCAACCGAGCCGACCTACCTCAATCTGATCGACCTTAATACTTTCCCCAATGAGGCCATAAATGAACCAATCAATATGATACCCAGGCTCAAGTTCCTCAAGGGCGTGTCGGTGGGAGAAGTCGGCATAGCCTGTGATAATGATTCCTCGGGGATCTTTGTGCTCGGGGTCATTGCGAACTAATCGTATGTAATTAAGCACTTGCTGAACAACCCTCTTCTCGCCGCCATCCTTCTTGATTTCAACGACGACTGATCTGTCTTGACTATCCTTGCAGATGAAATCGAGCTTGTCTCGTGTTCCGGGCGGCGAGTAGCCTCGGGTTGGGGTGTGGAGTCCAAGTTCTGGCATTATCTTCTCCACAAATATGAGCATCAGGTCTTCTTCCTTTTCGGCTCGATCTCCAAGCTGCTTCTCTTAACGTAGGAAAGGCCGACAGACTTGTCGAGCGGCAGTGAGAGGTCGTCGAGTCCATGCACATATATCGGAGGCTTTAAGGCGGCCATCCATTGGAGGATTCGTGTTATCGCATCTAATCCTCGCTTCTTATAGCCGAAGGCATGCAACAGTGCTCTCATGTTGATACGCTTAGTGCCGCATTTTTTTATGTCCTCGTGCCATTGCGAAATCTGCTTTGCAGTCGGCTCGCGTCGTCCCATAACGGCCCCCTTTTCTCTAAGGATGGTTCTTTATGCCACACGGATCGTAACCACGCCTGCCCCTGTAATTATGCTCCCGTTAAGCTAGAGGTAAAGCATCTTTTTCTTCTGGGAATGTCTGGGGAATCTATTGCGACACTCCCGGTCCAATCAGGTTATAACCGCCAAGAATTATATTCCATCGTCAGGACGGGGTGGCAATCCTTACATATCACGTCGTTTTAGGTGACAATCTTAGCCAAAAATTCACCATCGCTATGGCTAACAACGTTCGCTTAAAACTTGCCACGAGTCACAAATAATTCGTACGCTACGGCATCAAGAACACCGGAGGTTTAGCATCAGCTGAGAAGCGAAACAAATTCGAGACCGAGTGGTTTAACCAAGACTTCAGACGGCCGATTTACGACAGATTGAAGGAGCTATGGCGATCGGAACAGGGGCGGTCAATGGCTGAGTGTTTGTCAGGAAGCCTTGAGGCAGCACTTCGGACTGCCGGAATATCCCTATCGAGGATATGACGAAGTCGAAACCTGAAGTAAGGTCGAAAGCCAGAGTGGCTAAGTCCTTTGGGAAGCGATCTCCCCCTGAGATGAGGAGCTCCAGAAACGACAAGACCGCCCGGAGAGACTGACCAAGCAAGGGAGGCTGGCTCTATCCTGAGCGGGCTTTTCAACCGATTCATAAAGAAGATGTTATGATGATAGCCGACTGAAACAATGATGTCAACAGTTTATTCAAAACTTCGCTTGAGGAACGAGGCTGGAAATGAACAGACCACTAAAGACGAGAACTTGGGACGACGACGGCCCTGTCATAATGTCAGTGTATGACATTGCCCTCAATGAGATCGTTCGAGAGGCGGACAGGGAATACGTGACGGTCGGCGACGACAAGGTTGGACGATTGTTGATCCTCCTGGAAATCACCGCAGGTAAGCGTGGTCTCTTGTTTAATCCGGGAAGCGACTTGGGTGTGTCGCGCGGACAGCTTTCTTGTCTCTGGTACTACGTGGAGCGGCAGGGTTTTCCGCCAGAGCCAACGCTGATGAAAATTGTTTACAACTGGAAAGAGGTTGTGAAGCGAGTCGGTTGCTACAGCGGGAGGGGGTTGCGCGAGAACTCGGGAGTCATCAACCTCGGATCTTTATGTAAATTCCGGGTCAGCTTACTGACCGCTTTTGAGGATTTTTTGGAACAGGATGAACCATAAAAAACGAAACCCGCTTGGATGGAGCGGGTGTTCGAGTTCGGAAAATCTCACAAAAAAAGAAAGGAAATATTTTTAAGGAGTGGCTTACTATGACAAAATCGAACGGCAATGTCAAACCAATAGCCAATGTTCCAGACATCGAAGCGATTTTAAAAAATATCCGTGGTCTCGGTTATGTCGCCAACGGCGGGATGGCCGGTATTAATATCAATTGCGCAGAGAGCGGGATTGTGTCCTTTTCCGGGAAGAACCGCCATGAATTCAGTTTCATCTGTAGCAGACTCGGACTAGTAAGCATGGGGATAGTCTCCGAGGGCTACGATGCGCAGGTATTCATGCGCCCAGACTTAACGAAACCGCTTCCTAGAAACTACAAACCGGGCCCAGGAATAAGACTTGACCAGGTGACAGCCTGCGTCAACCCGTCCAGGCTGAGGCCGAACCACGAAGGCAGGTATCTTCCTCGCATCGAAGATTTGCCGATTCTCGATGACGCATCCCTTGCCAGGATTTGCGGCGAGGTGCCGCAGGGCGAGGAAGAAAAAGAGGAAATACACATTATATCGGGCCGGGACTTGATGACTATGGACATCCCGAAGCCCGAATACGTGGTCAGTGGCATACTGCCTCAGGGGTATTGCCTCATGTCCGCCAAACAGAAGCAGGGAAAGAGCACAATCTCAAAGGCGCTCGCGTCACTCGGTTGCGTCGGGGACTCCTTCGCCAAGTCGATGTACCTTCAGCCGAAGCAGGGGCCGGTATTTTATCTGAGCCTGGAAGAAAATCAGAGTATGGTCAAGCATTGCTTCTCAAAGCTCCTGCAAGGTCGGCCCATGCCGGATGACCTCGATTTTACTTCGAGTCACCCGACCAGCAAGAGCGCAATTGAGAAGATCGAGGATTGGATTTTGCAGAAAGAGCAGGCAGGGAAGCAGCCACGGCTTGTAGTGATTGACATACTCCAACGGATCAGAAACGATCAGGGCAGGAACGAGTCGAGCTATGCTCACGACTATAAAACTGGCAAGCCCTTTCAAGAACTTGCGGGTAGGCATCCGGGCATCGCAATATTGATGCTGCATCATAACCGGAAATCCGAGAGCGACGATCCTTTTGACAGTCAGTCTGGTTTACGACAGGAAATTCCGGTGCTGCCGATACACAGATCAATGTGAAGTCCAAAAAGGCCGAGAAATACTCGATCCTGCATATCATGGGCAGGTTGATTCCAGACAAGCAAGTGGTCCTGGTATTCGACGAGAAGCACCTGGACTACTCGTGGAGAGACCCCGAATGGTTTTTGATATCAGTGGAGCGCCGAGAGATACTGGAATACATAGAGAGAACCGGGACGACTTGTTCAGTCCGAACCAAATAGCAGTAGAACTCAAGAAAGAAACGGCGACCGTCCGAAAGCTGATGTCGCTCATGGCCGCAGACGGCCAAATTATTCGAGTAAAATACGGCAAATACAAGGCGGCAGGTTTTTTTTCAGAAGAGGAAGTTTAAAAAATCTCCTAAATATATCCCTCTACGTTCACACTTCGGGTTATCGCAAGTAATTCCGGTAACTAAAGTGTGAACGGCCTAAACGCCCAAATTCACACTTCGGATTATCGATAGTAATTCCAATCACTAAAGTGTGAACGGTCCAAATTCACACTTCGGGAAAGTGGCTGATACAGCTAAATTCACACTTATCTAATTGACTTCCCTAAGTGATTTAGCTAGTGTGAACGGTGTGAACGGGGCCCGTTCACACTTTTGCAAGCTTTAACTAATTGGAATATCACTTAAAAAGAAGAAGTGTGACAGTGTGAACGTAGATATATATGGAGTCCTTTTATAAACCCATTATTTAACCATTGAGCTTCAAGACGCCTTTGCATTAGATGATATCCCAGCTTTTGATATGACAATCACGCTTTAGAATGCCTTTCAGGATACATCAGCGTCAGGTCGGCAACCTCTGCTCATGGGATGAGAAAATGGCCTCTGGTAATACTTGGTAATATCTGTTCTAAGCCAGAGCTACGAACTGAGCAGCAGCAACAAGACAACCCTATCTGAATGACGTTTGCGGACTTCTTTGCCACTAGGCCCATGGTTGCTGGCTATCCGGTGGCATGCTGTTGCTTTTCCCGCTTGCCTGAGCTACATCGAACCCTACGAGACGCAGCTATAAATCTGCACGCGAGATCCATTTCAATTTTCCTCTTGCTTAAGGCACGTAACAATCTAAAATGATAGGATGCAGCACAAGAAGACCTCGGTTGCCAAAGAGAATATTCTATCTCGGGCCTACAAGGTCGAGATTGAGCCAACGAAGGAGCAGGTAAACCTGTTTGGCAATATATTGGAGCGGCCAGATTTATTTGGAACCGAGCGCTGGATCTTGACCAGAAAGCATACGCGGAGACGGGTAAGCGGCTAAGTTGGGTTGAATTGAGTCGGCGATTTACTCAGTGGAGAGCCGAAATTGATTGGTTGAAGGGCATCCCAAGGTCGATTGGTGACGTGGTTATTGAGGGTTTGGAGCAGTCCTACATAAAATTTTTCTTTAGATTGAAACAAAAGGCTGCGGGCAAGCTGCTACCAGACGAAAATGTCAAAGAGCCACAATTCAGAAAGAAGTTTAAAGGACGGAAGAATTTTACCATTAAAGGCGGCAAAGCTAGTGTGATTAAAATCACAAATGACAGCGTTAGGCTTCAGACAGATAGGAGCGATAAAGCTTAAAGAAAAAGGCTACATACCCGGCCCAGAAGTCTTCAGACCATTAAGAGCCACGGTTTCTAACAGGGCCGACCACTGGTTTCTCAGCATCAACGGTGAACTGCAAGCTGCGAAACTGACCGCACCCCGCGGACGGGCCAGTGCTTGGTGTTGACCTCGGCGTCGGCAAGCTGGCCGTAGTATCGGATGACACACGTTTCGACAACCCGAAGGCTCTGGGCCTATACCAGAGGAAAAAGGCCAGGCTTCAACGAAAGCTGGCTAGACAGTGGGAGAAGAACGGCAAAAAGCCCACTAAAAATTGGGTGAAGACCAGAGCAAAGATCGGCCAAGTTGATTACAAGATCGCCAACGTGAGGCAGGACGCAGCCAATAAGGCAAGTACAGCGATAATTCAGAAAGTGCCGAAAACGGTTGTTATCGAGAACCTGGACGTGAAACGAATGCTTCTCAAAGAAGAAGGAGAAACGAATCGCCGACGAGCTGCAAAGAATCGGGCCAGGGCCGATGCGGCTATGGGGGCGTTAAGCCGTCAGATAGAATACAAGGCCAAGTGGCATGGGATCGAGGTGGTCAGGGCGGATCGGTATTTCCCATCTTCTCAGATTTGCTCTGGCTGCGGCATTAGAAGAGAACAAAAACTGCCGCTCAACGTAAGGGTTTTTCGATGCGATCATTGCGGGTTAGAGATCGATCGAGACTTGAATGCAGCGAGAAATTTAGCTAAAACTTGGTGAGAAGCAAAGCTGATTTTCAGCAAGTACCGCCGCTGCGGCGGGAGCTTAAGCCTATGGAGATGGGTCGGTAGACCTTCGATGAAGTAGGAACCTTGCGTAACCATTTGAGAAATCAAATGGGGGTTAGCCCACACGCGTGGGGAGCAGAGTATTTTACCCATTCGTCTTCCTCCAGCCGCGGGTTAGCCCACACGCGTGGGGAGCAGAGACACACCGGTGCTGTATCCGCGCTGGAGCCCTCTATGGCCTCAATCAACGAACATAAAAATTCGATATATTTTCGGGAGTCCTCTGCATGATCGTTCCATCAAAATCTGGGATCGTATATGGTTGATTATAAGTAATCATACGGAGCCAGCACACAGAACGCGACCTCGGCGGGGGAACACTCTTTTCCGGCTAAGTCTGCGGGGACTCTTGAACACGTCCTATATGAAGACCACCGTTCAAGTCATACAGACTCCAGAGCCCTTTTCTTGAAGAAACTAACCAGACGGAATGATCCTGGTCTACATCGGACCGCATCTGCGTTCCAGAAGAAGACCACAGGAGCATCAGAGGAACATGACTGACTTTCCCCCGTAATCAATCCCAGAACATGGATAAACAGGCGTTGAACGCCGTATGGAGAGGATGATTGTCTTAATCGAGAATGTAATAAATCAGGGAAAACACAACGAACCTGCCTTTTGTGAGGCCCTTCATTCACGCCGCTGGAGCCCCAGAAACACAAATCCCCGGTCGGGTTGACCAAGGATCTGAGCCGTTTGCGCTTTCCCACCGCAGGGAACCTGCTGATGAGGATTTGAGATTATCGGTTGATAACACACTTGTCCACCGTTGCCGCTGGCATCACCACGCACTGCCCTTCACACATTTCGATAAATGCCCTCGCCATATCGCAGAGCAATGCGCCCTGTTCTGGCAATGAGTTGATGGTGTGCCTGAAGCGGGCCTGCTCCGCATCCGTCAAACCGGTGGTGTCTCGTTTGGCTTCCTGCGCCTGAAGGCTCTCTTTTTGTTTGAACAGTTGACTGATAGCGGCGGCGTGCTTGCTGGCCGCAGGATTCAACGGTGCGCCTTGCTGCGCCGCTGTCAATTCATCGTTCAGGGTTGCCGTGTACAGATCGATCAACTGAGTGATCTTCTCCAGGTCGTTACAATCCCTAAACGCCTTCAGCGGTGGCAATTCAGGAGCTTCGGGCTCCGGTCGTGGGGGTGGTATCAGCAATGGGGCGATTCGAGATTTCAACTTGCTGACCATCTTCCGTAATGAATCCTCACTGGACCCCTTCAAGATCCCTTTTTGCCGGAGCCACCGCGCGGCCTCATTGAGTGAGTGCCCGGCCCTCAGACGTTGATACAGTCCGAATAGGGCGTCATTTGGCATTTTTGAGAGGGCAAATCGCTTCCCGGAAGTGCTTGTAATAAGCTTCCGAAGCTGTTTTACCACGTCTTCTCGGCTTGATTTTCGTATTGCCATGTGTATCTCCTACAAAAAAGCCCCGGTTACCCGAGGCTCTTGTCAACGACCAGGCGGTCGGTCTATCGCATCGATGATCCGAACACGTCTGACAGACTATCCTGTTTGATCTTCCCGTGCCTCTGGGCGAATTCCTTTACACTCTGGGCGCCCATGCGGGCGGTTTCCAGGGCAGAGGCCAGCCGGTCAGGTATCGGCTCAGTTTGTGCTTTCCGGGCCCGTGGCCGAAAAAGTGTTCCTGCGAACCCACCGCCTGAGCCCTTAGATCGGAAGCCAGCGCCACCGCCTAAAACGCCTGCGAATACCCCAGACCTGGGCGCCGGATTTTCTCTTTTCTGGGCCCTGGTGGGATGCAAGCGGGCCCGTGGCTCTGAAACTGGCGTTCCAGGAATAAAATTCCGATTAAATTCGTCTTTTTCCGCCTGGACAGCGAGGAGCCGGGTTAGGACGCTTCGGAGCATTTCCGTAATTTGGGACATATCGCTTGTAACATCGTGGCTGGTCGCAAGCTCACTTGCTGGGATCTTTTCAGGCGGAGTCCTGGGAACCACGTTGATTTTGTTGAGTGCGGTCTTCGTGGCCGTGTGGTCGATAGCCTTCTTGATTCCAGCATTCCCTTTCTTGGAAAGCAGTTCATCCAATCTTTCTTGTGTGATTAACATTTTTTGGAGTCCTCCGTTCCGCAGTGGCGGATAAGACAATATTGTGTGCTGATTATCCCATTACTTCGCGCTCATTGCAACGTGTTCACCAAATAATGAGCAACTATCTTTGGGACTGCATTATACCAATGGATCGTTTGATGATTACATCATAGCTTAGAATACCTAGCTAATATTAGCTAATCGTGGTTGACTTCCTTGTGCTCTTTGCAGTATCATAGACGTGATATGAGCGAACAATGTTAGCAAAACGCGGAAAGAGCGCGTTTTACAGATCGGACATGCCCCCCAGAGGCCGGGGGGTCTGGAAATTAGGATTGCGGAGCCATAGCCCAGGGGTCAAAAAGCGTCTGCAATTTCAGAGTAAAAAGCGGGTATCGGGAACGAAAGGCTCTGAGCAATGAAAAAAAAAGCCGTTGGTTATATTAGGGTCTCGACAGAGCAACAAGCCGATGAGGGCTATTCCCTCGAACACCAGGCCGAAAAGATCACTCAGTATGCAGAGCTTAACGATTTGGAGCTGGTTGACATCAAACAAGACGCTGGTATCAGCGGTAAGAGCATGAACGGAAGGCCCGGAATTGAGGCCGCTCTGGACATGATAACCGGCGGAAAAGTCCACCATTTGATCGTATACAAGCTCGACAGATTAGCCCGCTCGACTTTTGAAACGCTGGAAATAAGCCGCAAGTTGGAGAAAAAAGGGGGCCGCTCTGCACTCTGTATCAGAGAAAATCGACACAGCCAGCTCACACGGTGAGTTTTTCTTCACACTACTAGCCGCACTGGCTCAGATGGAACGACGACAAATCAGCGAGCGGACAAAAGCCGGCCTTGCGGTGAGAAAACAACAAGGTCTGCGGGTATCCGCCCAGGCTCCTTACGGGTATTGTTTCAGAAAGACCGGCCAAATCATAGTGAACCCACACGAGAAGCGCATACTCGAAGAAATGAAACGGCTCCGGGCCGAAGGGTTGACCCTCAAAGAGATAGACAAGGAACTCAAAAAACAAAAGATGCTCAATCGGAACGGTAAGCCCTTCGGATTTGTCACCATCGGAAGGCTACTCAAGAGGATGGAAAAGGACGATGAGAGGAAGGAACAGGAATGATGAGAATCAATGAAGGGTATATGCGAACGGAAATCGGTGGCCTGGTTGCCACCAGGAGATGAGAAGATGAGAGATCATATTTTTGAAGGCATTCTACAAGGTGAGATTCAGAGCAGACTCGACCGGCTCACGGAGCAGGACCGGCAGGTATTCGACATTGAAGCCGCCAAAGAGGACGTGAGGAGAATCACGCTCAGGAGTGCCGTGGAGAGTCTAGCCTGGAACTATATAAAACGTCATAGCAGGCGGAGATTGGATTAACATGAAGAAACGCCCTAAAACCAAAGTCAGATGGGACTTGATTACCGTGGAGAAAATGGTTGAAGCGACAGGCAAGAAGACCCCGCAGAGGCTCAATCTTGCGACTGCCATGCTGGCCGAGTTTCGGAAACTCGATGATAGTTTTATTCTGGCAATGAGGAAACTGGCTCAAAAAGGGTTTTGGGCCCAGCGCATCGCAAGTGGCATCTTACTTTTCGAGGCCGGATTTACTACAGATCCGCTTTCCGGATTGCTTACCAGGCCAAAGAAGCTTGAAAGCTTTGAGGATATCGGGACGGATCACTGATGCCGGTCAAGGCAAAAAGATCCGAAGACTACCCTTATGGGCACCAGACCCCAAACCGGACCTTTTCCGGCTCTGGATTGAGCGCTTATGCAATGTCGTTAAAAGGAAATCTTTCAGCTTGCCGCAGTAATGGGCACTGGCGGTCGCCCATAAGGCAGGCATGACACCTTCAGAGGGGTGACGGCTCGCCAGAAGTAATCCTTCAAGGGCACTCCTGCAAAGAATTGCCGCAGGGGATGACCCGACTGATTACCTCACCAGACTGAGGGCACTGGCTGATGACAGTGACGGCCACGACGACGAGACGTCCGCGAAATGCGCGAAGTTTGAGCTTACAGGGGACATCTACCTCCCCACAACAGAGCATCGCTCCGAATCGATTCTGCTAAGCCTGGAAACGAAACTCACAAAATGAAAGGAAAAATCAGATGGGCCAGCAAGCTCTTTATGAGTGTGTCGAGTGTGGTTATGGAACCCTTGTGTCCGGCGGGAAAGATCAGGGGTTTGAGATCAGAACCTTAACGGTAGTATGTAAGACCTGCAAAGAACTTCACGATGTGGTGAGCCATAAGCCTATTTTCGATTCCGACGACCGACTTACGGGCTTCCGTAAGCTGAAAAAACTCCGATGCCCGGAGGGCCACGAGGTGACAGCATGGAAGCATGGCGACCCTTGCCCGAAGTGCGGAGCCAGCATGGAAATCACACTATACGGTCCACTGTACGATTGAAATGGAGCCCATGACCGGGCACGGGTAACATATTAGGATTTCAATGAAATAGCCCACCCAGCCGACTTCGGATCTGATTTCCCAGCAAATAGCTGGAACCTGGACTGCAAAAAATTATGGGGTAAAATTCCTGGTTTTCAGGAACAATTTATGATTGAAAAAAAAGGGAAGCAATCCCACCCTACTTTGTTCATATATTTCTACAATCATGCCATAAATTAGCTTGCAAAAAGCACGCTGCTTAGTTTATAATGCTTTCAGACCAGAAATAGGGGGTATGATGCTCACTCCAAAACAACTTAAAAAGGCCAGACTTGCAAAGAAAATGACCGTCACTGAGTTGGCCAGGGCGTTGAAGATGACTGTTCCGTTCGTGTCTGATCTTGAAAAAGGCAACCGTAACCCGTCTCAGAAGACCCTGCTCTTACTAGGCAAGGTGCTGGATATTCCCATCTGCATCTGTCCGCATTGCAAGGGTGAGGGTGTGCTTATCAGGGAAATAAAGGCCCGCTTGCCGCTATACCCGAGAAAAGAGGAGGAAGAGAAAGAGGAATAACCGGGCCCTGCCCGTTATCAAATGCGCATCAGCGCATAATCACATTGAGGAAGGAAAAAGAACATGACTGGAGAAAATTTGACTTTAGCAAACATCGAAGAAATCATTTCTGATGAACGAACTCATGAACTTGTTTCCCAGAAAAAGAGCTGATGAACGAATATCTCAATGAAGGATATTCTGAAGGCGAGCGCTGGGCAAAAACGGCGGCCTACGTGGAGCTTGAGTGCGCACGGACGTTCGAGACCCGGAATAAGGATGGTAATATCGAACGTGACGAGCTTGAGAACCATCAGCATCTCGGGGATTACTTCCGAGACGTCCTCAGTGATGATCCTGTCCTTAATTCCATAGTCGATGAGCGTTACTTCTCTGCGGTTGCCGACGAATGGTTGAAGGGCTGGTTCGAGGCTGTCTATACGTATGGCAGCTTTGTTGACAAAGCGATAGCAAAGGCAGAACGAGGCTGGTAAGTATGAAATTCTGTGATCGCTACTGCGACGCTGAAATTGCCGCCCGGTGCGGGGAGCGCTATGACTGTCAACTGGTCACGATTGACAGCGTTATGCAGGACGGCACGCCTCGCACCGATGTTGGATACATCAGGCGTAAGAAGAGGCCCGGTGAGCTTTCTATCATCAAGTTGGTTACACCGGGGGCCCTTGCCCGCCTCCTAGGGAAATCCCAGCGGTGGGTTTATGACCATGCTGAGGAGCTAGGGGCCGTCAAGGTGGGTAAGAGTTGGATATTCACGAAAGAGGGGGTTGCAAATGCCTTTCAGGCGAAAGGACAGCCAGAAATGGCGGGCCCAGGTAAAGTATCAGGGCCGCAAGTATCATCAGGACTTCCCAACGAAAAAAGAAGCCGTGGCCTGGGAAGCCGAAAAGCGCAAGGCACTAACGCAGGAAGCGGAGCAGACGCCAATGCAGACCGGCACGGCCTGCGTAGACTTCTTTGAGAAGTATCTTGATTTCTGCGAGCTGCGGTATACCCGCAAGGTCTTCAAGGAGAAGAAAGCGCTGTGCGAAAGGCTAACGGTCCTATGGGGGGCGGTTTTCGCTGAAGACGTTACCCCTGCAATGGTGAATGACTACCTTCAGGACATAGCTCGCACGAAGTCTGCGAACCGACACAACAAAGACAGGAAGAACCTGCTGGCAATGTGGAACTGGGGAGTGAAGATCCTCGATCTTCCAAGCAACCCCGTTGCCAAATGCAGCAAGCTCCCCCACGATAGAGGCGTCCAATACACCCCCCCTACCCCGGACATACTCAAGGTCTTGCAAGCCGCTACAAGAGAGGAACGGGTATTCCTGCAAGCCTATCTACACACCGCAGCCCGGCGGGGGGAGATACTCCGTTGGACTTGGAACGATGATATCAACTTCCAAGAGCAAAAAGTGAGACTCGGAACACGCAAGACCCGTGACGGTTCGATGAGCTATGAATGGCTCCCAATGACCGACGAGCTTTATGGGGAGTTGTGGTGGTGGTGGAACAACCGGACGCTGAAAGACAGCCCTTATGTGTTTCCGTCCACCAGCAAGAGGCCGGGACATCATTACGGCGGGGTGTATGTGGAACGCAGATGGTTCCTAAAGACCCTATGCAAGCGTGCTGGCGTGAAGGAATTCGGATACCATGCGCTGCGGCGCTACTGCGCAAGCTACTTGGCCGATGAACAGAAGGTGTCCAGTAAGACCATTCAGCGGATCTTGAGGCACAAGAACGTGACCACCACGGAGAGGTATATTCAAAACATTGGCAACGACATCGCTGTGGTGATGAATCTGTTTTCAGAAAAGGGCCGCCAGGACGGGCCGCCAAACAACAGTAAAGGGCTAGGAAATGAATCCTAACCCTTTGATTTTAGTGGCGGGAGCGACGAGACTCGAACTCGCGACCTCCGGCGTGACAGGCCGACTTTGGCCTCAACAATATCAATGATCTATACAAAAAGCTGAGCGATTTCGATCCCTGTCGATCCTTTTCAGTCCTTTTCGATCCCTGACAGTCCATTTCGGAGCGAGCAAAACGCGAGCAAAGGGGAGAGCTTTGTTTAAGGCATAGGATTGTTGACCCTACCCTTCCCAACGTCAAAAAAGACATCGGACAATTATAGAGGAGCAAATCATGTCTCACGGTCTATCAAAATCCAGAATTGTCCAATGGAATCCAATGCCAGAAACGCCTCTGGTTGGAGATTCACCGACCGGAACTCGCCGCGTATTCGGAAGTTTCGGCTGAAATAATGAAAGCTGGAAATTATGTTCACAAAGCTTATTGATCGGCATCCTGGTCGAGCATGTGGATGAGTTGAAGGCAGCCCTGGATGAAACACGCCTCATTCTGTGTGGATCTAGTGGTGCACCGCTTCTTGAGGGAGCTTATCAGCATAATGGTGTGCTGGTTCGGGCTGATCTCATTATGCCTGATTCTAAAGGCTTGCGATTAGTCGAAGTCAAAGCTGCCGGGTCGGTTAAAAATTTTAATCACCGGTTCATCCCCACGCCTTGTATGATACCCCCCAGAAGTACTTCTCGACGAGAGTGCTTCGAGCGAGGGAGGGGACTAGGGAAGTTCTGGTGGTCACCCACAGGTACTAGCTGGTATAGGGGGGTCGCACGGCCGTTTGGTTTTCTGAAGAAAGCTAGACAACGGACCGGCAGATCGTTAACGCCTGGGCCTTCAAAGGCTGTCCCATAGCTGGATCGCCGGAGCCGACGTGCGAAAAGCCCGAACAGTCGCTGGGCCTTCTGAGGCCGTATCCACAAGGGAGGGACATCGCCCGTGTCTGAAAAGATCTTCGTCGGCATAGATATCGCTAAGGACAGCCTGGACATTCATCTGCTCCCGTCAGGCGTACGCTTCTCCTGTCGGAATACTGCGGATGACCTCGATGCGCTTGTATAACGTCTCAAGAAAGAGGTCCCCGTGTTAATCGTCATGGAAGCAACCGGCGGTTACGAAGTCATACTCGCCGCAGAGTTTGCTTCAGCCGGACTTCCCGTTGCCGTGGTTAACCCCAAGCAGGCCCGAAACTTTGCCCGAGCACTCGGAAAACAGGCTAAAACGGATTCCATCGATGCCTATGTGTTGGCTCGGTTTGCACAGGACATGAGGCCTCCTGTGAGGCCTATTCTCAATCAGGAGGAACAAGCCATCAAGGAATTGGTCGCCCGGCGCCGCCAGATCGTGCTGCAGCGTGCCTCGGAAAAAAACCGACTCCATCATGCTCGCTCCGAGCTCGTCCTCCAAAGCATTCAGCGCATCATCATGGCACTGAATCAGGAAATTCGGTCTATTGATCAGGATCTCGATACGACCATCAAGAACTCCTCCATCTGGAGTCAGAAGGAAGAAATCTTGCTGAGCGTTCCCGGCGTTGGTCCAGTCACTGCGAGAACACTCATAGCAGACCTGGCTCCGCTGGGCGAGGCAAGTCGCGCTGAAATCACCAGTCTCGCGGGTCTGGCGCCGTTCAACCGTGACAGCGGCATCATGAGAGGCAAGCGTAGTATCATGGGGGGCCGCCAGTCAGTCCGCAAGGCTTTGTACATGGCCGCAATCACAGGTGTGAAGCGCAACGAAAGACTCCGGGCCTTCTATCAGCGTCTCGTGGCATCAGGAAAGCCGTTCAAGGTAGCGATAGTCGCCTGCATGCGGAAACTCCTGGTCATCCTGAACGCCATGATCAGGGAAAAAATCATGTATCAGGAACTTTCCACTTGACCGGAGACACAGTCGCTGTGGGGAACACATACGCTCACTTCATTCACTGATATTCATGATCGGTTCATCCCCACGCCTGTGGGGAACACAAGATTTAAGTTCTAAATGAGCATCGGAGGAATTCGAGATGAAACCTGATACCTTGAGCCGGTACATATCAATCGCTTCTTCATCAACGCCCTCCGCAATTTTCAACCGGCGTCCACACCTGCATTATCCCATGCACGAAGTCTTACGTTAAGTGCTTGATCTGTTCCTTTTTTGTTCGGTCTAATTCCATGAGTATTTTCCTCCTCATTATTGTTTTCTGCGGATACCTCTACAGGATCGGAATCCGATGTTGAAAATGATTTACTTGGCGGACGTCCGCCAAGTAAAAAGGGTGTAAATTGTCCATTTATGCCGTCAAAGCCTAATGGTTGGGCTTTCTTAGGTCATGATGTCAACTACCAAATGAGCCTTGAAAGCCTCGATGTGGAGGCGGGGCGTAGAGGAATTCAAAAGGGATATGCTTTCTCATGACAAGTCCCAAAAAAAGAGTGATGAGGGGCATTTCCAAAAACAGCCAGCAGTGAAAAAGGAATGGAAAACGCTTTTGAGCAGATATCCGGAAAAAAGTCGCGTTCTTTGTCACACCTATTCCAAATGCGCGGCACTATAAGCAGAAAACAGCACGCCGATGTCTCATTTTCATCTTCCCGCTGTTCCCTCGTCTAAAGAGCTATGCCTCAAAGGAAAAAATCTCGATTAGCTTCTGCAGTTCCTTCATGTTAGGTGGAGAAATATTTGTTATTTTGAATCCCGCTCTAATTCCGTCTGTCCAACGACATTCTGCAGAGAGAGAAATTGTATGAACGTCTTCCAAATGAGATGGTTTAATTAAAAACTCTCGTGCTTCGTTCTTGACAATTTTTATAGGAGCCACCATGAGTCCAAATTCAGATATGTCATTGATTTCAAGGCCATATGAACAGCTATGCGTAGTCATATCACAGATTTCAACACTGCCAAAAAATCTCTTTCTGGGTGAATCTCTAGCATCAAGATTTGTTATCTTCTCTTCTAGTGTCGGCTTGGGATCGGAGTCTTCTTTTTTCCATTTTACTTTCCATCCTTCAGGAAGCCTATATTTGATTTCATCTTTTTCAACAATTCCCATCATAATGAGTCTGTTGAAAACTCTGTAGAGATCCGAAGCCCATAAAATATTGTACTTCGACATCAATGCTAGATCTGTTAATCCAGCAAGAATGTCATTTACTATGTTTTTGACAGGAATTTGCCTTTTATCGCCACGCATTCCTTTTAGATTACCCCCCTCATGAGTTAAGAAACTCATCGTTGTTACGACAGGAGTTCCCGTCGTATGTCTTTTCCCAACACTATGTTTTGAAGCCGCTGGTTTCTTCTGCCATAAAGCTCCTTTCGTTGGTCAGGTAAAAAACACGTTCGAACCAAATCGAATAACAACTAAGTCCATCTTTGCCGAGGCAACTCCAGGAGTCAATGGATTTCTTAATAGGGGCTGCCTTCGTCCACAGCATCAATACCCGAATGGCCGATCCCAAATCCCCAAACGTTCGGCGATTCCGTAACCTAATGAAATCACGATACCAGATCCGAGCTTCCCGCCGAATTCCACCACAGTTCGAAAAACGACCATATTCAAACCTACCCCAACCGAGAACGTCTCTCAGAAGTGGTCTCAGGTGCCTTTTCGAAACGAATCTCGTGAATGGGTCGGGGTGTGGAAAACCCCGGCACGAGCTGAGCGAGGTCTGGTGTGTAAGGGGAGAAGAATCTATTGCCATTTCCATGTACTTCGTCCACGTGGCCGAAGTATTCGCGATTCGCCTCAAGAGCGAGGAATTCTATCTTTGGATAAACTTCGTTCATCTTGACATTATCACTCGTGCTGGCAATCCATATATGGCCATGTTCACATTGTAATAAAATGAAGTCTCGTTCACGTAGGCAAAACGAAGCCCTGAATGCGATGTACTTCGTCCACGTGGACGAAGTTAACAAGTTTTCCTTGGTCTTCCATTCCCCTCTCGTGGTAAACTCGGGCGCAGTTATCAGCGAGGAACACGGTTATGGACATACCCGACGATCCGCAAGAACGCAAACGCTGGATGATGAAAGTCCTGCAGGACTATGGCGCGGTAAAAGTGCGGCGAGGGGAAAAGCTTTGCCGGCAGCCGGCATAAGACGTCGCCGGAGAAACCGGGGAAATAATCTACGTACGCTGGTCCAACGGGGTACGTTCACTTGGGCGAACCGGCGTGCCCCAGACGTAAAGAAAAGGCATTTCGATGGGCAATTCAGACCCGATAGTCATAATTTCGAGCTATCCTCCACGCCTGTGTGGAATCGCGACGTTCGCTGAGGAAGCAAGAGAATTTATCCAGAAAGCCAATCCGGGCAGGGAAGTGATGGTGATAAGCCACACGGATGGCCAAGGCGAAGGCGTATTTCCTATCCTTGATATATCCAAAAGAGACTGGTGGAAGACGGTGGCAGGAAAAGTTCATCAATTGCGCCCGTACACAGTCCATCTGGAACACGAATACGGCCTGTACGAATACCATGACTCGAGGGGTGAGGGAGATGGAAACGAAGGGTTCCTGGATTTGCTCACCGCAATCAATGAATTTCCCACCATTGTGGAGCCACATACGGTCCACGGTAGGCTGACGGATTTTGAAGCGAATTTTATCTACGAGATGTGTCAGCGCTCAGGAGTGGTGATGTTCAAGTGCCATTACCAAAAATGGAGGCTCGATTGGAACTTTGCGGGGAGGGGCTGGGAAACTCCTCTCAACATCATGGTGGTCCCCCACGGCTCAAGGCCGGACCGTCGCTGGGGAATTGAAAAGGTGCCGGCACTGCGAAAAGAGATCGGTCTGGACAGATTTTCCTATATCGGCGAACACATCGTTGGGCTCGTGGGATGGATTCAGTCGAACAAACGTTGGGACATTTTGACCTCCATGTGGGAGGACATCCACAACGAGATCTGCTCCCGCTCCGGACAGGAGTGGGACCTCTTGGCAGCAGGGACTATGCGAGATCCGCACGATTTAAGGGAGTACGAGTCGTACCGCAAACAACTTGAAATTCTTGAAAAGAAGGGCCAGGCCCATTACTTTGAGTTTGTTCCTCGCGGGGAGATCTACTACAAGGTAATGGCCGTCTGTGACTTCATCGTGCTGCCTTCGGTGGATGAAACCCAGTCGGGTACACTTGCCCGGATCATCGCACTCAATAAACCCTTCATAACTACAGCCCCTATGGAAGGCTTAACTGCTCAAGCTCTTGAGAGCAAAGGGGGGATCCTCTTCACCACCAAGGCAATGCTGAGGGAGGCGGTCATTGAGATGTCCTCCGATGAAGGTTTGCGAATAAGGCTAGGAGAAAATCTAAAGAGGTATCTTGAGGAAGTGGTGTCTTGGGAAGTAGTGGCCCAGCAGTACAATCAGGCCTATGAACTGGCTAGAGAATCTCGTGATACTGGAAAACCCGTGGAAATTCTTTTAGAGTTTTGATCCACAGCGGAAAGACAAAAGTATCATCCGGAACCACTTGTGTCTTCTTCAGTCAAGTCCTGACTGTCCCTCACACAACGCTATCCCATGGAAACGGTTCGAAGTAGTGGTTTAGGACATCCGAAGGCCTATCCTCAATGGGGTATCCTTTTCAGAAGGCCTTCCAGATAGCGAGATTTTAGCTGGCGGCTTGCCATCGCCTTTTTTAGAGGGGGCAGCCGAAGTATGACCCCGAGGACAGCAGCCAAAGCACGATGACTGAGCAGTACCTGATTATCAAAGATCAATTCCGGCAAAGTGCCTCGCTCAATTGCCATAACTATGGTGCGATGTGTTGTGTCCAACGGGGTAAGCACTCTTTCCGGCCGGGATTCAACATGCAATGACCCTGTGGGACAGTTGCGAACACACACGCCGCAGCCGAGACACATCCTTTCGTCAACCCTTGCCGTTAGCGGCTTTGCCGTAGATGAGCATTCAGGTTGCTCGATAGATATCGCATTCACCGGGCACAAAGAGGCGCACAGATCGCACCCGCTGCATCCGTCCTCGTTTACTCGTGCAATGAAATTGGAATGGATAGGATGTACTAAGCCGAATCGCTTTACGGCGAGCATGGCCTCGCAGCAGCAACCACAACAGTTACAAATGAAGTTCACTCCCCGGCGAACGTTCTCCCCAAACTGCACCAGGTTATTTTCATAGGCGGAATGCAAGAGTTCAAGGCATTCAGAGACGCTCACGGGTCGGGCAAAACCGTGCCTTGTAAGGGACTGTGCGGTAGTGTTGAAGGTCATACAAATGTCCATAGGCGCAGCGCACGCACGGTCCATGTGCGCCATCTTGTGGCGGCAATAACACATGCTGATGCCGATTCCTTTGGCTGTTCGGATGACCTCGCTGGCCCGCTCGTAATCGAGAATGTGCAAGCCGTAATTCTCCGGAATTGCCTCCTCTTGTACGAATACCCTTCCGAGGGATGTCTCTCCGTCGACGAATAAGGCTTTGATGAAATCTTCCTCGACATTGATGTACTGATAGTACAGCTCGCTCAGGACTTTCTGGTTTATGTCGTTGCGGAGTCTCATCAGGGAGAATTCAAAGAATCCGGCCATAGGGGGAGGCAGACAGTATAGAGTTTCACCGTTTTGCTCGATGTCCACGAGGATTGCCCGATCAGCCAACTGGTCCAAGATCTTTTGGGCTGATTTGAGATCCAGTTTCCAAGCCTTCGATGCCTGATTAACGGTAAAAGGCTTGATCGGCAAGAGCGCTAGTAGCGCAGCCTCTTTCTCGTTCAACAGCATCGACAAAATCTGATATAGCAAATCTGAGGGTGGAGCCCCCTGCGGAAAACGATTTAAGCGGGTTATAAAAGCCTCGTATCCGGATGCATGATGCGCCACATTTTCCTCCTACAGGCTTCCTCAAGTATCTTTGCTGGCATCGAACCATAATATGAACATTTCGTTAGGGCTAGTATTTCCAGGAGTGATCCCTCCTCAATGATCATGTTCCACGGATTCCACCATCAACAGCAATTCCAGGTTCGAATCTGATTTACTTGGCGTACGTCCGCCAAGTAATTTCGAACGGCTTTACACGTGGCAGCTCTTCTCCCGCTGTCTTTCTGCCAAACGATATCGCCTCCTTACCTCGGCTTGACAATTGCGTAGTTTCTCTTCATCAGTTTCACATCTCAATGGAGGCACTGGAGCTGGCTGACCTTTTTCGTCTAGTGCGACGAAGGTGAGATAAGCTGAGGCCGTATGCCGCACCTCGCCGGTCAAAGGATTCTCCGCTTCGACTCTGACCCCGACTTCCATTGAGGTCCTACCCACCAAATTCATTGAGGCTTTTAGTATGAGCAAATTGCCTATAAAAACAGGATTATGGAAATCCAGACGGTCAATTGAAGCAGTGACCGCAATCCTTCTGGCGTGACGAATTGCCACAACTCCCGCTGCCGTGTCCACGTACTTCATGACTACACCACCATGAACGTTTCCAACGGGATTGGCATCCTCAGGATTCATTGCGACTGTCATCGTGATCTGGCTATCTCGAACGGGTTTTCCCTGCACGGTATTTCCTTCCGTTTTCAAAGATGATTTCTCTGACAACATCGCTCTTAAGAGAGAGGATGTAACTCCTCTATGGAAGCCGAAAGAGTGCTAAACCTGATCCGGCATCAATCCTTTCAGTGTCTCGAAAAATCTGTCAACAATGAGATCTCCAGAAGAAGCCGCTTTTCTCATATCAGTCTTCGCAATGGCCACCACTCTCGAATGTGTTGTGACCGTCAAAGAAATCTTCTCCTTGGGCTTGAATGGCCAGATGGAAGGCTTCACTGCCTCAATAATTCCTGACGCTTCGTTTACGTGAGTTATTTTAAGTCCCAAGGACCGCAGAGCGGTCTCACAGAGCCGAAGCAACTGGTCATAAGGCACCGAGAATGACTTCGCTTTCTCAATACTCAGCAAGGCTGACACGTGTGAGAACCTCTCAATCAGGGGTGCGGTAGTCCCATGGAGTCCCCGCAAATGCTTAGAAGTGGGCCTTCGAAAGAACTGCTCGGGGCTTTATTGAGCCAGAACCTTGGATTCCTCATTCAGGCCCCACATCAGAATCGGCCTTTTAATCCATTTACCGCCGTCTTCAACGCCGGTGAATAAGTCCAGGTAAGGACTCTCCTGGCATCGAGGATCATTTGCTCCCCAGTCTTAGGATTCCTGCCCTTTCGAGCGTGCTTGGATTTGACGTTCCATTTACCGAACCCGGAAATCTTGACGGATTCCCCGGCGATGAGGCTCGTCTTGATTATATCCAGAATGTTTTCAAAGACCTCCGCTGCCTCATTTTTCATGAATCCGCAATCATCAGCGATCTTTTTGGCTATATCTGCTTTCGTGAGAGCCATAAATACCTCCTCGGATTGTAAAAGTCCTTTATAATACATTATGTTACGATATGGAAAGGAATTCTTTAATCCAGGGGCCTGGAACGGGCTGACTGTATGCGTTGATGGCACCCGGCAGTTTCTGGCGGAACGGTTCCGTGTCCGTCGCTGAACGGTCGCGAACTGGGCGGAAAAATACTCGATCACACGGATTAGAAGTGATGCCAGCAAGTTTTCGGGAACATCCGAGCGATTCGGCAATCATAACTCATCAAAGTTCCGAAAAAGGCAATTAGCCCTACTGGGAGGGAAGACAAGACTGGACAACTATAAGCGGGCCTTGCTTGCTGAGTCCAGACCAAATTGCATACAGAAGGAGTAGATTATGAGAACTTCACAATTGATTAGAGATCGGAATAAAGGAAGTCTCGGCGTGGCTTCACAGCAAGAAATCTTCGATGGCTATGAGCAAAGATTGATCCGATGGGGATGCCTGAAGTGCAATTTTTTCGAAAAAAGGGTCTTCAGCAGCGGACCTATTTCTGAGGAACTGGATGCCTACATCA
The DNA here is from genome assembly GCA_963700305.1 of uncultured delta proteobacterium. Classification (GTDB taxonomy): domain Bacteria; phylum Desulfobacterota; class Desulfomonilia; order Desulfomonilales; family Desulfomonilaceae; genus Desulfomonile. Next base: position 38,771 of record CAVOXB010000009.1, read on the forward strand.
TTTGTCGGTTTGCTGGAGAGCCGGTTGATTTGATCGGGGAAGCGACCGCCTGCCCCAAAGATTGCAGACCACAATTACCTAAAAACAACAGCAAATCTGGCCGAGTCAGGCCACATTACGTGCATAGGACCTCGCCTATACGGACACAATCAGTATTGTGAACAAAGCTCAACCTGGAGTGACGCCTGAAGAGACAGGAACTTAAAGGCGTTTTACCTCGTGGCTGCTCCTGGAAGGACGTGCGGTAAATTTCTAGGGACCCTTCAGGGGATATTTCATGTGCGGTCGGTTCGTATTGATGACACCGAGCAAAAGCTTGGTGGAACGGTTTGGGCTTGAAGAGGAGCCCGTGCTGGAACCTCGCTACAACATCGCTCCCACCCAGATGGTCGCGGTGATCAGGCTAGATCGAGACACGCTTCAGAGGCGTTTATTTTTCATCAAAGGAAATCTTTTGGGATTGACACGCGATTTCCACGCACCACTTCACCCTAATGCGTGAATATGGCGCATGTTGCCATATTGTCAACCAGCTGTATTGGCAATGGATTTAACGAAAAAGGCCCGGCAAGGTTCAGATGGCACGTGAAACTCACGTAATACCCATGCCAACAATTCCCTCACTTACCCTTTCATCGCCCTCTCTCGTACAACAAATCTACGTGATTGCGGTATATTAACGTATCTGCCTCGTTAATGCGTTGCATTGGCACCAATTTTGCTCTATTTTTCGCCTATGGCTGAAACTAGTCTGGGGAGAGTCGTCATCGTCGGTCTGGGTGTTTCGGAGTTAACTTTGACCAGATTGTCCAGCTTGCGTTATGAGGTTACGGCTATGTCGGACGGCACAAAAAGAGGCACAGACCCTTTGTGTCGGTGACAGTCCGCTGTCGGCCGTTCCTCTCATGCAATATCCAAGAGCTCTATATACGTCGGGGTATAGTCTATGGCCAAGCTAAGAAAAAGAAGCAAGGTTCAATTTGTTGAACCAATCAATATTTTCGAGCAGTTGGAAGAGCGCATCGTGCTGGACGCTGCCATTACGGCTCCTCCGCACCAGGATCCGCCCCATGATGCCGGATCTGCACAGCCGAATGCACCCATACAGGTGAATGTGCAAGCCAACTCAGAGGCCAGCCCTACCTTCTCCTACGATACCACGGCCCACGACGGACAGCACGGTCTCGAGGTCAAAGCTCCGGCAGCCGCTGATTTCGTTACCTGGCAGCAGTTCAATGCGACCAAGGACCCGGCGAATCAAATTCAGTTCAACTACGAGTCCTCGGCTGGAAAGCCCGTGGGATACGAATCCGGACAGATGACGTGGACTCCGGGCACGCAGGATACGGGCGTCTACACTTTCCGAGTCAATTCAGTGGATACCGATCCTGGATCGGGGGCTGCTTCCGATTCGGTGACATTCCAGCTCACCGTTAATTCTGCCCCCACGTTGACTCAAAGCGTGACCCCCAATGCCCTCAACGCGACTGATGAAGACCACACCTCGGTGCCCGTCTCAGTCTCCGATATCGTGGGATCCATGGGAACCACCATCAGTGATCCCGATCCAGGAGCACTGCAGGGTATCGCAATCGTCGGGGTAGGCAGCACCAATGGCCAATGGGAGTTCTCCATTGACGCGGGCGCTCACTGGACGACCTTCACAGCGTCCGAGAGCAGCGCGTTGCTCCTTGCGCCTGACGCAAGCTTAAGGTTCGTTCCCAACCAGGATTACAATGGCGCAGTGGATCCGGGCATCACGTTCCGGGCCTGGGATCAGACCGAGGGCACCAACGGCGGGAGCTTGGGACGTCGCGACCAACGGCTACGGCGGGGCCCACGCGTTCAGTGTCCAGACTGAAACGGCTGCCATAGCGGTACAGTCTCGCCCAGACTTCACGGGACCTGTAGTAAGTGGCTCCGACACTGCTCACGAGGATACTCATTACCTGCTCGACGTAGATACCGATGAGGAGAACAAGGTAGCCTCCTCCATGATGTACTCCCTAGTGCCCATTGATCCAATCCCTGCAGGGTTGACCATTAACGAGACCACTGGGGTTATAGACTGGAATCCCACGAACAAGGATGTGACGGACGGCGCGACGTATGATTTCACGATACCGCGGAGCATAGGACGACCCACGAAATCGCCGAACTCACCTTTAATCTGGCTGTGGATAACAAGCTTCCCACTTTCCTCAACGGGGAGTACGGATATCTACATGACCGAATCATCGGGCGTGCAGTCGTTCAATTTCCAGACGGACGACGAGGCTGATCCCGGTTCGCTGCGGGGCTACAAGCTCCTGAGTTACGGTCCGAACGGCGACGATACGGATCCGGCAGTTCCAGCATGGCTCCAGCTCGATCCCGGGAATGGCAACGACGGTCAAATAACGGGCAAGCTTCTGGGAACACCCGGAAATGATGACGTTACTGCCTCCGGTACACCAATGAAGCTTCGCGTCGAGTTTGACGACTCGCATTCGGGCGGCAAGAGAGTCGAAGTCTTCTACGTACCACGTCCGAAACCTGCCTAATCAGTTCACCTCCGGAGCCTCAACCACCTGGGCTGAGGATGATACGGCGCCAAATATCACGTTCCCGGTTCAGACCGCCGACGAAACGCTGGGGTACTCGGTCAACTATGCCTTCAATGCGGCAGGAACGCAGAAGGAATACTACTTCAATGTTTCTGGATTCGGACCCACGTGGGGGCCGGGAGTTGAAATACTGGCCGACGGAACTATCAAGCCTATTTTTAGTGCTACGGACGGCGGGCCTGTTACCCATGACCGCGGCAGTGACCAACCTCTGGGTCAATGACAGTCTGTCTCTCACTCCGAATCCGGAGTCTTGGAATTTTACGGTATATGCCCTCTCGCCCCTTCGTTCGGCGGGAGCGCAATAACAAGGAAGTCATCTCCCAGCCCTTCACGCTGACCATTCTTAACGAGCCTCCGGTGATCACCGGTGATGTGGTGATTGTGGCCCAGGATGCCACGGACTCGCAACCGGGATTCATCGAGGTGGACGATGTGCGGGTGGACCCCGACAACCTCTTCGGAGCGGGCATCACCGACCCTGAGCCGACGTCCACATATTCCATCATCGGTTCACCGGTTCACTTAACCAACGGCGACATCATGTTTGATCCGGCCCACCCCGGCGTGCTGCTCATCCCTGTGACCACAAACGCGGATGTGGGTTTCCATGGTCCTTTCACCATTCAGATCGACGATGGCCACGGCTCGATCGAAACAGAGCTCATGTGGCTACAGGTAAACAACACGGCTCCGACCGGATTCGACGTTTACGCCGATAACGGAACCATCAATTGGGGAGCCATCATCGAGGACACCACACAGGCATTCAATTTCCACACCTTCGACACGGGGAGCTCGCCTTCAGACTACGCCATTACCATCACCACTCCCGATGGCAGCCCAGCGCCCACATGGATCACCATCAATGAATCCACAGGCTGGCTAACCATAGCGCCCACGGATAGGTTTGTGGCCGGCACCGTACAGCGTGTACCTCGCATTCACGGACGGGTACATGGGTACCGCCCTTGTCTCATTCAGTCACCTTCTCCGTGACCAACGCTGCGCCCATCGTTTCAACGACATCGATAACCTTTACTGAGGACGCGGGATTCCAGAGTGCCGCCATTCAGGCATATGACGGATCGGCACTATCGGCTATCGACAACAGCGTCTTGTATGCCTTTGATCCTTCAACGGAAAGGTACATAGACGCCACCACAGTTGGAAAGGCTGGCGTGGCGTGGCTCGTACTTAATCCGACCAGCGGTGTGGTCTCTGGTGTCCCCTTCAACGAGCACGTTCAGCAGGGAGCTAATTTCTGGGATCTTCAAGTGCAGGTGACCGACAGCCACCTTGTCTCTACAACCTCCAGGTCAAACTGTATGTGACCAACAACCCACCACAATGGGACCCTGATCCGGGTTTAGCCGGATTCGATTACTACATCCAATCCACGGGCAGCCCCCAGACGATTGATCTCCATACCACCGACGAGGAATCGGACAATGGAAATCAGTACCAGCATGTAGGCCTCCCTGCGGATATCAGCCTATACGCCACCATCACCCCGACGGATCCCAAGGCGGGGGACATATATGATCGCTCCGACAGGTGTCCTTCCCGCGGGACCGATAGAGGCGTGGGTGGATTTTTCCGACGGCACGCAGACGATTACCAGGAAGATTACCTTCCATTTTCAGAATACGCCTCCGCCGGGAGGCGGCGTCTATACTGCAGGATTCTACTCCCCCAACGAGGTTCATTTCCTGGAGGACTTGCTCCCGCAGTCTTTTGACATTCAGTTCCACCGGTGAAGGGACGCGACCTACTCCGTCGTATCGGGACTACCCGGCTGGCTCGATTTCAATACCAACACCGGTGTGATCACCACCAAACCCTCTCCGAATACCTACCCGGACAACCGTGACGTAACTGACGGGACGCCTATTGAGATTCACTTTCAAACTAGTGATCTCATAGCTTCAGATCCGGACTGGGTCCTCAGTCTCTATGTGGACAATGTCTCGCCCCAATGGACTACCGCATTCCTGGGAACCTTGACCTTTACCGAGGATGCGCCCTTGGGAGCTGGAAGCAAGACCGTGGTCGCAACCGACGCCCAGGTCCAAACGACCGACGAGACTCATTACGACGACATTCCATTGCCGGAATCCTATTACTCCATTGAGAAGGTCAATGCGGGTGATCCCGACCTCCCTACGTGGCTCAAGTGGAACGCAAAGACCGGCGAAATTTATACCGATCAGGTGCTCACCAATGCAGATGCGCTGGGCACCTGGAATCTCAACCTGGTTTTTTATGACGGCCACGGCAGGTGTTCAGACCATTACCGTAAATGCGGTGGATGTACTCAACTTGGCGGACGACGCTATCAACGGCTATGGGAGTACGCCCGGTCGGCAAGAGGACGACAAACCCGTATACACACCAAATGAGACCCTTTTCCGCTTCAAGGGCGACGACGGCATAACGAGCTGGAGGATTGACCCCGACGATGTGCCGCCGTGGTTGAAGGACTCAGGTGGAAACGTCTTCGTGAAAGCCGACGCGGACGGAGGTTACATCAGGGTATATGTGGATGACCCCGGCCATACCCTCGCCCCCATCAATACCGATGTCGGCAACTACGACCTGATCGTCTACATAAAGCCAACCACAACGCTGAGTTCGCCAAGCACTTCACCATTCAGGTCCCCAACAAGGCGCCCACATTTGATCCAGCCGGCGCCGAGAATGAAGGGACTACCCTTGTCCAGTCGTACAACAACCTGATCATGTATGAGGACCCTGGGCGTACCGTGCCAATACCATCGACTTCTTCGCCGATGATGAAAGCCAAGCCAACCCCGCCGGCAGAATGCCATATTACTACCTGGGGAGCGACGCACCACGCTGGCTATCGATGTCGCCGTTTGACGGTAAGCTTTCAGCCGATCCCAGCAACGCACACGTCTATGAGGGTTCCCACACGTTCACCGTCAATTTCAATGATCAGAACAGCTCCACTGTCTCCCAGACGGTGACGCTCACCGTGGTGAACCGAGAGCCGCAGTTTATTGCGCCGGCGGGCGAGCCTGCGACATTCTGGAATGACGACCCGGCCAACGGGATTATACCCCATGCCACGGCAACGGAAGACCATGCCTTCAGCTTCGACGTCAGGACGGACGATGAAATGGTCCGCAAGAACGTGAGCGGGAGCTTTATCACCCACTACACCTTGCTCCCGTGGGAGAATTCCGACCCCGATCCCGTGCTCACGAACGAATACAGCACAGCGCCGAGCTGGTTGACCTTCAACACAACCACCGGCGTCATGTCGGGAAACTCACCAATGACAACGTCGGGACATACTACTTCCGCATCAAAGTGGAGGACGGAAACAGCGGCGAAGTGATCAAGCACTTCCAACTGACTGTGGACAACGTGAATCCATTGTTCCTAACGCCGTCGGACACGAGCGGCTCCCCATCGGGCGACCCGCATAATCAGGCCACACCCTATCAGATGATTCTCACCGAGGACTCGACCCGGGCGACCTTTGATCTGTTGAGCGACGACGACACCCAAAACAACCTGAACAACGTGGCCAATCCTGATAACCCCCCACAGGATCTCGGAGATCTGCCACCTAGCGGAACAGGGGAATACGTCTACTACTACCTTGATCCGGCCACCACACCCAAAGGGGTTCGGTTTGCCGGGGATACGAGCACACCGGGCTTCATGCAGCTCCTTAATGACCCGTTCCCGCTTGATTCCGAAAATGGCACGTACATCACCAGCACTACCGGCGTGCTTATCTTCAAGCCGACCAACTCCGACGTATACCAAGGCGGTCTCACCTCCCCAATCAAGGTCTTCGATGGCAACGGCGGGAGCGACACCATCTACTTCAAGATCGTAATCAACAATAAGTTTCCCGAATTCACGGAAGACAATGCACTCGTCTGGGTGGAAGACCACAGCAGCACCGACCACGACGTAAACAACGAGGACGAGCCTTATGAGCGCTTCCAGGGCTCCACGATCAGCTACCACATCGATCCGCTTGACCCTTCAGATCCCCGGTGGGATGCCTCATACGGTGGAGTGACCCTTGATACGTTGCGCGCTTTGGCATAGTGCCCACGACTGCAGAATCCATCGCTCTCGGCAAGCCTCTGGGGGGGATTTACATCAAGGACGCAGCCTACATGGATGTCAACGGGAATCCCGACAACGAGCTGGTGGGAAGGTACCAGTTCCTCGTGACGTTCAACGACGGCACGATTGACAACACCCAGCCCTACAAACTGGCCATCGACAACGATCCGACGGATATCACGTCGATCACGAATCTGGTCAGCGGCCAAATTCGCGGACGGGAAGTGCTTCCCAGCCCACCGGATCCCGGCTCACCATTGGTGTTGAATTACACTCAGGGCGACACCATCAACCTCGATCCTACGGCTCGGGATGAGTATGACCCTGCTACTCGCAACCACGGGTATTACACCCTGCAAGTTGACTGGAACAACGACGGGGGATTTGTCACCATCTCCGATCCTGGCGGCCAGCGTGCGCCGAACGGAGAGCCCATCACGTTTAATTCCGAGACCGGCGTCATAACCTGGCATCCCAACAACGTGGACGTTCCCGAATTCGGCTCATGGTTTCCGCTGGACTCACTACGATCAAAACGGCAGTTCAGATTATACGGACGTGCTCCTCCAGATAGCGAATAAGACGCCGGAGTGGACCGACCCAGACGGCACTGTTCATCAGGACATCACGTTGCCACCGTGGATTCTTACGGAGGACCCTGCGAACTGGGTGAGCTACGGTAATGACACCGTGCGCACAACCGAGGAGGGGCAAGACCTCACCTACAATCTCAAGATTCATTACTACCGCTACGATAGCGGGCAGTGGACTGATTTGGACAGTAGCTCTTTCAGCAACTCCTCCCAAGCTGGTTATCTTTGGACCAATGGCTGGCGGCAAGGTCGGATTCACTCGGAAGGAGCTTGGTTGCTCTTCAACATTAATTCCGGCGAGATCCTCTGGCGGCCCAACAATGCGGACGTGACACAGTATGCCGATCAACCGGACCCGGGGACTCCCGAGGTCTTCCATCGACGGCAGGGCTTACACCTTCACTCTGACGGGTAACGACGGGAATGGCGGAATCACTGTTCCCACGAAGAGTTTCGACGTCACGGTGGACAACGTGACCACAGTTCTGACCGGTTCCTCCTTGGACGGCAACAATCGAGTGGCCAACCCGATCCGTGACACGCCCATTACGGTTCAAGAAGACGCAACCTTCACCGTGGACGTTTATGCATCTTCTGCGTACGGTGGTGATGAGGACGTGGATCTTGGCGGCAGCGTCGGGGCTCAACCGCGCATGGATACTCATTATGGCTTGAGGTTATGGGATAGCGTGAACGCAGCGTGGGTAGACATTGCTTCCTCAGGAACCCGTGCCAATTCGAGCGGTGGCCTGATCACCTTCAATAGAGACTCCGGTGTGGTCAACTGGACGCCCAACGACCTCGATATTGGGAGTGCCCTGTCTCGCACCTACCTCTTTGAAGTGACCCACTACGACGGCAACGGGACCTGGGACAGTGAACAGTTCCAGATAACCGTCAACAATACGGCGCCAAACTTCGATCCTACAATGCCCAGCCTGGCGGCACCAAAAGACCTGGTGGAAGATAATTCCACCGCGGTGGTTTACGAAATTCCGGTCCTTACGGACGATGCTTCTCTCAGCGGCGTGACGTACCAAGGTCTACTTGGGAGTTGGGTCCGCCTGGAACGCCCCAGGAATGACGTATAATCTGGTCTACGACACGTTGAGCGGCAACGCGCACCATGCGCCCAACCTTCTGCTGCCGGGCGACATCGGCGAGGTGACCTTCAATCCTCTGACGAGCAAAATCACTTGGCACACCAGTAACGCGGACGTGAACTGGACCGGGTCGAGCTACCTCAACGCTGGTCAGAAGTCCACCTTCATGATTGAAGCCACCGACACACACGGTAGCGCCGGAAGTCGGACAGGCACGTGCCTACTCAAGACCAGGGTCCAGGAAGTGAAGCCGGAAATGGATCAGGTGGTCTACACGAACGTGACCCCGACGCCCGGCACGATCACAACGCCCATCGACCCGACGCCTGCCGATCCTGCGGCCGTAGTCCATTGGAACGAGGACCAGACCCAACTCGTCATCAACTTCCATTCCAACGACGAACAACAGGAGACGACCAACGTTTCAGTTCCAGGAGGGATTCTTACTATTCGATTGACGTAACGGGTCCATCTGGTCAGCACTTCGTGTTGAGCAGCAACGGCACGGTTGACTCGACTACGGCTGGAAGTGGACTGGGAGCGGGCGGTCCCCTCACGTATGACAAGGACGACGGATCAATCGCCTGGGCGCCCAACAACCGTGATGTAGGCACCTGGACCTTTGTGGCCACCCACTATGACGGCCAGACTCTCCGATACCGCCACGGTACAGGTCGACATAGCTAACCGGCAGCCCACGATAGACGTACCGGATTACGATGCCACCCCGCACACCAATCCGCCGACGTGGCCCGCCGGCGGGGGCACGGGGACCGATCTCCATGAAGACCCCGACTTGTCGCTCCAGAGCCAGTATATGATCCTGGACTCCCAGATCGCTTCCGATGATCAGGGACTGCAACGAACTCCATTTTGACCTGTAAATCAAGATCGATCATGACCCGACCGCCAGGGGCTCCTGTAAACGATTTCGTACAAGTAGACCAGAGCGCACGCAGCATACCGGGGATGCCTCACCTACCGTCCCAATGGAGCCGAGGGCGGCTTGATCGTCTTCGATCCGGAGACCGGCGAGACGTCGTGGGTAACGACCAACGCTGATGTGACCCGAGACGTTGATGGAAGCGGCAATCCGATCATCACCCGGGCTCCCTATGATTTCAGAGTGGTGGCTGACGACGGATGGAGTCTCGCAAACAGCACGAACACCAAAGACTTCAAGGTTGATGTCTGGAACGACCAGACCGACATAGGTGAGCTTTCGGGCAACACCATCGTTCCCATCGCGGATAAGTCCATAAACGAGGACGCCACACTGACAGTCAATCTCGATTCCAGAGACGAACGTTTTCCCACTACGCTGATTGCGGACGCTGAAACTAGGAGGGAAAACACTTATTGGAAGGACTCGTCCTACGATTTGGTGATCGACGGTTTCTCCATCTATGACACCAACCATGACGGGGCCCGGGACATATACAACCCCAACACAGCTCTTTATACGGTGACGCTTAACACCGGAGGAAACGCCCTCACTTTTGACAAGGATTTCGGGGCCATCTCCTGGACGCCCAACGATGCGGATGCAGGCACAGGTGTGACCGGCACGAGGTGTACAACTTCGTGGCTACCCATTTTGACGGTCACGGCAGCAGCGCCGTAGACGACTTCACCGTCACGGTGGTCGATCAGGCCCCGGTCTTCACGACGGTCCCTTCTCCGGCTTTGGGTGACGTGCTCGTCGAAGACGATCATACGAACACCACGAGCTATCAGATCCCCATCAACACGGACGATGAGTCGCTTCATGGCGTCACTTACAGCGCTTGGGTTTACGTAGAATCGGCACCGGCCCTTAACGATCCTTCCTGGATCGAGATCAAGACCGGGACCGATCCGACGCTTCAGCTCAACGGCATCGACGGCGGATGGATTACCTACGACAAATCCGGGGGCACCATCGAGTGGAAGACCACCAACGCGGATGTGAACTACATGTCGGACGGCACGACATTGGTCGATGCGACCGGGAACCAAAGTCCCCTTCTTCAAGGTGGCCGCCACCGACAATGACGGCGTCAATCTCACAACCACAGCGCCTTCCTTCGAAGTGAAGGTGCTCAACGTCAAACCCGAGATCCGATGAGGTGCGTTTCACCGACCGCGATCACACCGATTTCGTCAACACCCCCTATGCGATTCCTATTCCTGCGGGGCAGGTGGCGGGCGATCCCATCGATGTGACCTATGCGCCCGATGGAGTGCTGCAGTGGGCGCTTGAAAGAGAAGACACCGCTCTGACCATCGACTTCCACTCCAACGATGAGCAGTCTGAAGGCACGCTGTTTAACCGTGACACGTTCTATACCATCCACGTCAGTGCGTCCTGTGGGCAGGACTTCGCATGGAACACTGATCAGACCAACCAGCCCTCAACGCCGGCTGATCTGGTCAACAACTACGGAGTCGGCGGACCGATGTCCTTCGACAACGACAGTGGCCGTATCGATTGGACGCCAAACAACCGTGACGTGGGGCTTTGGAACTTCGTCGTGACCCACAACGACGCCCAGAACAATGGGAACGACAGCACCGACACAGTCACCTTCCAGGTGAACATAGCCAACCGTCAACCAACCTTGCCAAGTCGCGGCAGAATGGGAAATGAGGGAATTTCCTGCGGACATGCTAAATGACGATACGCCGCACTGGACAGACTCTGATCGCATCATCCCCGACGACTCCAACCCACTCCTTGACCCGGTCTATTCGGACGATCAGGGAATTGGGGCCGCGTATGAGCTGGAGGTGAACGGCGACATACAACATGGTCTACGATACTACTCATGGCGGGTAAGTGCCCAACCTCGGCACGGTGGACGCGTTGGATACAGGGAAGATCTCCTTTGACCCGACCACCAAAATCGTCACGTGGCATACGAGCAATGCCGACGTGAACTGGGACGGCGCCAACTACGAGAATTCAGCTCAGAAAGGTACTTCTTCCACGTTACAGCTGCGGACAACACTCCGCTGGGGAGCAAGACCACGGACTACTTCTTCGAGACTAAAGTTCAGGAAGTGAAGCCTGAAATCGACCACGTGACGTATACGGACGTGAACAACCCGGCGACCACACTGTCCACTGCGGTCATAACGGATCCAGCGAATCCGGCGGTGGTGATTGTTGAGAAGGAAGATCAGGCTCTGACCATAGATTTCCGTTCCAACGACGAGCAGCAGGAGACTACAGACGGCTCATTTCAGAGGGATTCGTATTATTCCATTTTTGTTACACGGCCTGATGGATCAAACTTTACCCTGAGCACCAATGCCACCATCGATTCCACTCCGGCGGAACCTGGTCTAGATGCCGGCGGCTTGTTTGCCTTCCTCAAGGATACCGGCCGGATAGGCTGGACACCCAATAACCGCGACGTGGGCACCTGGACCATCCAGGCCACCCATTTCGACGGACAGGGGATGAGCGATCCCGTGACCGTGCAGGTGGTGGTGGAGAACACCCTCCTGTCTTCAATGCGGCATTCCCCAATCCCGTCGACGGGCCCGTGCTCTTCGTGGAAGACTCCGACGTGACTACGCCGTTCGACACGCCGAAATACAGCATCCTCGATTCTCACCTTCCTCCTTTCCCGAGGATCGAATCCGTCGACGAGGGCCAGGGCGTGACCTACTCGTTGCAGGTGAAAATAGACGGAAACACGTACGATATTGACAACACTACCGCCTTCCCCGGCTACCTGGGCGGCCAAATTAATCTTCCAGGCGCGCCGAATCTGCAGGGCGGGGGCTGGATCCTCATCGACCCTGTTTCTGGTGAAATCACCTGGAAGACCACCAATGCCGACGTGACGGTAGATACTGGGCAAAATTACCTGACTGACGGCAAGGCATACGAGTTCATCGTCACAGCAGACGACCACACCACCGGAACACTTAATAGCACGGTAACCGAGTCCTTCTTCGTGAAGGTGCTGAACGAGCGGACCACTATCAACGACATCCCGAATCAGCAATTTGAGCAAGGCCAACTGTGGCAACTCACCGACGGTGAAGTCCGTGCCGGGGACACGCGCATCGGGGATGAGCGGGTTGGTCCCGGCACCTGGTACAGCCTCACGGTACTCCGAGACGGCACTCCCGGGACAGCTCAGGACGTTGCGGACTTCAATACGGAAGTTGTTACCACCGGCGGTGCGCCCATTACGTTCGATCCTCTCACCGGCGCCATGTCCTGGTCCAGCACGACCAACCGGGATGTGGGCCTCTATCATTTTGAAGTGACCCATCATGACGGACACAACACGATCGCGGTCGATCCCTTTGACGTAAGCCTCGTAAACAAGATGCCCGAATGGACCTCGACTCCGCCCGATGGACAAGTCGTGATGGCTACCAAACCATTCGTCTATGACGCGAACACCACTGAAGAAGGTCTCCACGACTGGTGGACGGGTCACGATGTGGCAGAATACTCTATCGTCGAGGGGCCTTCTGATATGACGATCGATTCCGGTACCGGCCTCGTCTCGTGGACGGCTGATCCCAGGCTGGCGGGCGATGTGACGATCACCTTGAAGATGGAAGATGGAAACGGAGGGGTTATCTTTCAGACATTCACCATCACGGTTGACGACCCGCATAACAATCTCCCGGAGAATGCGAGGGATCTCCGGAGCCCGTTCGTATTTGACACACGATCGGAGGAGCCGCCCAATCCGGAGGCAGGGGCACCTGTCCTGGGCGCCATTCCTGAAGGCATCTGGGGCTCCTGGGAGCGCCCAACGCTGCCCACGGCAGAATCTCACCCCGTGCCTGGCAACGAATTGCTGGAAGCGATCCTCAGCGGACAGTTCAAGAGCTTCGAAGAATTGTCCAAAGCGCTTGACGAATACGGGTTGCAGCAACCCTCGTTGGATAAGCCTGGCAGCACGTCTCCCATCACGGAACTGGCCGGATATCCGGAAGACGTTGCACACGGTAAACGCTTGGACTTCAACGCTGGAGAAATATGGCAGTGGCAGGACTTGACTCAACCCAGCCTGGACATCCCCGGCTCGGAGTCCCCCGATACGCCTCTTGAAGGCTACATTGAGGCCACAGAGTCAGGCAAGCGCCTCAACTTCGGGTATCATCCTATTCGCGACGCACAATCGCTGACGCTTGGCGAAATGCGCGTGGCCGATCTTCTCGGGTTGTAGGCGCATATGATTCGTCGAGAGAGATAGCCTGGTTCGAGCCTATGGGCTTCTTCCAGGATTCCAGGTGTAAGGCGTTCAGCATAGTTCCGGAATACTGGAATGGCATCAAATGAATGACAGACGGCCGGGAATCGAGAAATCAGAGGATGATTCGTCAGAAGATAGTGTCTCTGAAGGAGGACGGGTACTATTCCAATTACACGATGGTTGAGTCAACTCCGTGGAATCCGAAAAGCATGTCGACGCGTCGGACCTGTCGGATCGTAAAGACAGGCGAAGATGTCATGCCCCAAGAATTCAAGGAGCAGACGCTGGCCGGACTCCTGAGGGACAGATCGTTCTCGGCATGTATCCGTGCTGCCGGGTGGTCCGAATGAAAGACAAGCTCTGACACAGGGTCGAAAATTCTTGCAATTAGACCGTATTATGTGCTTATATTTTATCCGTTACCGTATGCAAATCTTGGATCGGTCTTTTGTTGCTCAACAGTACACTTGAGCTATGGGGAGGCGCGTATGAAAGGGTGGTGGAGAGTCCTTGTTCTTGCTATTGGGCTCGCTTTGTATCTAGTCGTGCAACCTGTTGTCTTTGCGCAGGTCTTTCGCCAGCAACCGGCGCCAACATCGACGCCTGCTCCGGTGGAGCAAGGAGTGGTCGGCTCGGAACGTGAATCAAGGCCGTCAGAAGACTTCAATGTTGCGCGTTCGGATCGAATTAGTGCCGTTATCTACCCGTACCAGTCTGCAACCGTTGGAACAGAGGTGCGTGGCATAGTCGACTTGATGAACTTCAAAGAAGGGCAAACGATCAATAAAGGCGACATCGTAGCTGAGATCTCCAAAGAGCGCTATGAGGCCATCGTCGGCGAGTTCAAGGGAAACTACGAAGCTGTGGTCCGCACCCTTGAGCGAGCTCGTGAAGAACTCGCAATACAGAAGGAACTGTTCGGAACCGCGCTGCGACGTATGATGACCTGCAAAAGGCTCAATCCCAGCTACAGGTTCTGGGAGCACAAAGGACGAGGCGATCCATAAACTCAAGCAGGCCGAACTGAACCTCAAGGCCTGTGTCGTTCGTGCCCCTTTCAGCGGAACAATCTCGGTCTTGTATCATGAACCCTTTGAGGCCGTAGACAACCTGGAGAAGCTTTTTGGTGCGATCGACACGACAAAGGTCTATGCCCGTGCCAACTGGCCCGAATCACGGCTGTCCGAACTGGCAATAGGCAAGAGGTCTCAGTTCAACTATCAGGGTCAGGTCTTTTCTGGTGTGATCGAGAAGCTTGCCAGTCTGATCGATCCCGCGTCGAAGAGCAAACGAGTCCACGTGGTGATCGACAACCCCGAGGGAAAACTCCAGGTGGGGATGTCAGGAACGTTAACCTTGGACGAACCCCGGAAGGTATCGATGGGTACATCCGATTTGAATCCCGAATGATAGCCGTGCAGTAGTATTCGTCAAAGATCTCAGAAGTTAGAGTGATTTGTCGGAGGTTCCGTAGATCTTATCGTCCGGATGGCTGCTTAACGTTTCGCACGGGTTCATTGGGGAGTCTTTCAGAAGTCTGCGCAATTACTACTGAGTAAGTGTCATCATTCAAGGGTATTATTTTCCTACCTGAAAGTGATTTATTTTCTGCCTTGCGAATCCTCCTTTTTCCTTGACAATTATCGCCCATTCTGATAAACTAACAAAAAGTTTTTTCTGTCTGTTCGATTTCATTGGGGGATTCAGGCTCGAATCTCCGCTGAAGGTATGGATCATGGAAAAAGTCGCTGCGTACTCTCACCACCGTGAGCAAGTAGCGTCCACGGAGAGATATAGCCCTTTCACGTGCGGTCGAGAGAAAACGAATGCGATTGGGCGTGGCTTGGGGTGTCTTGTGATGGGCATATGTCTGGCACTAACGGCGTGCAAAGCTGACCTGGCGCAGATTCGCCACGAAAATGCGTCGCTTGTGCTAGCGACTTACCGGGCTCGGCCCATCGAGGTGGCAAACAATGGGCGGTCCGAATTGGCGCTCCATGATTGTGTTCGGCTGGCACTTGAGAACAACCTCGAAATACAGGCCGTATTCTGGGATGAACAGGTCAAGAACAGTCTCGCTCGCGCAAGCTGGGGCAAGATGTGGCCGAAGATTCAAGGAGCTTACAGTATATCTCAGCGCGATAGTCTGCCTTGGAGCCGAAGTGACGTCATCGGCCAGGAAGGGCTTTACGAAGCGCTGGGTCCACAGCCCGGAACTGGTGTCACAAACTACTCAACGAGCGAGAGAGGTTCGCACGAACCTGGAATTTTCAGCTCTTGTGGTCGCCCATGGATGCTGCTATGGCGAAATATCTCTCAGACGTAAAATGGAATGAAGCTGGCCAGGCCCACTATCAAAAGTCGCGAGTTGCGCAACAACTTGTCGGGACCGTCACGTCCGCTTTCTGGCGGTTGGTGGCATTGCATGAGGCTCTGCCTAAGGCGCAGGCCCTTGAGAAACATCGGCGAAGTATAGCCCAGGACCTGAAGAGTCTGCTCGAAAATGCTCTCGTGGAGAGTCAGGAATACTTGACAGCGAAATCGCAGCTGGCAGAAGCGTCGCAACAGCTTTCCGACGTTTATTTCAACATAGGAAGGCAACGGGAACTTCTTGCCACTGCTATAAACGTCAGTCCGGATAGTGCCTTTCGTGTGGTCGGTGATCTTAAACTGCCGTCCGTTGCGAGCTTGAACGCGTCAGCGTTGGAGGCCGCAGCGCTTGTCAATCGCCCGGAAGCTTACCAGGCAGATCTTGCCCAGGCGAGTTCCATTGCTGATCAGAAGCGCTTGATGATAAGGTACTTTCCGAGAGCTGAAGGGTTTTACGGGCATTTTCGCGATCGAAACAAGTTTTATCTCGACAAGGAATGGGTTGACGGAGGCATGAGGCTCACGTGGGATCTCATGGATTGCCTCTACAACGCTTTCGAGCACGACGCAGCTACAGAGAGGGTCTACAAGACTGACCGCGACCGAGCAGTTATTTCGCTGGGAATCCTGACACAAGTGCGACTCAAGACTCTCGATGCCATGAAGGCGCTTGAAAGGTACAAGAAGACACGCGAGCTGGAAGACGCGGCTCGTGAGACCACGCGAATCGCTCGGGAAGTGGAACAGGCCAAGGACAGAAGGACCTCGCAGAAGATAATTCAAATCGCCCGCGAGCGTGCAATCTGTAATCTGTTCCAATCGGAGATCGATCGTCTGATGGCGTTAGGAGACGCCCATGCGGCGCTGTCCGATGTGGATACCGCCGTTGGGACCAACTATCCAGTAAGTGAGTTTCATGTCAGGCAACCTCACTCCGTTGTGGGCACCTTGCCATTGGCAAGCATAGCTAATCGGCCTGTGGCTGCTTTCAAGAGAGCTGTTGGATTCGTCGGGGGCCTTTTGCATCGCTGAGTTGCAGGGCCCAGAAAGCCGTCGGCACGTGCGGACGCTCCCTCCTCCACAGGCCGGTAGTCTTCTTGAGATGTCGCTCTCATAGTTTCGTTTGTTGCCATGCAGGATATCAAACCTCGTTTCAGGCCGGACATCGTCACCCATGCTTACGATGGGAACCAAGGGAGTGGCTCGATTGTCTTGGAAGATCCGGTTGCGAACAAGTTCTTCCGCATTTCCCCCTACGAATTGGAACTCCTCAAGGTCCTTGACGGTACCAGGACCGTGTCAGAGGCACTGGAGCGTTTGAGGCTCCACGGGCGGTACTTTACCAAGGAGCATGCTTCTAAACTGTTGGAACAGTTCTCCAGGGCAGGGCTCCTTCTCGGGACGTCGTTCGGTGCGTCCAACGTCCAGGCGGCATGGAAAAAGAGTATCGATCGAGAAGCAAAGCAGCGATCCTTGACCAAACTGTACTATGCGTACGTTCCACTTCTGAACCCTGATAAGTTTCTTTCTAGGACCCTCAGGCTCTGGCGCATGTTCGTCAATCGCGTGACGGCCATCCTCTTTTTCCCTCTTGTTCCTGGTGCCGTATATCTTCTTATTGTAGGCTTGAGCCGTCTTGAGACGGAGTATCTCTTTTTTTTCAATCTCCGGAACTTATTGGTTCTCTGGATCGCTATTGCCTGCGTGAAGCTTGTACATGAATTCTCGCACGCATATACTGCCAAGGGTTTCGGATTGCGTGTCCCCGAGATGGGGCTCGCATTTTTGATCTTTTTTCCCTGTCTCTACTGTAATACGACGGCAGCCTGGCAGCTCGCGGACAGAAAACAGCGAATCGCCATAGCCACCGCAGGAATCCTGTCTGAAATGGTGCTGGCGGTTGTCGCCACGTACGTATGGTACATTCTCTAGTCCTGGCTTGGTAAATTCCGTAGCATTTTACCTGCTGGCTATTTCGCTTGTGTCTTCGTTCCTGTTCAACGGCAACCCGCTGTTGAAATTCGATGGGTATTTCGTGCTGATAGACGTTTTGGGTATCCCGAACCTCCAGACCAAGGCGATCGGATATCTGCGATACCTTTTCCTCAACAGAGTCCTGGGAGTCGTGTCGATCCAAACGGCGCAGGCGACGCTACGTGAAAGAGCCATTTTTGCTACCTATGGAGTGTTGGCCTATATCTATCGCGTTTTTTGTACTTCGGCATCGTGTGCGGCGTGTACCTCCGCTTTGACAAGACCGTCGGGTTCATACTCGGAGCTGTGTGGTTTTCGCTGTTCATAGGGAGGCCGTTGGCCAGGTCAGCCAAGAATATTATTGGACGCCGCGGCGAAATGCACCCGAGAAGTCGCGGTGTAGTCGTGGTGAGCCTCCTCGCTGCTGCGCTTGTGTTAGGTATTGCCCTTCCGTGGTCAAGCAACTCAATCTATCCTTGCTATCTGGAATCAGCAGAGGTTAGGCAGATCGCCATTCCTGCGAGCGCTCCGGTGCAGGATGTGCTCGTGAGGCAAGGCGACCTCGTGACGCGTGACAAGGTTCTGATAATCCTTGATCCCATTCCCTTGGGATACTCTTTGAGGGCGAAGGAAACGGAGCTGTTAAGGATCAAGAAGGAGATGGAGGTCATTGAGACCAGTGAAAAAGAACTTCCCAAACTGGATCTCAAGTACATTGAGTTGTCACAAGCTCAAGATGCGGTCGATCAAGTCAGATGGGATCTTTCCCATGCCCAATGGGTTTCCCCTTTTGACGGAGTTGTGTCCAAGCTTTCGCCCAAGCTGCAGACGGGTGCCCAACCAGGCCGAGGCGTCGTAGTGGGTGAGGTGGCAAAAACGCGGGCATGTCTGGCGGTGGGCCTTGTTCCTGAAAACGATGTAGCGCTGGTACAACCCGGCGCTGAAGTAGAAGTGTGGTTCCCCTTTCGGGGCGGGCAATCCTTTAGACTGACCGTACGGGAGGTCAGCCTCTTTAAGACTGAAGACCTGGAGGCATCGCCTTTTTCCAGTCGATTTGGAGGAGAAATAGCCACCGAGCCCAAACAGGACGGACTCAAGGATGCTCCATTAGAGCCGCATTACATGTGCAAGGCGGATTTTCCCAACGAACTTGGGATCCCACTGGGAATGACGGGCAGACTGATTGTCAAACATCCGCCCCGAAGCATATTGACGCGCATTATCGACAGGACGTATCGCACTTTTTACCGAGAAATTACCTTCTGAAACCGGAGTAATCAGCAGATATGACGAATCAGGGTGCATCGCAGCAACCACCTGGACGAGAAACCAGTTCCTCCGTGGCGGATCCCCGCCGGGCATTGGCTGTAGGGCTCGAACTTGCAAAAAATGCCATACGGGCCCGAACCCTTGAAGAGCTTCAGTTTATTTTGGTAAATGACACGAGGGCTCTGCTTCCTTTTGATCGGTCTTTGCTCATCGTTCATCTTGGGGGCAAATCAGACCTCGCTGCGGTGAACAATCAACCGAAAATGGATCCTAAGTCAGATTTCGTGCAACATGCGAAAGCCCTAGCGCCTGCGCTGAAAGAGGTTCAGCAGGGCTTGGTGCTCTTCGCTGCCAACCCTAAAGCCGAAGGGTTGTCAACGAAGACATTGGAAGAGCTTGAGTCTTATCTGGACTATTCAAGATCCAATGAATTAATCATCCTGCCTTTGACATTCGAAGAACGTGTGATCGCTCATATTCTATTAGAGTTCCAGGGCGATGTTTCACCGGGAGAGGTGGAGACTTTCACGCTGACAACCATGCTTCCCTTTTTCTCGTCTGCACTGGCCGAGAAGTGGATCCGGTCCCATGAGCGACGTGTGGCTCACGCGTTCACGAGCGCTATTTCTTTCGAAAACGTCACCCGGGAGCCAATGGAGTAGAAACAAGAGGGTGGCTGCTCTCGCGATCGTCGCAGTCTGCTTCATAGTTCTGTTGTGCATGCCCTTTCCACTCACTGTGGGCGGGAGAGCCGATGTGGCACCCGAATTTGAGTATACGCCTATGTGCAAATGGAGGGGATCGTTGAGAAGGTTTTAGTGAAAGAAGGGGACTTGATAAAGAAGGACCAGGTTATCGCAGTCCTGGAGGATAATGAGATCCAATATAAGATTAGGGAGCAGCAACGCCTTCTCACCGGGTACAGAACCGAGATTGAGATTCTCCGTAGTCAAAGTGCAGAGAACCCATCAAAGTTGGCAGACAGTGAACTGGTGGCGATCAAAGCTCAGCGTGCTCAAGAGGAACTGGACTTTCTCAAGTGGCAACAGCAATTTTTGCAGATTTGGTCTCCCGTGGACGGAGTCGTGCTAACAAAGAAGCTGGAGAGTCTTGTCGGCAAGCGCTTCAAAGCTGGCGAGCCTTTCGGCAGAATTGCTCCAAGTGACACCCTCTTGACGGAAATCTTTGTTCGCGAGGATGATATCAGCTATGTGAAAGAAGGCCAGGCGGGCGAAGTATTTTTCAATGTTCAGCCTAACGTTTCCCATGCAGTCAAGGTGAAGACCATTGCGCCCATATCAGAGCCTCTCGAGCGGGTGGGCAGCGTCTTTCGGGTCCGTGCTGTCTTCGACAAGCAACCTCCGGGCATCAGGCCGGGTATGACAGGTACGGGGCACATCAGTGCTCCACCGGAACCCATGTGGTTCTTGCTCACGAGGCGCCTGCGCGGTAAATTGAATGAGGCCCTCCTCCACTTCTGAGCATTGCCCTCTTCTGTTGCTAGTAATCGAGATAGGGCCGCTAGTTACAAGGCGAAAACCTCCCAACTTCTTTGAAATGTGGCTATCGAGTTAGCTCCGAATAAGTGACCCCCTTGGAATGTAAGCACTCAGTCACGAGTCTTTCAAAAATGGCAGAATGGAGTTGCTTTGGATTATGCGGAGAGTTTTTCGCCCTTCCGCTACACCTTACGGAGACGATTCTTGTTACCGGCATTTTGAGCAGAAGATTGACATGGATATCTTCTCAAAGGGAAGACTGTATCAAGGTAACTCTGCACATCTTGTTGGGGATCTTCACCTAAAGGACGCGTGACTGTTTGCTTGTCTGCTGCCTCCGTGCCTTTCTCTGACAGTCGGGCAAAATGTCGGCGCAGGTCCCTGAGCTCAGGTTAAATTACCCCCGGCAAAGCCGGGGGCATATTCCTGTTAGCCCCCCAAGGGGGTCAGCTCATGAGTCCCCTGAAGGGGACGGGTCGTCGTCAGAAAGCCAGTTCAGTTGATCGAGCCTTGCGTCTTTGGCGTCCTGCGCGCGAATCGTATTCCTTACAGACTCTTCGTCCAAACCCACTGTTGAGACATAGTAGCCACGAGCCCAAAAGCTCTCTCCTGCAAAGTTCCGCTTTCTCGCTGTGAAATTCCTTGCAATGGAGATCGCACTCTTGCCTTTGATGTACCCGATCACGTTGGACACAGCAAACTTGGGTGGAATACTCATGCACACATGGACATGATCCGAGCACAGATGTCCTTCCACTATCTGGGACTCCTTTTGGCGAGCCAACTCATGAAATATCTCTCCCAGGTATTTCCGAAGGGAACCGTAAATCTGCTTTCTCCGGCGTTTGGGAATGAAAACCACATGATACTTGCAATCCCACTTCGTGTGATTTAGGCTCTTATAGTCTTTCATGAAAACCTCCCAGAATTGAAATTTGGTGTGTTCTGGGAGGTTGCCTCTTACTGCCTCACACGGTCAAACCTTGGGGAGTCTCCCCGGCAAAGCCGGGGGCTTACCATTTTCTGGTTATGAGCTCATCCTTAGTCTTCTTTTCATCTTCCACATTGGCCACTGGAGAAGATGCTAATCTAGCTCCCTGATCGCCTTAACCATTTCTACGAAAGCGTCCCTTACCTGGCTCTCCGTGATGCTGAGACGACCCGACAGCTCAAGGGCAGAGGCAAGGCCTGCTTCTATAATCTGTCGGAGAACGCTCTGGAACTCTCTGTGATTCAAGTCGTATTTCACCATAATAGTATCGTCGTGCATCCCTGATTCCATATCCGCAAGCACACGATAAGGAATGATAGTTCTTATTTTTTCAGTCTTGACTTAAGTCAAGGCCTATTCCTTCACGATCGCATAGTCTGGGGACACCATCGTCACGGTGGACTTATTGCGACGAGGAGAGATCCGCTATGAGCACATTACGGAAGATCATCGAAATCGACGAAGCGCTTTGCGACGGCTGCGGGAACTGCATCGTATCGTGCGCCGAAGGCGCTCTGCAGGTCGTTGAAGGAAAGGCCAAACTGCTTGAAGAAAGATACTGCGACGGCCTTGGCGCCTGCCTTGGAGACTGTCCCACAGGAGCATTGAAGGTGATAGAGCGCCATGCGCAAGATTTCGACGAAAGAGCGGTTGAACACCATATGGCTGAGCTGAGGGAAGTGCCGCAGCATGTGCCGGAAACCCTGCCCTGCGGATGCCCATCGACTCATCTCCAGACTTTTGCGCCGAAAACGGCATGCAATAAGGTCAACCAACCTTTGGGCAACCTGTCGACCGAGTCCGCTCTTTCCCACTGGCCGGTTCAGATTCGTCTCGTACCAGCGGGGGCCCCCTTTCTAAGAAACGCGGATCTCCTTGTCATTGCTGACTGTACGGCGATTGTGTACCCGGACTTTCATCGCGACCTCCTGGCGGGCCAGGTGGTGCTCATGGGATGTCCCAAGTTCGATGATGTTCAGCACTTTGTGGAGAAATTCGCCGAGATCTTTCAGAAAGCTAACATCAGGAGCGTCAGTACGGTTGTCATGGAAGTCCCTTGCTGTCAAGGCCTTCCGGTAATTGTCAAGAAAGCCATGGACAACGCCGGGAAGAGAGTCCCTATGGAGTATCTCGTCATTGGCTTGCAAGGGGACATCTTGAAAAGAGAAAAACTTGTAGCTTGACGTGACCATTTCTGATCAGGGGAGTCGGAAGAGTGACAGCCAGGGGAGCTTATTGGGCAGAAGATTCCTCGTGTCGCTGATTTCGTCATATAGGATAAATTCATGAAAGTTGAAATTCTTAGTGTCGGTTGTTCCAAGTGCAACAAGTTCTTCGATGCCGTCAATGATCTTATCAATACGAAAGGTATTGATGCAGAGATCGTCAAAGTGGAAGATATGACGACCTTCTGCAAGTACGGGGTGTTCATGCTCCCTGCACTCGTCATCGACGGCCAGGTAAAGATTGCGGGCAAGTTGCCCAAAGAATCCGAGCTTATGGGCTGGCTGACATCCCAAGCACCAGAATGAAGCCACCTTCGCTCTTAGATAGGGTGAGGGACTAAACAATGGTCCTTGCCAACTCAGGAGTTAGTTGCGGATTCCGACTGGCCTTCAAAAAGGGTCTCAGATCTCAAGAAGTTGGAGTAAAGATGTCTCCAAAACCTAAAATAACACATGTGTTTTTGGCTTTGTTCCTCATTTCAACTCTCTTGTCAGGATGGCCAAACGCTTCAGCGAACGAATCAAGAGTCGAGATGGCCTCCGTGTTTGCCTCAAGAATGCCGGTCATGCTGCAATTCGGAAAGAGCTGGTGTCCCCGCTGCAAGTCGACGAAGCCTATTCTCGATAACGTGGCTAGAACCTATAACGGGAAGGCGCTCATCATACCGGTCGACGTGGAAATCAACAAGGACCTGGTACGGGACTTCAGTATACGTCTGATTCCGACTCAGATCTTTCTTCGGCCGGATCGAACCGAATTCTTCAGGCATGAGGGTATCCTTCAGGAACAGCAGATAAGTGAAGTCTTAGGGAAAATGGGCGTTCAGTGAACCGGGGTTCATCGTTTCCTCGCAAAGGAGAGTGAACGGACAATCTTGAGGCTTATCTGCTCTCCAGACGCCATGTTTCAAGGAGAAGCGGAATGGAATCGGTTTCGGTGGTAATTCAGCAATGGGTTTCGTCTAGCAGCTTGTGGTTGACCGCGACCGGAGCTTTCGTTGGCGGAGTCATGACAGCGATGAGCCCTTGTATCATTGCTATGGTGCCGCTCTTGATCGGGTTCATAGCTGGGATGGAAGAAGAGGTGACGACGCTGCGGTCTTTCGTTCTTACCCTCGCTTTCGTGCTTGGCTTCAGTTTGGAGTTGGCTCTCCTCTTTACTGTTGGATTTGCCGCAACTCCCTTTCTGCAATCACCATACATGATCTACTTCCTGGCCTTGATGTGCGTACTCTTGGGACTCCATTTCTTGGATCTCTTTCACATCCCGTTTTCGATCTCGCAAGACAGAATTCCAAGATTTACCGGGATCCTGGGCGCCGCCGTGTTCGGATTCATGTTCGGCCTGGTGTCTCTGCCCTGTACGGGTCCTGCACTCCTGCTCATCGTGAGCGTCATCCCTGTCAAGGGCTTCTGGGTCGGCGGGATTATGATGCTTCTGTACGGAGTGGGTCATTGTCTGCTGATTCTAATCGTGGGCACCTCGGCTGGTGCGGCCAAGAAACTGGTAGGATCTCGCCAACTGGGTACCATAAACCTGAATATGAAGAGGGCTGGTGGAGTTCTGTTTGACACTCTTAGGCTCGTACATCGGACTCGGCGCATACTGTCCAGCTTTGGGAATAGGCCTCTGATGGTGGGAGGCTGAGTCAATGAGCACGACAAATCCATTGTCTCTCATGTGCGTGTCTTCCTTTTTTGATCAGATCTATCCCCCAAGAAGAGATGCGGTGCGCTAAGAAACAAAATAAAAGGGGATTTTTTCATCAACGTGACGACGGTTTTGCCTGCGTCCGGTCGCGTGGGACTCCTGCGGATACCTTTTGGGGGTCAGCGGAGCTATCCGTCCACCAGTCAAGGGTGCCAAAACGGACAACAGAAGGCTGAATATTGCCGGATCTCCATGTTAGGCGATTGGCTTTCGACCCGGTTCCCAAAATATATTCTGTATTGTGCCCATAGATTTTGCGGAAGGGAACACTAAACTATAGTTTCGCCTTTTTGGTGGTACTTATGATGGTAGAGTGAGAAATTGCTTGCAAAAAGCGGGCGTTCCGCGCACATCGGTTTTGGAAAAGATGATGTGTAAGGAGGAACGCCAGCTTGAAAAAGTATATACCAGAAGCGTTCGGGATTGACGACATTTGTTTCAGAGTCTTCTTCAGCGCTCCGAGTTATCGCATGTTCGTGGCGCTGTTGGTCGGTTGGGTGCTCACTGTGGGGAAACACACGGTCAGCAGAGTTATCTTGACCATGAGACTCCATGAATCCAGACACTTTGCCACTGTGTATCGATTCTTGGGTAAAGGGAGTTGGAGCGCTGATTCAGTATCTCGATGGCTTTTCAGAATTCTTCTAGACACATTGGTTA
The DNA here is from genome assembly GCA_963700305.1 of uncultured delta proteobacterium. Classification (GTDB taxonomy): domain Bacteria; phylum Desulfobacterota; class Desulfomonilia; order Desulfomonilales; family Desulfomonilaceae; genus Desulfomonile. The sequence goes on from CAVOXB010000009.1 coordinate 64,096, forward strand.
CGAAGGGCACTGAGATCCTGGTGGTGGTTGATGATACCTTGAACAAGCACTGTGGCAAGAAGATTTGTGGAGCTGGTTGGCAGCATGACGGTTCGGCCCTGAAGCCGGCCCAGAAGAAAGGTCATGGAGTATGTTTCGTCATCATTGGTCTAGCTATCCGTCTGCCTGAAATCAGCGATCGAGTCTTTTGTCTGCCGTATTCCGCCCGGCTTTGGTGGCCTCCAAAAGCCAAGGTTAGACCAGAAGGTCTGCCTTACAAGACAAAGCCCGAGATTGGTTTGGAGCTTATCAACCTGACCTATTCGTGGCTCAGAGAAGGGGAGCGTTTGAGAGTCGTGGCAGACCTTGGATACTGTTGCAAGACAGTGCTCAAAGGGCGCTCCAAAGGTGTCCATGTTACTGGGAGGTTCCTAAAGACGTCGGCCCTGTTGGCTCCGGTCGCGCCCCAGACCATTCGACGGCGAGGCAGACCTCGTAAAAGAGGTGATCGACTGCCCACTCCGGCGACCATGTTTCAAGATCCAAACTTGAGTTGGCATCGAATCAAGGTATTTTGCTATGGAAAAGAGATCGGCCTGTTGGTACATCAGTTTACAGCTCTTTGGTACCATAGCGCAGGACAAGAGAAAGTCTCTGTGGTTCTCTGTCGAGATCCGAAAGGAAAGCATGCAGATATCGTGTTCTTCGACACCGACGCAGCGTCTTCGCCTGAGAATATCATTGCTCGATATGCGGCACGCTGGAGCATCGAGATTACCAACCGTGAAGCCAAGCAACTCCTCGGCGCTGACGAGCCCCAGTGTCGCAAGGAAAAGTCGGTTATGCGTGCCCCAATGTTCGCATACTGGGCCTACTCGCTCGTAGTTCTTTGGTTTGTGCGACAATTCTCAGCCGCCAAAGATCTCGTGATAGATCCGGCCCCGTGGTATCGCAAAAAGAAAACTTTCACCTTTTCCGACATGCTTGCCGCTGCACGAAGGAGCCACTTCTCACTGAACTTTTCTCAGGAAGTCGGGAAGAATAATGACTTGCACAAAATCAACACCCCGCGCTCCACGAGCGACTTTAAATACTCTGAAATCGCAAAACTATAGGATTCATACGTCCCGATCTCTATAGAATCTTAGACTATCCGAACTTTCCGAAAGTTATTGACATAGAACCGAGCAGGTTGTATTTTAACTATCGGAAAGTTCCGAAACCCGAACAATCGTTTTTCTTGGAGAACGAGAATGTCCGAGAATATGAGAGAAGAATTAATTCGGTTTGTAGCCGATTTGAAAAAGGACAAGAAGGTCTCTTGGGATCAAATCGCCGAGCGTTGTAGGGAGAGATTCCCTAACGCAGCAGGGGTGTCCTTGACGGCGAATGCGGTCCGCAAGAGATACAACGCTCGGCTTAAGGAATTGGAGACTTTCCAACCTGTTACGGGTAGCAAGGAGTCAGAAATGGTTTCAGCAGAAGTCAAAGAGCAATTGCGCCAAGAATTGATTGAGGCAATGGAGGATTACGTTGAAGAACGTGTCCAGATGGTGATTGAGAGAGTGAGTGCACAGGTAGCCGAACGAGTTTTTGAAGAAAAGATGACGAACCTTCGGAACGTTCCAACAATAACTTCTCCCGAAGGCCACGGATACCCACCTGCTCCCCCTATGCCTGAGACCGTCCAAGGAACCAGACGGCATGCATTTCCGAGGGGAAAAATTGCCGGAACGGTCGATGCGACACTCTTAGAACTTTTTCAAAATGAGAGAAAAGAGCGTGGATGTAACGTGAGCCGGATGCTGGATATAGTTCTTTGGAACTACTTTGGGCATGGCAAACTTGAGAAACCGAAAATGTCTTTTGAACTTTCCGAACCTTCAGAGAATCAGGCATGATTTTTGCTGGAAGTGTTTCTGGGCAAGATTCCCTTGTGGAAACAAGATTGAATTATCTAGAGGAATAGACCGAAACCAACATGTACGATCAAGCATTAGTCCCTGCTTCAGAGACATCCTCGGATTCAATGGCCATACTCCCAAGCATCGAAGCGGATGAACTCCTTGCTGCTTTCCTCTCCGGCAAATCTCCCAAGACCATCGAGGCGTACAAAAGAGACCTGGAGGATTTCCGGCTATTCCTGGAAGCCAGCGACATGGATCACGTTGCGACTATCTTTCTGTCGAATGGTCTTCACAGGGCCAATCATATGGCCCTGAAGTACAAGACCTACCTCGTTGAAGAAAGAAAATTACAGCCCTCGACCGTAAACAGGAAGCTGGCAGCACTGCGTTCGCTCACGGACATGGCTTACACGCTGGGCATGGTTAATTGGAAAGTTCGTATAAAAAACCAAAAGATCGAATCGAATTCCCGTGACACGAAGGGGCCTGGTAAGTCTGGGGTCCAGAAGCTTCAGGAAGAAGTCGGAAAAAGAACAGACCCAAAGGGCCTCAGAGACAAGGCTCTTCTCCATATCCTCTACGACTTGGCACTTCGCCGGTCTGAAGTGGCAGGACTTGACCTTGATGACGTTGATCTTGAGCAGGGAACTCTCCGAATCCTTGGGAAAGGACGACTTCAAAAAGAAACTCTTTCTATCCCCACCAGAACTCGGAAAGTTCTGAAAGAGTGGATCGATCTTCGAGGAAACCAAGAAGGACCTTTGTTCGTGAATTTTCATCACCACGGCATGATTAACGGAAAGCGCCTGAGCGCAGACGGTCTCTACTATATCGTCAAGCATCTCGGGGAAAAGACGGGCCAGAAAGTCAGACCTCACGGTTTGCGACACACGAGCATTTCAGAGGCGGTACGCAAGACCCAAGCAATCGGCATGGACGTGACCAAAGTTTTGAAATTCTCCCGACACAAGAACCTGAACACCATCCAAAAGAGACAACCAATGTAGTGCCAAGAAACATGCGAGGCTAATGTATCCTATTTATATCCTTAACCAGAAAATGGTAAGCCCCCGGCTTTGCCGGGGAGACTCCCCAAGGTTTGACCGTGTGAGGCAGTAAGAGGCAACCTCCCAGAACACACCAAATTTCAATTCTGGGAGGTTTTCATGAAAGACTATAAGAGCCTAAATCACACGAAGTGGGATTGCAAGTATCATGTGGTTTTCATTCCCAAACGCCGGAGAAAGCAGATTTACGGTTCCCTTCGGAAATACCTGGGAGAGATATTTCATGAGTTGGCTCGCCAAAAGGAGTCCCAGATAGTGGAAGGACATCTGTGCTCGGATCATGTCCATGTGTGCATGAGTATTCCACCCAAGTTTGCTGTGTCCAACGTGATCGGGTACATCAAAGGCAAGAGTGCGATCTCCATTGCAAGGAATTTCACAGCGAGAAAGCGGAACTTTGCAGGAGAGAGCTTTTGGGCTCGTGGCTACTATGTCTCAACAGTGGGTTTGGACGAAGAGTCTGTAAGGAAGTACATTCGTGAGCAGGACGCCAAAGACGCAAGGCTCGATCAACTGAACTGGCTTTCTGACGACGACCCGTCCCCTTCAGGGGACTCATGAGCTGACCCCCTTGGGGGGCTAACAGGAATATGCCCCCGGCTTTGCCGGGGGTAATTTAACTTTCTTTTTTCGAACTGTCGAAGATAAGTTGGACATGCAACGGTCGAAAATCGAAGCTTACTGCGCTTTGGAAGACATGCAATTGATGGAAATCATCGCGGACGAGGGCTTGTCCGGTTGCACTATAAAAGGTCGTCCCGGAGTGCAAAAAGCCCTGGAGATGGTTCGAGACCGACGCGTGGACGCGGTGGTCATTTACAAGCTTGACCGGTTGGCGAGGAACACGGTTGAGGCGCTGGACATGGCCAGGCTACTCGACCGCAAAGGAGTAGCCCTCCACAGCATTACCGAGAAACTCGACACCCAGAGCGCTATCGGAAGATTCTTTTTCACACTCATGGCTTCTTTGGCCGAAATGGAACGGGAGCTCATTGGCGAAAGGATTCGGGCGGCCATGCAGAGGAAGAGAGAGAAAGGCGAAAGCTGTAGTGGTAACGCCCCATACGGTTTCCATATCTGTGACGGGATGCTCGTCTCCGACGAACAGGAACGTGCCGTCATAGAACGCATCCTTCACCTGAGACGCGAAGGGCGCACCGTCCATCAAATTGCCGACAGCCTGGACCGACACGGGATTCGTAACCGTCAGGGGCGACCTTTTGGTAAGTCTCAAGTGCACGTGATCGTTCAGCGACATGTTGCGTGAAAAGGCAGGGAGGTGTGCAATGAGCAAGGTGGTCCTCATAACGACAAAGAAACCACCGGATTGGGAATCGTGGAATCAGCTAAAAAGTCGGAAGAGCAATGACAAGGCACGGATCACCATGACCCAGACTGAAGCGGTGGCGGTTCTCTAAAACATTATGACGTCCGCCGCCACGGAAGAAGCGGTGCAATCCGTGATGACCGCCATGGAGAGCCGAAGGCACTTTTCTCATTGGCTTGGCCAGATTGGTCATCGACAGGACGTGCGATTGGGTAAGGGCAAAGACTTTAGTGGCTATATAAAGGCCGTGGTGGAGAACTTCCGCAACCGGAATCCAGACCATGAGGTTATCTCTGGGGAAAACGAGGAGCAAGAAATGGGAAAGAAGGATCGAAAACCCGTTGTGATCGCCGGAAAGAACATGTCTCGAGATGCCGCCGTCGAGGCTTCAGAGGAAATTGAAGGGACGTCCGTGACAACTGACGAAGAAATCCTTGCACCTGCGGATTACCAGGAAACCAATCCGGTGCCTGACGCTCCCGAAGTAACTGCCTCACAGACAGCCGACACTATTTTACCCCAGGGCTCGCTTCCCGTGTCCTCTCCTTTGCCACAGATTCCAGGATTTCATTTGGAGGGAGCAACCCTCAACCAGCAATACGCAATCCGCCGTATGGTCATCCTGTGCGATTGCTCTGTCCAGAAGAGTCCCGAAGCAATCTTTGATGTTCTCGCCCGAAACTTCGCCGATGTCGGCGGGCTCAGGTGGTGGTTGATCAAAATTGGGAACCCGGCTTGGCTGACCTCATCAAGAAGAAAGATATTGTCGATGCAATTCGGAAATCGGCCCATGTCCTGTTTCAGGAACTTAGAGAGCAGATCGGCAAACCGGTAGCCCGATGGTGACTCCAATGAATGCACCAATTCAAGCACTGAATGTGTTCGCCCCGGTCATGACCCGGGGCTTTCTGATTTCAGGAACTGAATTCTGGAGCAACGCTATGAAGTTTGACAAGAAGCAATTACGAAAGCTCGCCCAAGACGTGCTCGAATTGGCCCAAGCGAATCTGAGAGATGACGGGTACCTTGAACCGGTCGGTCTCGTCTACACCTATGTGGGGCTGAGCCGAGTTGTTCCATTCAAGTATCGAGGTCTCGACGAAAAGCGCAAGTCCCAAACTGAATTTAGAAGACTCCTGGTCAAGCTGAAGGCTCAGGCAGCTATTGTTGTGACGGAATCGTGGCTCAAACTCGGGCCGGACCTCCCCGTTGACCTGACCCAATCCCTTGCGGATCTACCGGGCAGGCAAGAAGCCATTGTCATCGAGGCTGCTTCCCCCAAGGCCAAGCACATCATAATCCAGATCTTCAGCAAGAATGAAACAGGCCAGGTCCGTTTTGAAACCCCCATGGAGCCTGATCATCCTATCTCGTGGTCGAGCGAATGGCTCGACGGAGTCTGGGATCATTACGTGTAAGCAAAGAGCGTCGAGGTCGGCTTGCTGCAAGGAAGCTCTTTAGAGGCCCTTAAGAACTCCCTCAAGCCGCGATCAAATTTGGCGCGGGCGGTTGGCCGGTCCGTGGTATTACCACCTGATTTTGCGTGGAAAACGTGCCAAGGAATCAATTGTAGCTCATTTTCTCAAAAAATCCCGTCCCACGGTAAGGCTTCGCCACTCCACAAGCGTTTTAACTTAAATTCCGAAATCTTTGACTACGAAGGCATCGCGTTATGGACAATTTTCACCTTTACCAGTGCAAAGCCGGAGACTGCGGTCAGGCAGGAGTATTGGATTATCGGCCCATTGAAATAGCAGGCATTTCAGAGCCGACCTGGGTTCCTTGCCCACGATGCGGACAACCAATGGAATCAATCAGGGAGGCTGACGAGCACGAGGCACAAGCTCTGCCCGCACTCATGCGTTACGGTCGCTTGGGTCCAATTTTCTCGATTCGTACGGACGATTCCGCCTACGCAGAAATATGGAACGACTCCATTGATGCCGATGTGGACAATTCCGCTTCTACCGTTCCCTCAAAAACAGAGGACCCCGATTCCGACGTGATCTTTACGCCTGAAGCCGCGGCTCTCCTGAAAGCGACGGAATCGAGGACCAGATTCCTGGCCCGGACCGGCGTGATTCCCGCTTTCAAAGTCGGGAAGAAAGAGTGGAGATTCTCAAAGGCGGCACTTCAAGAGTGGGTCCATAAGCAGGCAAATGGTTGTCTCGTAGCTCGTCAAGCGATTCCCGCATCCTCAACTCCCAAACCCTCCGAGAAACCCAAAGTTACCAAGAAAAGGAGGGACATTCCTACTGATATGAGCCCGGAAGCACTCAGGAAAGCGATTCAACGTATCCGGCCTGCCGGAGAATAGCGACTCGGGAACTTACACATGACCCGAGAAAATGCAATAAGGAGGACACATTCATGGCGTTACGTTGGCGCCACGGAAACTGGTACATCCGACTGTGGTACGGAGGCAAAGAGCGCCTGCTATCCACAGGCCTGACGTCAAAACAGGAGGCAAAACGAACTGAAAAGTCAGTGAAAGCGGCTATGGCGTCCAAGGATTGTTGCCGATTGGACGATTTGGAGCGTAAGCTGTGCGAGCAACTCCTAGCTGGTTCAGGCAATCAAATCCCTTCACAACCGGAAATCGTTTGCAAATCCGCGTCCACACAAACCAAATCTGAATCCGCAGAGCCGGACGAACAGGAAGGCCTGACTTTGTGGGAGGCAGTGGAAATCATGATGAAGTCTCCCACGGTTTCCTGTAGTCAAAACTGTGACCGGCATCAACAGGTGCTCGCATATCACATCATTCCATACTTCGGTGCGGAGCGTCTCATAAGAAACATATGGGTTCCGGAAGTTGAGCAATATCTTGCATACCGCCGTGAGGAAGGCGCTGCCGGGAGCACCATAGCAAAGGATAAGGCGGCTCTGAGCATTCTCTTCAAAGAGCTGGCCAAACACCGGCTCATCGAATCGAGTCCCATGAATTTTATTGGTCCCGTGGACGAAAGTGACGGGGAAAGGGAGGTATACGTAAGCAAATCTGATTTTGAGGCAATCGTGGCTCGCTGCCCGAGTTGGGTTCAACCGATTGTGCTGTGCTTATATATGACGGGCATGAGAGCCAACGAAGCCTTGGTGCTGACACCGGAGCACGTAGATCTGGAGAAAAGGATCATCCGCCTCCGGAAGGATGAAACGAAAGAGAGGCGCGGTAAGCGAGTCCCCATTCACGACCTGTTGGTTCCGGTTCTTGCCGAGCTCATGGATGGCAAGAAGACGGATGCTCCCTTGTTCATGAGCAATCGTAAAGGTCCTGCCCGCATAGATTCTGTGAGAAAGCCTTGGAAAGCAGCGATCAAAAAGTTGATCTCGGAGAAAAAGGCGGCTGACCAGAAGATCAACGAAGACCTTCAACACGTGACCGTGAAAGACCTGCGGCATGTTTGGATCACCAACGCCATGCGCAGCAAAATGCCCGAAATCATCCGTGAAGCTATCGTCGGTCATTCTCTCAGGAAGAAGACTGTCGAAGCTCGTTACATAACTGTCAGCGATAAAGACCTTCTCGATGCTATTGATGGAATGACCTTTGACCACGGGGAAACGGACATCCATATTGCACGTTTGGCCCTGAAAAAGAAAAACCCGACAGCTGCAACTGCCGGGAAAAATCTTTCGAAGCCTTCAAGAAACAAGCGGGTTGCTTAACTCAAAATCGGGGCCGTGAATCCGGAAAACCGGGGCCACGCCCGAGTTGGAGAACCCGCAACCAAAACGATTATTTTCTCTAATCCGCTTCTTCTTTGGTACAATTCATAGTAGAAGCGGATTTCATTCGATAGAATTCGTTACTATGTCAAAATCCGACCGGGTCGCGTTAGCCGCAGGACCGGGGCCGCGTAACCGGGTCGGCGACCCGGTCTTCATCAAAAGCGTACGTAAAACGAGGAAAAGAGAGATCCTCTTTTCCTCGTAATTTTCAGGTCTTAAGTAGTGGCGGGAGCGACGAGACTCGAACTCGCGACCTCCGGCGTGACAGGGCGGGAACCCACTCAATAAAATCAATAACGTAGCCAGAAACCCCAATCATTTCGATCCCTGTGAGTCCGTTTCAGTCCATTTTGGTCTCTGACAGTCCTTCAATTTGCGTACACCACACGTACAAGATGCCAATCTCCATATGAGAGACCTGTGCTCTCCTGGAACGGGGATCATATGTTGATACAAGTCTGACCTCAACCGATACAGACGATCATCCGCCCTACCCTTTCCTGCAATTTCAAACGTCTTGACAATTGCCATCACATTAAGGAGCAAATCATGTCTCATGGTCTATCAAAATCCAAAATTGACCATGGAATCCAATGCCCGAAACGCCTTTGGCTGGAGGTTCACCGACCAGAACTCGCGAAGTGTTCAGGAAAATTGCCTGGGTGCAGGAGGTTATAGCCCTAGACTCCCATGAGCAACCGGCCTTGGTTGTCGGTGAAGCGGTGGCACCTCGTGTTGTCCCGGCGGTCGGAGGTGTGGCCCACCTGATTTCAACTGCTACCTGCCGGTCCTTGACAACGTTATGCGAAAATCCGTACCGCTATCATTCTTCACGTTCATCTCGCCACAAAGCTCCTCAACAAGCATTGTAACCAACTTCAACCCGAATGATTTCAGGTTGTGAATATCCGTCCGCTCGGGGATTCCTACACCATTATCCCGAATCGCAAGTTCAATCCGCTTCTCCTCTACCTCCTTGAAAGATACAACAATGACTCCATCATCCATGCTTGGGAACGCGTGTTTATAGCAGTTTGCGATGAGCTCGCTAATGATAAGGCCGCAGTTGATGGCAACATCAATCTTCATCGGGATGTCGTCGAGGTCTTCAGTCAAAGCAATTTGGCCGAGGCACGATTGCCTGGTGGAGCTAAGATCCCCCAAGAGCCTGCTGAAATAATTCCGGGAGCTAATTTCGGCGAGGTTACCGGATTGGTACAGTGTCTCGTGGGCCGCGGCCATTGCCCAGATACGATTCTGTGCTTCCTTGAGCGCTTCGGTGACAGTATTATCACCAAGGCTTCTGGCTTGTAGCTCCAGCATGCTCGCCATAAGTTGAAGGTTGTTTTTTACCCGATGGTGGACTTCTCTCAGCAATACCTCCTTCTCTCTCAACGAGCTCACGATCATTTCCTCGTCTTGCTTGCGTCGAGTAATGTCCCTTGCCACTCCCAGCAGTTCGACGACGCTGCCATCTGGAATCGCAAGAATTGGCCTGATGTTCATCTCTGCCCAAAGGGTAGAACCATTTTTTCGGATCAGTTCGAGATCGACTGACCAGCTTTTTGATAAGTCATCATCCGTACCACGTAAATTTCGGATCTCTGGTGCTAGGGTCTTGACTGCAAGTTGATAAGATGATGGTGCAAGTATCTCGTCTAGCGAGCGAGCAATCGTCTCCTCAGCTGTGAACCCACTCATTCGCTCGACCGAGGGGCTGCAATATGTTAGCCGCATGTTCAAGTTCATGGTCCAGATAATGTCATTTACATTTTCTGCAAGAAGCCGATATCCTGACTCGCTTTTGCGCAAATCCATCTCGATTTTGTGGCGCTCAATCATCTCCTGTTCAAGCCGCTGATTGGCGTCCGTCAGTGCTGCTGTGCGATCTTGAACTCGCTTTTCCAGGTCATCCCTTGCCTTTTGAAGCTCCAGCCTGCTTCTCCGAAGGTCCGCGACCAGGCACGATAACTCCTCTGACTCCCTCAACCGCCGGCTTCCGCTCTCTTCTGAGAGCCTCCGGTAGTGGGCGAGTTCACCCCGTGCTTCCTCCAACTGTCTGATCAATTCTGCTATCGTGTTACCGTTCAAGGTTTCATCCGTCTGCCAAGACGAGGAGCACCCCTGTCCAATCAAGTCCTCTGCTCTTTCCGAGCAGCGGGGCCACTTCCACACCAGAATCAAACCCCAACAGGGGGACATTGTGGTGGTTCAGAACAGCCTGTACCTCGGAAGCTTCCTCGGTGAGGGTATCTGAGTAACTCGCTGTGCGACCGGCGCAGTCAATGTCCAAACCGAATCGGGGTATTTTCCCCTCATTTCTTACTTTCTGCAACAATTCAGTTGAATTGTGCCAGGCGGATGCAATCATGGCTGGGCCGTCTCGGAGCATAAACAAAATCTCAGTGCCTTCCCCCAAGTCCGGTTCAAAGAGAAACAATTCCATCCCCTTGGGGTAAAATCCCGGCAATGAGGCGGTTTACGAAGCCACCCTCCTTATAGTCTTTGAACTTCTCGCGATAATTCACCCCAATGGTGAGGCGTTTCACAGGACGCTGGCTCCGCCAACTCTGGCTGTCGTACCATCTCATCGATCATTTCAGCGACAGGCTTGCCGTCGATTTCATAAATTATGGGCCCCTGCATTTTCGTTATGGTGTGGTAGATACCGTCCATCACCGTGCAACCGTGCATGATCTGAAAATAGGGTTCCAGGTTACCCCCAAGGAGAGCACCCACGACGGTCTGTTGCCCCACGAATGAACCACAGAACTGGCGGGTGGGGCCAAAATCGTAATCACCGACGAGACCGGCCCCCACAATTGGTATACTTGTTCCAAGAGCTCGTTCTATTCCCTCGATCAAGGGAGGCGAGGCATTCATGATCGGTGGTGCAATCCCTGTTTGGGGAGCCTTGATCGAATCATCAGAACATGAGAAGCAATTTCCCCTCCACCGAACCGGAGAGTGACTCCCCCAGTGTACCTCCCGCTCTACATTCGTCCACGTCCAGCCGATTTACGGACGCGACCTCCTGGGAAACTCCATCCCACTGCAGAGCGGCCACGGCAGCCGGAAAACCTTGATACGATATGTCGTCATTCGTGATGATCCCAACGGCAGAGCCTCCTATGATTGGTACCTCGGCTCCGACGGTGGACCGGAGACCCTTGAAAAACTCCTCGGCATCAATCGAACCGCTTGAGAATGCCAGCAAGATGTCCGGCTTTTCTGTGTTGCCTCTGGACAAGGCCATTTGAGCGGTCTCCCTGCCGGATTCAAACACGTTTGGGCTATTTCCATACCCTATTCCAGCTTTCATTGTCGAGCTCCTTTCCGAGATGTTGTTTCACTCTATCAGACGAAGATTCCAGACTACCGACGGCAGTCGTCACGATTACCACGAACGGCATCTGGCTTGGCCGTCTTGCCCCGTTTGAAACGATGATTCCAGCACACAGGCCGCCGAGGATGAAGTGTATGGGTGCTTGGGCAAAGATGTTATCTCCGGGAAAAAGGAAAATAGGAAATGCGGCCCAGAAAAGCCCCCCTGTGAAAGTCCCAACGGCAAAATTGCGTGCCCACGGTTCGGCTTTCGCTCCTGCTGGCTTGGTTTTCAGGAATCGAATTCCGATTCCGATTCGAGGTATCAAGGAAACAAGAAACGCTCCAAGCCATAAGAAACAATCTGTCATGCGCGACACTCGGCCACAAGGCGACAGTCAAGATGATCGATCCGAGTAGGGACCCTAAAATTCCTGGCATTCCATGACGGTATAGTTCGGCCACCTGGGCCGCACTGATATCGGTCGCTAATGCTGACCCGGCCAAGCTGCTTTGAGAATCTGGCTGCCGGTTCACCATCTGGATTCAACTCCTTATTCTGAAATAATTATTCTGCGGTCTTGCCATTTCATTGGTCTTGATCGTCACTGAAGTTGATGAATGGATCCTCCGTTGAATCAACATCCCAGATGAGACGCTGCTTGTTCTTTGTCTTCATGAGCGGAGCGTTGGACCTCGTCAGGGCTTGTTCGGGCACCTTCAATCCTTCGTACCTACCCAGGACATCATTCTCAAGCCTCAACAAGGACTGGCCGGCCCCTGCATCCTGTCTCTCAAGGCAAACCGATTCCCGGTCAATTGGTTCTGGTTGTCAGTCGTCATCCAGGACCCCCCGAATAGTTCGCAGGATCTCTTTGGCCCTGTATGGTTTAACAACAGATCCCTTTGCCCGGGCCACTATAGGCTGTTTCGCCTGTTCACCGGTGGCGTAACCACTGGTCAAAAGAATCTTTGCATTTGGATTGACCTTGAGAAGCTCCTCCATGCACTGTGTACCCTCCATAACCGGCATAATGAGATCCAAAATTACTAAAGAGATGTGATCCTTTTTCTCTCGATAGATCTCCAGAGCCTCTTTTCCGTTTCTAGCCTTTCGAACCTCATATCCGGCCAGTGTGAGCATTTGATCTCCCAAGTCTAATATCGACTCTTCGTCATCCACCAGCAAAATCGTTTCTCCTCCAAATGCGGGCATCTCTCCGGATGCGGCAACTTCTCGTGTTTCTTCCATTTCCATTGCAGGCAGGTAGATTTTGAACGTAGTTCCAAGACCCGGCGCACTCTCGCAAACAATATGTCCTCCATGAGCCTTCACAATGCCGTATACCATTGAAAGCCCAAGCCCGGTTCCCTCACCGGGACCTTTTGTGGAATAGAATGGCTCAAAGATATGATCTAGTCCTTGATTCTCCATGCCATGACCGGTGTCCGAGAATGTCAGTAATGCATACCTACCGGGTTTGACATCGAGGTGGGTCTCACGGTCCTCGGCGTCTAAAATGACGTTTTCCGTGTGAATGACCATTTTGCCACCTTTAGGCATGGCATGCTGCGCATTGACTCCCAGATTCAAAAGTATCTGTTCCATCTGGCCCGGATCCGCATAAATGGTCTTCAGGTCATCCGCCAGAAGGAGTTGTATGTCAATCATCTTTGGAATCGTTCGGGCCAGCAGTTTTTGAGCCTGTTTTGCCTTCAGCGTTCAGGTTCATGGGACGACGGTTGGTCTCCACACGGCGACTGAAAAAGGACCTGTCTGACCAGATCGGCTCCCCGGCTGGCCGCCTGACGTATGGCCTGTAGTTTTTTATGTCCTCTGTCTTTCTCCGTTTGGCCCAATAGGACCAGGTCCGAATATCCAAGGATAATCTGCAAAAGGTTATTGAAATCGTGGGCAATGCCTCCGGCAAGGGTTCCGATTGCCTCCATATTTGTCCGCGTGCAAAAGCTGCCCTTCAAGTTGTATTTGTTTGGTGACATCGAGTCCCAAAGCCACATAGTTTTCGATCTGACCAGCGGAGTTGCGTACGGGGAAATGGTCACGTCTGCGTGGTCCAGGTTCTCCGTCCTTCCTCTCGCTTACAAAGCGTCCCTGCCAGGCTTTGCCGCCTCCGAGCGTAGCCGCCATATCCTTATAGAAGGCACTGTCGTGTTGATCACTCTTCAAGAACCTGGCATTTGACCAACCACTTCTTTTCTGTTGTAGCCCGAGATGCTCTCAAAAGCCGAGTTCACGTACCGTATACTTCCAGATCTGTCCGTGATCATTACCGACTCTATGGACTGATCGATGGCCATTGCCAGAAGCCTCTGAATGCCTGCGCTCTTTTCGCTCCATCATTTCCTTCTGGAGTTTAGCGTTTGACTCTGTCAACTCGGCAGTGCGTTGCCATTACACGCTTTCGAGCTCATCGTGAGCCTCTTGAAGCATCAATTCCGCCGTCTTGCGTGGCGTCACATCGCAAAGAGTTCCGATCATCCTCGGGATGCCGCGAATGTCTCGCTCTGTGATCTTTCCACGAGCCGTAATCCATCTCCATTCGCCCGTCTTGTTCCGCATCCTGTATTCACACTCGTAGACGGAGAACGTCCCTTTTCGCATGAGATTCAAAGGTCTTCCTCACCTGATCCGCGTCATCCGGATGGACCAGCGCTTCCCACGCACTCATCCACGGCTCAATCTCATCATCCGAGTATCCTAACATCGAGAAGCTACCTGGGGCATAAAAGGCCTCCCCCGTCTGGAGGTTCAAGTCCCATAACCCCAGATCCGCTCCCATAAGGGCAAGTTCAAGGCGCTGCTCTGTTTCTCGTATGCGAGTGTCTGCTTTGTGCTTGAAGAGGGCCATCGCAATGGTGGAGCGCAACTCGTCAACACGATAGGGTTTACCAGATATCCGTATGGCTCAGCCATCTTAGCTCGGTCGAATAGCACGCTCGTCCGCGTGGGCTGTCAAAAACACAATGGGAATGTTGACCGGGAACGTACGCGCTGGGCAGCCTCGATGCCATCAACCTCTCCCTTCAGCCTAATATCCATCAGTATAAGATCCGGTCTGGTTTCTTCAGCTTTTTGAACAGCCTCCTCCCCCCTTGGCACAATTCCGCACGACTCATATCCCAGTTGTTCCAAATTGATTCGCAATCTCTCGGCGTTGATTCGCTGGTCTTCCACAATCAAGATCCGTGGCCTGGGGAATTCACCAACCTGGTTCTCCATCATACATCCCCAGTGAATCTAATGAGGTAGCGGGTGCCGTTCACTCCGTTGATTTCGACTTTGCTTCAAGTTCTTCCACCAACAAGTTCACCAAATACCAGGCCGAACGACTCTGGTTTTTCAATATCGGGGTCTCCGAGAGACCCTATCCCGTTGTCAACCACCTCCAGTTCGATCAAGTTCTCCTCCGTCGAACGAATGGACAACCTGATCTCTCCTTTTCTGCCATCGGGGAACGCGTGTTAAACAGTTTGAAAGAAGTTCGTTCACTATTAAACCACAGTTTATCGCGCAGTCGATTTTCAATGGGATTTGCTTCACATCCAGGTTGACGGCTATCGAGGACAAGCCATCAGAGAAGGAGCCTGTAATTTGTTACACCGTGTCTGCCAAAATACTCATCGGCCATGATACGTCCCAAGTCCGGGGAGCGATATAGGCTCTCGTGGACGAGCGCCATGGACCATATTCTGTCTTGGGCATCCTCGAAGATTTCTCGAAGGCTCTTATCATTCAAGCGGAAAGCTTGAAGCTCCAGAAGACTAGCCATCATTTGCATATTATTCTTCACCCGGTGATGAATCTCCCTGAGCAGTATTTCCTTTTCTGCCAACGAGGCTCTGAGCCTATCCTCTGCCAATTTCCGTTCGGTCACATCAAGGGCCATCTCCATTATGGACGGTTGCCCCTTGTAAATGATTGGAGCTGAATAGAGCTGACCCCAGCCAGGTGTACCGTCCGCTCGGACACAGATCATTTCAATCGCAGTCGCAGTCTTCCACTCCTCCAACATCCATTTCGTGCGCTGCTCGGCTAGATCCCAAAGGGAAGGATCTAGGAAATCTCGCAGCGACCTCCCAATTAATTCATCCGGGCTGCGTGCTCCCATTGCAGCGGCCGATGCAGAATTCACGAAGACAATATTGCCGTTACAGTTGATGTGGATTGGCACGGGGACAGCTCGACGAGCGTCCGATAAGTTTCCTCAAGAATTCTCCGTTCCTCGATTTGCTGTTGTAGTTCCGTGTTGAGTTTCTCCGCGGATGCCTTTTCCTTTCTTAGAAAATCAATGAATTTGTTTTTCTCTAATCTCCGCTTGATCGATTCATTGAACCTCTTGTGAATGGCATTGGCTACAACGAGGAAGTAGCACGCAAAAACAAGCGTCAGGAGGGCCATGATTGTCTGGTCTCGGTCGCCCTCATAGTAGAGCCTGCCACAGAAGGCCCCGGCAATGATAACTATTGGCGGAAACATCGCCACACGGCTCGAAGCATAGGCAAAAACTTGGCCTACAACTACGCCGGCGAGCACGAAGCCTAACAGCGCCTGAAGGAAAGGTTTGTGAGCCGGAAAGAATAAAAGCGGCACGAGAGCCCAGAATAGCGCCCCTATTGCGGCCAGGACAACGAACGTTCGCCCCCACGGAATCGTCGCGTCCCCCCTAGGGCTTGCCATGTGAAACCCATATATTAGGACGTACCGGCATGCCGAAAAGAGGCTTAGTGCGGCGGCCCAACCGATGATACCCTCGTGGGATACCGCAGGCCAGAGTGCGAACGCTAGAATCCAGGCCGTTACCGACAGGAGGACTAGTGCAAAGCCTTGGCGATAGAGTTCGGCTATCTCGGGTGCTCTCAGTTCGCTCAGATCTTCCTTCGTAAGGTCAAACTGCCCTGACATTTGTCCTGAGGTTGCATGCTCCTCAAAACCTTGACTGAAACCACCATTAGGCCAAACAGGCTGCTCGGCGGGTTCGACAAGAGGTTGAAGCAGTGAGGAGATTCCCTTTTCCATCATGATTTACCTTTCAATTGTCACGGTCCCCCGAATCATCCGAGTGAATTGACGATTGTCTCGAACTCATCTTTGGCACGGTTGCTAAGGTATTACGTCCACGCCACCCGTTTCTCCTATTCTCTGGCTCTCCAACCCGATAGGTGTTCAACGAATCCGCACTCGTTGGATCCTCAGTTGCCGACAACCTGCAACCGAGCCACTTCCTGCGGGCTCATGGATCACAGCACGAAGTCTTTGCGGATCCAGCGGAACCTGGACAACAGCGTCGACCTCTGACTCCGCTATATTTACCTTCATGTCTCGCATCACCCCGTTAACAGAATGAAGGGAGCCTTCCGCTTTCCCCGTTCTTCACACAGTTCCTTTATCCTCTTGCAACGTCCTACCCAAGCTTCTCAGGCTTATTACTCCCACTTTCTTGTCGTTTCTATGGCTTGCAAGCCAATATCGCTAAGATCAAAAGTTTTTTCCGGGACGGCCTCGCCAGTGCGAAGTTCCACGGATTCTAGGAGCCCCTTTACCGCTCGGGCGACAAACCGAGAGCTCTCGATGATCTCTTATAGAATTGCCTCAACAGTCTCGCGGTCTCCTTATTTCGATTTCATCAATTCGGCTGACGGCCCAGCCATGATAACTTGCAACAGATTGTTGAAATGGTGAGCTACCCCTAAAGCAAAACCAGCCTCGGCGCCGAACCGTTGCACTTGTGGCTACACGTCCTCAGCCCGCCTTCGTTGTTCTATTTCGCCACTGAGTTCTTCGACTCTCTTTAGCAGTTCTTCATGCAAGATCAGCGTTTCGGAAGCCAACACTGATCTGAGCCGCCACGGCCTCCAAAAACTCCGCGTCCCGGGCGAAGTCTCTCTCGGCCAAAGAAGGATTCCCATTACCCCAGGACCCTATTGTCCTCAACAAGGGGAAGGGCAGCCAATGATCTTACTCCGGCATTCTTCAACTCATCCGACGTGCAACGAGGATCTACGAAACATTAAGGCAGTATTCCTGCTTTCCGTGGCTTGCCACAAGGCCGCAGAGACACTCCCCAAAGCGGATCTCCCGTGGTGCCTTAAAGGAGACCTCGGCAACTTCTGAACCGAGGCCTTGATAGACTAACCGATCTCCGTCACATAAGTAGACGACCACAATATCCGTGGACAGCAGTCGCATGATCTGTGCCCGGCAGACATCGAGAAACTCTCGCATTGTGAGGCTCTTGGTGACTCCAGGGCCATTGCTTTGATAAATCCCAATTCCTCGGCCCTCTTTAAAACGGTAGTCTCAGCTTTCTTGATGGCAGTAACATCAAGATTGGTGCCTATGATTTTCAGGGCTCTACCAACCTTGTCGAATTCAACGGTCTTGCCTCGCGCCAGACACCAAAGCCATTCCCCCGAACGATGTTGAATCCTGTGTTCACTTTCGAAAGCGAGGAGACTCTCCCTTCACATGAGCGACAAGGGCCAGCCGAGCCCCTTCTATGTCGTCAGGATGTACCCGGTTTGCCCAGCCGGTTATGGTCGGTTCAACTTCCTTTTCAGAATAGCCGAACATCTCTCCGGACCGACGATCGTAAATCACCGCTCCTGTCTGAAGGTTGATTTCCCAAGTGCCGAGGTCCGCTCCTTCAAGTGCGAGTTCCAGCCTCTCTTCACTTTCCTTCAACCGTCTTTCTATAAGGTGCTTATAGAGTGCTGTCTCAATTGTTGTGCGCAATTCCTCTGAGCGAAAAGGTTTGAGAAGGTAACCGAACGGTTCCGACCTTGGCCCGCTCCAGCAAAGAGTTGTTGCTGTTAGCGGTCAGGAATATGATGGGAACGTCCAGAAGTGAACGTATTCGCTCGGCAGCCTCTATTCCATCCATCTCCCCCGCCAGCATGATATCCATCAATATCAGGTCTGGCTTTATGTCTTCGGCTTTCTCTATGGCGTCTTTTCCGGTTTTCACCATGTGCTCCGCTTCATATCCGAATGATTGGAGACAGGACTGAATATGGTGCGCCGTACCACCTTGTCCTCGACAATGAGAATCTTCGTTCCGGCCATTTGACTCCACCCCTACTCCATACCTGGCTTACCTGTTCGGGAATTGAACTCGAAACTCGGTGCCGCAGTTACTGACTATCTGCATTTCACCTTCAAGTTCATCCACCAACATCCTGACCAACTTCAACCCGAAAGAATTCGTTTTTTCGAGATCCAGATCCTTCGCGATGCCTAATCCGTTATCTCGCACGGTAAGTTGAATCACATCGTAATATACCATCTTGGGAAACTACAGCAACCTCGCCGTCTTCTAACCCTTGAAACGCGTACTTCAAGCAGTTGGAAAGAACTTCGCTCAATATGAGACCACAGTTGATTGAAACATCGATCTTCATAGGCACGTTATCTATGTCTGTTGTCAGAAAGACCTGGGATAGGCCCGAGGCCACAGATCCGTTGCAGGATCACCTATGAAAGCCTACCCAAGTAGTTCCTGGCAGTTATTTTGGCCAGATCGCCAGACTGGTAA
>CAVOXB010000010.1:0-236676 GCA_963700305.1 uncultured delta proteobacterium
TCTGCTGTTCGAGCTTGAGCTGGATTTTGATCAGAGTCCCGCGCGCAGGACGCTGCTCTCGCAGATCGCGCAACTTGAACGCTCTCTGAGCGCTGCGGCGTTCCGGACCGCCTCGATCTTCAGCAATTGCCGGTCCGCGGCCCACGCGTTCAAAACCTTGGCGAGCTTGAATTGCTGCGTGACCGCTGATCGGCTCGCTGCGCGAGGCGCGCGCCGCTCTGGCAGCGCGCGAACTTCAGCGCGATGCGGCCCGCGAGCTGCTGGAACAGATGCTGCTTGACCCGGCCAGACATCGTCGCGTACGGATCTCGCAGCGCGATCTGGGCGTCGGCGGCTGCGGTGTGTGGAGTGTGATGCCACGGCTCGGCCCGATGGGTCGGCTCATGGGCTGGTGGCGCGTAAAGCTCTCGTCCGGCTGTCCCTTAGCCACCTGACAATGGGAAGGCGAAGCCGCAAACGCGGGGCTCCGACGGTCGCCCGCCGCCAGCGAGCAGAGCGCGCCGACGCGGCCCGATGCTGCCGCCCGTCGCCGAGCGCGACTGGACGAGGCACCGAAACCGCCCTGAGCATACCGATGCCAATGATATTCTCTGGAGGCTTGCCTGCCCTGCTGATCAAGGTTTTGGATCAGGTCGAGCAAATCGGGCAGCGTGATCTCAACGGGTGGGAGAGGGAGGAGGAGGTGATGGTTTGCTTGTGGATTCCTGGAGATCCAGGTCGGTGATCATCCCCTGGATGTAATGGCGAGAAAGGTAGACCGCAACGATATAGCCTTGTTGGGCGCGGTCCCGCAGCAGAGAGGTAGCGCCGCCCGCCATGGTTAGATTCCCCAAAGCCGGCTTCTTCGATCAGGCCTTGTTCCAGCAGCTCCCGCGTGATATGCGTCAGCGTAGCGGGGTTGAGTCCGATTCGGCGAGCCAGCTCAGCTCGAGAGATGGCGCCCGCTTCGTGGACGGTGCGGAAGACGACCGCGTGCCCGACCTTTCCGACGAGGAACTCACGATCAGCTATCTTGTGCATTATTACTTGGGAGAGTCATATCCTAGAGCATTCCTCTCTTGAAAAGAGAAGGCAATCCGGAGGCTTTTCGTCATGTGGTTTGTCTGGACGCCCAGCGAGTTTATTGGCTGGCTGAGAATCTCCGTTCCGGATGGATCGGCGACTGCAAAATTTATACTCCGAAGTCGAATTGCCTTTAGCCACAATCTTGGCAGAAATGCACCGCTCAGGAATAGGCGTGAATCGCACGGAGTGTCAAAGAGAATTCAACAGTCTCCTGCCTACGGAAAAGACTTTGTTGGCTAAGATAGCGGCTGGCGATTCCGTTAACTTGCGATCCGATTCGCAGGTTTTCAAGTTCCTTTCAGCAAAGGGCATTGTTTTTGATGATCCGTTGGTGAACCAGGCTCGCAAAGTAACTGCTGATGCCCTAGATGAGGCGGCGAATCTCACGAGATTGCCGGTGATATAGTCAAGTGGCGAGATTTGCGAACTACCATTGATTTCCTGGAAAAGACGGCTCAAACAAAACGACTGCATCCTGTATGGAACCAGTCAAGGGGCGTAACAGGAAGAGTATTTGCAACCGATCCTGCCGTTCAGAATATCAAACGAGAACTCAGACGACTGATAACACCAGACTCCGGTTGCGTGCTGATAAAGCAGACTATAAGACTATGCAGATGAGAATACTGGCTCACTTGTCGCAAGATCGGGCTCTGATGGAAGCCTGCGCACAGGAGGAAGACATTCATCAACGCACGGCGGATCGTCTGGGAATAAATCGCAACTTAGCCAAGGTCGTGAATTTTGGAATTTGCTTTGGTATCACGAAATTTGGTTTGGCAGACAATCTCAATAGAGAGAGACTCGCAAATGAGCCTCCTGTCAATGACGGCACTGCCCAGAAATATATTGATGAATTTTTTGCACTTTACCCTACTGCGAAAGCTTACTTTGAAAAGGAATGGAAGCGATTCTTGAAAGATGGTGAGAAAATAGGACGTTTTCCCTCCTCGGACGAATGCGCAGATTAGAGGGACGTGCCACAGACTCGCTCAAACGTAAATTCAAAGCCACAATACTCCAGCAGGTAGAAGCAGATATAGTTAAGGTGGCTATGATCAAAATTCGGGAAAAGTTCAGATCACAGGGATTAGAAGTTAAATCGTAATGATGATTCACGATGCGATTTGGGTAGAGGTTCCGATGGACGAGAAAAAGTGCCGCAACAGGAATTGTTGAAACATCAATGACATCAGCAACTGATCTCTCTGTGCCCCTTCTCGTTGAGATTGATTGAAGACGTCCATAGTCTGGGGTTAAGGCACCATTCAGCCCTTATGATCCAAAATCATAACGAGCGAAATGATCCTTTTTGAGTGAGAATGGCGGCATTCGCATCAAGACCATCCCACGCTTGGGGAGGCTTTTATCAAGAATTCAGATTTGACAAGACGTTTTTCGCTATTACAGAAAGTCAAAAACCGTACATGGGATCGTAGAAAAATCGGTATTTATGACCGATCAGGCACCGAATTGACCGATGTCAAATCCCGGGTTTCTGTCAAAAATGCATTTTAATACCTAAGTTCCGGACGATTATATGATTTTTCGGTCACCCGACGAATTCAAAACAAATTCGTTTTATCCTGTTGTTGCCTGCTTCTTCAGAAGATTTCCAAATACCAGACAAAAAAGAAAACGTCGTTTTTTCCAGATAAGATCGGGTGAAAAAGCATATTTTGAAATTTATGTCAGGAACAAAAAAATCTCTTATAATGGATGAGACCTAACAAAAAGCCAAAAAAAGAATACCGCCTAGCTCAGGCGGCATCTTTTCTGCTATTTACGAGTAAAGCATAAGACGTTTGCTTGACTCTACTCCGGGGAGACGATATCTATTGTGGCGTCCAAAAAGAGCGGACAAGTACTACCTCGGCCACAATGCCTATGGCTTTCACAGCGTAATAGCAGAGCGTGGCAAACGTTTTTGCGTCCATGTGCACGGACTCATAATGGATGTGACGTTTAATGCCTCCGCTTCGGTAGTAGTCCTTTTGGTTGAAATAGATCTGAGCTAAACACTCTGCCTCTCCTGATTGTTGGCGGACAAATTGGCAGGCTCTATTCACTGCTGCTGTAGCACAGCTACCATCGCTTGCAGGAATCAGAATACTGGCATTGACCGCAGTGCCAATCCTCTTTTGGAATATAACATTCCTTTCTTAATTCCCTGCTCAAAAAGGCTTTTCACCAATTTCAGGAATCTCTCACGGTCTGGGCATCGGTGTGCGGGCTGTCTCGTATCGTATCAGCTCTGGATTCTGGGTCTTTAAGAGCACGTCCAGCCGAAAACGTGTATTCCCGTTGAAACCAAGCGTCCGAGCTCCCAGGGAATAGCAGGTGAGCTGCAGATTGGAATGCACTGTTTGGTCAGAGTATTTGCGTGAGGCTGTCTTCAGGTCTACGACAGTAACGTACCATCGGAACCGACTTCAATGGAGTCAATATAGCCGATCAAGGGCGGTAAGCGTTTACCCATATCGACCTCAAAAAATTCTTCTATTCCAATGTATCTGGACAGACGGATCAAAAGAATTATGGAAGACCTCCAGCATTCGCTGAGCCTTTGTGGAAAGGGTTTCCGCGCTGTCCCATTTGAAAAGTGGATTTCACGATCTTATCTGGCTCATCCCAGACCTGTTTATAGACATCGGACATTTGGTCAACGGTAAGCGGATCAGCCATCAAGATGGCTCCCGGAGAATGCCCCGACGGATTCGTGTATTGCTGAACCGAATGCGAACGGAGCCGGAACGAAAGCTGGCTCAATCCGGTCTATATAGTGGAATTTGTAATCTCAGGGACAGCCCAGATAGGTTGAAATTTGACTGAAGGAAAGATGGGGCTTATCCACATCGTGCTCTCTCATTTTCTTCCTCCAAAA
This sequence comes from uncultured delta proteobacterium, assembly GCA_963700305.1. Classification (GTDB taxonomy): domain Bacteria; phylum Desulfobacterota; class Desulfomonilia; order Desulfomonilales; family Desulfomonilaceae; genus Desulfomonile. The sequence continues at coordinate 3,950 of CAVOXB010000010.1, forward strand.
TGTGATTCGTACTCATACTTATGTCTTCTGGTTACATAAATTCCGACTTTTTGAGGTTGTTTGATGAGTCTTGCAAGGGTCAGGCAGCGACTTCGGTCTGAAGATTCTGGATCAAGCGGCTTGCATCCGCTATGGTAAGTTCTTCAAAGGTTGTCGCATCCATAGGGGATAGCATACTCGCGAGGTCTTCCTCGCATATCTTTGCCTTTCGCACAAGTGCATAAAGTGCTCTGCATTGGGCCTGTGTTGCTTTCCCAGCATTGCCATTTGAGGCGGCTCTCTTTTCCTGAGTTTTGGTCTCCCTTTCTCCGGCGTGTTCACGCTCAGGAAAGACATTTTCGCTCCTTTTGGGTTCATTCTGTCCGGATGAATGGTCATTGTCCGGAACAGTGTGAGAGACTTCCTCAGCTCCTGTGTATTCCACTCCATAGCCGGAGAACCGAAGCGCACGGGCAATGGAACGGGTCTCGGCGAGCTCCAAAAGAGAGTCTGCCAAACGAGCATCCCTCTGAGTTGAAGCAGTGCCGAATCCACAGAAGCTCCCTTTGTCAGTGATTGCAGTTGCCTTGACTACAGCCCAGCTCTCCTCAAAACGGATCAATTCTGTCTGTATGCTGAATTTTCCATTGCCCTCATGGGCCAAGCGTAGCCGTCCGCCGACCCGAGGAAAAGAAGTCTCACTCCATTCACCGTTGATCTTCTGCTTGCGTACGACGAGCTCATCATCCCGAAAACCGTTTACTCCTGGCATTTGAATCTCCTACAAGTCTCTTCTTGGCGTTCACGTGCATTACGTGGGAGAGCAGGTGCCAAATACCCTCAGTACTCCCCACTAAACCCTCAAGTTTAGAAGAGGGGATAAAGAAGAAATGAAGAAAGAAGAAAGTGGAACAACGATAAAGGGTGAGCACAGAAACGACGGCTTCAAACGCAGTAATTATGGCGACAAGAACACAAGCAGGTGATTCTATTCATTATTATATAAATATAATAGTATTCGTACACATTTCTCCGTTTTTGCGGCGTTTATGGTCATTCTGTTGAAGTAGGCGTACACCGTGGAGCTGGCGGGACTGACAAGATTACTTCCGGAACGTCTACGAGTAGGAGATGCCTCATACTGATATGAGAATCAGCGAAATTACTTGACTATCATTCCTTTCTCCGGAATTCTCATTCTATCCACCCCCTTTCCCTGCGAGTTATTTTCATTAGGGTGAGACAGAGACAGAGCTTTGCAAGTATATACAACTATATATTTATATATATGGAGTGAAACGTAATGAGTGACTACCCACCCAATACAATCCTTTCTGATAATGGAGCAAAGGAGACGACACTACTTCATTTTAATAAAGCACGTCAGGAATTGGCGCTCGCTACGTCCATAGATGAGGTCAAAAGCATTAGAGACAAGGCAGAAGCTTTTCGTTTATATGCGAAACAGGCTAGATTCAGTCTAGAAATGCAGAACTGGTGTGCTGAAATCAAGATCAGAGCCGAACGCCGGGCGGGAGAAATACTGCACAATATGGAAAAGCATCGACCCGGACCCGTCCCACTGAGAGATCGGTCTTACGAAGCGACCGAACCTCCCCGTCTCAAAGAATTGGGAATCTCAAAGTCTCAATCCAGTAGATGGCAAATGATTGCTGCTATTCCAGATGCTGCGTTTGAGGAACGACTTGAATCATTAAGGAGAAATAGCAAGGAACTCACTAGCTCAGAAATGGTCAGTTTTGGAGCATACTTGAAACGAGAACGGGAAAGAGAGGAGCGGAGGGTATCGCCGCAGATGTCGCTGCATCCGTGAGCCCCAATGACCGTGTCATTGTCAAGTTGGGTGATTTTCGAGTAGTTCTGAACGACTTACCTGATGATTCGGTGGATTTGATTTTAAGTGATTTGCCTTATGCAGAAGAATATATTGAATTATTTGGGGACTTGGCACGATTTGCCAGCCGAGTCTTGAAACCGGGTAAACTGCTCGCCTGTTATACTGGACATTTCCATTTGCCCGCTGTAATCCGTCAACTGGAGAGCTCATTGAATTACGTCTGGACAGCGGCCATTTTCTGCACTTATGCAGACACTCATTTTCCGGTGCACGAATTAAAGGATTGTGGAAACCCGTCCTGTTATTTTCGAAAGGCAAATACGAGCCAGTAGGTTGGTTAACAGACGTTTTGCCGGGAATCAGGAAAGAGAAGGAGCTCCATCCTTGGCAGCAGAGTTCTGAGGATGCGGTTCATTTAATATCATCCCTTACTTATCCCGGCGATCTTGTAGTTGACCCGTGTTTAGGCGTAGGGGATACGGCTGTGGCTGCCAGTTCCCTGAACAGGCGCTTCATTGGCTGCGATATAGACCCATATTGCGTCAATGAGACTCTGAGACGGCTGGCAGCAGATTGATCGGTGTAAAAAGAATTTACGCCACGAATTTGACGAGAATCAAGAAAGATGGCCCTATACTAATCTCATATATGTTACGATATTTTGTATATTGGGAGTGGGTCTTTTCATTCACGCAGGTCTTTATTTGGTTATGGATAGGATGAAGTCAGGCATTTTGTGTTCCATTGAACCTATAGAATGACAAGGCATTTTGGACGGACATTTCCAGACGTCTGGACCTTTGCTATTTCTCCTGTGATAAAAACTGTTTAATGTGATCGATCAACCTATCCCGTACATCTTTGTTCGGATCGTCACAAAGCGGCCCGTTAGGGGCTGTCTTGATGCGGTATGATCCGATTTCCACTGCCTGCATTGCCCTCTTTGGCTTCTTTGTGCGTTTTGCTTCCACTTCAGCTCGCACCAATGTAAGCGTACACGCTCTGTCTCACTCTACAAAAAACTGCTTGAGAGCCTCGTTTGCCATAGCTTCCACAATTTCATTTTCAGGATGACCTGCGTGGCCTGATACGTGAATCCATTCGACCGTGTGCACCGCCTCCGAAAATAACGTGCTACGAGTCAAACTGGAGAGTCGTTGCCACAAGTCCTGGTTCTCAACCGGCTTTCTTGAAGATGTTTTCCAACCTTTAGTAACCCATTTGTGAATCCATTCGTTCATGCCTTTGACCAGGTATTCGGAATCGGAATAGAGTTTTATCTGACATGAATCCGAAAGAGACTCTAGCGCTTTGATCGCCGCAGTCAGTTCCATTCTGTTGTTGGTTGTCGTCGGTTCCCCGCCAGAGTTCCACAACTCGACACCGCCGGTCCGCAACAGGTATGCCCATCCCCCAGGGCCAGGATTACCGCTGCAGGCAGCATCGACAAAAATTTCCACAATTTCTGTCATTGGAACAATCCTCACTCTCCGGTGATTTTCCACTAATGATGCAGTTGGACGGTTTCTGTCAACCAGAAAATCATTCAAGTAGGAAAGGCGCCCCCCGTCCAATGCTTGACAAGGATTCCCCCCCCATTACTAGTCTCTGAGAATCTCAGATGGGACCCAAAATAGGGGGACCCTATCCGGCTTAAAATGTTCACCGATTCGAAAACTCTGAAAAAGCCCAAAATCAGCCTTATTGCCTTGCAAATCGGTCTCCCTTCCGATTCAAGGACTAGAGGGACAGTACCCTCCAATTTAGAGAATACGGATCATTTTTAAGCATTTTTTGTGTTCATCTCCCTCTTTATCTGGAAGCTCGGGTTCAAAATTACAGACGTCTGTAAAAGTGAATTTCTGCTCCGCAAATTCGCTATTGAATCTGCATTAGTAAAGAATAAAAAAAGAGTCCCTCGTGTGAAGGACTCTTGTACTCAAATCAATAGAAATTGGGTAACGGAATAAACAGAAGTCTATTGGTCTGAAGAAGCATTTTCTGCATCAATGACCTGCAGTGGCGCAGAGTCCTGGTTCTCCCGACCGGATTTCAGGCAAAGTTCAGTAAGATCGTCAATAAAATCCTCCAGCAGAGCTTTGCTTTTCCTCATTTTGCCCACAACATCTTCCGCCTTGCCTATCAACTCCAGTTGCTCTCTCTTTTTAAGTTTTGATAGAGCACCTCTATTTTTTAATTTTTCAGCTGTTTCATCGTTGGCCATAAGTCTCAAAGGATCAGCAACCAGCCTGCGAATATCCCTTTCTACATCTTCAGTAGAAGGTAAGGACTCGTAGATTTTTTGTCTCAAGTCACGGACAGACCATTTGCGCGCATTTGCTTGGACTGCCAATTGACGTAAAAGATTCACGTCTTTTCCCAATCTCACCAACTCAAGATAATGGGAAAGGGTGAGGTGCTGGAAGGCGGATCCCACCAACCCAAGCTGCTGAGCTACAGCTGCTCCTTTTGTCCAGAGCAACAGCACACGACCATTCACCCTGAGACTCTTATGTTTGCAGAATTCCCTGAGCGTTTTAGCGTTGATCGGCTTGTCTTCTAAAGCAGAGTTCTCGTCCCCGTAGAAACATCTGAGGACGTACATGCCGATTTCGAGTTTTGCCTTTTCAACTTTATCAAGGGCAATTTTGTTGATCGCTTGTACGGATTCTTCCACTAGCTTAGCATCATATTCATCTTCTTTGTCATTTGCGGTTTGTAGTGAAGCACCAGCGGCTCCTTCATTTTCAATGTACGCTGATTGCTGTGGATTGATTGCCAGAAGCGTTCTCCGTTTGTTCGGACACGCTCACGTCTTCTTGCTCTTCAGTTGCATCAGGATTTGTGATTGATTGATTTACTAAAGTTTCATTAGAACTCGACATTTTGTTTCCTTTGATTTTGTTGTCCGGGGACTCATATAAGCCTCTCCGGTTACGGCGAGCCCGAAGCTCGTCCGCTTACCCGTATCGAAGCACGACTCCTCTTTGCTCCGAGAGTTTACGGGTACAACTTAAGCTTGACGGACATTGGCAGGAGTCCAGAGCAAAGGGTAAGGACTTATCCTCTAGCTTTCCTTAAGGAAAGGTTTTGACCCTATTACGCTCTCTAGCCAAATGCCTTATTTAACTTGAACTTAAGCTTAAACTTTGGTTAATCTGATCTCGAAACAATCCAGCTGCAACCTAATTTAGCCATCTTGGTCGGATTCACCTCCTTTCTCAAAAAGAATGTCCCTAGTCGTTTCAGGGACGAGCGGTCTCAAAAAACTATGTGATCATATTTGGGCACTGGAGGATGTGTGTCAAGCAGGACAGCCTCCCATATAGCGCTTCTGCCTGTAATCGCTACCCGTCCAACAGCGATCAGAGCCTCTATTAAAAGGGGTTCGGGTAACTCCCAATTGAGAGCTGATATTTCAAATCACTAGCAATCGGGAGCGCGCCTGGTTTTTTCGTTTGACAATCCCGATTCACTAGTTCAATCATTTGTGTGAGTTCAAGGTACCCTCAGAAATGACAGACAAAGACATTCAACCCGATCTGATTCGAAGGCTAATGGTGGCAAGGGGCATATCCGCAAAACAGTTAGCCAAAGCCCTTAATGTATCCGAAGCCAGTGTCTTCCGCTGGCTGAAAGGAACAAGGCCGACTGGCACCGCTGCGGCAATTTTGGGTTTGTTGATTTTCGTGTCAGGCCTATCTAGGAATACCGAGGTTAAATCCTGTGCACGTCGAGGGCTCTCCCTTTACAACGAAATTGGTTCTTTAATCGATCCAAACGATGAACTAGTCCGAGATTTAGAGCATAGTCTCGGGTTGGAACGCCTCAAAGAGCTGCAAAAGGAAGAGATACGAAGTCATTTCAAAGGAACTGGAAGAAGCGGAGCAGGAAGCAAAGGAAGCAATAACTAAGCTTCACAAGGATCAGAGAAAGCTTTTCAAAGAATCGTTTGACAAGGAACAAGAGAAAATAACCAGAAGGCTTCAAAGCCTTACTCATCTCAAGTCAGAGAAAGGTGATTGACGGATCTTCAAAGGCATTTGTACTCTTCCGAATCTTCGGGGTTATCACGGCAGCCATTGTCCGTAAGGTGAGAGCGAGAGAACTTATTGAGAATCCACGGTCAGGAATGTCCGAGCGCTCTGCGAACATACCGCATTTCTGAAGCCTATTACTTCCATTTGCGGAACCTTGACCAGACGTGTAGTACGGAGCAATCTCACAGACGTCTGCAAATTAAGAGACGATCCCAGAAACAGACACCACCCCAATAGACGCGATTGCACCCATTTTCTCCGGTGCCAAAGATTGTTTTCGGCAAACGGCTGCTGAAACCAAGAAATATGGGATTTCAGATAAAGGCAAAAAAAGTGAAATAGAACCGGTAAGGCGTAGGTATTAGAAGAAGTAGTTGTAGTGAAATTCTCCAGGCAGAAAATCGACCTTTCGGCAGTAGCAAAACCGTAGTAAGTAGCTCAGGGTGTACAAATACTTCAGAGGAGGGTATCAACGTGTAGGGGCAGGAACGGTAGGCAAGTGATGCGGGGCTGATGGATCAAGAGGGAGATTAGTTAAGGTAAGCAGTATGAAGAGCGCCAGAGAGGCTTCGGACAAAAGTCCTTAGCGGAGCAATTGTCTCGCTATAGCATGGGAATAGATTTCCATGAGCCGTGCGTAGTTGGCCCGGGCAGTATAATGCTTTTCAAATGCAGCCCTTGCTCCAGCGGATAGTCTTTCCAACAATCCGAGAGTATTCCAAGCAGCGCTGACTTCGGAAAGCAGAGATTGTGCATTTCCCGGCTCAAATAATACCCCATTCACTCCGTGCTGAACTATCGATGGCAAAGGGCCAAGATTAGATACCGCCACTGGGGTCCCGAAAGCAAACGCCTCTCGAATCACCATTGGAAATCCTTCAAAACAGATCGATGGTAAGATTACTAATTTTGCGCGTGCAATATGTGTCTGAGCTTCTAGTGACGGGACATGCCCAAGAAATCGAATTGTTCCTCGTGGAGCTGAAGCTGCAAGTCGTTCCAGATCACTTCGGAGCCAGCCGTCACCAAACACTCGAAGTTCGGGAGCACGCCCATTCCATTGCAACCACGCTTTAATTAGAGTCTCCACTCCCTTTTCAGGGGTAAGGCGACCAGCGAACATCACATAGTCTTCTCTCTCATGCCATGGAATTGGTTTTGGATCGCCGGGGTAGAAGTTCGGTTTTACGTGAACACGATCAAGTGGAAGACCGGATTCGGCCATTAGCTTTCTCTGGAATTCGGAGAGCACAATAAAACTATCTACGTGCTTTGTCCAAGTGCCTAATCGTCTATGCAGCTCCACGTTCAAGGCCATAGGAAGCGTTGCCATTATACTGTCACGATAACAGCCATGCTTGATCGCCGACATAGTGGACCGACTGTCCAGGCATTCGGTGCAGACAAAATTGTTTCGCATCGGAATAGCAGCTGGGCAAAATATTCTGTAATTGTGCAAAGTCAACACTCGCGCAGCCTTGTTTCCAATAGCCCTGAAAATTGATGGCGAAATCAGAGGAAAAGTGTTGTGCACATGAACCACGTCTGGCTGGAAATCATCCACAACCCGACGCATGGCTGCGGCAGCCCACGGGTTCCACGGTGTGGACAGGGCCCCCTGTAATTCGCCCCACCGGCCTCGCGATCTAATGGAGTCGCTATGGCGAACGAACTCAGCGACTTCATGACCCTCCTGCTTAAGCAGTTCCCGCTCAGCCTCAAAAACTTCGTTTTCACCTGACGGGGCGCAAGATCCATAGAAGTTGTGAGCGAGAAGAATCTTCATGACTTATTTTTACTGCTCTGAGCTATCATGGAGATTTTCGATGCTTCTTTGGCAAGCTTGGATCTGTATATCTTATCAATGAGTCTTGCCTTCTTTTCCCAGGAAAATTCCTGTGCTCGCCGCAGAGCGCCCAGCGCTAGCCGTCTGCGCTTCTCCTCATCTCGCGCGAGTTGCGAGATCGCCTTGAAAATCCCTCTACGACCTCACGGGGAGTCGTGACCGGTATCTTGATCCCGCATGATTCATCCACCACCTCGGCAAAGCCGCAATGATCGAGACAGACGATGGGCAAGCCCATGGACAGGGCTTCTATTGTCACTGTCGAGGTCAGATCCCGCAGACTTGTGATGAGCATCAGATGGCCTTGCCGCATCAGCTGAAGCCCTGCTCACGCAGAAGCCACCCGTGAAAGAGGCAATGCCCCGATATGCCTAGTTCAGCAGCCAGTCGCTTCCATTTAGCAGTCAGAGCGCCTTCGCCCAGGATGTGCATTTCCCATCTGATGTCACGAGGCAATCGGGCCAACGCCTTTAGTCCCAGATTGAGGGCTTTCCCAGGGATGTGTTGCCCTGCCCAAACGATCCGCAGCGGCTCAGCGACAGATCTGTCAGAAGGTCTGCGCCACCGGGTCACGCGGAAGGCCCACTTCGCTATGGTGTTGCCGGCGCACCCCCAATAGGTCATCGCACCGTTACGGTTTTCCAGGGTAGCGGTAATCAAACCGCAACCAGCCGCAACTGCTGCAATCCGTGGTCTCCGCATAAAGCGCATCTGGAGTGAGTTATAAAAGTTGTAGCCGAAGGTAGTACAGCCCTCCGTAAAAGCCTACAGTGGGCAGGAAGCGCCATGGGAACAATCCCATGCCGCCGATCGGTCCCCAAACGAAGGGAATACCCAGCTTCCACAAGTAGCCCGGTTCCCGGAAATCCCACCATGGTAAGCTGATGGGCGATGTCGAAACTGATTGCCCTGTGAAGTTGTTGGGCTAACCGGTGCGCTTCAGCATGCCATTGCCCGTAGTCCCGAATAGTACGAGGGAGGCCAGAGCTTTCGTAAGAACCGATTTCTTTTCTTTCGTACAAAAAAGAATTGAACCCGCTCCCGGTATTCCGGGTTTTGCTCCAGGAAATGTTCAATGTCGGACCTGAATTTCTCTTCCTCCACGATCACCCACAGATCATGATGGCGTGATAGGGCATCCACAAATCCCCAACCTACACTGGCTTCCGAGCCCTTGTACGGGCTGCAAGCATAGGCTGACACCAGGACCTTAAGCCGCCCCGTCATCAAAGCTCCTGCGCCATGTGTTTCATGATGGCCGCATAGAGCGGATCTTCGCTTCGCTTCGCCATCACCCACAAGGCGAAATGGAGCTTCACGTCAGCAATCGGAGATGGTTGACGCGTGGATATTTGAGTGGCTAGGGCGAGCGCTTTTTTCAAAGCGAGGGCAGGATTGGGATTGCGCGAGACATGAAGCATGGGAGATACGGCGAAGTAAAAGGCGTCACCGAATGCCAGAGTCTGGAGATGACTTTCTTCCCAATCGAATACGAACAGACCTTTGTCCGTCCACGAGCAGTTCCACGGGGCAAAATCTCCGTGACTACGGTGCTCCCAGACCTGCGCACCTCGATCCACTTGCGTTTCAAGCCAGCCCCGGATGGACATAAGCGCTCTTCGGTCTGGATCTTCATATAAATCCGTATTGACGGCGGGCAGGTCTGCCAAAATATCCTGCAAGCGGCGGCTGCGGCGATCCAAGGTGGAAAGGCATGCCAGTAAATCGACAACTGCCCTTTCCATAATCTGCGGTCGCACGCGGCTCCTTGCTCGGTATTCCTGATGCAGGGCGACACCAGTGTTTGTTTTCGACCAGCTGTTTCAGCTTCGGCGTCTGATCGCTAAGGGGAGATTCATTCAGAAACGCCAGAGTCTCTGCCTCCTTTTTCAGGGCTCTTCGCGCTCCGGGCGAGCTGCCCATCTTGATGAGCACCTCAGGCACCGAAGCCCCAAGGGGAAGAACCGTGGTCTTGCGACTATCGTCGGGGGACTCCCAGATAAAGTGCGTAGTCCCATACCCCCTCAACATGAGCAGGCAACTCCGCTTGTACTGCCCCCAACGGCCACGAGTGGCGCTCACGTGTCGCAATGAGCAGGACCTGCCGACGCAAGGGGAAGAAGAGTCCCTTGCTAGCCGTCCATCCAGACAACCGCAACGCAAACCGTGCAAACCCACGACCTGGACGGTGCAGGCCAAGAGCGATTACTGTGTGACGCGGATTCCCCAGAGGCACCAATACGCGAGGATTGCCCGCTGGCAGCAGACCGTATTCGCTGATGCCTTCAAATTTTCCTGCCAAGAGCTGCCGCCAACGGGTGACGGATCTCCCAGACCCGATAGCAGCCACCCATTGTATATTGTTGGCTATGGGGTACGCACTCGCCCGATCCAGATCGAAACAAGCTCGTTCCACGTCGATAATCCAGCCATCCGCCTGTTGCGGTTCGTTAGCCAACTCCGCGGAGGCAAAGGCCCCATGCCAAAAGGCTAGTTCCGCTTCATCGAATCCAGAGCAATAGAGTCTCTGCTCAGGCTCCATGGGCAGCAGCCAGCGCCAGGCGAAACGATAATCAAGCATCCTGTCTGTTCCGTTTGCAGGCTATGGCGGATCTTTTCTGGAAGAAATCGTACAGTGCGCTGAGAATCCGTTCCCGCACTTCATCAATGCTGCCTTCCGTTGAGATCAGGACCGCATTGGGCTGAGTTTTGGCGAAGGCCCTGAGGGCTTCCAATTGTCGTTTTGTCTCCTCAACGGGCAGCTCTTTCTTGCGGGCAGCGATTACCTCGGGGTCGGCGTGCAGGCAGATGATGATATCGGGCCGAGGGGCAAGCCAGGCGAAAAGTGCTGCCACCCATCCGGGTAGTCCTATGCGAAAGCGCCGAGGGTCCAGGGCCATGTCGTAAGCGTAGCGGTCGAAAATCACAACGGCGGGCTGCTTGGCGATCTTTGGGCGAATCAACAGCCAGTATCCGAGAATGTAGTCCAGTATCAGCCAGATCAGCCGCAGCAGAGAGCCCCAAAACCCAGAAGGAGCAGAACCATGGGGATCGAATACAGGGCCTTCCGGAGCCTTGGCTTTACCCTTGAGTCTGGCAAGTGGTGGCAGCAATCCAGGGCGCAGGTGCAGTACAAAAGTGGTGTTGTGCGTTGCCCAGTCAAAGACCGGTTTGATGGAGTTGATCACTGCAGACTTGCCGGCACCGTCCACACCCAGTATGGCAATCATCGTGCCGCTGGGATATAGGAAGCGCTTGATTTTGGACCAGTCATAGTTGATTCTTCTTCTGAGATAAAAAGACGGTGAGTGGAGCAGTGAATGGAGAGCAAGACTTAATCGCAGGAGACGAGCCTCGAAAATTTTCGTATGGGCCAAGGATTCTGAGAGTATTAGTCGCCTCAGAATCTTTAGAGTAGGCGCCCATGGGTTCAAGGCACCAACAAATGGTATCCCACTCGTTCTGGACAGCCCGGATCGATGACGAGTGAAATTTCGATGGAGCGGCGCTGTTGTTGAGAATTTCTTTTAGGATGCCAAGAACTGAAGCAATCCCTTCAGGAATGACAGATATAGCATTGTGCCGAATTGCACAATAGGAGAGCCTCTCAGGAACCAGTAGTTTGGAACCTTTGAAGTACAAGCCTACATTTGTGTCTATGCAGAGTCCCCACCAGTCGCGATCGGATTTCCCCGCAGACCCAAAAGCTGCTACTTTGAAGAAATTTGGAACAGTCGAGCAACCTACGGAAACTCCTCCCGCAACTTTGATGGCATCGAAGATCGCCTTGTGGGCCTTCAAACCATCCTCTGGATCGACCAAGAGGTCTAAGTCACTGCCGCCGAGTACCTAAAAGGAAGACCATCATAATTACGGAGAACGGCGTAACTAATTCCTGATGTTTCAAAAGCCTTAAAGACCTCCTCTAATATAATATCCTCAGGCGTCATTCGGATTTCCTGTTAAGCATGACGCTGTCATGGAGACTAGAAACGCAAGCTCTTGGCATGATTAACTTAGCGAGCATTACAAATCGCGATTCGAGCTTTCCGCACTAGTTAATATAGGGACAGCTGTTACGATGAGCGTTCCGGCGAGAATGGGAAAGATCCTGAATGCAGGATAACCTAAGGTAAAAAAGAGTTTCTGCTTCCACGTTCGAGGCGGTACAGTGTAGCCGCCGTACATTTTCAGGACACTATAACCATGACGCTGAAGAAGGTTCACCAATGTCTCCGGTGAATAGAAACAGACATGTTCCGGGTGCTCGGCATAGGTGCCTGTCCAACGCCGGAGATGATAATGAATACCGAACGCATTGTTTGTGGAGATTATGAGACGGCCACCTGGTTTAAGAAATCGTTTAACGCCTTCGAGCATAGATCCGGGTCTGGACAAATGCTCGAGCAAGTCTCCTGCAACTACCACATCAAAGACCTTCTCCAAAGCCAAATGGTCTAAGTCCTCCGCATCGCCCAGGTACAAATTGGCGAATCCTTTTTCAGACATTTTCTCAATGCTATCTGAGTGGATATCGATGCCATATAATGAGGACGCAACGTCTCGCAGGAGTGCGTGCAGGAGATTATTTGCCAACAGGCGATCCTGAATGTACCGTCCGGAGCTGCAGCCTAGGTGCAAGACCTCCTTACCGGTGCATTTATTGACAAGGAATAGATGGCGAGCTTGATAAGGTCTGTGCAATTTATAATTATGAAATTTCATGGTCAGGTCTCTAAATTATAGTCATTGTACAAACAGGAATTTCTCTGAAATCCGTTGTAATGATAACAGCTGCTTCGACTCCGGGCTCGGATTCAGAGTCCAGTGTTTTGCAGCGCAGCGTAACCGTACGGCTCCGGTATAGCCTTTAACTATCGGAGACCTTAACGTGCTTCGGAAGATTTGGCATTCCTCACACCGCTGCAATCGCTGTTTGGCTACCAACGGCTCGGGGAAGTTAACGTCCCTGACCCAACTGTCAAGTATCACACTAATTCTCGTCCATTGTATTTGGAAGCTTTATGAGCGCTGAGGTACTACCCTCGCGAATCCCTTTCGTGACCGCCAACGCTCCCCGCGTGCGGCTCGAGCCATCGACCAACTGCAGACAGCGCAGATCAAAAACAACGGAAGAAAAATGCTGTGGCATGCGGCAACGCTCCCGGTAACTGACCTGATTGTGAGTATTATGACTATACCAAAAATCTCAATACATTGAGTCTCATATTTCGCCAAATTGCTGGACTTGACCGCGGATATTGTGAGGGCGAGAATTGAAAAAGCCAGCGCTGCCAATCCTACGTAACCAGTCGAGAGTAACGCATCTATGTAGTCCGAATGCAACGTGGACGCTCCCTTTCCGTCCAACGACTCGCTTAATACAAATCTTCCAGCGCTCATGAAACCAAGTCCCAGAGCTTGGGCTGCTGGTTCGGCCTTGTCAAATTCTTGGAGGGCCGCCTCCCACCAGATAAGCCGTCCCGTCATTCCCGCGAACCGCTCGAACGTCGCCCCTCTTGTGAAGTACAGCTCTACCTCGTCGCCAAAAAAGCTAAGACCTCCTGCCGCGATAACCCAAAAAATCACTAATACTAGGAGACTTCGGCCTCTCCTTAAAAAACAAGCAGAAACTGCAATTAGAAACCCTAACCACGAAGTTCTGCTCTGAGCTAACATCATAAAGGCCAAAGACAAACAGATCCACGAGAGTCTCATTGCAGATGCAATCCAGTTGGCAGGACTGCGACGAATCAAACCGACGAGAAGCAGAATGGCCGCCATTGCACCAACCGAGTTCGAATTAATCTGAAAGAGAACACCATGTATTTGGTATGGTACGTAATATTCTGGCCGAAGAACGCGCTGACTCCTCCGATACGGGTGATTGGAAAGCCTCTGATGGCATAATCACCGATCCTATGAGGACGCTGAGGAGCAAGAATTTAAAGAAAAGTAGATTTAATTCATAGCAATAAAGGGCAAAGCCTGGGTCACTCCTCGATTTCCTTAATATGAACAGCGCTACTAGAAACACAGCTCCTGCTTCCAAAACTTTCCACAGCGAGTACAGCATCCATTGCGAATAGGTCAGACTTGACAAAAGCCCTATCGTCAAATATCCCGCAAAGAATATCATGGTGGCGGGCCATTGCTTTGGAATTCCCGCAAACATAAAATAGGTTGAAGTTACCAGAATGACACTCATTATTGCTAACATCCTGTGAATATTGGTGACATCTACAGGACTATCCATTGCTTGATCGAAATCTCGTGTAGCGAACAGCAGACATGATAAGAAAATGAGATAGAGAGGAAGACAATTACTTAGAGAAACTGAGGTATTTGATTTCATGATCTTTATGGGGATAGAGTCGACGCTAGGCAAAGCAACTCATCTACGAGATTTCCGAGAACGCACGACCATCGTCACTCTTCTGCTTGTGCATTCTGACAGACTATTGAAGATTCGCTTCTTAATGAGGTGACTTTTGCTCCTGATTCGCGTCGATTTTGATGTACGGATGTCAAGGTCCTTATTCTGATCCAATTATGTTTTCATATCCGGAATGAACATAAAACCTTCTCGCTTATGCCGACTACTAACAATTGTCATTAAGTTCATGAATCCGTCTACAGTATTTTCAAATTTCGTTTTCATGAGGGACTTTCGAATTTTTGTGAGATTACCTTTCGCCAGAAAAGGTGTTCGATTTAGCCAACGGCGGATTTCACTACTAAGTAAAAATACATCTGCCGCGTTTACGACGGAACCATTGACGCCATGCTCTATCATAACTTTACTGCCCGCTCGATCGGAACAAATTACCGGCATGCCCGCTAGAAGAGCTTCATTGGTGACAGCACCCCAGGGTTCGTGCTCCGAAGGCAGCACTAGAACTGACCCAAGATTATACCATGCAAACAAATCCAGGTCCTCTAGCCGACCGGTGAAAATTGCCCGTTCCATGACACCGTGGCTCTGCACAATTCTTTCCAAAGATTCCCGCAAAGATCCGTCTCCCACTATGACGAGAATTGTATTATCATCTTTTCCTACCAACGAAGAAAACGCATCAATTAGGCGATCAAGTCTTTTTTCCGGGCTGAGGCGACCAACGTACAGTATGATTTTTTTTCCATAAAGTACGTGATGCTCGGCCAAATTGTCTGACTTTGGAAGTGCATCTGAAAATTGCGTAAATAGAGACTCTTCCCGGTGAAGAATCGGACAAACACCTACTGGTCCCGAAAAACCCAATAGATTGTTATACAATGTCTTCACATCTTCAGAATAGACTAAAAGCCCATCGATGTTCCGTAACACCCAGTTACGTGCCAGTCGTCTTAAAGGGGATCCGCTTTTCGCCATTATTGGATTATCCTCTGTCAAAGCCACCAGACCAAAGGATTTTAGCCTCCTCCGCACTATGGTTACGACTAATGTCGTAGGGGAGAACTCCGGTGTAACCACGACGTCGGGATCAAAGGTAGAAATCTCTTCCTTTATGCCCCACCTTACAGAACGTCCTAAAAAATTGAAACCTTCTGTAAGTATTTTGAAGTCTGGTGTTAGTGATTTTCGTAATACATTTTGATCAAATTTCTGGGAAAGAAGATTTTCATTTAGGAATACCAGACGCAAGTTGCACAGTTCAGCGATGGCGTTGAAAAGATCGATTCGATAAGGAGCTAATGCCGGATGGAAAATTAGGACTCGTAGTCGCCTAGTTTTAGCCGAATTTATTTGGGTTTTCATAACTAATTTTGGATTGAACGGCATATTTAGTACGAATCACCACTGCAGGATTGTGTCTCGCAAGCTCGATTCAAAATATAAGCGATTCCACTTTAGGCGGATTGCAACTCCAGTGAGAAGGACTGAACATCAGGAAGAATCTGCTTTTATTATACTTGCTAAAATTTCTCTGTTTCAGTCCCTCAGTGATTAATCGCATAAAATCATTCAAAAACTTTTTGCCCAAAACTACGAATCACAGTCTTTTCCAGATTGCACGCAGCCGCTGTAGACTAAGATATACTCTGATATGGTTGGTCGTTATTCGCTCCCAGGTACTATACATAAGTAGACGGGTATACCAAAAGAGAGGTCTAAAGACGGGATCCAAATTACGAAGTCTCACTGCGGCTCGATAAAAATTCGCTGCCAAGGGGAGAGATACAGCGATAGGGATAGAGGTCAATTCGTGCAAAGCTTGATCAGCGGCAAGCCAATCCTTCTCCCAATAGGCTCGCACAAGTTGTCGATAATTCAAATTACTCGCCTTTTTGTCCTTGAATTCTTGGGATGCACCGTATTTATTTATTAGATGAATTTCGACTTCCTCTACAGATTTCTGAAACTTGAAGAGTCTCGTAGGATCAGCGCTGCGAGAAGCCGAATTCTTCAAGATTCTATAAGTTGCAAGGGATTTGTCTATGTATTTGATTCCGGAATGGAACGCCAGCCCCACAAAAAGTTGGGTATCTCCTACCATAAATCTTCCATCAAAGCCCTCAGTATCATCCTCATAAACTTTGCACATAAGCTCTCTTCGGGCACATAGAGTACAGGTAAGTATTCGGTATGTTCCTTCTAGTATTCTCAGATAAACAGGAAGCTCACTTGGCTGATTTATTTCCTGATTGAGCCAGAGAGCTTGTAAACTCCAATAATCCGTAATTACCTTTCCTGTTCGATCGAATAATTGATCGAAATTGCTATGAACTGTTCCACACTCCGGATGAGCTTCGAGCCAATCCGTTTGAATTTGCAGTTTTTCTCGATGGTGCCAGTAATCGTCGCCCTCACAAATAGCAACGTACTTTCCTCGACAAGCGGCGAACGTGCGTTGAAAATTATTCATTCCACCAACATTTTTTTCGGAGGCAACAACTCGTATGAGCTTCGGGTATCGGTTGGCATATCCGAACACGATCTCTCGAGTCCCATCCGTGGAGCAATCCTCTCCGATAACGATCTCAAATGGAAAAGTCGTTTTCTGAGCAAGAAAGCTCTCGATTGCTTGAGCTATGTAAGGAGCATGATTATACGTGACGCTTAGAACGCTGACCAACGGCTCATTCACTTCAGTTTCCTTTGGTCACCAGGTGAGGCCATCATAAAGTACCTCCGCGACAATACCTGTTGTCGGACCATCGACCATGTTTCCTGCAGCGCAGAAAGTCTAAGCATCCAACAGGCGATCAGGTAAATGCCAAGACCCAGAGCAACCTGTGTGGCCAACGTGATGATCGCACTGTCTCTGGAAAACCATGCAAGCGCATACACGAGGATGCCCATGGCCAGGGCAACCGCAAGATAGGGGGCCACATCCCGCGTCTGCTGCCAAAAGGAATAGTTAATTAATTTTCCGGCATAATGACTATTCAGATAAAGAGAGATGACACAAACCACTATTTGCCCGCAAATCAGTCCGGTGATTCCGAAAGGCCATGTTACCGCGATTCCAGCGAGCACCAACACCTGCTTAACAATTTCGAGCCTGAGAAATAGGTCGGAGCGCCCTTTCGCGGTCAGGAGATTGAGATTTATCACGTGCAGGGGATATGTCAGTCCAACCATACAAAGAAGCTGCAGGTAAGGCACACACGATAGCCATTTCTCTGTGACAAGGAGTATCACGATAGACTTTGCACACACGGCGAGTCCAATCATGAGCGGAAAGTTAATGAAGACGCTAGTAGTAAGTCCCTTCTGTACCCCGCGCCTTAGTCTATCATCATCATTTTGAATCTCGGAGAATACGGGGAACGCCACGCGGCTCAGAATCCCTGTCAGTCCAATGGTCGGTGCCTCCTGGAGCCGGCGAGCCTGAGAATAATAACCTAATTCCGTCGCAGCGAACAGCTTGCCAATTACAAGCGAATGCATGTTGTTAACGACAGTGAAGATCATTCCCGATGCAAGCAATCGAGAGCCAAATGCGAACATGCCTTTGAGGGCGGTGACACTGAAAATCCACGCCGGCCGCCAATCGCTGACAAACCACAAAAGTCCCGTCCGCGCTGCATTTCCAACCAAACTCTGCCCGACAAGGCTCCAAACACCGAATCCCTGGAAGGCCATGAGAATCCCCGCCGTCCCTCCAGCGAGCGCGCCACAAAGCGTCACAATGGTTTGGCCCCTCAATTCGATAGATTTGGTGAGCAGGTTGGTTTGAACGAGACCGAAGGCATTTATGATGAGATTGAGAGCGAGAACTCGCGTAAGAGGGGTAAGAGCCGGTTCATTGTAAAACTGAGCGATCATAGGAGCGACAGCGCACAGGATCGCAGCAAACATTCCTGCAGCAAATAGATTGAAGTAGAAGACCGTCGATGCGTCCTCGGATTCCAGGGTTGGCTTCTGAATCAGCGCAGCACCAAAGCCTCCGTCCACAAAACTCGTTGCTATTCCTATGAATATCGTGAGCATGGCCACAAGACCGAACTCAGCGGGAAGCAGCAATCGCGCGAGAATGATGCCAACAACCAGCTGAATGCCTTGCGAACCGACCTGATTCAGCATGCTCCAGAACAGCCCTCGCACCGCTCTGACTTTGAGAGATGAGGTCATCCAGCAAGCCGCTCCCTGACCGCTTCAGGGTTATCCAACGCATGGCGGATGATGGAGCAGATAGTGCCGATCTCCACAGCTCTCACCGAAGTTCCCGTAGGCAGAACCAATATACGTTCAGCCACAGACTCAGTAGCAGGAAGCAGGAGGCCGGCATGTGGAAAATAAGAGCGATAAGGCTCCATCCGATGACACCCAGGAAAGAAATAGCGCCGAGCAAGGACGTTCTTGGATTGCAGCGCTTGGCAAAGCTCGTCGCGTGTCGCCCCTGCCTCTCCTTCATCGACCTCGAGGGTAATGTATTGGTAGTTCAGTTTCTCGTGGCCTTCGTACTCCAATAGCCGAATGCCCTGAAGCCCAAACAATCCGTCTCTATATGCCGCGTAATTCTCTCTGTTCACCTCTATGAACTCATCAAGGGATTCGAGGCCTGTGAGCCCCATTGCAGCGCAAATCTCGGTCATTTTACCGTTAGTACCGATGTAGTCGACCTGGTCATAGCCCGTAAACCCAAAATTTTTCATCAAACGAATCTTCTGCGCCAGATCATCATCATTCGTGGCGACAGCGCCGCCTTCGAAAGTATTGAAGAATTTGGTGGCATGAAAGCTGAATACCTCTGCGCTCCCAAAATTCCCGATCATGGTTCCGCTATGGGAACACCCGAACGCGTGGGCCGCATCGAACAGTAATGTCAGATTCCGGCGCTTGGCAATTTCGGTCAGCGTTTCCACTGCACACGGGCGGCCCCACGTGTGTACACCGATGATACCCGTAGTCCTTGGCGTGATCATGCGCTCCACGGAAACCGGATCGATCAGATGGGTCTCCGGGTCAATGTCACAGAAAACTGGCGTAATTTCTTGCCACTGCAAAGCATGGGCAGTCGCTACGAACGTAAATGACGGGACAATTACTTCTCCCGTCAGTTTCAGGGCCCTTATAGTTATCTCCAGGGCAATTGTGCCGTTGCACATAGCGATGCAGTGTTTCACGCCTAGAAAAGTCTCGAGACGCTCTTCTAGCTCAGACACATATTTTCCGCTGTTCGTAAGCCAACGACGATCGAGGATATCTTCGACTCGCGCCAGGAAGCGCTCACGCAATCCGATATTGGGCCGCCCGACATAAAGAGGATCTTTGAAAGGAGCTGCCTCTCTTTCGTCGGCCGGACACAAATGGTTGTACAGATGGTATTGAGCGTCTCTCATGTTACCACTCCTCAAGTTCTGCATACCCGATGCCTGACTCACCGAAGCCGTTGCCGTTATAGAAAAGGTAGGATTTTTCTCCGATGCTCATGACAGAAGCGTATTCAATCATGATCGAGTCCCAACCTTCTGAGGAACGGTCAATTCCCACAAGACCATCACGCCGTTTCCATTCTATACCGTCGGTGGATTCAGCGTAGCCCAGTCGATAACTCCGCTTCGGGTCTGTTCGGTATCCGTGGGTATGCCTGTACGAGTAAATCATTCGGTAAAGACCATCACGAACGAACACGCAAGGGCGCGCGATGGCCTGTGCGAAATCATCATAATCAATGCACGCTTTACTGGTTCGCCGCCAGTTGATTCCATCCTCTGATTCTGCATAGTGAACCCGATAGAATGGCTCGGGGCGACTATTAATGATCTGCCAACCGGTGCAGGACGTGTACCACATTTTCCATGCCCCACGTTCATATAGTACGCAAGGGGTTGTGCTAAAAAATGCGTCATCAGCTGTCCTGTCCAAGATAGGGCCTTTCGAATATTTGGTGCACAATCCGGTGTCATGATCAATCAGTGCTAACCCAATGGAAAGTCTGTAGGAAACCGTGACTTGTGGATTCCACCCTATGTAATACAGCCATTTCTGGCTACTATGATTGACGATCCAGGATGGCATGATCCCATTATCATCGAACGTACCTATTTCGCCCAGATCCAGAATTGGTCTGTCGCAGATGTGAAGGATTTCCGATGGATTGTCGCCTTTAACATCGATAAAACCCGGTAATGAGCGCCCCTTTTCATCCCGTGCACCGAAATAAATGCGGATTTTGTTTTCGCTTACCAGGTCAGGAACGGGAATCGACGCGTGACTTACCATCCACGGATAGTCTTTGTCCGTCCGAAAGATGAGACCCTTCTTGCGCCATTTCATCGTCGTATCCTCTCAGGTTCGATCACGGTCAGATATCCATATCCTTGCTGAGTCTGGGTCCCTTTTTCGCCGGCACGCCAGTATAGACGCCCCATGGATCTGTATCCTGAATGACGCATGCTGACATGCCGACGAGCGTGCCTTCAGCAATATGTATCCCATCCCGGATCGTGGCATTCACACCGAAAAAGGAATACTGATCGACTTTGCAGTGTCCCGACAGGACGACATGGGACGTAAAAAATACGTGATCAGCAATCACGCTGTGGTGCCCAATGTGATTGCCGCTCCAAATCACGACATTGTTCCCGATGGTCACGAAGGGCTGAATAGTATTATCCTCTAGAATGAAACAATTATCGCCGATGCGTTCGGGTTGAAACACTGTAGCGTGCGAACTGACGTAACTGACGAACTGATATCCCGATGACTTGCCTTCTTGGTATATTGACGCACGAAGCTTATTCATGCGGAGATGAGACATGGGTGCGAACAGGGCAAAATTCTCAGGTGGACAAGTTGCCCGAAGATCCTCGAAGGGAAACACCTGAAGCCCAAATGCTTTTTCGTCTGTCGGCAGGTACTCCCGGTTGACCGTAAACCCTGCGACGTGATGTTCCGTGTCTGTCGTTAAATAGAAATGCGCGAGTTGGGCGAAATCACGTACTCCGAATATGATAACCTCCGCCATGGCCTGCCATCCTGTATAAATACGTGGTATATTCATAAAGTCCGTAATCGTTTCAAATGATGAAGTTGCGTGTCAAGCATGTGGAGAGAAACGCCACGAGCGTGTCAAGAGGCAAATGAAAAAGATCTTCACGCTCCCAGTCCACGTGGGAGGACATGACGTTGAACGCCATCCCCAATCGGGTCTTCGCAAAAACCGCCTCAACGGTGCTTTGGAAGTAATTTAGCATTGCATCGAAATCGAGATCACATTTTTCGGTAAAGACGCCATTCATAACGACATAGTCAAAAGTAGGGAGTTCGTCTTCTCGAGCCAAGACGTCGAGACAGTAGTAGGTGATGCTCGGGTATTTGCTTCTGCTCAACTCAATGAATTTCTCCGACAAGTCCAGGCCGCTGTAACGAATGTCGCCGCGAGACATTTTTAGCATATATTCGTAAAAGTGGGAGGCTCCACAGCCAAAATCCAGAAGAGTGGGTTCCTTGCCAGGAATCTTTGGAATTAGATCAAGCATTATATGGTAACGTGTTTCGGCATCGGGTTTATTCGGCCAGTCAACCCCTCGATGGCTGTCGCCGTGTATTTTCAAACAGTCCTCGTAGTGTCTTACGATTCGGAGATAATCAGTGTTCAATGGTGCACCTCAAGGTCGAGCCCTGTACGCTGGGAAATAGGTGTCGGAATTGGCCTGGCAAGCAGACGTGAGCCTGGAATAGGCCCGCCCGTTCACCACTTTCCCGCAAAAATAGGCCGTTCTAGTGCCCGAGGCCCAGCCTCGTTTGAAACGGGTTAACCCGTCTTCATTGTTGGCCGTAACCCCCGCGCCTGCGCCAAGGTTTAGCCATTGGAGTCCCATGTCGGTAAAGAACTCAATGGATTTTTCAAAGAGGGCAAACGACGCTTTGAGTTCGTACCCTTTGGGACTGTAGGCGCCCAGATGATAATAACTCACCGGTCCCTGCACGTACCAAAGAAGCATGCCCACCGTAGAACCGTTCCAGATGGCTCTAAAAGTCTCTATTCCGGGCACAACGAACTGACGGGCGAATGATTGTTTCGAGAATTCCGCGATTCCAGAAATACCGTGCCGGTCGATGAGGTTCGAATAGAGGCGATTCCAGTCAGTGAGAAAATCAATTGGCCGCTCGCATCGTTCCACGTCCAGGACAGCCGCAGCCTTTTTTGCGTTGCGCCGGTGATGTTCGGAAACGTATTCCCTGACAGGTTTTGTCAGATCAATCACGAAGTGCTGCTTGAACGGTTTCATCACGTCCGGAAAGCAAAATTGAAGCAGTTGTTCGGTGTGACCGCCGAAAGGGTCAGCAACCAAAGCCACACTCACGAGATCGTGTTGGAGGTCAGCGAGATCCTCTTGAAGCCCCGACCAGTCTAAACACGAAAAGATAGGATAACAGCCAATGGCATCTGAAAGCGGAGAATCGGGAATAGGTCTTCGGAGTAATTTTCCGCGACTTCGAGGGAGCTCGAGCGGAATTCCGAACTCCGATAGGGCAAGTGCATACTCGGTGTGCTGATAGCCGGTCACTTCGCCAATTACAGCCGCCTCAGGAGAAGACACCGCAGCGGACCGAACTGTTTCAAAACCCGATTTCTGTGTCAAAGGATTAGGTCCTCGATCTTGTGCAAAGTTTCATCACCGGCCTTGACTTCGACCAGCCCAACTTGATACATCTTCTTTCAGAAAATCAAGGATGATTACAAATAATCATAGGTTTTGGAACCGATCTCGACCATTGCCTTCTGTCGAATCTATTTTCTCATTTAATTTTGGGCCCTGAGACGAATCAGACCCCGCAAGACAATTTCTAGGCTTCTCAATGGTGTCGAGGTACGGACCTATTTCTTGTCTCAACTTGGCTCTCAATACATCCTTCAGGAAAATCGGCGCTGAGACGAAGGTCCTGCGCCAAAGCCTGCCCGGTTCCCTGACCAATCTGGGGAGCCATTCGAGCCCGAGGCGTTGGAAAACCGGATGGGATCTCTTTACCCGACCTGAATAGAAGTCGAATACTGCACCAATTGCCCCCGCAAAATTTACATTGAGCCTATGGCGATTCTGGTGCAACCATAATTCCTGTTTAGGCGCTGTCATGCCAACCCATAATATATCGGGCTTTGCAGAATTTACGGCTTCAATCATCTGATTGATATCGTCTTCGTAAAAAACCGGCTTGAAAGGCGGCGAGTAAGTTCCCGCAATCTGGATTTTCGGGAAATCATTGGCGTGCCTGCTGCAGAGAACATCTAAATTCTCTCTGGTAGAGCCCAGGAAAAAAGCTCTGGCCCCTCCATTTTGACTCAACCGTTCGTTAAGACCCAAAAAAATATCGCTCCCGGTCACACGATCCTTGATATGGCCACCAAGAAATCGAGAGGCGAGAACAATTCCGGAACCATCGGGGATCACCCAATCAGCCTGCCGCAGTGCATCATAAAACGTTGAATCTTTCCTGGCGACCGCATAGGAATGTGGATTTATACAGGCCAGCCACTTGCATGAGTCACCATGTTCCAACCAATCAATAATCGAGTCGATGCACCGGTCATGCCCGGCATTGATAATGTTATACCCCATTAGATTTTCAGTAAAATTCTTTGGGGATTCGTTCATTCTTTTTACTCTGGCTTGTCTGTTTCAGACCGCACGAAAATGGCACAGTCCCAGCATCATTTTGCAGCAGCGTGAACTGGAAGATCCTGCGCAATGGTTTCATTCTGTTGGACATGAGCGGAATCATCAACTCTAAGTGAATAAGCCACGGCAAAAGCATCCAATGTGTCAACCCAAACCGATTCCAGATACTTCTGGTATGGTTCGCTGTTATGCGTGGGAAGCGTTGCCGTGACTGACAGTCCCATGTCCTCAAAATCTCTTTTCAATATGACTGCGGGGAGCTTTGGCATGGACTTTGACGGGCCTGACCCACAGCGCAAATCGACCGCCTCCGTTCCGAGACACTTCCACGGAATCAAACTCGAGATCGTTTATTCCAGATTGAAGGAGCCCTATGAGCTCTTCTTCAGAGCTCGACCTGAGTACTCTGGCCGCCATGAAATTCCGATAGGCATCCAAAAACCGAAAGTGAGGCCTGTCAATGATTACCTGAGGCAGATGATCCACGCGATATGATCTCAAAAGAAGCGCTCCCACACCGACAACGGATATTACAATCAGACTGAGAAAGGCGGATGAGCCCCAGGAGTGAAATCCAAGGGTCACAATGAGGCTAAGAGCTGCAAAAAGGCTGCTGATTACGTAGATTATCCCCACTGCAAATGCGGGGCTCTTGAATTCTGAGAGCAGTCTGTGGTGAATGTGATCGGAATCAGGGAAGAATATCCTTCCGCCCCGAACCCAGCGCCTTGCTACGGCCAGCACCTCGTCCAATAATGCAATAGTGAATGGGAGAAACGGAGCGACCATCACCCAAAAAGTGGCCGATCGCTGTCCAGGAGAAATGGTAGAAGCGTAACTCGTGGCAAGCGTGCCCAGAAGGAACCCGAGCATCAGACTCCCTGCGTCTCCGAGAAACACTTTTGCCGGCGGCCAATTGAAGGGGAGAAAACCCAGTAGACTGCCGCTCAGGACGAATCCGACCGTTGAGGCAAACAGGTCTCCTCTGTGTAGGCCCACTATTCCGTATACGATGGCTGCGAAAAGACAGATTCCGCCTGCGAGCCCGTCGAGGCCATCTATTAAATTGACCGCATTCATTACTACCAGAACGGCCAAGCCGAATACTAACGGGCCGGCCAACCCGAAATCCACAGGTCCAAGAAGCGGGACACTTGCTGAACGCACAGAGTGTCCGCCAATTATGAGAATGAGAATCCCTACAATTTGACCGAGTAGTTTATGCTTCCAAGAGATCTGTCTCAGATCGTCGATTATTCCCAGGCATAGTATCCAAGCCAGTGCAACAAACAAAGAAACCAATTGGAAAGGATTTGGTCCGAGTGCGGTTCCCTTGAACCAGTGCAAACCGACCAGCACAAACAGCGCTACGCAGACAGGAATAAATATTGCTATTCCGCCACACAAAGGGGTGGCTGAAACGTGAATTTTCCTGACATTAGGTCGGTCTACGAGTCCATAGCGAGACGCCAGCCGCGACAGACTCGGGATTGTGGCGAATGTAACGACGAATCCAGCTACCGCTAGTATTACAGGCCAAATCAGTGTGCTAGGAGAAAGCATGTTGCACCTGCCTGAGAGTTGAGGGCAAAATATCAGATGATTTTCAAAAAACGCGCTGCGAAGATCTATTGTTGAAAAATCGTGATTTAGGCTACCCGAAAAAACTTCCGTTCCGCTGGGTCTACAGTGACCGTTTTTTCGTAAGTTCGGTGTCCAAATGGTGACCATCGGAGATGAAGATCGGTAAAAATGTGGCGATACCCGTCAAACCAGGTAACACTTTGTTTGTGAATTAAATCCAGCACTTATGCCAGATTTGCCAATACTTACGAGGCCTTCAAAAATCCCGCGAGTCGCTTGGGGAAGGTGTTCCACTCGATATGATCTCAAAAGAAGCGTTCCCACACCGACAACGGATATTACAATCAGGCTAAGAAAGGCAGATGAGCCCCAGGAGTGAAATCCAAGGGTCACAATGAGGCTGAGAGCTGCAAAAAGGCTGCTGATTACGTAGATTATCCCCACTGCAAATGCGGGTCTCTTGAATTCTGAGAGCAGTCTGTGGTGAATGTGATCGGAATCCGGGAAGAATATCCTTCCGCCCCGAGCCCAGCGCCTTGCCACGGCCAGCACCTCGTCCAATAATGCAATAGTGAATGGGAGAAACGGAGCGACCATCACCCAAAAAGTGGCTGCTCGCTGTCCAGGAGAAATGGTGGAAGCGTAACTAGTGGCAAGCGTGCCCAGAAGGAACCCGAGCATCAGACTCCCTGCGTCTCCGAGAAACACTTTTGCCGGCGGCCAATTGAAGGGGAGAAAACCCAGTAGACTGCCGCTCAGGACGAACCCGACCGTTGAGGCAAACAGGTCTCCCCTGTGAAGGCCCACTATTCCGTATACAATGGCTGCGAAAAGACAGATTCCGCCTGCGAGCCCGTCGAGCCCATCTATTAAATTGACCGCATTCATTACTACCAGAACGGCCAAGCCGAATACCAACGGGCCGGCCAACCCGAAATCCACAGGTCCGAGAAGCGGGACACTCGCCGAACGCACAGAGTGTCCGCCAATTATGAGAATAAGAATCCCTACAATCTGACCGAGTAGTTTATGCTTCCAAGAGATCTGTCTCAGATCGTCGATTATTCCCAGGCATAGTATCCAAGCCAATGCAACAAACAAAGACACCAATTGGAAAGGATTTGGCCCAAGTGCGGTCCCTTTGAACCAGTGCAAACCGACTAGCACGAACAGTGTTACGCAGACGGGAATAAATATTGCTATTCCGCCGCATAAAGGCGTGGCTGAAACGTGAATTTTCCTGACATTAGGTCGGTCTACGAGTCCATAGCGAGACGCCAGCCGTGACAGACTCGGGATTGTGGCGAATGTAACGACGAATCCGGCTGCCGCCAGTATTACAGGCCAAATCAGTGTGCTAGGAGAAAGCATGTTGCACCTGCCTGAGAGTTGAAGGCAAAATGATCAATCTGAATTTCAACGAAACGCGCTGTGAGGTCAGTTGTCTTTCGGTGCTGACAAAAAATGATGTGGTGAGGTAACTTCGGCCACTTAGCGCAAACTTCGCGCCCGTCAGTTTTTTGTATAAGCCTGAAATTACAGCCAGTATGTCCATATTCTCATTCCTCGAAAACTTCTACAGCAGTCTTCTGTCGAGTAAATGAGGGGCATCCATGGCAGTCTCGCTGGGCAGACTTGGCCCCTGATATCCGTGTAATCAACTATTTATCTAGCAATTGAAGGATCTGAAATAATTGAGAGACTTTATGGAGGACGTAACGCTGTTTATAAATAATGGCTTATACAAAAACTCCTACAAAATTTGTGGAGACAACAGTTAAGGTACCAGTACCCATAATCCGTCGACCTGCAATTTCACCAATATATCAATATATATTAAACACGAAAATTGAAAAAAAAGCAACTAAAACAGCGCGCACTTGACCTGTCTTGTGACTGCACTAACTAAAACCTCGTTAAATTAGGCTGTTGATGCTGTGTTTTGTGACAGTGATCAACGTTGTCAGCAAATTTACTTATAATTTAATAATTGGGGTATGCACTTTAGTCAGGTGACCACAATATGTTGTGGTCACTGTTTTGAGTTCTCTTTGCCTTGATTCCCTATAAGCGATCTGTATGTTCTCGGTTCTCCGACGACCGCTTGTTGAACCAATCGGAAGAACAGCTTGCCTCTTTGTCGTGAAGTTCGCCGGTTGAATCGGAACGTAAATTCGTCGAGGTAGTAATCGAGATGCTTGTGGCTTACTGCGCCATGATGAATACCCAAGAGCCAACGCTTCAAGAGCGATATGGCGCGGTGAACGCGTGGAAGGAGTTCGGTAGCGGCATGCTTTCTGCCGCGCAGCGGAGTCACTTCGTGCACATAGCCCTTTTGGTCCAAGCCGCGGTATCCGCTCCATCCGTCTGTGTGCAGCACGCTGCCCTTTTCAATGGCACCGGTGACGAAGCCGTGTAACTCCTTGCCGGATGCGGAGTCTATCCGACGCATCCGTATCCTTCCCGTGGCCTTGCCAGCCTCTTCCGCAGCAACGACGATTAGGGCTTTGCTACAGACTTGCCTTCCACAGAGCCCCTCTTCTAGACCCCCCAGATAGGTCTCGTCCACTTCAACACTTCCGGACAGCCGGTCTCGGTCTGGTCTCACCATCACGCGGCGTAGCTTGTGAAGCCATGCCCAAGCAGTCCTGTAACTCCCCAGTCCGAGCATCTCCTGCAGGCTCACTGCACTCATCCCTGTTCGTGGGCAAGTCACCCACCACATAGCTCGAAACCACAGGGTGAGAGGCTTACGGGTGTCATGGAAGATCGTACCAGCAGTGACGGAGCACTGATATCCACAATACCCGCATTCGAACAGACTCTTGCCAATCGGCCAAGCCCTGCCATGCCCACAGCGAGGACACCGAAAACCTTCTGGCCAGCGGCGTCGGAACAGGTAATCACGGCACTGCTCCTCTGTCGAGAAACGGGCTTCGAACTCTGCCAATGACCTGGGGTAGTCTTCCATGGGCCAAAACACTATATGTTGTGGCTCCCTTAGTCAAGTGCATACCCCCATTTAATAATATTATTATATATATCTGTATCACGCTTTTGAGTCAGCTTGTTATGACGATATTATGCTAGTAGATACGCTATGATGATACAACTGCTTAATTATTCACTTATTTTATTATACGGTGTTCGCTGGCAGGCGAGTGGGTTCGCTCGACCCATGGAGGAACAGAGCGAATGTCTGGGTTGACCTCAGGTGCGTGGAGCAGTATGCTTCAAGATTCCGAAAAGAACGCTTGCTGGAGAAAGGCTGCCCGTGGAGAATTCCGAAAACCCCAATGCTGCTCATGTGAATAATTTCAACCTCAAGATGCTGCTCGTATTATCTTTCGGACATCTTGCGACAGACGTGTGTCAGAGCGCTCTCCCGGCCATTTTGCCTTTTTTGAAGGCGAAGTTGGCCCTGTCCTATGCCATGACGGGGTTAATCATGCTGGCGTCCAACATCACGTCCTCAGTCGTTCAGCCTTTATTCGGGTATTGTCTGACAAAAAGAAGAAAGCATTTCTGCTTCCTCTCGGATGCTGCTGTGCCGGTCTTGGATTATCGTTGGTTTCGTTTCCTGATGAC
The DNA here is from genome assembly GCA_963700305.1 of uncultured delta proteobacterium. GTDB lineage: Bacteria > Desulfobacterota > Desulfomonilia > Desulfomonilales > Desulfomonilaceae > Desulfomonile. The sequence continues at coordinate 32,919 of CAVOXB010000010.1, forward strand.
TACGGGTTGGTTCTTTGTTGGTGATTGTCAGCGGACTCGGTATCGCTTCTTACCACCCGGAGGGATTCAAAACAGCTCGTTTTTTCACCGGAAACAAGATCGCTACAGGATTGGCCGTGTTCACGGTCGGAGGCAATTTAGGCTTGGCACTGGGTCCCATAGCTGCGCTTGCTATCATACAATACTTTGGACTCGACTATTTGCCTCTGCTTCTCCTGTTTTCATCAGCTTTTGTGGTTCTTCTGGTCTTTACGTGGCGTCACATTGTCCAAGCTCGTCCTGGAACTTCCTCGAGAACGAGCGGTGCCGCACGACAAGAAGGGACTTACTTGTCTCTTGGTTTGTTGATCGCTGCAGTCATTATGAGGTCTTGGACGCATTTTGGCCTTATGACGTACATTCCCTTTTACTACATTGATATGCAAAAAGGGGATCCGATCCATGCAGGAACTTTGGTTTCGGTTTTTCTAATTGGAGGCGCTATAGGCACAATGGCGGGCTCACCTCTCGCGGACAGAATTGGGTACAAACGATTCTTAATTCTCTCGTTGGCTTTGACAAGTGCGCTATTGCCTCTGATTTTTGTGGTGGAAGGCGTGGCGTTGTTTGTCACTTTGGGAATAATCGGAGCCGCTCTGATTTCGAGTTTTACAGCCACTATTGCGATGGCTCAACAGATCTTACCCCAAAATCTAGGGATGGCTTCAGGATTGATGGCAGGTTTTGCCATCGGTACCGGCGGAATCGGGGTAACCTTACTCGGAGTAATCGCCGATCACTTTGATTTGCTTTCTGCACTCAAGACTATCATGTTGCTCCCTATAACAGGTCTCGTCATCAGTTTATGTATACGGTATCCGTTGGACCGTAGAAGGGCTGGATGACGCACGAATTGCTCTGCAATCAAAGGCACGCCGTCACGCTTCACATGTGTCAAGAGTCATCATGATAAACATAAGGGGCCGCATGTGCGCCGAGGAACAGCTTGGTACTACAGGGATTTGCAGGCCCGAAGATTGACATACGCAATACGCCACCGTAAATTGGTGCGAATTTGGGGACGAACCAGTATAGGCCACCTTCAGGAAATCGGTCGTAGAATGCCCATGCCAGACTTTCGCCGTTTCGTCAAAGAATTCTCGCTGTCGTTTGTAATCAGCATTTCTGTTGTCTTCGCTGTGACGATAATTGCAGGTAAAGCAGCATCGAATCTCTCTCCGGACACATCAGCCCTTCTTCAATCCTGGATAAAGCAAAGCCCCGAAAACAGGTTCGACGACTGGATGGATGGAATAGTCCTTGCCAATATTCTCTATAAGAAGATTGAGCCAAGATATTCGATGTGGACTTATTTCTTGCCGTCGAAAGCTCCTCCTGCGGGTTTGGAACTTCTGGGGCACGTTCTTTCAGCCGATAATCGAGAGGTTCTTGCAGAGACAATCAGAGATCGAAAAGGAGAGCTGCTTCACCGTTACTGGACAGGTCACATCGCGCTTACCGCTCTGGCGTTGTACGTGTACACGGACCCAGCGGTCGCGTCAAAGCTTACTTTAACCTGTGCGCTTTTTTCTATGCTCATGTTCGTGTTTGCATGGAGCAAGAGGTCTAGCTTGGTCGGCGCCATGTGCGTGGCCGCCATGCTGCTCGGCTCTGGAACGCTTTACACTGAAAGCTTTCATACGCACAATTGGGGGTTGGCTATTGCCTTTGCGACGGCAGCATACGCGGCTAAACGGCTCTCTGCAGGAGGATCTTATGTGGCTCCTGCAGTGGCAGGTGCAGTATTCGCAAACTGGGTAGGGTATGATTACGTGTTCCCGACCATAGCTTTTAGCTTGCTGGTTTTTCTTCGCATTGAGAACGGAAAGCTTCAAATCAAGAACCTAAGTGCGCCATTAAAGTTCGCGGTGATTTTTTTTGTTGCGACAACCCTGATGATGATTTTGAGAATTCCGGTGGCCTACTTCTTCGAGAATTGCCCGCCGTCCGAATTTCTGTCTCAGCTTGCCGAACGTTTCACTTATAGGCTTCACGGCGAATACATTCCGCAGGAGGTTACGCCAGGCGCTGAAATCTCCCGAAGAGCCGCAATCCTCAGCGCTCTTCCAGCAGTCAATACGTATTTGTTTAATCTGGGTGGGAGATTCGTCCCGCTCATTCACTCGGTAGCGAGCTATGTAGCATATCAGGCATTGCCGATAGTGGTCTTAGCAGGGATTCTCATTTTCAAAGACAGAGCGTCTCAACTTGTGGCGCTCAAACCGGCGCTGTTGGTCTTGTGTTCGGTGATCTTATTCCATTTGGTACTGATCGTATTGGTAAATCATGCATGCGTCCACCCCTGGATGCATGCGAGATACATGGTCTTTTCACTAATATTGAGCTGGGGAGCCACGATATCCGCTCTTGTTCCTGCCGAGAGCGCAAACCAATCCTAGAAGACCACTGTAAGATCTAGTCCAATAGTAAAATAATTATCAGTTGTGGTGAGGTCGTGAGAAGAAGTCTGGCCGCTGCTTGATTGTGCCGTAACTTCCCCGCGCAGTTCCTGGTACGTATATCGTGCATGAAGTCCGCACCACACGTACTGGGTCACTGAAACATTGCCTTCCATTTGGAATTCCAATAGTCCGCCCTGATTGATCGTTCCATGATAGTCTATAAATGATGGCCCAAACTGCAATCTACTGGCGACCTTCTTGTTCATGAACGCGGAACCAAGCACCTCAAATCGAGCCTTCCAAAGAGGGAAGAACATGGCGGTCTGAAGCCCGATAAAAGGGATTTGAGAGGTCATGTCATCCCGAAAAGTCGCGTTGGGAATGTTTCCGACAGATTCGCCGCGATATTTCCACTCTTCTCGCCTGTACCCGGCAGTGAGGCTGTAACGATACCCTCCGCCATTCCACAAATGATACAGACCGGCAAACTCCCAGGAACTCACGTCAGGCTCCACATCCCATCTAATCGAATGCGATATTCATCGGCGAAACCGGTGGAGCGCGACACACTCCCGCTTTTCTCCCATACGCTGATAGCTCCGGCGAATCGGCCCGATACTGAGGGGAATGGCGACACCTCTATCATTCCTGCCAGCAACGGAACTCTAGGATCGAAATTAGCCCGGCCGAATGATGTAGAGTTGGCGTTCGCATATTGAAGGTCCTGATTTCCGAAGAGAAATTCCACACGAAACGAGGAATCAACTATCCCGGAGGGCGTGACTTGAGCCTCTACAGCAGTCACGCTTGCGATCAGGACCAGTACTGCCAACAACGATAGAGCCGCAAAATTCCTCAAAATCCATTCCCCGCCATAATTCATTTAAATATAAAGACACCGCATTATAACCTCACAGCGACGCAAAAGGGAACCGAAATTTTCATACCAACACAGCGATTCCATTGAAATTCCGTTTGCCCGAGTATAGAATCCGGTCGAAAATGCGGCCGTAGGCCGAAAACCACTGAAAACGAGATAAAATATGGAGCTGCCCGGAAGAAAAGTATACACAGTGTCCGAATTCACAGAACGCATCCGTGAATTGCTGGAACAACAATACCCTTCCGTCTGGATCCAAGGCGAGATTTCCAATTTGAGGCCCGCGCCGTCCGGCCACATGTATTTCACCTTGAATGACAATACAGCCCAAATCCGTTGCGTAATGTTCAAATTGCAGAACCGATTCCTTAAATTCCGGCTTCATGATGGTCTGCAGGTCATAGCGTGGGGCCGATTGTCCGTTTACGGAGCGAGGGGCGAATACCAGCTAATTCTGGATACTATGGAACCGGCAGGTCTCGGCGGGCTCATGCTTGCCTTCGAACAGATCAAGAGCAAACTCGCGGCAGAAGGCCTGTTCGATCCCGGCAGAAGAAAACCTATTCCGTCTTTTCCCAAGACCATCGGTCTAGTGACTTCCGCCAGAGGCGCTGCAGTCAGAGACATGATTAGGGGTTTGAGACGACGATTTCCTTCTATAAATATCCTCGTGAGCTCCGCTACAGTGCAAGGGGACCGAGCTCCAGAAGAAATCACAGGCGCCATAGACCGACTGTGCAATGCAGGAGGCGTGGACTTAATCATCGTGGGCCGCGGTGGGGGAGCTATGGAAGACTTGTGGGCATTCAACGACGAACGTGTTGTGAGGAGCGTAGCTTACTGTCCAATTCCCATAATAAGCGCGGTTGGGCACGAGACGGATGTCACTCTTACAGACTTCGCGGCGGACTTGCGAGCTTCCACGCCTTCTGCAGCTGCGGAATTGGCGGTGCCGGACCGACGGGACATGCAGGAGACAATAGGTCATCTGGCCGTGCGTCTCAAAAATTTCATGAGTAACGCTTTGGACAAGAAGTACGCGGCTGTGGAAGAACTCCTGAAACGTCTTCACGATCCACGACGCCAAATTCAGGAAAAGCGGATCACGCTGGATGATCTCAGCGGCCGAATGATTCGAGTGATGGACAGAAGGATTGAAGATCTTCGCAGAAACGCGGATTCGTTGGGCGTAAGGTTGCGTCCGGACCGTCTCAAAAGACAGATCCAAGATAGAAAAGAGGAATGCTCTGGCCTGGTAATTAGACTTGCCCGGACTGTCCGCAATTCCTTGAATGACAGGCGAAATGTCGTGATGAATCTTACTGCCCGGCTTGACAGCCTTAGCCCGCTGGCAGTGCTCGCCAGAGGTTACTCTGTTACCGTGCACCCGCAAACCATGACGGTAGTCAAGGACTCACGTTCGGTTGAGATCGGAGAAGATGTGCAGGTCAAGCTTCATATTGGAGATCTCCGCTGCAGGGTACTTGACAAATCTTGCCCGGAACACTGATTTCGACAAAAGAATTGCCATTGAGAAGGAAATTAAATGTCAGAAGCAATCGACCTTAATAAAGTTGTGCAATTTATCACGCGAGTTGCGGAAGATGCCGGAAAGATAATAATGTCCTATTATAAAGAAGGCTTCCAGGTCCACGGCAAGGGTTCTCAGAAAGACGGGATAGATATTGTGACGGATGCCGACCGGTCCTCCGAAGACTATATCATGCACGAGATAAAGCGGGAATTTCCCGATCATGACATTCTGACCGAAGAAACGGTTACCGAGACAACCGGCTCCAGGTGGATGTGGGTAGTTGACCCGCTCGACGGAACGGTCAATTTTTCTCATGGATACCCTGTTTTCTCTGTGTCTATAGCCCTCATGGAGAAGCAGGAACTTATTGTCGGCGTAGTGCACGATCCTTCACGGTTCGAGACTTTTTCTGCTGTTCGCGGCGGTGGAGCTCTTCTCAACGGAGAGCCAATCGCAGTGTCGAAGGCAGACAGTCTGACCAGAAGCATTATCGCCACTGGCTTCCCTTACGACAGGGCTACTTCTCCAGTGAACAATGTGGAGGAATTCAATCGGATGGTCACCAGGGTTCAGGGGATTCGCCGAGGAGGATCAGCAGCCCTGGATTTGTCGTATGTAGCCTGCGGCAGACTGGACGGGTTTTGGGAACTCAAATTGAAACCGTGGGACATGGCGGCTGGAATGCTTTTGGTGAAGGAGGCCGGCGGCACGATCACCGACAGGCATGGCATCACCACAACCGTTTACACTGACAGCATAGTGGCTGCCAACAGTCGATTGCATGAAATCCTGGTTGGACTTCTGGCCGCCGACTAAGGCGAAATACGGTCAAACGCGACCGGTATCATTCGACCTTAAAGCGACTCGCCAATGTGCTGAATTGACTACCGAGACCGTGCAACTCGGCAACGGCTTCTTCCAATTGTCTGGCGCTTTCCACACTATGTTTCGCAGCACTCTCGATGCCTGTGATTGAGGACGAAATCTCTTCGAGTCAATTCACTTGATGGTTATTGGATGCTTCGATCGCTGCGGCAGTTCGTTCATGCCCTAAATCCTACAAGAGCTATGTGGCGGCCTGAAGCGGTGCCATCCCGTCTGTGAGAGAAACAATTCAGGATTGCAGCAAGTGCAGAGTTCAACCGTCCGGATATTTTCCTTGGCCACGCCCTCTGCCGTGAGTTCACAATAATTTGTGAGCGCAAGATTCAGTCTGTGAGATTCTTTATGTCCGGAATGATTGTGGATGGTTATGAAGCGCTCAGGGTCTGGCATTTGACGTCTGAACGGGACAAGGACAACGTCGTCGACTTCATAGCAGCAAGGGCCTATTGCGGCCCCCAGAGCAGCCACAATATCCGAAGGCTTGCATCCGAATGTGGCTTTCATTAGACGAACCACTTTTCGAGTGATGCGCAGCACTGTTCCACGCCAGCCGGCATGGACGGCTGCAGCGATTCCACGCTTCGGGTCGAGAATCAAAATCGGAAGACAATCAGCAGTCTTGACCCCCAGAAATGTTCCGCCCTCAGAAGTGATCAATGCATCGGCTATTGGAAGTGAAACAGGAACAGAATCAAGCACCTCGACATTATCGCCGTGCACCTGTCGGCAAGTCGCTATACAGCGAGGATTGATGCTCAATTCTCTTGCAAGAATCCTGTAGTTCGACCGCACGTTTTCGAGAGAGTCTCCCTGGCTAGTTGAAAAATTCAAAGAATTCAGAGGCGGCTTCGAGATTCCGCCTTTGCGGGTAGAAAAAGCTATTACTGAGGCGCTTCCGGATAATTCCGGAACTGTCAGAATTGACTCGTCATTTGATGCAATCATCCCTGATTTCTGCTGATATGCGGCTTTCTATTTTTCCGACTCAAAAAAATTGAGCCATTCCTCCACGTTTACCGGTTCAGGAGTGCCCGTCTTTTCTCGTGCAATAAGTTGGCCTTCTGCTTCCTGGATCATCGCCCGGAATTTGCCAGCGGTGATGACTCTCGCCCCTTGCCGCCGTGCAAAAGACTCGAGCGCTCTGTCGGAGGACACGAGTATCAGGTCGCGGCGATAAGATGCTTTCTTGATAATATCCTTAATGCTGGTGTCAGCATCCGAACCAGGTTTTGCGTAGAGGATCTTCACTCCCTTGAAGATTCTACCGTGTGGAAACTCTTCGTCGGGTGTCCCGTCAAATACCACTTTGACTTTTACCCGATTTGCCGCCACAAAATGCACTAAACCTGAAATAAGCCTATTACGTGCAGCAGTAAGGGCCTCTACCTGAATTCCGGCCTGATCCATTACGTTGTTTCCATCAATTAAGTAAGGCATGGCAACCACATGATAAGTTGGTTCCATATAGCAATTAGTCGCCTTCCTGGATAAGGGGGAGGGCAATAGAAACCGGGCCTAAAGGGGCATCAGTCTCTGACAAACCCGATGTACAACAGCAATAATCCCAAGGCGCCCATCGCAGCCACAAATTTCAACAACTGACCCAGGTCGGAGGCGTTTTCCGGATAAAGGTAATGAATGCAGGCGGCTCCGCCCATCAAACCGCCCAGGGTGCAGGCGAAATATTTCATTCCTGTGAAGAGGGCGTAAAGGAAAAGAACGACCACAAGGCCCATGAAAACCGGATGGAAAGCCAGTTCCATCGGGGTAGACACGCCCAATAATTTATTTATGGATTCGAAAAAATTTGTCAGTGTTTCCATTTTTTCACACTCTGGACAGCGGAAGAGTTTGAATATAAATCGGGACTCTAGCATGATCCACACCCAAACGCAAATCATATAACCCTTGTAACACTTGACAAAAACCGGTAGAGACGCGTAGAAATAAAGGTTCGCGAGTTCATTTTCGGCCGGGTTCACGCGTCATGGGTACGAAGACGCCTGTCGTCTGAATCCATGAAGAAAATTACTTCGCACCTGGATGGCCGATAACCCGTTTCAGCAATAACCCCTCTTTAGGCAGGAACAACGGTGAAATAGTGGCGCAAAACGTTTCAAGAATCAGGAATATTGGAATTACGGCTCATATAGATGCCGGCAAGACTACTCTGACAGAGCGAATCCTGTACTATTCCAAGAAAATTCATAAAATAGGCGAGGTGGATGAAGGTTCCGCCACCATGGACTACATGCCGCAGGAGCAGGAACGCGGGATAACCATCACTTCCGCTGCCACCACGATTCCTTGGAAGGGGCACGAAATCCATCTGATAGACACTCCGGGCCACGTTGACTTCACGATCGAGGTGGAACGGTCTCTGCGGGTGCTCGACGGAGTCGTTGCAGTATTGTGCGCTGTGGGAGGCGTCCAACCCCAGACTGAAACCGTTTGGCATCAGGCGGAAAGATATAAAGTCCCCAGGATAGTATTTGTCAACAAGCTGGACAGAATTGGAGCAGATTTCAATCGAGCTGTCTCCATGATGAGAGAAAGACTGGGAGCGAATCCGGTTCCTGTGCAAATCCCCATGATGGCTGCAGACGAACTCCTCGGGGTCATAGACCTTATACGCATGAAAGGAATGGTGTGGGATCAGGCCACACTGGGCGAGGAATACGAGTACGTCGAAATCCCGGACCAGTTTATGGAACAGGCGGTGACTGCACGCAAATTCATGCTGGAATCCGCTGCTGAAATGGATGAGGAACTCCTCGAGCAGTATCTGGAAAACGATGACTTGGATGAAAAACAGATCATTCGAGGATTGAGGATCGGCACGCTATCCAACAAGCTTGTCCCCACACTTTGCGGCTCCGCTCTGAAGAACCAGGGGGTGCAACCGGTCATAGAAGCGGCAATAGACTTCTTGCCTTCTCCATTTGATGTACCACCCGTGACGGGAATAAATCCGGTAACCGGAGATACAGAAACCCGCGAGCCAAAATTGAGAGATCCTCTTTGCGCCTTCGCTTTCAAGGTGATCATGGACCAGGGAAGAAAGGCGACTTACCTCCGCGTCTATTCAGGGGAACTTGAAGCCGAAAAGGAAGTGTACAACTCTACGCGCGGAAACAAAGAGCGAGTCGCCAGACTCTTTTTGACGCACGCAAATAAACGGGAGAAGATAAAATCCGCTACCCCCGGCCTTATCGTGCTTGCCGTGGGTTTGAAGGACACCAGGACGGGTGATACTCTAACATCGCCTTCCGCTCCGCTGATTCTCGAATCATTGGACATGCACGTGCCTGTGATTTCTATCGCGATAGAGCCAAAAACCAGGTCCGATCAGGAAAAAATGCTGTCTAGTCTCGAAAAACTCGCTATAGAAGACCCCACATTTGCATACTCGGAAAATGAAGATACAGGTCAACTCCTCATATCCGGAATGGGCGAGCTTCACCTGGAAATAATCATAGACCGGCTCCGCCGGGAATACAGTGTGGAAGTGCAAACAGGCAAGCCGCAGGTAGTCTACAAAGAGACTGTAACGGGTTCAGGCAGGGCTCATGTGATTTTCGATAGAGAGATGCATGACGTTCGTCATGTGGGAGAAGTCACCGTGAGTGTCGAGGCTGCGCCCCGTGGCGCAGGAACCAGCTTCGAGATCGCTCCTGCCCTGGAGACGCTTCCTAAGGATCTTCTTGATTCTATGGAACAAGGTGCCAAAGAGGCGATGCTTGCCGGAGTGGTCGCCGGAAACGAAGCGGTGGACATAAGAGTCAAATTGGAGGCGGTTGGCCCGGATATTGGCTCCATGACCGGCCTTGGGGCAAAAGTAGCCGCGTCCCAGGCCTGCAAAGAGGCCAGTGAAAAGGCATCGCCCGTGCTGCTGGAACCTTACATGACCGTTGAAGTGGTGGTCCCGGAGGAATTCGTAGGCGAAGTAATAGCCGACCTCAACAGCCGTCGAGGAAGGCTGGAGGACGTTGCCCCCCGAGGAAAAACATCGGTTCTAAGAGCAGTTGTGCCTTTGGCGACCATGTTCGGATACTCCACATCCCTGAGGTCTGTTACCCAGGGCCGCGGCATATTCACCATGCAGTATTCCCACTACGACGCCAAACTCTGATGCCGATTAGTAGCGAAGAAAAGGAGGCAGTATGAGACAAAATCTCGAACTGTTCGTAATCAGCGTCGTAACTCTTTTTCTGGAAATGTTGCTGATACGATGGATCGGCGCGGAAGTCCGGATACTTGCGTAATTGAGTAATTTCATCCTGATCGCAAAACTCCAGGAACGTGGAATCCACGCGATGGCCCCTGCGCTCAGGCCGGATTGGGAGATAAAAAAGGGTCTGAAGTATGTCTTCGCTTCCACGTGGTCGGAGCGCCATGCGGCTCATTCGTCTGGGCTCGGGACTTTTGGCCTCTGTGATGGGCTGATCACGCCCAAGGGAAACGCCATCCGCGTGGGATCGATTATAGCCCGCCTCAACATTCCTCCTACCCCGAGACCTTACGACACCCACTACGCGTATTGCCTTTTCCGGAGCGAAGGCACCTGCGGCAAATGCATTTCCAGATGTCCCGTGGGAGCACTCTCCGAGGCCGGCCACGACAAACTCAAATGCATTAGCCACCTGCACCCTGCAACTGACAACTATGTTGAGACCAATTTCGGATTCAAGGGGTATGGCTGCGGACTCTTCCAAACAGGAGTCCCCTGCGAATCGACCATACCCAAGAGCCGTAAGTTCTTCCGATGACCGGACAAGCACGCCATGGACTGCTGGATGAGCCAGCAGCGGCACTCGGCGAAAAAACACATCTACCCGCTCATGATATATAGATTACTTACTTGTCTCCTGGCTATGTTAATATCCATGCACAAACAACATACGATTCAGTTCCTTCGACAGACATCTGCTTGACATCCTTTTCTTTTTTCTTGCCAAAATTTCGGCCCTGATTCATTATCGCAAGCGTATTCCTTGGTCGTGGGACGGGGCGGACCCGGTGTCACCTAAACAATTGATCAGCGCTAGAGATTTTGTTCAGGACATGCGGTCTGGAATGACTGATTCCCGGCTGATCGAGAAGTATAATCTGTCCCCGAACAGGCTCCAGCGTCTCTTCAAGAAACTGCTGGACGCAAAGGCCATGACTGCCGAGGAGCTTGAAGGACGCTGTGCTTCGCTCGATGATGCGCTGCAATATAATGCTAACGCCAGTCGTTTTTTATACAGACATGTCCTTGATTTTGTCCTTCCCATTTACGAAGAAACGAAACCAGAAATACTTGGTATGGTTCTTAACATCACTGAAGGCGGGGTTGGGTTAGCTGGGATCCAAGCCAGTATTGATGAATCCAAGAATTTTGTCATCCCGGCCGATGAATTTTTTGACGTCGGCCGAGCCAAGTTCCTGGCGCGATGTCGGTGGGCGGGTAATGAAATAGGCACAGGTGAACATGTCAATGGATTCGAGGTCATATCCATTTCCGCAGGGGATTTAGCAGAACTCAGAAAACTGATTCAATTGATCCAAGTCGTAAACGTAGCAGAAGCCATGGAGTGTGAGGACCTGCCCACTGGATTGGCTGACAACCGTGAACAAACGCGGCACACTGTGGGGTTCAAGTTACCCGTTCATGAAGCCACGGACCGGGAAAACAAAGGGGTCGTTATCAATATTAGTGAAGATGGCATAGGAATAAAAGGGATAGACGCAAAACCGAATGAACGCAAGTCGTTTGTGATTCCAGCATATCATGGATTCGTCATGTTTGATTCGATTGTAATGATCGCAGAATGCCGATGGACTGATACAGATAAAAGTACCTGGAGAGAAGTGTTCTGGATTCAAGTTACTGCAACTTACGGCAAGGAATTCTATGGAATTAGCGAAACTGATCACCTCACTTATGCTGCCGCCCTAGGTGAGTCTGTAAGACTCCCAAAATGGTCACATTTTCTTGACAAGTGAGGGTCGTGAGGGATCGCAAGGAACAGAATGGCATTGAAATCACATCACAGCCTTGCCTCAAAAGTCCACTTGAAGCGCGATACGTACACCGAAAATCGGGTCAATTTCCCGATTGGGGTTTATGCGCCACATGTTGCTCGCTGTGGGCTCGTTCCAGTCGGTGTGTCCTGCCCATGCATGCATATTTGAACCAAGCGCCGCGTAATGGAGAGGCGACGCATGTTCAGGGTCATATGTCGGATCACCCTTCTTTCAGCGACCTGAAGAACTGCTGCCAAAAAATCGCACCATGAATTTTTTGCCGCATTAGCGCGACTATGCCCAGAATGTTCCGGAGAGAAACCGCTGGGCAAAAAAGATGATAGGGTAACAAGATGACTGGTGAAGACCAAAAGCATGAAGTTTTGGAAAGGGTGTCGAGTTTCATTAATTCAAGCCATTCCTTGTCGCGGCGTGAATTTCTGCTCGTAACCGGAGGAATAATTGTTGCGGTTTCCTCTTCTTGGGCAACAGGCGCTAGAGAGGCGCCCCTCATCATTATGGATAAGGCCACCGGGATCCTAATAGCAGATTCTACCAGGTGTGTAGGCTGCCGGAGATGCGAACTGTCCTGCACCGAGTTTAACGATGGAAAAGCTTGTCCAACTTTGGCGAGGATAAAGATTGGGCGGAACCTCAACTTTGGGCCAAAAGGACTGCACGCTGGGCGGTGTGCTCAAGGCAATTGGGGAGACGGCCTAATTGTTCAGGATCTCTGCAAGCAATGTCCTCATCCTGTGCCTTGTGCGAACGCCTGTCCGAATGACGCAATCGTCGTGAAGATCCCAACAAATGCCCGTGTTGTGGATCCTGAGAAATGTTCTGGCTGCAGAATGTGCCAGAGGGCTTGTCCGTGGGAAATGATGTCATTCGATTCCGACACCAATAAGGCCACCAAATGTTTCCTCTGCGACGGAAACCCTAAGTGTGTAGAAGCCTGTCCCTCCGGAGCCGTTAGCTACGTCGCTTGGCGCGACTTGACGGCAAACGTTCCACCGAGAATGGTGCCCATCGCGATTGTTTCTCCCGAGAAGGCTCAGACTTGTATTGATTGTCACAAAAAGTGACCGAGAGGAGTCAACAGAACATGGCAAAATATGGAGGATGGGCAGGAAAAGTGCTCAGGGTTGATTTATCCGAAAGGAAGATCTCAACTGAAGATACCTTGGAGCAATACAAGGACTATTTGGGAGGAACGGGAATAGGCTACAAGGTGATTTGGGATGAGGTTCAGGCTGGAACTAAACCTTTTGATCCAGACAATAAGATCATCTTCGGAGTTGGTCCTTTGGCCGGGACCGGGGCCCCATGTAATGGAAGAACCGCCATTACAACTTTGTGGCCCACTTGTTGGCCCAAGCCGTTGATTTCAAGCGGTCACATGGGCGGCCACTTTGCCGCTGAACTCAAGTATGCCGGTTATGACGCCATCATCATTGAAGGCAAGGCTGACCGTCCGGTGTGGCTCTCGGTAATGGATGGAAAGGCCGAAGTTAAGGATGCCCGGCAACTCTGGGGGCAGGGTATACGACGGACCACGGTTGAAATTAACCAGCAGATGGGACCAGAGGCTTCGGTGGCCGCTATTGGGCAAGCGGGTGAGAATTTGGTGCCCATGTCCGTGGTGATAAATTCCTATTCTCATTCAGCCGGTGGCGTTGGCGGGGTCCTCGGGTCCAAAAACCTCAAAGCTATCGGTATCCGAGGAACAGGGAGTGTGCGTATTGCCGGGAACAAAGAAGAATGGGAGAAGGTCATCAAGTTGCACCTTTCTCTGTTAGGAGCAAACAACCAGCATGTGGTCCCTAACAGTCCGCAACCGTGGTCGGAATACTATAACTTGGGTTCGCGATGGGTGGCTTCAGCCGGGCGGAGATGGGGAGCAGCCGCGCCGAGCATCGAAACAGGCGCGTGCGAGCCCAGAAACCTTAATAAAATCGCATATCGAACGAATAATGCCGCTTTTTTTCTTGGGGAAAAGGCTTGGCAGTACACGGTCAGAGGCAATGGCTGCACAGCTTGTCCCATCCGCTGCCACACTATGCTCAAAGTGCCAGCAGTTTCCACAAAATATGGTATTCCGGAGATAGGGCAGAATACCTGCGTTGGGTTGCTGTTTGGGAGAGCCTTCTTTAAGAGTTTCCCCGACGGTCCTAAGGGCCAAACAGCAATTGAGGCGTGTATGGTGGGCATGCATTTAGCAGACGATCTCGGAATATGGGAGAATTACGGTCAACTGCAACGCGATTTTCAAGCACTTTACTATAACGGCATTTTCCGTAGTAAGGTGACTGAGAAAGAATTCAAGGGCTATTCGTGGGACAAGTATGAACAAGGAGATCCCACATTCCTTTTGAACTCCTCCCCAGGATCGCGAACAAGGAAGGGGAGCTGGCTACAGCTCTAGGTTTGGGGACGGGATATCTTCTCGAACGGTGGAACATCCCGGAGCAAGAGTGGCTCGAAAATCATGAGCTTCTTTATTGGAAGCAGGGGCATCCCAAACATCATTCAAACGAAGATGCGGGGCAATGCGGAGTGATCATTAACACACAATACAATCGGGATGCCCAGTGCCATTCCCATAGCAATTTTACTCGCAACGGATTACCGATAGAGGTTCAGAAGCGGTTGGCTGCTGAGATCTGGGGCTCTCCGGACGCTGTGGACGCAGTTGCGGCTTTCTCTCCGATGAATAGGTACAAGGCCAAGATGGCAAAATGGTCTCTTCTGAGAAAAGAATTGCATGATTCCCTCTCCCTATGTAATTGGATGGGGCCATGGGTTGCTTCGCCCCTACGAGAGCGAGATTATCGGGGGGAAGACTCCATCGAGTCGTTGCTCTACAGCCTGGCTACAGGCGACAAAAAGTCCAGTCAGGAGCTTGATCAGGTTGCAGAGCGGATCTTCCTGCTCCATCGAGCTCTGACTATTCGCGATATGGGCACAAAAGATATGCGGACCAAGCACGACACGATTCCCGATTGGGTGTTCGCTGACCCTAAAGACAAGACCGCATTTACCAAAGGAACCATCCGCATGGATAAGGAAGACATTAAGCTCGCAATGGACATGTATTACGAAGAGATGGCTTGGGACAAACAAACTGGCTCTCCGACCAGAAATACGTACCAGAGACTCGGTCTGGAGACTGTGGCAGAAGAACTAAACAAGAGAGGGCTACTCCCGTAACGAGGCTACATGGAACATCAAGCAGAAATCAGCTCCAATGTTATCAAAATCATTCGAGAAAGAAGCGAAACGAGCCAACTGCTCAGAGCCGAGGAGATCCTGATCGAACTAAAAAGGCGAGGGGTTCCCGAAACAGAGGATTTGGACCAGAAAACTTGTTTGGAAACCCTGCTTGAACATGTTCTCAAGGAGAATCTGGATCTCAGAGAGATTTGTGACCGGAATGGAATTGCTTACTATCATTCGGTTCAGAGTTTGAGTGAAACATATGCTGGAATGCTTGTGTGGAAATCGGAAAACCCACTTTGGATGATAGCTGAAGTCGTTCGGACAAATTCCAAATTGTACCCCCGACCTGTCTCGCTCGATAGCTTTCAGAAACCGCCTTTTGGACTTACCAGAGAAGAGATAGTGGAATGTCTGGACACGATGGCATACCACAAGGAGTATCAAGATATCGCCCAGACCATTACCTCGGCTGGAACTCAATTTCTCTTCTCGACAGACCACTTGGACCCGGATCACGCACTCACGTTGGCTGAATGGTTAGATGTTGGTCAGGTCAACAACCCTTAAGAGGTTTTGCCATCCTGTCGACGTGCTCATAGCGCGCCTGTCTTCAATGCTTCCCGAGCGAGTCTCGATGGACGTTGGGTCGTGAAATCTGGGCCTGGTTCAATGGCTCGTAGGCCGAAATGAACATTCCAAACGGCTCGAAATCGCCTTTGAGTTGGGCGCCATTCACGCCACCGACAATCGTCACGACAGCATAGCCTTCCGCAACACTGATATCACCGCTAGTGGCGTTCATTACTGCACCACCGACGACTGAAAGAAGCCAGAATAGGCAATAAATGGTAGAGCCTGGTAGGTATGTCCTTGCCCATCTCTCCGCACCTTCTGCAAGAGGTGCCTGAGGGTGCAAAGTTGGAGTATGAAAGCTGGTTTTCTCGTCTTTGGTCCGATCTCAAAAGATATTCACCGGAACACTCTCCTGGCCGCATCGCTTTCTTTATCGACTGGAGTCATCATCGTAGAATTCTGGGTAAAGCTTTTTGGAACATTCGGGGCAAATACTATGGCTAAACTCAGCCTCCGAGTGCTCACGTATGTACTCCTCAACCTGCCTCCAATAGCCTTGGTCGTCACGTATCTTCTTGCAGGAGGCACATATTGGCAAGAAACCGCTCAGCTTTTTAACTTCGGCCAACGCTTCTGTGAGTTCCGCCACTAATTTAGCCTTTTCTCTCTCAACCTGCTTCTGTTCAGTGATGTCCGTGTGATGCCACAAACGACCACTCTGGGTCCCCTTTACGAAGATTGGAATAAAGTCTACGGTGTAGGTCCTGTGGTCTCGTATGGCAATTTCTTGCCCCTTTAGGGGTTGTCGTGTCGCAACAAGCTCTTTTATGAGGGCCAGAACCTCCGCCGGATTGGCATAAACGTCCTGGATCTTCCTGATCATCTCGGGGGCCGCGAGCCCGTTTAAGCTTGCGGGAGAATCGGCCAGATCGAACATGTCGCAAAAAGCTTGATTGGCGAACTCGACGGCTCCCTCCTCGGTCACAATCAGCACCCCTGAGTACAGGCTGGAAAGTATCGTGTAAAACCGATGGACGGTGTTTTGTAATACTTCATCCGCCCTTTTACGCTCGGTAATGTCTCTAATACTGCCCTGGAATCCGATGATAGCTTCACTCGCGTCTCGCCGCTGCACAGTCGTGACAAGGGTGTGCAGGATCGTTCCATCTTTCTTCCGGAGAGCAACCGGGTATTCGTTGGAGAACCCCAATTCCGAAATGAGGGCGACATGGCTTGCGCGATCCCTGGGATCGGCATAGAAGTCCGAGACATTCTTTCGCAGAACCTCCTCCTTATCATCTGAACTATACCCAAGCATCTCCAATGCAGCCGTATTAACATTGTTAAACTGCCCGTCAAGAGTCGTCATGAATACCCCGTCACGCGAGGTGACAAAAAAATTACGGTACCGCTCCTCGCTCTCCTTAAGCGCCTCCTCTGCCTGCCTCCGTTCGGACACTTCCCGTTTGAGCCGCACGTTAGCGTCTGAGAGCTCTCGGGTTCTTTCAGCGATTCGATTTTCCAGATCATCTTGAGAGTGCCGTAGTCCGTCTACCGCCAGATTTCTCTCGTTCAGCACGGCGGCCAAAATTATGGATGTGACTGAAATCACAACGAGGTAGCTCTGCAGCAGCAAGAGCGATTCATTTACCGAGCCGCGAAAGAACGGTCCCAAACCATGAGCCGTGCCAGAAATAGCCATCACGGAGCAAATCAGGCAAGCAGCGGTCGCTCCTCTTCGCCCGGAAAGGAAGGCGGCAATTACCACCATGGGCAATGTCAGGAAGGCAAGTGGATAGTCGCTGACCCCTGTGGAGCTGACAACAGGGCCCCAGAATGCGATGACTCCAGAAAAGATGAGAACGGCGAATACCAGTCCGGTCTTGGTCCAAATCGCTCGATCAAACCTCCTCGCACCGGGAGTGGTCCAAATTATGAGAAAGGGAGCAACGATAAGAGCCCCCATAACATCTCCAAGCCACCACGTTCCCCAGAGGTATGGGAATGATTTCCATGGGGCGACGCCCCCCAGCCAGAGGCAGCCCACTCCGACTGTTGCGCTGATGGCGGTCGCTGCCCCTCCGGCAAGGAGACAGAAGCTGATAACGCCTCTCGGTCTGGAAAACGGATCGTCGGACCCGATCCATCGCTGGACCAGCCAGACTGCCGTCAATGCTTCCAACAGCGCAGCCGCAGCCTCACCGATAACCACTGAGGTTCCCACACCCGTCTGAACGAGCCCGAGAAAAGAGCCTAACGCCACGCCCGGCCAGAGATTGACCCCGAATCGCAGTAAAACCGCAATGGCGAATCCCGTTGCAGGCCATACTGGAGAAACATTGCCGTGAGCAATGCCCATTATGAGTCCCAGTCTCACGGCGAGATACTGCACAACCGTCACTCCGGAGACAAGACCTATCCAGGCTAAAGTGTATGATTTTCGCATGCTTCCGTTTCCTGCGGCTTCCAAAAGCTCCTGCTTTGCCCGCCGAAGCAATACTGGCGGTTCGTGGGCTATGGAATGTCTATAGTGTGTGACAAAATTTCTGTCCGATTGCGCAAAGAATGATGCGTAGCGGCGGGCCTCCGTGCCCGCCGTGGGTCGGCAGCGACGCCGACCCCTACGAAGTCTTTGGGATTAGACCATCGGATAAACGTCATGAATTTTTGCAATCCCTATAATCCCAATAATCTGCGTTCGTTATTGGAGACTTCCCTACGGACTTGCGGACCGGATGAAGAGGGTTATTTACAAGAATTATCTCATCACTTCTCATCCAAAGCTCTGCGAACTTGCCGCAACAGTTCCTTGAATCTGAACGGCTTGGCCACGAATCCCATTGCGCCAAGCTCAAAACATTCTTTTGTCGAGGCATCCGGCGAGTAGCCGCTGGCTATAAGGATTTTTGCCTGAGGATCTATCTTGAGGATTTTGTTCAGGCAATCCTTACCCCCCATCGTGGGCATGATGAGATCGAGAATCACCAAATCAATGTGGCCTTTCTCTCTCTCGTAAACTTCCAATGCCTCCTTACCATTGGTTGCGGTAAAGATCTTGTAGCCACTCCTCACCAGAATCCGCTGGCCCAGTTCCCGGACCAAGTCCTCGTCGTCGACCAACAAGACGGCTTCTGTTCCAAAGGCTGGCATTTGGCCTGATGATTCGGTATCAGGCTCTGGCTCCGCCGCAATTGCTGGTAGGTAGATCTCGAACGTGGTTCCCTGTCCGACTTCACTGCGACAGACAATGTGTCCGCCATACTGGCTGACGATTCCGTGAACCATGGCCAACCCTAAACCAGTCCCGCGGCCGATTTCCTTAGTTGTGTAGAACGGCTCAAATATTCGCTCAATGGTTGGCTTATCCATTCCGTGACCAGTGTCCGACACCTCTAATAAAGCATATTCCCCAGGGTTTGTACCGACATGAGCTTTGCAGTATTCTTCGTCGAGTGTGGCTTTTTTCGTGACTATCGTGAGCCTGCCTCTCTCCGGCATCGCATCGCGGGCGTTGACAGCCAGATTCATCAGAATCTGCTCTATTTGGGTTGGATCCGCATGGATCTCTGAAAGATCGGGTGCCAGATTCGTCTGAATGTCAATCATTCTGGGAATTGTCCGCCTTAGCAGCTTCCCCACCTGCGTTATCTGTCTGTTCAGATTGAGCGGGATGGATTTCGGCTCAACCTTTCTGCTGAATGTGAGCAGGCTTTTGACCAATTCAGCTCCGTTTCTAGCTGCCTGCGATATTTTCTTGAGATCCGCATACTGAGGGTCATCTTCCTTTTTCTCTTGCAGCAGAAGTTCAGAATAGCCCAGAGTAACCTGAAGCAAGTTGTTGAAGTCGTGTGCGATCCCGCCGGCGAGAGTTCCAATGGCCTCCATCTTCTGTGCCTGGGCAAGCTGGTTCCTCAACTTTTCTCGCTCCTCTTGCGCCTGCTTGCGTTCAGTGATGTCATCATACATCGCAACTACATTTCCCGAAGGGATCTTGTAAATGAAGTTGTCCCGCCATCCGTCACGATGAGCGTCTTTGTAATGGAACTCCGGCAAATGTTCGGGAACCCCGCTCTTGTAGACCCTTTGAAGAGCAGAAAACAGACCTGTCTTGACCATATTCGGAAACATTTCGAGCAGACTTCGCCCGATAACTTCTTCCTTCTTGACCAGACTGATGCGCTCAGCAGCCGCGTTAAAATCCTCGAAAACGAAGTCGGCCCCATCATTGACAGCTCCGTACACAGCTACTCCGCTTTTCATGTGATCAAACATAGCCCTATACCGCTCTTCGCTCTTGCGAAGGGCTTCCTCAGCTCGTTTTCGGTCGGTAATGTCACGGAGGATCTCTGCAACCATGGAGACGTTGCCATGATCATCCAATACCGGGATGGCGCGAGACTCCAGCCAGGTGTCTGTCTCCTGGAGATATCTCTCGCTTCTCTCTATCCGCTTGGAGACTAACGCCCTGGCGGTCGCGCATCCTTCGCAGACATCATCTCGACCAATGAGTGTGAAGCACTTGCGGTCATTGACTTCTGAAGGAGGTTTGTCTAGGAAATCGTACCCTGCTTGATTGTAAAATATAATCGAGTGATCAGGCTTTTGCAGAGCCACAATGTCAGGAAGTCCATTGATTAGTGTCATTAGCAAATTGGCCTGTTCGTTCATGGCCTGTTCCGCCCGCTTGCGGTCAGTGATATCCCGAAGCAAGGCATGAATAATCATGCTTTCGCCTGAGCGAAGCGAACCAGAGACAGCTTCAACATATCTTACGGTGCCGTCCCGCCTCAAGAGACACCATGTTAATGGAGGGACCAAAGTTTCGGAGGCGAGCAGCACTCGCATGCGGTGTGCTACCAGGGGACGGTCATCGGGATGGACCCATTCGATGGGATATGTTCCGACAACCTGGCCGGGATCCGTCTCACCTAGTAGTTGCATCGCCGCACCATTCACATAGATGATGCGGCCATCCTGGCTGACGACGATCGCGTCCGGCGCCATGTCCACCAATAGGCGATACCGTTCCTCACTTTTTCGCAGGGCTTCCTCTGCCTTTTTGCGGTCGGTGACATTCTCAAATACAGCGACGAAGTGGTCTCTTTCCGTGCTATACACAGAGACAGAAAACCAAATACTCAGCGTATCTAAATAGGTTTCAAACTTCTCAGGGATGCCCGTCGAAGCTACCCGGCCATAAATCTCGAATAATTCCGGATTAGACTCTCTTATACCCGGTATTACCTGGGTCACTTTCTTTCCAATGACATTCTTCAAATCCGTCAATCTTTCAAATGCGTCGTTGACATGAAGATAGACAAAATCTTGCGGTCTACCTTCTTCAAAAAGCATTTTGCAATATGCAAAGCCCTCACGCATGTGGTCAAATAGCGAGCGATAACGTTCTTCACTTTCCCGAAGAGCCCCTTCCGCTCTTTTTCGCTCAGTGATGTCGCGAACGATGGCCCACATTGCAGATGGTTGGCCCGCCTTGTCCTTTACCAGGAATGTCCGTAATTCAACGGGAAAAATGGTGCCGTCCTTTTTCCGATATTCCTTGCAATAAACGTCCGAGTATCCCCCCACCAGGATTTGTTTTTCGACAATACCGGATTCGAATGCGTGCCATGGTTCGGGAGTAAGGTCCACATAGGTCAACTTGCGAAGTTCCTCTTCAGAGTACCCGAGCATGGCCTGATATGCTTGATTTGTTTCTTGTATTCGGCCAGTCATGTCGACACTGACAAAAGCATCCATCATCGTCTCGTGCAATCGGCGGTATTTCTCTTCGCTCTCCCTCAGCGCCTCTTCCGACCGCTTGCGCTGCGTGATGTCCTCCACTAGTCCGAGGATGCTGACAGGGTTACCCACATGGTCCTTCTGAATAACCGCGTTTAGAGAAACCCATTGGGGAGTGCCGTCCTTTTTCTTAGCTAGAATTTCAAGGTCCTTCACGGATCCTTTTTCGAGTAGCTCATTCATAAATCGTTGTCGGTCTGCCAAGTTTGAGTAAAGGTCGTCTGCTCGGATAGCCAAGAACTCCTGCACACTGTCATAACCGGCCATTTTTGCCACTGCAGGATTAGCTTGTAAGAAGGCCCCGTCAAGAGAAGTGGTGAATATGCCGACATTGGCACTCTCTGAAATCAGCCTGTATTTTTCCTCGCTCTCCCTCACCCGTCTGTCAGCTGCATGCTTGTACAGGGTCGTCTCGATAGTGATCCTCAGAATATGGTACGAGAAAGGTTTTGCCAGATAACCGTAGGGTTCGGTCTGCTTTGCCCGTTGGAGCACATCTTTTTCATCATAGGCGGTCACAAAAATGACTGGTATATCGAACCGAGTCCGGATCTGCTCCGACGCTTCGATACCGTCAATGTCCCCAGCCAGCTTGATATCCATGAGAACAAGGGCCGGTTTCGATTCTTGGGCCAACTGAATGGCCACTTCTCCGGTCGAAGCCATCCCCGCCACTTGGTAGCCTAGATCCCGTAAAGTCATTGCGAGGTCTTCCGCAACGATCATCTCGTCTTCTGCAATCAGGATCTTAACCGCTGCCCTATTTTGCGTCTCTTCGATCATAAGAATAATCCCGCCTCACGTTCCCCAGTGCTGGCCATTGGGCTTGAACTCCGTACACAATTAGTCAGATTGAACATAACTGGACAATGCGCCAAAGTCAAAGAAGGATTGCAAGCGGAAAATCCCACATCTCGAAAGCAAAAAATTCTTACCCCGATGTCTGAATCGTTGGGCTATCGAAAATGACAATTTCTCGCAGAGACGGAATTGAGTATTCGGCAAGAAGAGGGACATCTAGAATGGTTATCATTGATTTCCTTGAAGAATCAATACACATTGATCACGTTGAGCTCTGAGGGCGGCAATGCCCGAGAACGGGTTTCCGGCACAAATTCTACGCAGCCAAGCTGTCCAGCAAAAAATCACAGTAAGGGCCGAGTTATCGCGCGTGCAAACATCCATCACATCGAGTCAGCTTTCTTCAACACCTGCAATAATTCTTTTCGCAATTTTTCAGCAGCTGGGATAGTCTGGGCAAAGACCTCCTCGATCTTGCCAAAATCGAGCATCCTGACGTCACTGATCTGCGGCCAGACATAGATGTCCGGTTTGAGCCTCTTCAGTTTGTCTGTGAGCATGGTTGTCTGCATGATGTCGAAAGTTCCAAGCACAGACTCCAGCGCATTTGGAAACTCGATTCCGCTGGCAACTCGGACTCTGCTGACATTCACGGCAATGACGAGGTCCGCACGGCTTGTAAGTATGTCGTACGGTAGCAGGTTGACCACACCGCCATCGACGAGAATTCTCCCTTCTATTGAAACCGGCGAGAAGACCCCAGGGACGGCCATGCTCGCCTGTAAAGCAGGAAGCAGATGGCCCTTTTCAAAGACAACTTCCTCCGCCGACCAATAATCTGCGGCAACGACCAGCAAAGGAATTTCCAGATCTTCAAAACTGTAGATCTTGATTTCGTTGAGCAGGGAGTTCAAAACGCCTTGCGCATTGATCAACCCACTTCCCGAGAAGTCCGGTTTGAAAGCATAAACCCACTTGAGTAAGTCTTCCCTCTTCTCTATGACGTCCCTCCACGTGTCATTCTTGAGAATTAGTCGTCTTTCGATAACCTCTCTGATCTCTCTTGCGGACATGCCCGATGCATACAGGGCACCGACAATCGCGCCCATGCTTGCACCTGATATAACTGCAGGACGAATGTGCAGATCGTCGAGGACCTGAAGAATGGGAACATGCGCCAGCCCTCTCACTCCACCGCCACCCAACGCGATACCCACCTTCATGGCTTATGCCTCCTTGCAAAGATACACTTCTCTATTCACCCCCGGCTGAATCGTGCCACGTGCGCAGTTTCCAGTGCATTGAATTGCGATGAGGCCTCGAGTAGCAAATCGCTCGACGTGGACACGTACCCGGACCAGTGGGTAACATTCCCGGCGGCTTCTCTGTCTTTGCTGTATGAACCTCCAGAAAGACTCACGATTGCAATATATTGCCTCGTGAGTTAATCCGGCTCCTGGAGCGGAAAGAAGAGATGGAATGTTGTTCCTTTTCCCTGTTCGCTGGTGACGGTTATGTCGCCCTTCAACTTTTTCATCATGGTGTAGCAGATGGACAGGCCCAGTCCGGTTCCCTTGCCTTCCGGCTTGGTGGAGAAGAACGGCTCGAAGACTCGACTCAAATTTTCCTCGGGTATGCCCGGACCCGTGTCCTCTACTTCTACTACCACGTCACGAGCCCTCGTGGACGTTCGCACCTCAATAGCGCCGCTGCATTTCTCCATCGCGTCGAGGCTGTTATTAATAAGATGCACGAGCACCTGTTGGACTTCGTGTGATACAATCCTGACCATGGGGAGTTCCGGCTCCAGGTTCGATCGCAGCTCGATGTTCATCAGTTGGGCTCGCTGTTGAAAAAGCCCCATGATCTCCCGAATGAGTTCGTTGAGCTGGAGAGCGTTAACAACGGCGTCTCTGCGGGTGAAGTTCATGAGCTTGACGATGATGTCCCGGCAGCGCGTGCCATGAGTCTGAATTTCACTTAGCGAAGTCCTTATCTCATCAACGTTCGTGGCCAAGCTCTCTTCCCCTCCCTTCAACAGAGCCTCTATCCACTGGGCCTCCTGGACCATAATGCCAACCGGATTGTTGATTTCGTGAGCCATGCCTGACGCCATTTCGCCGAGGGCGGCCAGTTTCCCGGCCTGGACTACTTGCTCATTGATCAGTTGCTTTTCCTGGTCAACCCGCGCCACGTACTTCGAGAAACGGTTCGATATGAGAAGAGCAACCGCAACAATGCCGGCAATGCCTAGCAAGAGCGTCGACAAGGCAAACAGCCGCGGTTGCGAAAACGCAGCATATGCCTCTGCAGTATTTGCGGTAAATTCCAGGACCCAATCACTATTTTTGAGATTCATTCTGATGCACAGGGCGGCCTCATCCCCTGTTTCGGCAACGATCACATCATGGGCCTTCGAGATGTCCGGGACCTTCATGTTAGTGCACTTGAATTTCGGCTGAGGACCACTGGAAAGCCCTGAGGCGACGATCGTGCCTCTACGGTCCAGCAGAACCGCCATGCCCGCTTGAGCCAATCTTGGGTCTTCCAAAAGCACCTTCAGAGCGTCAGTGGCAACAGCAGCGAGCAGAACCCCTTTCTCCGTGGACGTTTTCACGCTCACCCCCAAAACGAAATGCTGCAACCTGCCGGTCCCGTCATGCATTTCACCAACGTATGATCCCGATTCCAGCACCTTAACGATCATGTCCGGCCCAGACTGATCGTACAGCTTCATTTGTGAAGACCCAACGCTCGAAATCCGCGCTCCCTTGCTGTCGTAGAGCGTCACACCGACAAGGCTCTGACCGTAAATCTGTTGCAATGCGGTCAATCGGTCTCGCAGTGTAGTTTCGTCGCTTAACTGCTCGAGGCCCGTTGTCAGCCCTAAGAGTCTCAGAGCATCGAGCCGTTCGGTTATGAATCCCTCAATTTCTTGCTGCTGCCTGTGAACGAGGGCTGTGAGATGTTCTATAACCTTCTGTTTGTAGGATCCAATGAAAAAGTATCTACTAAAGGCCGCCATGACGACGAGAGGAACTACGGCTACAATCACGATTGCGCAGGCTATCTTGGCGGCAAGCAACTTGTAGTACGTCCTGTATTGACTGGGGGCCACGTCCATGAACCCATTCCTTTCGTTCGCAAGTGCGGCATCCAGGGCCTCAGCGGGCACCTAGAAATTGTAGCATCTTATGGACACCCCTCGTTCTTCTTCACCAAAGGTCGCCGACTTAGGAGTGATGCACAGGGCGTTCCAACCGTCCCTCGAATGGCATCATGGAATCTCGCAAGGCATCGTTTCTAGTTTCCGAAGAATGCCGTCGAGCTGTGACCTTATAAGGTCTAGCTGTGCTCGTTCCTCCCCCTTTACCAGCCCGGTCCTTTCAATCACCATTTCGCGCACGCACCTTACCATGTCCGGCAAGATGTCACAGGACACCCGCTTACTCAATCCCTCCTCCGCTAGGTACTGGGCGACAGCGAAAAGGGTACGGGCATGGAAATTGTCCGCGCCGATTTTCTCAGTAATTCCCATTCGATCCAGCAGAGCCCGAGCTGACAATTGGACTCGGCTCAGACGCAAACTGATTCCCATTTGGCGGAGTTCTTCGTGAAGCCTAGCCAGCATCTCCGCACCGGCAAGGTCTAGGTCGCTGGTCATCGCCATGTCTAGTACCACCGCCTGAACAGGCTCGCGGCCTTCACGAACGATCTCAAGGATATGCTGTTTGATAGAATCGGCATTGGCATAGAAGATTCCCGCATTCGCTCGGATGATGTGCATTCCTGGAATAGGAACGTTTTCAGGGTTTTCATGCATGGAGGAGAATTGAGGTTGGCCTGGGACTCTCCCCAGGAGGCTGATATGGGACTGAGACGTTCTTGCAATAACCAGAACGAGAGAAAGGAGTGCTCCGATCATTACTCCGTCGAGTATCCCCAATGCCAGGACTCCCACGAATGCGGCGAGGGCCGTACCGAACTCCGACGGCCTGAGTTCGAAAAAGAGCGCGTAACTGCCTCCCCTTAAACAAGCCTCGCACAGCGACGAGCACTACGGCAGCGAGAATAGGCTCGGGAAGCTTGCTGAACAGACCGGTCAGGAAGAGTACCACAAGCGCAACCAACAGAGCGCTGAAGCCTCCAGCAAGCTGGCTCTTGGCTCCTACCTGGTCATTCAGGGCACTCCGGGAAAAGCTTCCTGCCACGGGATAGGCCTGAGTCAGGCCGGCCCCAATGCTGACGAAGCCCAGGGCCAGCAGTTCCTGATTGGAATCGACAGATACCCGTTCTTGGAAGCAAAGGTTCGCGCCATGCTCATGCCTTCCACATATGCCAGCACGAAGATAGCCACAGCCCCACGTATCACGTCCCGCACGTCGGGTAAGAAAACAGGGGGTAAGCCCAACGTGGGAAGACCGCTGGGGATGGCTCCTACCACGTCTATGCCGAGGGCCTTGGAATCCAGCACGTTCATGAGGCCAATAGACCCCATGACCGTCATGAGTGCCCAAGGCAGTTTCGGTTTCCAGTGCTCGCCGGCCAGGAGGATCACGAGTCCTGCAATTCCAAGGGCAAGCGTCCACAGGTTGGTCTCAGCGAGGTGATTCATCAGGTAGGTGATCCGTTCAATGAACTGACCTTGTGCTCCGTGGATTCCGAACAACTTTCCCAGCTGGGACCCAGCTATGTACAACGCAGCACC
Source organism: uncultured delta proteobacterium (assembly GCA_963700305.1). Classification (GTDB taxonomy): domain Bacteria; phylum Desulfobacterota; class Desulfomonilia; order Desulfomonilales; family Desulfomonilaceae; genus Desulfomonile. The sequence continues at coordinate 59,768 of CAVOXB010000010.1, forward strand.
CGATGAGAAGCCCACAAGCACCGATTCGGATATGAAATTCATCAACACTCCCAGCCTCAGGGAGTATGCGACAAAAGCGATCAACCCTGCCAGAATCGCCGTTGTTGCAGCGAGGGCAGCGTATTGAGCCGGCGACTCCACGGTGAGACTTCCGAGCGCAGCAGCGACCAGGATGGACACAGCGGACGTGGGACCGACCACCAGCTGTCGAGAGGTTCCGAATAAGGTATACAGCAGAGGGGCAGCTATACAGGCATAAAGACCGGCTTGAGAAGGCATCCCAGCAAGGTCGGCATAGGCTATGGCCTCCGGTATCGTGAAGGCAGCAAGGGTCGTTCCGGCTATCAGGTCCGCTCGCAACCACTTCTTGTCATAGGTTGGGAGCCAATTCACTACGGGGAAGTAGCTACGCAAGCGGTCGGAGAACGTCTCGTCCTGATTCATCAATCCTCCTCATAGACAAGAGTGGTTTCGACAGAGAGCATCCTTGGTCGGAACCGGGCCGAAAGCCCGACCGGAGAGCACTCCTGCGAGCCCTTGTTTCTTTATACTATACTATACTATCTTATACGCACACTCTTTGCGGGTTTATTTGGTGCCACTACAGCTGCATTAATGATTTTACTGCGGCGGACAGGCGTATTTTGCGCCGCAGAATTTGACGAACTTTTTTTGCTATTGGACGGACTGTTTCCTCGTCCCAGTAGAAGAAGAGCGGCATAACGAGAGGGTAGGAATCGTCCTTTAGCGTGGCAATGGATGGTCGAACAGCAGGTGATTTCTCGTCTTTCTTGATAGCAACAATCTTGACACGTTTATCTTGTTCCGCCTTCAATGCATCCATGAGCGGTGAATAAGCGATTGCTGGAGGCTTCTCTCGCGACAACTCGCTGATGATGTGCTCGTATTGGTCCATCGGCTTGGCATCGGAGCTGAAGGAATCGTTTTCCATGACGCCAGTTCTAAGGAACATGGCTGTTCCGGACGTTTGCTGAGTGACATGAAGGGTTATCGGATCGTCTCGTCCTCCAACATGGTTCCATCGTGTGTATGTTCCTCGCAATATGAGACCGAAGTCTTCGAGGGTGAGAGCCTCCAGGGGATTGTCAGGATGCGTAACAACTACCATGAGATCACTACAAACTGATGTCTCTACAAGTTTGCCGCCGCTCAATGCTGCCACTTGCAGTTCTTTGGGCAGAATTTTCCGTGAGGCCATCAGCAAGTCTACGGTCTTGTCGAACAAAGCCCCGAAACCGACGTCTGTCCCTCCGCCAACGACAATCACCGGCTGACCCTGATTTGTGCTTGAGAACTCGCGAGCCCATGTCTCGCAAAGACTGGCCATCGCGTTGGCCCCCTTGACGCGGATAGGGAGGTCCTTCTGCTGCGCTTTTGCCAGACTATCTGCCAGGACAAGAACCAAACTTGAAAAACATAGCATCGCGACTATTAAATTCCTTTGTCTCATCGGACCATTCCGTTCCAAAAAACACATTCATGATTGGTGCCCCCGCGAATTAGATTTTTCCGCGCATTACCTCATGCAGCGGCTTTGCCCTACATTTTGGGATTTCACTTGGGGCCAACCTTAGCGGCCTTTGCGACGCAGAAATCAATAACCGTTCTATCGCCTCTCTGTGTGCGCCTTTGTTGGCGTCGTACAAGAGTTGAAGCGGCCTCGTGAATGGATACGCTCCGGATTGAATAGCCTCCGGAGACAGATGAACTGCCGTGGAATTCTGTCCCGTTAATATGGCAAGGGGCTTCACCGCTCCAGAGAGCGCAATATCCGACCGGCAGTAGGTAATAGAGGCCGGATTCCTGGCCAGCACCTTGGCAACGGTCACATAGGTCGAAAAGACTTTGGCCTTGGGGGAAAGGGCGTCTTAAGTATTTGCTCCGAAAACACGATTCCGGTAGCTCTATCCGGTGGCGAAATCAGAACGAGGATAGGCAGTTCCGGGCCGCCCACTTCTTTCAAGTCTGTGATTTGTCCACCGAAAATTTTCGTGAGGACCTCCACAGACAATTCATTCACCGGATTGCTCGGATGGACGATGAATGCTACGCGGATGGTGTCCCGCTACTTTTGCCCTTACTCTCCCCGACAGCTGCCCCCAAAAACGTCACTACGATGAGCATAGTGAATGCAAATATTGAACATATTCATAGAAATATCCCTTCAGCGCTCAGAGTAAGGGACAACTTTCCACCAAACTTCTGGTCTGGCTGCCTACGTGGAAGGTTGCGTCTTTTTAGAGGGGCGACGGCAGCCTCCCTTGCGGAGGATGCCGGGGAGGTTGGAGGTTTGGGTTGGAAGCCGCCCGTTGCCGACGCCATGCGTCATACCAATGTGCGGTCGTCAGATCATAGTATCAACCGTCACTCTTCGATCTTCCCCACGACTGAAGATTTTGGGGAGACCTCGAGAGGGTCCAGAGGCCTCCCCCAGGGCTACGATGCTACCGGAACAAGTCGAACGTAGGTGTCATAGAAACTTACACTGCCACCTACCGGATCCAGCATGCAGGTATTCTTAAGCGCTGGATCAACCCACATGGCAGCGTTTGCGTGGACCCCGGCAGCTCTCCTCGTTTCACCCTTGATCACGTGACCGTCGATAGTGGTGTCTGCCGCTCCGGTTGCCCAATGGCCAAAGCCCAGAGCAAAGCTAGTCACACCTGGGCGCATAGTCTGGGTGAAAACTACTTTTCCTATCATGAGTTTCTTGTGTCCTGCGCCCAGATCCCATTCACCCGACGGATTGGTGGCACTGACAACTCTCACGAGTTCTCCATCCTTCAGCCCGAGCCGTCTCGCATCTTCGGGGTTCAACAGGAGGCCATTCTCAGGCATAATGGGCGTGAGCCACGGGTCTGCTATAGTACGGCTTTTGCACTGAGAAATGGTGCGGTGGGTTATCATGGCCAGATCGTGCCCTTTGCGTAATGCATCGGGCTCGCGACCGTGGTAGTCCATAATGGGAATGTATGTTGCAAATCCGAGGTTCTTCTTTCCCGTTCCGGAGTGTATTGTCGAAGCCGTCTTTTCCTGGTACATGTTCAGCAATTGCCCATACGGATGAGCTACTCGATCATCTTTGTATCCCTTGGCCCAATCTTCGAATCTTCCCCCTCGGTTGAGCACGTACACAACCTTTTGCCAGTTCTTCTCCCCCGCAATCTTCTTCCATCTTGCCTCATCATAAACGCTCGTGGGAAGATACCGTCGAGCTTCACGAAAAATTTGCATTTCCGCTTCGTCTGCGTCGGGTACGGCGGCCGAACCGTCAGGCTTTTCACCAAAGGCCAGATTGGCCACTGCACGCAAGTAGAATTCATCAGGGTGTTTCAAGTCCAAACTTTTTCCAAATGCGTCCTCTCCGAATCCGGGGAGTTTGAGTTTTTCGGCTATGCCAAGAATCATCGACTCAAAGCTCAACGGCATTCGCTGACCGTAAACAGTGCATTCCTCGGGAATTGGGGCCATGGTAGGCTGTCTGACCGGTTGCACTTTGTTCGGCACGCACGGGTGGCTTCCCTGGAACTCCCATCGTTCAAGATGGGACAGATCTGGGAAGATATAATCCGCATACATCGAGGTAGAGCCGATCAGGATGTCATTTGCCACAAAGAGCGGAACCTTTTCCGTGTCGCAAAGGATTTTGATATTAGTGTCACCCGCCGGCAGTGAGTAAGTAGGCGCACCCATATAGAGAAAAAGGGCCTTCACCGGGTAAGGATACGCATCTCCAATTGATGGAATAATCTCTTCGTAGATGTCGCTGCTCAGCGGGTACCAATTTCGCTTCGCAGGATAGCCGGAAAAAATGGTCGTCTTCTCGTAGTCCAAGCCATGGCGAATTGAGCTGATACCGAACGACTCCGTTTTCCCTGGATTAGGTGCAAGTTCATAGAGTTTTCCCTTGCCCATGTAGTCGTAGGTCGAGGCTGCAATCATGCCACCCTTAGCATCGAAATTGCCTAATAGCATGTTAATCGTCATCCATGCCAGAACATTGTAGAACCCGTTCGTATGCTGCGCTGGGCCGCGATGGATGTCCACGGCGGCCTTTTTCCCGTAGCTCGTGAGTTCACGGGCCACAGCAATCATGTCGGATTCTTTGACGCCAGCCAGTTCGGCCCATTCTTTCAAAGTGCGCTGCTGAGACGACTCGAGAAGCACTTGCAGACCGCTCTTCACCGCTGTTCCGTCCGCTAACTTCGTATCCACCAAGAGATCACCATTAATCGGAGTTTTGGAATCATTGGGATCGACGGCTACTGGTTGCCCCTGAACCATGGCGAGCAGAAACTTCTCCTGGTATTCTTTTCCATCTTTTGTCTTCCGGGTTTCCGGTTGCGCAAGACCCGCGTCAGCGGCTCGAACGAGCTTGCCGGGCTTGCCGTCTTTGGTTTCTACCAACCAGGTCGCATTGCACCAACTGTTTTCCCCGGCTGCAACCGCAGCGGCTTTGTTGGCGCAAGAAAGGAATTTTGCATCATAGCGTTTGTTTTCGATTATCCATCGGATCATCCCGGCTGCGAGCGCAGCATCGGCTCCCGGTTTGATTGGCAGCCATTTCCATGCCTTTGATGCGAGTTTGCTGAATCGGGGATCTGCCACCGCGATCTTCGTGTAACCGCTAACCAAGTTGCCTGTGAGCCTGACCGCTCGGTTCGGGGGTCCGTAATTCCCCTCAAAAAGGTTGGCTCCAACGAAGAAGATGAAACGGCTATTCTCGGTGTCTGCCTGCCAGTAGAACTTCTTACCGTCAGTGAATTTACCGTCTACGTATTGTTCGCTGATAGCCTTGCAAGTGAAATACAGTGACCCCTGACACACAGTCGTGTGTCCGTGGGCGTTGGTCGTTCCTAGAGCGTCCGCCAACCGTCTGTAGATTTCTCCTCTGCCACCTTTGAGTCGGCCCCACGCCACCACGATCTGATTGTTTCGAGGTCCGAGATCCGGATGATTTGGTTCGATGAGTTTGTCCAGATTTCCAGAGTGCTTCGATTTGAATTCTTCTACCAGGGCTTTCTTCTTGTCCTTATCCTTCTCGTCCAGGATCACCTTGACGTCTCCGGCCATCTCTTTCGAGACCTTGGGATCGGTCAGCGTTCGCAGTTTTCTCAGACCCTCGACTTCCCGCTTTTCCTCGCCGGGCACCTTGGCGAAGAGCTTCCCTCCCTCGCAAATCTCTTGAATGGCTTGCTCGAATGGGATCGACACCCATTTATTCTCACCACGTTTTCCTGCCCTCTTGAGCACTTTTCGCAAGCGATAGGGATCATAGGCACTTTGGAGTCCTGCCTGACCTTTGGGGCAGATGGAGCCGTCCACTGGTGCAGCATCCTGCGGATGAGTGCTGTACGGCAGGTGAGGCAGCAGAGTCCATGGATTGTACGGATTGCCGTCAATTTTGGTGATCACACCATTCTGCTGTTTGCACGTGATTCCACAACCCGTATTGCATTGCAGACATACTGAATAGATCATATTTGTGGGTTTCACGAGGTCATTGGTTGCATCCGGTCTTTCGCTGTTCAGTAAGGCACTGCTCTCTCGATTGGTCTGTGCAGCCAACACTTTGGGAGCGGAGACCAGAAGGCCGGTTCCGAGGAGTGCCCCACCTGCTAAGAAGCTTCTTCTGCTACTTATATTTTCGTCTTTCTTATTGTTCATATTTCACCTCACGCCTGCTGTTCCGGACTGGAAACCAGTGTCTTGCTCAATCGTATTCCCACGTAAAAGATTGCCATCCCAATGGCCACCATGAAAAGACCGATCAGGTATTCCATTGATGTCGGATGATAAATGTAGGTGAGTCGAGCGTCCTGAAATGCCTGTTGGAGCCCCGGGATATGACCAGCGATCTGACCGGGGACTAGGATGCACATTCTGGCGGCAGCAAATCCCAATCCTGCCAAAAACGCACCAAGTGCCCAGAAGCTTCTGCGACTAGTAGCAAAAAGTGCCAGGGGAATGAGTGCTCCGAGCAGTAGATGAAGGATCCAGAAGACCTGCCAGTAACCGCCGAACAGCAAGAAATCTACGCTAGGTGAATGCTGTCCCGGATTCCAAAGGACAATCGAGAACTCTGCAAATTCAAATGCGATGTAAACCAGTATTGCGATGATGGCAACAGTTCGTAACCAAAGAACAGCATTATCGTAGGCGTGTTGATTGCGAGAGCCTTGCCCAAGCAACACCCTTACGAAGAGTAGACCAGCACGCACCGAGAGCAATTGCCGAGGCAAGAAATAGAACCGACAAGATAGGGCTGTGCCAGAATTCGTTGGTCCTAACGGCTTCAAAAAACACCCCGCTTTGACTGGGGAACAATATGGATAAGAATGCGCCGAAGATGAGCAAGGGCTTCAGCCATGTGGACTTGTCCTTGAATGTGAGCAGCCAACTGATCACAGCAATCACTATGAAGATGTTATACATCCACGCATTAAACGCCATCATGCTGGTGAAGGTGGGTGAAGTGAGGACTTTGAAAAGACGCTCCGTGTGTCCGAGATCGAGCCCGACACCGATGAACCCCGGGATCAACGCTGCGAGGCTCAGCACGATGGCGATGCGCAATTCCGAGGGTCTGCTGAACCCAGGCACACCGAAGATATAGCCGACCGCTCCGATTATGAATGAGCCGCCTGAAATTCCTATTCCAAGGAAGTACAGCCCGATCCATAAACCCCAGGGTACGTACAATCCGTAGCCCGCGGCGAGATGACCGGAGGTGAAACGCTGGAAAAAGCCTATTGCACCTCCGATCATCAGAATCAACCAGATGCCCCATAGAATGGTTTTCCATTGAGAGGCGGAAGCACCGTGTTCCGAGTCTCGGGTGGATAGATGTCGAATTAGCCATGGCGCTTTACTCTCCTTTCATACGAGGTAATAACATTGTGGTTTGTTACCCAGGTGAGCAAGAAGCGTCTGGGAATTGTTCTTGACGACCAGCGACGACACCAAGCTGTCAGGATCTTTCGAGTCTCCGAAATACGTTGCTCTGCCGATGCACGTGGTCACACACATCGGCAATTGACCAACCTCAAGGCGATGGAGACAGAAATGACATTTGCGAGCGTTTCCAACCGGTGAACGATGGTCTTTGCGGTTCCAGCTTTTGGCGTATTCGTTATTCGATTCATGCTCCCATTGCGCAGCAGCAGAGCCGTCCAGTGGACGATCCTTTCCGGAAGGCGCCCCAGCAGCGGCGTCTGCAGAATAGTACCTCCCGAAATCCGATGTTCTGGCCCCATAGGGACACGCATTGAGACAATATCGGCATCCGATGCACTTGTCGTAATCTATCGCAACCACTCCGTCCGGCCGCTTCCAGGTCGCTTTGACCGGACACACAGGGACGCATGAGGGATTGTCACACTGCATACACGGACGCGGAAGAAAACGGATTTGCACGTTGGGATACTCTCCGGTTTCGCTGGTGACCACCGGACGGTACACCACACCGGGCGGTAATTTGTTTTCCGCTACGCAACCTATGGTGCAGGCATGGCAACCAACGCACTTGCGGGTATCAATGACCATTACCCAGTGGCGTTTTTCAACCGGTTTGGTCATGGCTTTAACCAACTCCCGCTGCATTCTTACATGTTCATCCTCATAATCCTGCGGTTTCAAATTCTTGAGCACGTTTAGGTTGCGAGCTGTCTTCTCGCCGGTCGGGTCCTGTGGAGCGGAAGGCAATCTGTCTTTAACGACAGCAATCGCCCCGATCGCTGTTCCCGCTCCGACCAACCCGCCCGCAAGGAGAAATTCCCTGCGTTCCATTTTGCCTTTGGGTTCGCTCATCAGCGCATCTCCTCATTTGGTTAAAGAAATGGATCTCCGAAAAATAGTTTCCTGGAATTGGGCAAACGTTGCAATCAAAGTCATGTTGGTCCTAAATCACGAATAATACTTTTCACCAGATACATCAGTTCCTCCCCGTCGACAGGTTTACAAACGCAGGCGTAAAGGTATGACCTCATGGACTCTTTTAATTCCGGATGAAAAGACCGATTCGAAATCCCGATTATTTGGAGGAAGGGACATTTCATCTTCAGATCCCTGAGTACGCGGTTCGTAATGACGGCGTTGTCCAGATCCAGCACGACCACGCAACGATCGTTTTGCTCACAGAGGCTCTCCAATTCCGAGAGGGAGTGGCACCGTCGGACCTTGACATCAGTTGCTGCGAAGACCATCGTCTGGTCAGGGAGCTCTTCTTCGCCGATCTCAAACAAAATGACTGACGCGTTCAAGATGTTTCTCCCCACGCGAATCCGTCAGCATCTAATGCGAAAGGAATGCCAACTGCGGGGAACACGTTAAGCATTTGTCTCGACGAGTTCCGCAAGCGGGCCATGGAGTGCTATAATGCAGAATTAATTGAGAAAGTTATAAATTTACCACAAAAACAATTCGCCTCAATTGAAGGTAACATTTCTCGCACGAAACATGGGAGCGACAGAGTGTGTTCCGAATCGGAACACAAATTATCGTTGATTAGAATACATGCGTGTTATCAGCGCGATAGAATGTTCAGTAGTAAAACACGGCTTTCGCTGCGGACAGATAGATCAAACGCTATTGCAAGGTAGGTTTGTCGATGCGGTATTTCTTGAGCTTCGAGTAAAGGGTCGTTCGTCCTATTCCCAGACGGCGAGCCGCCTTCTTCTTGTCCCAGTTAGTCTCTTCTAGCGCCCGCTCAATCAGTGCGCGTTCGCTTTCCCCCATGAGCGGCAGTTCGTTCGGCGAACTGGGTTTGGGCTGACTGCGGAGTACTGCTGGAAGGTCTGAGGTCTCTATTCTAATCTTTTTTGCGAGGACTACTGCATGTTCGACGGTGTTTTCAAGTTCACGAACGTTCCCCGGCCACCCGTAATCGAGGATCAATCGCATGGATTCAGGGCTAAAATCCTCGATATTCTTTTTCTGTTCAACAGAGAACCTCGTCAGGAAACTTCTTGCGAGCAGAGGGATGTCATTGAGACGCTGTCGCAGAGGGGGCAGCAGAATTGGAATAACGTTCAACCTATAATAGAGATCCTCCCGAAAACTTCCCTTTTGGACCTCGCGGATCAGGTCCTTGTTTGTGGCCGCAATGACTCTCACATTGACTTTCAGTGTGCGCTCACCGCCGATGCGCTCGAAACTCTGAGTCTGTAGAACTCTGAGGAGCTTTACCTGACTGGATGGAGGAATCTCACCTATTTCGTCCAAAAAAACCGTGCCTCCGTCAGCCTGCTCGAAACGTCCCGCACGCTGTCGGATAGCCCCGGTAAAGGCCCCCTTTTCGTGGCCGAACAACTCACTCTCAAGAAGAGTGTCCGGATATGCGGAGCAGTTTATCACCACAAAGCTATTGTGTCTTCTGTCACTCTGGTGGTGTATGGCTCGAGCCACTAATTCCTTTCCGGTGCCGCTCTCGCCCTGAATAAGAACTGTGGCGTCAGTCGGAGCGATGTCCTGAATGAGCCGGTAAACCACTTGCATCTTTGGGGCCTTGCCGACAATCCCACAGAATTCCGCCGTGTTTTCGATCCGTGATCGGAATTCATTCTCGGAGAGAGTCTGCACCAGGGCTCGGTTTATCACCCCGGCAGATTGAGTCAAAATCAGAGCCGCCAAATCAATGTCTTTTAGATCACATGCACAATTTCCTGGGCATGCTATTACAAGGCCTCCAATGATAGGGGTATCTCCCGCAAAAGGTACGAGAGCCTGCTGAGGGAACAACTGGAAGGATTTCGGCACGATGGGTGGCTGAAAAAAGAGAACGAGCAAACACCGTGCTGCCATTTGTGTCCTGGATAGTGTCTATCTCACTCTGTATTACCTTGGGGTCGTTGAACGTTTTGCAATCATTCTCTGAGACCGAAAAAAGGACCGTCCGCTCTTCGTTCAGCGCTAATAAGACAATGTGCTTACAGGCGAGTATCTTTTGAAACCTTTTGATGAGGGCTGAGCCAATTTCGTTTAGGGTAGGTAATGCACCAATTTCGCGTACAATTTCACAAAAAGTCCGTGTCTGGCTATGACTCCGTTCTAGCTCCCCTGCTTTCTGCTCAAGACGCAGGGTGTAGTCTTTCAATCGTGTAACCATTTGGTTGAAAGAATAGGCTAACCTTCCAACTTCGTCTTGCCCCCTTATATCAACTTTAATATCAAGCTCGCCTTCATCCAGCCTCTGTGTGGCGTGGGCAAGCTCCGAGAGAGGCAAGGTAATCCTGCGCACGAAGATGAGGCTAACTACTACCGCCAGCAACAAAATCCCCAGAGTAGCCAGGCTGATTTGCATCCAGAGCCGGTCTACCTGCTCTTCGAAGGGTTTTTCCGAAAAACCCAGTCGAAGCACGCCAGCCCCGCCCGAGAAGATCGGCCAAGCAATATCTAGATAGTGATCGCCTTCCGACGAGGCTATTGTCTGCAGGCGTCCTTCGTTCCTGGAAAGCACCCGGTTTGCATCGATCAGTTGAGCTGGAACACCCTTGGTAAACGTGTGGGCGAGGATTCGACCGTCTCTGTAAACGAAGAGGTACGCTAGAGAGGGGTTGCTCCGCTTCTGGTGGTCCAACATTTTTTGCAGCGCCACCAAGTCGTTGATCAGGATCTTGTCCGTTGCCTCGAGGGCGACAGCATGGGCAAGGCTTTCGGCTTGTGCAATGATCGCCGTGCGGAGACTCTCACTATAGCGTTGCGTAACCAACAGAGAAATGATAAGGCCGCTTCCCATTACGAGCGCAAAGACAGCCACGAGCAGTTTGAGTCTAAGGCTTTTCATAGCCATGAACGCCTCCTCGACCACCCGTAGATTTTCGCGACATATCCCTGATGCTGTCGTACCACTCGTCGCGGGGATCAACAAAACGGTCGATCATGAGCTGATCGAGGATTTTTCTACCCTTGTCATCCTGATGCATTGAGTAAAGCAGTTGGCGGATCGGTTCTTTTACCTCGGTCGGTAATGTCTTGGACGCCACCAGAGGAGGAATGCCGTACAACTCCGACTTCCGTATCACCTTTGTGGCGTTCGTTATCGTCGGGTTCCGCTGGTTGTAAAAATCCCAAATCAGACCATCCACCGATGCTCCGTCTACCATGCCCTTTGCCACTGCCATGATGGAATTGTCGTGACTGTATGTATAAATGGATTGCTCAAAAAACGATTCCGGGCGTTCTCCTAGCTCCAGAAGCCAACTGGTGGGGACCAATCTGCCAGTATTGGAATCTGGGTCGGTAAAGGCAAAGGTCTTTCCCCGCAGATCCTCCAGACACTTGAAATGGCTTTTCTCGTTGACTATCAGGTAAGCTTGGTAGAAATGGCTCCCGTTAATCTCTGGTGTTGCTAACAGCTCGAAACCGTGTTTGCTCTTTTCTGTCGTGTAAGGGCCCGAGCAGAGGAAAGCGAGGTCGATCTCGCCGTCCCCCAGAAGTTCGTTGATCTCGCCATATGTCTTTCGTTGGACTAGTTCGACTTCTCTATGCAGCTTTTCACCTAGATATTCAAGCAGTTCCTTATAATGCACGAACGTCTCTTTCGGAGATACCATGGCCGCGATTGCGACTCTCAGGCTTTTGTGCGGAGGTGAATGTGGTTCAGGCCGAGCAACCTGAATGGTCTTTCCAAAATCAACCGAGCGGTAATCTCCTTCGCCAGAACAACCAGAGATGACGAGGACTAAAAGGAAGACAAGTGCGAACCGCAGATGGCAACTGCGAGGCCGAATCTGGGGGATGAATTGAAGGCTGGGCGAAACCATGGCAACAACTCGCAAATCTTATATGCTCATATTAACTAATAATCTACGGTTTCCATCTCAACCGGTCAAGCCGCAGTTTGAAACGAATCCGGACTGTCTGCGAAATCAGCCGATCCGATCAATCGCTTCAAGATGAAAGTGGGCCGATCTTACACCAGCATCACTTCCACCACTGATGACCAGAAGTGTAATTGTCACTCTGTCTCGTTTACCCGCTCCGATAGATCTGACTGACTGGATCATTTGCAGGAACTTTTACCTGGGAACGACGAAAGATCATCCTAGAATGTCTTGGTTAGTCTCTCGTTAATTCAACTGTATGAGCAAAGGCTTTCTCGCGGAATCTGAATGCCACATTTACAAGACTTATGAGCACCGGCACTTCAATAAGCGGACCAATGACCGTGGCAAAGGCTTCCCCCGAGTTGATGCCGAAGACAGCTATTGCTACAGCAATGGCGAGCTCAAAATTGTTGCTCGCAGCAGTAAACGACAACGTCACAGTTTTGCGATAATCACCGCTAACCTTGAATCCCATCCAGAAACTTATCAGAAACATCACGACGAAATAAATGCACAATGGAACAGCTATTCTTAACACGTCGAGAGGGATCGTGAGAATCAAATTGCCCTTGAGACTAAACATTACGACAATTGTGAACAGCAAAGCTATGAGAGTGATCGGACTTATCGTCGGAATGAATGAGCTTTCATACCAGGCCTTGCCTTTGATTCTTAGCAAAGCGAATCGTGTAATGACCCCGCCGACAAACGGTATGCCAAGATAGATGAATACGCTCTGCGCAATCTGCTTCATGCTGACTTGCACCACATTTCCGCTGAGACCGAAAAACGGCGGAAGTACGGTAATGAAAAACCACGCGTACACACTGAAAAAGATCACTTGAAAAATGCTGTTGAACGCCACCAGACCAGCGCAGTATTCAGTGTCTCCCTCGGCCAGTTCGTTCCATACGATGACCATGGCGATGCAGCGAGCCAGACCGATCAAAATCAACCCGACCATGTATTCCGGATGGTCCGGCAAGAAGACTATGGCCAGGAAGAACATGAGGAAAGGCCCCACAATCCAGTTCTGAACCGAAGAGAGGGCCAAGACCTTCCAGTCTCGGAAAACGCCGCCCATTTCCTCATACTTGACCTTTGCCAAGGGAGGGTACATCATCAGGATCAATCCCACGGCAATGGGAATGGAGGTGGTGCCTATTTGCATGCCCGCGATGAATTTCGTTACAGATGGTGCGGCATAGCCGATTCCGACCCCCAGCGCCATAGCTATGAATATTATCAGGGTCAGAAACCTGTCCCGAACGGACAGCCTCTTCTGAGTCTCCATAGTCCAGTTGCCTCCTACGATCTGGATTACTTGATCATTTGCCTTATCACCGTCAATGGCCCTCGCCCGGAAGACAAAGGGTCGGAGACCTAAGACTCGATGCAAAAAAAGCCAAGCTCATTTTCGTCCTTTAATTCTGCACAGTCCGTGGGGGTTCGTCTGGAGCACCGTCCGCAGCCGTTCGTCGTCCCCCAAAATGACAGCGTCGTTTGAAACCGCCTCCAAAGCCAAAAGAAGGGCTGCTTCTGCCAGTCGCGATTTCTCTTCCTCTCGCTGAAGCCGATAATAGACCCATCGTCCTTTCTTGGTCGCTTCAACGAGTCTTGCCTGCTTCAGGATAGACATATGCTTTGAAACAGTAGAAGGAGCGAGGCCGAGCAATTCGATTATCTGACACACGCAAAGCTCACCTGCTCGCAACGCCATAAGGGCTCGAACCCTGTTCTCGTCTCCTAACGCCCTGACGACAGCCATGAATTCGTGCACGACATCTCCTATAGTTCGCCACATATCGAAACGTCATCCACAATACCATGAAACCCTCATTTGTCAAGCATCACGAACAATGAGTCTCGCCCGAAAAAGGACTCTCCGAATCCAAATCGCATCCGCAGCATCGCTTTTCAAGAAAGTCGCCATCCTCTTATTGCGGAACGATAGCGAGTTACCGTTCAAGAGCAATCCATAGGGCTGGGTGTGGCGGTTGCACAAGATCATACTGCGGCCTTTTCAGGGCTAGAGGACTCATCCCGATGCGGGGCAAAGTGCCTAATAATCCGCCGAAGTCTCAAGAGCAGCCGGGAGATAGATCATGATGAGAACCACTGTTGCAGGATTAGCTGGAGGGCTGGCGATGAATCTGGTGATGCTGTTCACGTTCCGAATGATTGGGTTTGGTTGGAACGGCGGTGGCATCCTGCTCGACCCAACAGTGCAAAGTCAAAAACTCATTGCAGTTTGGACATCCCTTGAACCTCTTCAACTCGTCGTTGCCAATCCGGTTCCGATCATCGCTGGGTTAATGCTCTTCGGGGTCGGGCATGCATTTATTTACAAGTGGCTTTCTGTCGTGTGGCCTCCTGGAATCATTCCGCGGGCTTTGAGGTTGGCAGGTTTAATTTTCTTCATGACATTTCTTTTCTGGGAGTTTTTCACGCCATTCAACCAATTCGGTGAGCCGCTGGCCCTAATGGCGCTAGAGATGTGTTTCTGGGGGCTCATCGCTTCAGCAGAGTCGTTTGCAATTGCGAGCGTCATCGAGACCGGGAACAAGGGGTGACGGTGCTTGGAGAGTTCAGCCATAGGCAGGCAGGATGGGCCCTGAGTGTTGCTTCGGACCCGGTTACACTATGACCTTGCGGGAATTGGTCTGATACATGCCCCGCTGGACGGTTACGAATTCTTGCGCCGGCGCAATGCCAATACCATATTATACTCTAGATAGGATCGGGACGCTTGAAGGCTCAGGTACCGAACCTGGAACAAACAGCGAATAATCACATTAGCTCAATATGTTGTAGCGACCAGAGTAGTCCTAATTTGGGGGAACTTCGGCTTCAAGGCGGCAAATATATGAACCCTCAATCAGTAAAACGCGGTCTTGCTCACGCCTTCGGCTTTGATCCTTTCTACGGCCTCCCGCATGACTGAAAAGACATGCTCCCGAATGTCTCCCGCCACGACGACGTACAGCACATCGTCACCTACTTGAAACTCACCTTCCAGAGCATTGATTGCCACGGCCACAATTCCTGTCTGCGACTCCGCTCAGGACCGGATGCGGTCTATTTCGGGGCGTTTAACCACGACCTTCAGCGCACTCAATCGTTTCCCGCCGGTGCAATCGGACCTTCTTACGATCCCATTGTGGCATAGGATCATCCCGGCCTTGGAGATATTCGGATGCGCCTTTACCGCAGAGATCATACTATGGCGACCCGGCACAAGGTCGCGTGTCCCCGCACTTAAATCTGGCGATGGTTTCAATTATTTGAAGCGTGCTCCACTTCGCTGACGACATCCGAAGCGCTCATTATCCTAAACATTGGCGCCAGCAGAAACTTGTCGTACGATTTCAGTGTGGCTTCGTGAATCGAGGGCTTATGGCATGCGCACGCGTCCGACACTATGATGGAGCTAATATCATTTTGAACCGCATCCAGAGCTGTGAGCAACACGCAAACGTTGGTCACTATTCCGCATACCGCGACCGTGTCAACTCCCCAGGTTCGAAGAGTCTGATCCAGATCTGTCTTGTAGAATGCGCTCATTCGACGTTTGGGCACAAACAGATCCGAGGGTTGCATGTCCAGTTCCGAGATTGGTTGGTCTCCACCGGTCCCGCGGATGGCGTGGGGCGGCATTCTCCCTCTGAAGATAAAATCTCCAGGCATGAAGCTGTCACACGCGAAAACAACGTGGCCGCCGTTTTGCCGGAATGCTTCCGAAACATCGCGGATCACAGGGATGATCTTTTTTGCTTCCACATCCATTGCTGCGTGGCTCTGCGTATTGACGTTGTCTTTGATCATATCAACTATTATAAGAGCGTATTTTGACATCTATTCCTCAATCTCATTGCGGTTTCGGTCCCCTAAACAGGACTGAGAAAGTACACTGCCTCCGGATTCCCTGCATCCGCGCTCATCCTCGACATGTTCGCACATAGAGATGCTACCGGGACACCGTTCGCGATTAGTGGGCAGGTATCTGCATCTGTTCGTTTGGAATCTGATATCAATATAGCCCTCGTCTGCAAGCATTTTCAGTTGCATTAGTTCCAGTCCCTTGCCACCTGCATTGAAATCAAATGGTTTCATTGTGGAATATTGCTCAGTATCTTGCGTGTGATGAAAGGCCTCAAAGATGAATGATTGGTCGTTTCGTAAAATGCCTACTCCGCGATCCTCGACATGCAACAAGGGGCCGGACGGACTATTCTCCAAAATGACTGTCACCGTTCCTCCGTCGGGAGTATTTTCAATCGCGTTCTTAACCAGCGTGTCCAGAACTTTCTTCAACACGTCTGGATCTATCACCGAGGAATCAACGGGCTGCAGCATTTGAAACAGAGCCACCGACCGGCTTGAACTTCGCTTCCGAAGCGTGTCCAGCGCGTCGAGGATAAACGGGATGACAGGAAAAGGCCTGGGCCTGTATTCACCTGGGGCAACGATCTGCTGTACGATTCTCTGAACCTCTTTCAATCTATTCAAATTCCTCTTTACCCTGTCTAGGCTCTGTTGCCGCTCTTCGGGTGAGAGGTTCTTTTTCGCCAGCTTTGGCAAGGAACCATCTATGATCGCGAGTGGGGTAATCAATTCATGAGAAAGGTGGTTCACTGCCCGTTGCCTGGCCCGCTGCAAAGATTTCCACGCAGTTATGTCTCGCAAGATTACAAGAATTCCGACCGGTTCACCATTATGGTCAAGATATCGCGAGGAACTGACGTTCACATCCAGGATGCTTCCGTCTTTCGTGGTTCGCTTGGTCTCGAAGCCGCTTACAGGTTTTCCATCTTGGATCAGACGATTTATCTGCGAAAGCGAGTCCTCCTTTTCTGATTCCGGCATGAACGGAATCCTTTTGCCAAGGAGCTCTTCTTTAGTCCATCCAAACAGCCTGGTAAAAGAGTCACTGATATATTTTGTATTTCCGTCAAGGTCGTAAATAATGATTGCGTCTGCAGATGAGTCTATGGCATTCAGAATGCCTTGAAGAAGCTCTCGAGCCCTTCTCGCTTCTGCCTCAGCCTGTTCAATTCTGGTGATCAGTTGGCGAAGTTCACGTTGTTCACAATCGAGTGGTACTGATTGGTCCATTTGGTCAGTCATCTGGGAACTCCCTTCTAACGGGCCGCAGATCGACCACAGATTGGAATCGATAGGAGTGCTCTGGCCGTTCTCCGCGGTGCCCAGTCTGTCGTTTTGGAGCTTCTTACCCGTCGCAGGACTGCAGTTTAACTCAAAACAGGCAGCGACGCCACTCGCGTAGTCGGATCGTCTGCCACAGGAAGCATGTTGCTTCAATTCGCGTCGCGTCAGGGAATTTTGGTAGGCGGAGGAGTTGCCATTCCAACGCAGACGGAAATTCACTCTTACTCGCAGGAATGGCAGATTGGCGGATCTCAGAGCTTTCTTGACAAGCTTGAATGCACAGGGAGCAATAAACTAGCTCTTCTGAACAAGTAGTTCCATCATTTTGGACGCGTCATCTACGAACTTGCCCGAGGCAGCAGCTCTTTCCTCGGTGAAACCGACTTCAGGTTCTTTTGCTTCCGAGTCCCATTTATCAGAATCCAAGAGTACGAACGGAACCGGGTCCGACGAGTGCACTCGCGTGTTCGTCGGCGTGTGATGATCCGGAATGACAAGCACTCGCCATTTCGAGTGCTCCTGAAGTCCAGTCAAGACGGGTCCAACTATTTTTTCGTCGAAATCTTCTATGGCCTTTATTTTCAGATCCAACTGCCCGGAATGGCCCGCTTCGTCCGGGGCCTCCACGTGAAGGAACACGAAATCCTTTTCCTTCAGCGATTTCAAAGCTGCGTCAACTTTGCCCTGGTAGTTGGTATCCAGATATCCGGTGGCTCCAGGCACGTCGATCAAATCCAAACCGGCATACTTACCTATGCCCCGCACCAAATCCACGGCTGCAACGACAGATCCCGATATCCCAAATCTCTGCTTGAGAGTCTCTATTCTCGGTGATCTCCCTTGCCCCCACGGCCATACGGAATTAGCGGGCCCTTGTCCGCGTTTCTTGCGGCGCTGGTTGACGGGATGAGTCTCAAACAATCTCCACGACTTAAGTATTAGGCGCAAAAGAACATCCGCTCCGTCCCCGGTTGGAAGCCTGGTCGCTATGAAGTCACCGGGAAAATTGTGTGGAGCGTGGGTAACGCAATGTTCGGGTCCATCTCTCCAAACCAGGAGGTTCCTGTAGGAGACTCCTGGAACAATGGATAGCCCGAATTGCTCTGCAACCGGCATAATTTCAGTAATGATGTCGTGCGCTTCCGCCGTTGAGATGTGGTCAGCGCTGTGATCGGCCATAACCGTGTAGTTGCGCTCCAGCGTTACAAGATTGACCCTGAAAGCCACATCGTTGGGGCGCAGATTGATCCCCATTGAAGCTGCCTCGAAAGGGGCCCGTCCCGTGTAAGACTCACGAGGGGAGATACCCATTAAGGAAAGGTTTGCCACATCGCTGCCAGCTTCCATGCCTTCAGGAATCGTTCTGGCAAGCCCAAGCTCTCCCACTGCCGCCATCTTATCCATCCACGGGGTTTTTGCGGCTTTTAGGGGTGTTGCGCCATCAAGCTGAGGCATGGGCAAATCTGCCATGCCGTCTGGCACGAGAATTACGTATTTAACTTCAGAATCCGAGGACATCCAGCACCTTCTTTGTTTCCGGTTCGCATGTAACCGGCTCTCTAGACACTTTTATGGCATTGTCGGGATCTTTGAGTCCATGTCCCGTTAGTGTGCATACAATTTTTGCGCCGGTCTCAAAATAACCCTCGCGGCTTTTATTTATAAGGCCGGCTATAGATGCGGCTGAAGCAGGCTCGCAAAATACTCCTTCAGTTGAGGCCACCAGTCGATAAGCCTCAAGTATCTCATCATCACTGACCATGGCTATGAGGCCACCGGATTCGTCCCTTGCAGCCTCAGCGGGTTTCCAGGATGCGGGATTCCCGATTCGAATAGCTGTTGCCACCGTTTCGGGGTTCTCCACCACATGGCCCCGCACGATTGGAGCCGCGCCTTCGGCTTGAAAGCCGAACATCTTGGGCAGTGACTTGATTTTGCCGGCATCCTCGCAGACTTTGTACCCTGCCCAGTAAGCCGTTATGTTTCCTGCATTTCCCACAGGGAGGCAATGATAGTCCGGGGCTTCTCCCAGAAACATCACATACCTCGAAAGCTGCTGATTTTTGGCCTTCGATTCTGTGCGGATTCACTGAGTTTACCAGGGTCACCGGATAATTATTGGATATTTCGCGTACTAATTTCAACGCTTCGTCGAAATTTCCCAGCACTTTTATAACGATTGCTCCATGAATCATGGCCTGGGCGAGCTTACCCAATGCAATCTTTCCTTCCGGAATAAGCACGAAAGCCTTTATGCCAGCCCTTGCCGCGTACGCCGCAGCAGATGCGGAGGTATTTCCAGTGGACGCGCATATGATGGAATTAGACCCTGCTTCAACTGCCCTGGAGACAGCCATGGTCATTCCGCGATCCTTGAAAGAAGAGCTTGGGTTGAGGCCCTCATATTTTAGATACACCGAGATGCCCGGCTTTATCTTCGAGGCCAATCTCGGGACCGGTATGAGCGGAGTATTTCCCTCATGAAGAGTAACAATATGGTCTTCATTGGCGAAATGATAAAAATCAGGGTACTGTCTTATTATTCCTTTCCACATATCCAACTCCCCGAATTCTTAATCAAGAGTATCGTCCTCTATTCTGATGACTACCGGCGCGCCTTCCACAATGTCGAGCCCGCTTATTTTTTCGCATGCCGCCTGAATATCCGCCTCTTTGGCGCGATGGGTCAGAAAAACAACTGGCACAGTGCCGGAACTCTGCCGTACCTTCTGAACCACGGAGTGTATACTGATCTGATGGTCCGCCATAATCCCAGAGACTTTTGACAGCACGCCAGGTCGGTCCGCTGCGTGAATCCTCAGGTAATAATTCGTTTTTATTTCCGCAATCGCTTTGATCCGTCCGCGTGCTTTCCAGGTTTCTGGATAGCCGAATGGCGGTACTCTGCCGACTTCTCCTCTCGCGAGGCTTCTTGCCAGTTCTATAACGTCGCCCATGACCGCGGAAGCTGTGGGCTCACATCCCGCTCCTCGACCGTAGAAGAGTTGCTCGCCAACCATGTCTCCCTGGAGATAGATTCCGTTGAACACGCCGTCTACGCGTGCCAGAGGATGGTCTTCAGGCAATAGGGTGGGATGCAACCGCGCGTCTACATCTTCCCCGTGGCTCTTGATAACTGCCAATAGCTTTATTTTATAAGAGAACTCGTGAGCCATGCGCACATCGAACGGGTCGATATTCCGAATTCCCTCAACATAAATGTCCTTCATATGGGCGCGGATACCGTGTGTGAGGCCTAGCACCAGCACCAACTTGTGAGCAGCGTCTATTCCGTCAATGTCCAGCCCCGGATCAGCTTCGGCGTAACCCAGCTCCTGAGCGTTGCGCAGCACTTCATCAAAAGACACGCCTGGATTGGTATCCATTGCCGTAAGTATGAAATTGCATGTGCCGTTGAGTATAGCCAGCACTTTCTCGAACCGATTAGCGACAAGACCTTCCCGCAATGAACGAATAATAGGGATTCCGCCTGCGACTGCCGCTTCAAAGGCTATGTCCGCGCCTGCCCGGTGCGCCGCCGCAAACACTTCCGGTCCGTGTTCAGCCAGCAGGGCCTTGTTGGCTGTCACCACGTGTTTGCCGTTCCGGAAGGCTTCCAGTATAAGGCTCTTTGCCGGTTCGTGGCCGCCGATGAGTTCCACCACAATGGAAATCTCAGGGTCACGGACCAACTCCCAGGCGTCAGTGGTCAATATTGATCGATCAACGTTTACGCCTCGGTCGGTATTCACATCCAAGTCTGCAATGCGTTTCAGTCGAATCGGGACACCGACACGAGCCTCCAGAATATCTCTATTCTCTTGAAGGATCTTCACAACACCTGTGCCAACGGTGCCGAATCCGATCAACCCAATTGAAATTTCCTTCATCAGCAACCCCAGTTTTTAATGGAGCGGATTAATATACGAATTGCCAAAATTCTTGTCAAATTTACGTTAATAACACCCGGACTTGATCCCATGGGGGTTAAAATAGCGTGCTTGATAGACTGAAATCCCCCCGTCCCCCTTTAGAAAAGGGGGTGGAAAGCCAACTTCTGCTCCCCCCTTTGGTAAAGGGGTGCAAGGGCGGATTTTTGTAACACACTGATTTTGATATGGGTGCATTCCTATTCTAACGCCTATGGACTTGATCCGGGGCCCAGATTATGGATTCCTGCCATCGGAGGAATGACGAGGAAACCGTCATTATTTTTGGCAACTGCTATAGATTATTCACAAAGATTACGGGGAGGACCCTTTCCGTAAAGGGCCTCCCCGCGTCCTTCTCAAAAGTTGCGCCAACGTGGCTCTACTTCCCTAATAAGACAGAGGGAATAGGTTTTTCCTCTTCTGCGAAGCAGGAAAGGTAGATTTCTTCCACAGACGATTTTATGAGGCCGCTGAATGAACGATTTTTTTTTGAACTGTTCCGTTGGACGCACATTCCGTGAGGAAATGGCGTATACCGCGAACAGCTTGATTAATGCGCATCCTATTCTCGACAAGAGCGAACCGCACGTGTTCATCCCCGAACGGGCCGAATCCTATCCCAGGGCTGACGGCCACCTTGGCACCCTCAGTCATGACCTTGGAGAATTCCAGCGACCCCAAGGCCCTGAACTGCTCGGGAATTTGTGCCCATACGAACATGGTCCCTTTTGGCGGAGTCACATGCCAGCCGCAGTCATTTAGTCCACTACACAAGGCGTCTCTTCGATCCTTGTATTCAGCCACGATCTCTTGCACGCAGCCCTGGTCTTCATTGAGCGCTATTATGGAGGCTATCTGCACAGGCTGAAAGATTCCGTAATCAATGTAGCTTTTCAAACGTCTTAGAGCCTCTATCATCTGTGGATTTCCCGCTACGCATCCGACTCGCCAACCCGCCATGGAGTAACTTTTGGACATGGAGAACACTTCCACGCCGACTTCCTTTGCACCAGGGATTGAAAGAAAACTTGGGGCCTTATAATCTTCGAACGTGAGGTCAGCGTACGCAAAATCATGAATTATCATGATCTTATACTCATGTGCGAAATCCACGAGCCGCCGGAAAAAATCCTCATCCACGACCATAGTCGTCGGATTGTGCGGGAAAGAAAGGATGAGCATCTTCGGCAAGGGCCAAGTGAGCCTTGCAGCCGCCTTCAGATCCTCAAAGAAGTCCGATTCGGGTCGGATGGGTATGTGTCTCAGATCGCCGCCTGCTATCACCACTGAATAAGGATGAATCGGATATGTGGGAGAAGGCACGAAGACCACGTCGCCTGGTGTAATGGTCGCCAGCACGAGGTGGGCCAATGCGTCCTTGGCTCCCATAGTAGCGACTATCTCGGTCGTGGGGTCCAGATCCACATCGTAGCGCCGCTTCCACCAGTTCGCGAAAGCTTCCCTGAGCTTCGGGATTCCCATAGACGCACTATATCTATGGTTTCTAGGGTTCTGGACCGCCTCAATAACCTTGTTGACTATATGCTTGGGGGTGGCAATATCCGGATTGCCCATTCCCAGATCGATTATGTCTTCGCCTGCACGTCGAAGTCGCATCTTTAATTCATTGACTACTTGAAAAACGTACGGCGGAAGTCTCTTGATTCTTCTGAATTCTTCCACAATCACCTCCTGTCAGCACTCTGGCTGACGCTACTCTTCCAGCCGACACTCTCGCCGGAGATTTTATTTCGGCAGGATCGGAACTCTACAGCGACAGGTAAGCTAACCAGTTGAAAACCGAGGCTTCATGATTGCACACCTGCAAATTTCCGTCCGGTACTAAGGCGCTATTCTGCTCATCGTCACCGATGAAACCTCGCTCCTTTCGCACAGTTCCGGGGCGTCTTCTCCCGCTAGTATTGCCTCTGCGGCCGGAGTTCTTATTCCCGGGGCACTGTAGAGAACCAGACGTGTCTGGAGTATATTTGTTTCCTTCGTGTCGTGTCTGGCTTCCACGCACACGAGGCCCGGTTCGGCCTCGTCATGAGAGTGAATCCATAACATACGCGCAGGTCTAAATCCAGTTTCTTTCATAGCTTCTCTTATCCGGTCCAGTCTGGAAGCCGGATAAATAAAGGTCAAACCGCCGTTAGGCTTGAGCAGAGCCGCGGAGACGCGGAACAGTTCTTCCGGCGGCATCATCGTCTGGTGTCTGGACAGGGCCTTTTCTCTCTGCAAGTTTACCTTTCCTCGGCCCGACTCGTAATACGGGGGATTCGAGACAATCGATGCGAAGGATTCATTCCTGAAAAAACGATCTGCGTATCTGAAATCTCCGTGGACTATAAGGACTCTTGACTCGAGATCATTCAGCTTGATTCCTCTGGCTGCACGATTCGCGGGGGCTCCCTGAATTTCCAGGCCTATCACTCGAATGGACCGCTCTCTGGCTGCGAGCCCAAAGGCAATCACCCCGCAGCCGCACCCGGCGTCCAACACCCATTCGCCCGGGCCGGGTCGAGTAAACCACGTCAGGATTATCGCATCTTCAGAGACACGATATCCTTTTTTTGCCTGGACCACGCGTATCTTATTCCTGAGAAGGCCATCTACGGATTCGTTTGTCTTCTGCGTTTCCACATCAAAACGGTCCTAAATTTGCCACGCCCACAGGCGCTCAACGTCAGAAAACATTTATTACCAGACCCGAAGACAGCTTCGGGAAAAAGTATGTAGACTTGTGCGGCAACTTGTGCCCCAATTCTGCAGCGACGCGCATTTGATCCACGCGGGTGGGATTCAAGATGAAGCTCACCTGGACTTCGCCTTTCAGCACCCTATTCAGCGCCTCCGACACCAGCGGCGTGTATTCAATGTGGCCCTCGCCGTTTTCTTTGTCCATGCCCAAACCATGGGTCATTATGACTTCACGGAGGATGGTCACGTCAAGCCCTCTAAGGGACGAAGGAACATCGGCATCAATAATAGAATCCACTGCATTGAAGTCCTTCAGCCTCAGAAGTTTGAAGCAGTTCTCTCCGCGAACAACCATCCCGAATTTTCCGCCCACAGCTGAATATGACCTTATGCGTTCAATCAACGTTCGAGATACTTCTTCGCGGTCATTCTCTGAAAAACAGAGTTCCTCGATATAAAAATATGGACTGAGCGCTTCTTCTATTTTTTGGAGCTCGAATCCTTCCAGTTTCTTTATCAGACGATGCGCAGGCAGAATTGTCAGCCCCGGATGTGCCATTGCTGTCAAGTACATCATCACGTGTTCATGAGCAGCGTTGGGATCGTCGTGGCCTTTAGCGATCATTTCTCTCTTGTAAGCCAGCGCCGTCTCGTACCTGTGGTGACCGTCGGCAATGAATATACTTGCAGATTCGAGAGATTTCTTTATTCTGGCCATCGCTGCCTCGTCGGACAGTGCCCACACTTTGTGGACCGTGCCGTCAGCATCGATGGTTTCCTGTTGCGCCGCGCCCTGAATAAATCGGGAATACTCATTCACTACCTGTTCGTTATCATCGTGGAACAGGCCGTGAATAGGCGTGAATTGAGCCTTACATGCTCGGAGGAGGTTCAACTGATCCAGTTTCGGTCCTTTGTAGGTCTTCTCATGCGGGAGCACTTTACCCTGTCCGTAGTCATCCACTTTGACGAGAGCGATGATACCGTCAATTGAGCGCCTGTCTCCACCCGGCTGATCGAATTCCATCCTGTAGATCGCGAACGCTGGTTGATCATCCCTGGTGAGCACGCCTTCTTCCATCCATTTTTTCAGGGTAGCCGATGCCCTCGAGTAACGATTATTGCTGTCCGAATCATCGGCATACTGCTTGCCTAAGACAAGTCTGATTATATTGAGTTCATTCGACTGGTAAAAGGCTTCCTGCTCGGCGGGGGATATTATGTCGTAAGGGGGCGTTATCAATTTCGCGAGTTCCCCTGAATGCTTGAGGTTGTAATGAACCATTCTAAAAGGTCTTATGTCCGGCATGTGTACGTCCTTTGATGAATATGAGCTTCACACAAATTGAGTCGACGTGGCTAACCACGAAGAGGGGCTTCTCGGTCCCTCAACACTCCGGCTCACCGACTTTTGCCAGTGCTGGGATAGATCGGTGGGGGCTCGGGGCTACTCGCGTTCGAAAACAGAAATGACTTCCCCCTTAAACCTGGGCAATTCCAGGCAGTGCGAGAAGCTGTCCAGTCCGCATCGAACAACTTATCAGAATTTTGTAACACGCCCTAATGGTAGGGTCAATACCACATAGCAAAAGATTTGGAAGGTTTTTGAAAAAGCGGCATGAGAGTGCAGGAAGAAAATCTGAAGCGGAAGGGCAGGGACCAAAAAGCGACCACTCCCGCTATCCTGAAAGCTTCGGTCAGCCAATTCATTCGTAGTGCGTCCACATCCTAATGACCTTGACCACGTTTTGCTCTTCCAAAACCTGATATACTAGGCGATGTTGCACGTTAATTCTGCGAGAGGTTGCCCCAGCGAGATCACCGATGAGCTTTTCGTACGGCGGAGGATTTTGATAAGGATTGTCCCGAATAATGTCCAACAACTGTTCCTCATTTCGACGCAGCCCCGCGGCAGCCAGCGTCGAGGAATCCTTCTGAGCCTGCTTTGTGAACACAAGTTGCCATTTCACCATTTCGAAGTGCTCTTCACATTCCTCGATTGCTGTATTCAATCCGTCTCTGATAGACTCCCGCATGCCGGGAACAGATAACAAATACATGGTCTCCTGTATGGCTCTCCAATCCTCTTCAGAGACAAGAACAGCATTGGCCCGTTTACCAGTAATCAGAATAGGTTCATTAGAAGTGGCCGCCTCATCGATCAGTCGGTACAGTTTTGAACGGGCCTCGCTGGCCGTGAGTGTTGCCATACTGTTGGCTCCTTTCCTGACTGGATACTGTGCATGTACGTGTTAACGTACCATCTTTCAAGTGGAGTCCAATTAGCCCAGAAACGTTTCATCTCTCCCTAGTTAAGGCAGGAGAATCAAACCACAGACCGGTAACCTTTGGATTGTCTCGATCTTCCAACACGAGTCTGATCTCCACATCGTCTTTCTCTTTGCCGAAACGAGCCTTGAATATTACGATCAGGTTATTGAATTGGTTCAGAAATCCAATGTATTCCATGGAATGAAACTTACCCAGGTTTTTCTGAAGATTCTTTTGGAGTTCGAGAAAGATTTCCCTTGTCTGAGCGGATTTCATCGCCTGAGAGAAGTTTCTTGAATACAGGTTATAGTCGCCCTCGGAAATTCCCCTGATAATTTCCTCAAGGACGAGAGCGGATTGCGCTTTGATACGGGTGTTGTCGAGCTTGTCGGCGGACGCGGGGAGCGTGCACAACAAAATGGTGATCGTTATCGCAAAAACTGCCAAAACTTCAGCAGGACGCATAAGACTTCCCCAATTTGTATCAGCACGTCGTTCGGCATATAGAATCAAGCCCCGAAGTCACGGCTGTCCGGGCGTAGCCTGGCAACCAGAAGGAACTTATCCGCGGAGACTCGAGCAGGGTGGGGCAGGCTGGAAAGCCTGCTATT
Source organism: uncultured delta proteobacterium (assembly GCA_963700305.1). GTDB lineage: Bacteria > Desulfobacterota > Desulfomonilia > Desulfomonilales > Desulfomonilaceae > Desulfomonile. The sequence continues at coordinate 86,297 of CAVOXB010000010.1, forward strand.
ATTGGCTTTTTGGGACAGGCAGGCTTTCCAGCCTGCCCCAAAACAGTCCACCCCCTGATAGCTGAAATGGCTCTATCACTTTAAATTAGCACCTGTGACGATGCAGGCTATTTCTTCTTGCCTTCTTCCTTCACCTCTTCGAAGTCCGCGTCCACAACATCCTCATCAGGCCGTTTTGGTCCAGCACCAGTGGGTCCGGCCCCTGGTCCTGCTCCAGCAGGACCTTCCGGGCCGCCGCTCCCGGCTGCTTGCTGGTACATGGCCTCAGCGAGCTTGTGAGATGCTGTCTGGAGCTCGTCTAGAGCAGACTTGATTGCATCAACATCAGAGCCTTCCATGACGGATTTGGTCTTGGTCACAGCGGCTTCAATGGCGCTTCTGACTGAAGAGTCCACTTTATCGCCGTGTTCCTTGAGCGACTTCTCAGTCATGTACACGAGAGAGTCAGCCTGGTTGCGGGCATCCACAAGCTCTTTCTTTTTGCGGTCTTCTTCAGCATGAGACTCCGCGTCGCGCACCATATTTTGGATTTCTTCCTCAGTGAGGCCGCTGGAAGCAGTAATTTTGATCGACTGCTCCTTTCCGGTCCCCAAGTCTTTGGCTGAAACGTGGACTATCCCGTTGGCGTCAATATCGAAAGTTACCTCTACCTGGGGCACTCCTCGCGGCGCGGGCGGAATTCCCACCAATTCAAACCGGCCCAGTGTCTTGTTGTATCCCGCCATTTCACGTTCACCCTGAAGCACGTGGATGGAGACCGAAGGCTGGTTGTCCGAGGCGGTTGAGAATATCTGGCTCTTTCGGGTCGGGATAGTTGTGTTCTTTTCTATCAACCTTGTGAACACTCCGCCGAGTGTTTCTATTCCCAGAGAAAGAGGAGTCACGTCCAGGAGCAGTACATCCTTGACCTCTCCTTTGAGTACAGCTCCCTGAATAGCAGCACCGATTGCCACAACTTCGTCGGGGTTGACTCCTTTGTGGGGTTCCTTGTCAAAAAGCTGCTTCACCTTTGCTTGCACGGCAGGCATTCGGGTCATTCCTCCGACCAGAATAACCTCGTTGATATCCTGAGGCGACATGCCGGCATCCTTGAGTGCAGTTCGGCAGGGGCCTGCTGTCCTTTCGATGAGATCGTCGACAAGCGAATCCAACTTGGCCCTTGTCAATTTCATAGTCATATGTTTGGGACCAGCGGCGTCGGCGGTAATGAAAGGCAGATTAATGTCTGTCTCCATGGACGAGCTCAGTTCTATTTTGGCTTTTTCCGCCGCTTCTTTGAGTCGCTGCAGGGCCATCTTGTCATTGCGAAGGTCTATACCTTGATCTTTCTTGAATTCATTCGCGAGATAATCCATCACTCTCTGGTCAAAGTCCTCACCACCCAAGTGGGTATCACCGTTGGTGGATTTAACCTCAAACACACCTTCGCCTATCTCAAGGATCGAGATGTCGAATGTTCCGCCGCCGAGATCAAAAACAGCGACCTTTTCTTCTTTCTTTTTGTCCAATCCATACGCCAGGGATGCCGCTGTGGGCTCATTGATGATTCGCAGGACATTCAATCCTGCAATTCTTCCCCCGTCTTTTGTGGCCTGCCGTTGTGAATCGTTGAAATAGGCCGGCACTGTAACCACAGCGTCTGTGACTTCCTCACCGAGGTAGTCCTGGGCCGTCTGTCTCATCTTTTGGAGAATCATCGCAGAAATCTCGGCCGGACTGTAATCCTTGCCTCGAACCTGAACTGCCGCGTCGCCGTTCTTCCCGTTGACGATTTTGTACGGGAGCACCTTTATATCGTTCTGGACCTCAGGCGCTGTAAATTTACGGCCGATGAGTCGCTTAATGGCGAACAGAGTGTTCTCCGGGTTAGTTATTGCCTGACGCTTGGCCACCTGGCCCACCAAGCGTTCTCCGGAATCCGTGAAAGCCACCATAGACGGAGTCGTCCGCCCGCCCTCGGAATTCGGAATTACTACAGGGTCTCCCCCTTCCATAACCGCCACGCAAGAGTTGGTGGTTCCCAGGTCGATTCCTATTACTTTGCCTGCCATGTTTTCCTCCTGAAAGGCTTAATATATGTCTTTTGCATTCAGATCGCTCTATTTTACGCCTCAGTGGAAACCACCACTTTAGCGGGCCGTAATAAGCGATCTTCGTACATGAATCCTTTTTCGAGTTCCTGGACTACCTGATTGGGCCGTCCGTCTTTCGGACAGGGCACACGAGCAATTGCCTCATGCAAATGAGGATTGAAGGTCTCGCCCAGCGCCGTAATTTCGGTTACACCGTGCTTTTTCAGAATGTCCCTGAACATTTTCAGGGTCATGGCTACGCCTTCCCTAAGCGGATCGCCATGTGCCTCCTCGTTGCAATGGCTCAAAGCACGTTCGAGATTATCTGTTATTACGAGCAGGTCCCGCAGGAGTTCCTCGTTTCTATATTTCAAGAGTCTGCTTTTCTCTTGAGCGGATCTTTTCTTGTAATTTTCCAGGTCCGCAACCGCGCGCATCCATCTATCACGATTTTGAGTGGCTTCCTTTTGCGCACTTCCCAAAGGATCGGGAGCAGGTTCAGCCTTTTCACGTGCTTCCTTTTCCTGGTCCGCGGACTCGGGAACTGTTTGGGGTTGACTAGGCGCGTGCTGCTGTATTGCTTTTCCCCTTTCGGTAACCGGCTCGTTACTCTCTTTGCGGTCCTGTTCAGTCAACGTTTTGCCTCCCTGATCTTCTTCTTGCCTGGATGTTCTTGCATAAATGGCTGCAATGCGAGGTCAGAGTCCGAACTCATTACCTTTATGAACTCGATCCAAGCAACTTTAGGATAATTTACTAATAAAACTCATAGCTTAATTCCAGACGATCCAGTGTACAGTTGGGCACACGTCTCTGAGTTGTCAAGTGGCTCCTCATCAGGAATCAGGACACTCTGGAAAAGAGAGGGTCCGAGGGAAGATCAATAGGGATTATGTCTCTTTCGAGTCAGCAAGGTTGAGGAAACATTAACCAAACGGTTGTAGTCGATTCTTTGTTTGAAACCTTGACAGTATGTGGTGAGCGAAGCAAACCGCATGGTCGCGAAAAGACCCCGAACGATGCGGTTACCGGCGATCACCGCATCCTACTCGCCGCGAAGATTGCTGCACGGGGCGCCACTTCTGGCTCGCCCAGCAGTGCCTACTTATAGGGATGCTCGAAAGTAATGTCGGGCTAAATACTACTTTGACGACTGGAAGAGTGTCATTGCGAGGGCGTAGCCTGAAGCAATCTCCATTATCTGAAATGAGATTGCGTAGTCGTTTAATTCCTCGCGATTGTACAAACCATTGCGAGTGAGAATGAGTGGCTCATTCGACAGAATTTTCGAGAACTACTTTGATACATAAGCAGATCGATAGCTTTACCCCCCTAAACGCATGCTATCAAAGCCTTTAGGCTTGAAGAATAAGAATTTGATCCGACCGTATGAGCCTTCCTGTACTCATGGTTTTTCATTTTGCAGGGACGAAATAGAAGGCCAGAGCGAGAATTATATACACTGCAAGCAGGAGTACGCCGACAAACCAGTTGGATTGACCTCTGGTCATGACGTTACTGCAAATGCTCACAGTCAATATCACAGCCAGCATCTCACCGATGGTGAAGATGAAGTCCATAGGAGCAGGAGCGACAGCGTAGCTCAGGAGCACCAGGAAAGGAGCCACAAAGAGTGCTATCTGAACGCTGCTTCCCATGGCGATACCGAGACTGAGATCCATCCGATTCTTTATCGCCATCGTAACTGCCGAACTGTGTTCGGCCGCGTTACCCACCATAGCGACCACGATAACCCCGATGAACACGCTTGACATTCCAAGAGTGCTGGCCGCATGCGACACCGATCCCACTAAGATTTCACTCATCCAGGCAATCAAGATGGTCGACACCACCAAGACCCCAACGGATAGGCGAACCCCCCAATGGGGTTCCTCAAGTGACGTCGATTCCGCACCTACGACCCGGCTTCCAGAAAACAGTTGTTTGTGGGTATAAAGCGAGAAAAGGAGGCTTAAAACGTAGGTTATCAACAAGACTATGGATATGGTTACGCTCAGCTTCGAAACCGTCGCGGGCATTGTGCCTGCGCTCAGGTGCTGGAATGCCCCCGGCACAATCAGGGCAACAGACACAAGGACGAGACTGGCCACATGAGCCTGGGCAGCGGAGGCACTGAATTCCTGCGTCCGGTGGCGCAGTCCTCCCGCTAGAAAGGACAGTCCGGCAACGAGAAGGACGTTACCGATGATGGATCCTGTAATGGATGCCTTGACAACATCAGTGAGGCCCTGTCTCAATGCTACAATGGCGATGATCATTTCCGCGGCATTTCCAAGGGTGGCGTTCAAGAATCCGCCGAGGGCCTCCCCAGCTCGGTCCGCAATATGTTCCGTGGCCTTCCCCAAGAGGCCCGCCAGGGGAACGATTGCCGCGCAGGAAGACAGAAAAATGTAAGTGTGAGACTCCGGGTGCACGTGTTCCAAGTAGACGCACACCGGGAGAAAAACCAGCAACCAGTTTAGCGACGGCTTCAGGAACTCACGCATGACAATCCTCCGAATCTCGCTTAATAGCGCTTGACACCCCGTAATTGGCCATAATCCGGAATCAGGCAGCGGTCTTGCCATTTCGGGACGTTTGCCCGGGAATACTCTCCCGCCAGTGTGCTCCGGCCACCTACAACGAACCCTGATGGTGTCTCAAGAGGCAAGAGGTCGGCAAGACTGCCATCATGTCAGTGAAAAAGCCTCATTTCTCCTGTTTCTGAGCGTACAACACCGTCCGCCCCTCCGTCCACCGTTATTGCCACAGCGCTCGGCCTCTCTAACACTTATATAGTTTACAAATAAAATAAATGATGGGGGTATGCACTTGACTAAGGGAGCCACAACATATAGTGTTTTGGCCCATGGAAGACTACCCCAGGTCATTGGCAGAGTTTGAAGCCCGTTTCTCGACAGAGGAGCAGTGCCGTGATTACCTGTTCCGACGCCGCTGGCCAGAAGGTTTTCGGTGTCCTCGCTGTGGGCATGGCAGGGCTTGGCCGATTGGCAAGAGTCTGTTCGAATGCGGGTATTGTGGATATCAGTGCTCCGTCACTGCTGGTACGATCTTCCATGACACCCGTAAGCCTCTCACCCTGTGGTTTCGAGCTATGTGGTGGGTGACTTGCCCACGAACAGGGATGAGTGCAGTGAGCCTGCAGGAGATGCTCGGACTGGGGAGTTACAGGACTGCTTGGGCATGGCTTCACAAGCTACGCCGCGTGATGGTGAGACCAGACCGAGACCGGCTGTCCGGAAGTGTTGAAGTGGACGAGACCTATCTGGGGGTCTAGAAGAGGGGCTCTGTGGAAGGCAAGTCTGTAGCAAAGCCCTAATCGTCGTTGCTGCGGAAGAGGCTGGCAAGGCCACGGGAAGGATACGGATGCGTCGGATAGACTCCGCATCCGGCAAGGAGTTACACGGCTTCGTCACCGGTGCCATTGAAAAGGGCAGCGTGCTGCACACAGACGGATGGAGCGGATACCGCGGCTTGGACCAAAAGGGCTATGTGCACGAAGTGACTCCGCTGCGTGGGGGCAGAAAGCATGCCGCTACCGAACTCCTTCCACGCGTTCACCGCGCCATATCGCTCTTGAAGCGTTGGCTCTTGGGTACTCATCATGGCGCAGTAAGCCACAAGCATCTCGATTACTACCTCGACGAATTTACGTTCCGATGACTGGTGAACTTCACGACAAAGAGGCAAGCTGTTTCCGATTGGTTCAACAAGCGGTCGTCGGAGAACCGAGAACATACAGATCGCTTATAGGGAATCAAGGCAAAGAGACGAAAACAGTGACCACAACATATTGTGGTCACCTGATAAAGTGCATACCCCAAAATAAATGATTATCAAATTATGAACCCACCAAAAACAAACCGCGCTACAATCACGTTACCACGCACATACGGGACTTTACGTCCGGCCGTATAGCGTGGTCATTCGGGCAAGTTTCGTTGAAGTTTGTTCATCCAATTGTTCCGGACAAAGCCTCCATTTCCAGTTGCCATTGCTCAGGGACGGATAATTAATCCTGGATTCTTGCCCTAGCCCTAGAATGTCTTGCATAGGGAAAATGACCATATTCGCTACAGACATCATTATCAGCCTGATTAGTTCCCAGTGAAGTTGTTCAACGGGAGTCTCTCGACCGAGATACTCCCAGACTCTTTTCTTTTGATCCAAGGAAGCTTCTGTGTCGAACCATCCTCTGATGGTATTTGTATCGTGAGTGCCGTGTATGCGACGCAATTTCTCTCGAGGTTGTGGATTGTGTAGGGATTAGTAGGCTGGTCGTCACCGAAAGAAAAAAGCAGCACCTTCATGCCGGGAATCTCGAAATCTCTCATAAGTTCCCGCACATCAGGAGTAATCAACCCCAAATCTTCAGCTATCATGGGAATGTGGGGGAATTTTTTGAGCAGTGCTTTAAAAAACCTCTTTGAGGGGCCTTCAATCCATTTGCCGTTAACTGCCGTTTGTTCATAAGCTGGGACTTCCCAGTAACCGGCTAATCCCCGAAAATGATCTATTCTCAGGAAATCACAAAGTTTAAGATTATGTTCCAGACGTTGAATCCACCAGCCGAATCCGTCTTGCTCGAGAATATCCCATCTGTAGATGGGAACACCCCATAGTTGGCCGGTCTCGCTAAAATAATCCGGGGAACTCCTGCCACCACATAGGGATTCTTACGTTCATCAAGCTTGAAATACTGTGGATTACACCACACGTCAGCGCTGTCGTGGTCAACATAGATAGGAATGTCGCCTAGTATTCGGATACCCTGTTTCCTGCAATAATCAGTAAGCCTCGACCATTGTTTGCGAAAAATGAACTGACCGAATTTTTCAAATGCTATCTGTTCTTGAAGTTCATGAGCCATAGCCGCGAGGGCATCAGGATGTCGCTCCCGTAATTCGTGAGGCCAATCGCTCCATACCTGATTATTAAACTTGGACTTGAGGGCTCGAAACAGCGTGAAATCTTCCAGCCACGAACTGTTTTCTTCCAGAAATCTGTCGTAATCACAATCGCTTTTTTCTCGGAAAACTGAGAATGCCTTTCGCAGAAGCTCTTCTTTATAAGGTTGCACTGCCCGGTAATCCACCAGATCCGCAGGGAACTCAGGGGAGCCCAAATCAGATTCGGAAATCAGGCCATACTCGACGAGCAGTTCCGGACTTATGAGCAGCGTATTACCAGCGAAGGCCGAGGGGCTGGAGTAAGGCGAATGATGGTCCGGCGTGGTCACGTTCAGGGGGAGAATTTGCCAAATGTTTTGTTTGGTCTGAACCAAGAAATCCACAAATCTATATGCCCATGGCCCCATGTCGCCTATGCCGAAACGAGAAGGCAGAGACGTAAGGTGCATTAATATGCCGCTTCCTCTGGTGATCATTTGTTGTCCTCGCACTATTCAGTATTTCATCGGCAACATTTTGGAAAACGGCGGTTTCCACAAACGCGATCTCCGACGTTGCCACTGCTGATGGATCAACAGACACGAGCTATCTTCTCATTATATTTCTTACCTGAAAATGCGCGGTTGTTAAACAAGCGATCATCAGAGAAGAGGGCTGTTCCATGAGAGAAGATCCCGGAATGCGGCCTTGGAAGCGTTCCGGACGGAGTTTCCACCTCGGTGAGTTTCAATTGGGGATGGCTCAACAGTTCTCATGGGTGTATAATTCATTACAAAAGAATCGGGGTGGTGAACTGTGGTGGAACAGAAGCCGAGTTTTTCTCCTGAAGAGATTTTAGCAAGAATAAGAGAACTGGGAGCAGAGGAACAGTGGTTCCATTGCATCGATCTTGGCGGTGGGATCGCAACGATGAAAGAACCCGTGAGGCACCTTTCGGACATTTGGGGAGTGATCGACAAGCACATCCCCAGCGACTTGTCCGGCATGAGGGTCCTGGACATAGGCTGCAATGCCGGTTTTTTTTCCGTGGCCGCAAAAAAGAGGAACGCAGATTACGTTCTTGGAATAGACATGTCTCCCGGATATATCAGGCAGGCTGAATTTGTCAGGGATGTACTGGGGCTGGAAATTGATTACAGAAATATGAGCGTATACGAGCTCCCGGTATTGGATGGACAGTTCGACTTGGTTTTTTGCCTGGGGGTGATTTACCATTGCTCTGATCCTTTTCTTGCCGTGCGAAACGTGCTTTCCGTGACCGGAAAAACCGCGATTATTGAGTCCGCTTTGATGGACTCATCCAGGATTGACGACAGACCACTATGGGAGTTCGTTTTTCCAGGTTACAAACGCAGCGAGGATGAGCGCCTTTATAATTGGTGGTTCCCCAATATGTCCGGTTTGAAGGCCATGTTTCAGTCAGCGGGATTCAGCTCCGTGAACGCGGTCCACGAGGCGAACAACAGGGGCTGCATAGTCTGTCATAGATGATTACATTTCCGGTTCGCTAGCCAAATTCGTGTCCATTTGCAAAGGAGTCTAAACCCATGAGCTTTTGGGGTAAGGTCAACAGCCTGAGTTTGCAGGATTTTAGGCCCGGCATTAGAAGCAAGGCCGAATTAGGAGACCGATTGATAATGGCGTTCATGGAAATAGGCCCTGGCAAAGAAGACCCGGGCCATCAACACCCCTTTGACCAGTGCGGAATAATAACTGAAGGCGAAATAGAGATGTTCGTCGGTGATGAGCGCCAGGTCCTCAGGCCGATGGACGCGTATTTCATCCCTTCTGGCGCGTTTCACGGATGGAAAACATTCGACGCGGCTGTCAAAATTCTCGATGTCTCAACCAAACAAGACTGATACGAGTAGTCCCTAAGCGATCAGGGCTTCATTGATGCCGCCAGCCGACCTACGCGGCTTACTGCATCTTCAATTTGAGCAGACCAGAAGCCAGCATTCAGGCGGAGGCAATTCTGGTATTTTCCCTTGATCGAAAAAACCGGTCCAGGCGCTATCGAAATCCCGGCTTCAAGAGACAACTCGTACAGCTTCAACGCATTCACGTAATTCGGGCATTCGACCCATAAGACGAACCCCCCAGTTGGTCGCGTCACCCTCGTGCCTTCTGGAAAGAATTCCGCTACAGTTCGAGCCATAGCGGCTGTCTGTTCCGCGTAAACCTTACGGATTCTCCGGAGATGATGGTCGTAACCGCCGTTGGCAAGAAACTCGGCAATCGCAAGCTGAGTGGGCATCGGCGTTCCGATAGCGCTCAGTGTTTTGAAGCGCTCAATCTTACTCTGGAAGCGACCCGGCGCAACCCAGCCGACTCTATAGCCTGGAGCCACGGTCTTGGAAAAAGAGGAGCAGAGCAACACAAGCCCTTTTTTGTCAAATGCCTTTGCTACGATAGGACGTTCATGGCTAAAACAGATGTCGCCGTAGATATCGTCCTCGATCAACGGGATCTCTTGAGAGGCCAACAACTCAACGAGTTCTTTTTTTCGCTCTTCCGGCATGCAACTGCCCTGTGGATTGCTGAAGTTGGAAATTACCAGGCAATCGCTGATCTCATTATGCTCCATGGCATATCGAAGCGCAGAAAGGCTCATCCCGTCCCCAGGATGGGTAGGTATCTCAATGGCCTGGAGACCGAGCATCTGAATCATCTGCGGGAAGCCGTAATAAATGGGCGATTCAATGGCCACGGTGTCGCCAGGGTGACAGACCGCACGAAGGCATAAATGTACGGCCTCCAGGCAACCGTTGGTAGTTACTATTTCGTCAGGTGTCACTAAACAACCTGCTGTCATAGCGCGGCGGGCGATCTGCATTCTCAGGGCCTTGCATCCCGGAAGAAGATCATAGGACATGCTCTGATATTTGTTGCGCCTTGTCACAGTGGAAAGCGTCCGCGTCAATCGGTCGACCGGGAGCAGTTCCGGGTTAGGTACCGCTCCACCGAGCGGCACAAGATCCCTGTTGCGCGGGGAGCCCATGAGCATTACGCAAATGTCACTGATGCTCAAAGTCTTGGGAACCGCTGCACGAGATGGGATTCTGGTCTTTGTCGGCTCGGAGGCTTTTTTTTTGACGAGCCAGCACATAATATCCCGACTGAGGCATCGCTTCTATTATCCCTTGATTTTCAAGGTGACCGTACGCGGCCATTACTGTACTCAGGCTGACTCCCAGTTGCCTGCCGAGTCCTCGCACTGAGGGGATCTTTTCGCCAGGTCGGAAGGTACTTCGTCGATCAGGCGTGCCATGCGAGCGGCCACTTGCTGATACAAGTTGATAGTTTTCGGTTCCATTCTCGTGTCACTCTTTTGATCGAACATGCGGTTCGTTTGCCTAGCATGCCAATGCTTAGCTGTGCACTCCAAATACCATCTTAACACGTCAAATGATTCTAGACTCCATCGATTTCGCACATCCTGCGTGACAGATGAAGCCTTTTCTGTGCAGTACAGTTTTATCATTTGTGCAACTGTTATGGTTACAGAAATGAAGCACTGCATCTGCAATTCTCTATCCATGAGCCTATAATCAAATCAGCTTCAATTTCTGAGAAGCGTGGCTTGCCAGACAGTGATGACTCTAGTCAGCTGATGAGCGGCGGACGTACATTCATATGCTTCATAATCGCAGTATACAGATTGTCTGGATGCCTACAAAGCGAGAACAAACATGAAAGCCTTATTTTCGGTGTTGGCGATAGTGTTAGGGTTCATTGGCCCTGTGTGGTCTATAGAGCCAATTTACATAGGGATATGCTTGCCAGTAACTGGCAACATGGCTGTGCGTGGACAGTCCGTGTGGGAAGGCATTAAAATTGCTCATAAGGTGGAGCCCCGGGTTTTAGGCCGTCCGGTCGAATTAAAATTGGTGGACACCAAATCTGACCCGGCAGGTGCCGCCAACGCGGCTTTTGCTCTTATTGAAAAAGAGCGGGTAGTGGCAATTATTGGCGCTGGGGGTTCCAGCGACACCGTCGCAGCGTCCCTTCACGCTGAGGGGCGACGAATTCCTCTGGTAACGCCTCTAGCCACGAGTCACATGATAACGAGCGGGAAACGATACACGTTCAGCACTTGCCCGCTTGATGTGGAGCAAGCACACGTCGCAGCAGAGACTCGCGTTGAGGCATTTCAATGCCAAGACTGCCGCTGTGATCAGCGACATGTCTCAAAATTACAGCTTGGGGCTGGCTGCCTGCTTCGGGAATGAGTTCAATGAGCTGGGTGGCAAGATAGTAGCCGAAATCAGGTGCAAGACTGGAGACAGAGATTTCAGCGGACAGATAAACCGAATCAAGATGGCAAAACCTGACGTCGTATACTCTCCCGTCTACTACATGGAATGCGCTTTGATAGCTCGACAGGCCAGAGATATGGGGCTGGACGTCCCCTTCATAGCCGCAGATGCGGTCCAATTTCGTGAACTTGTGGAATTGGGGGAGCGATCTGTTGAGGATCTCCTTTTCACCACTTATTTTCGTGAGGGCTTGCTTGATACCGAAATTGGAAACAAGTTCCGGAACATGTTCAAAGAGAAGACCGGAAGACAACCTCAAGCTTCAGAGTCATTGGGCGCTGAAGCGTACCTGGTGGTCCTCAACGCAATCAGCAGAGCTGGTTCAGCGAATCCGGAAATGATTCGGGAAGCCCTGGCAGCAGCAAGCAATAGGGAGGGCATTACGTCCAGCATCTGTGTTCAGATGTGCGTAAATGATCACAGATATCTAGTGGTCAGCCAGGTGAAAGAAGGAAGGTTCGTCCATTTCTCGGGCACAAATTCTTGGGAACTCTTTCGACAGGCCGATTCTCCATGATCTGGGAGTGACGATCCTCACGGGTGAAGATTATGAGTTCGAGAAGCGAAGCGACGATGCTTCACTTTGCTCGCAATTGTAAATGGCGCGAGCTTCTCTGTCCCCCAGAAGGTGAATGCTGACTTCGTGGATGAAAGTCCTCTACCTTGTCACAGAGAATTGAGAAATTTCACGGCTCGCGATTCAGACCAGGTACTGGCCATTTGTATTGAATGCCATAAATCCCACGTGCCCTCCGTGTGGGGGCACTTCTAAGAAAAAATTGGGATTGTCCCGAGCCTCTTTGAAAGGATAGCAATCCTGCGAGAGGAACGGGTCGTCCGCGGAGCTCACCAGCAATGTGGGAATTGATATATTGGAAAGAAGCGGTTTGCTTGATGCCTTTCGCCAGTAATCCTCAGCATTTTCAAACCCGAAAATAGGAGCCGTATAGCGATTATCGAAGTCTCTGAAGTCACGGATTTGATTGTAATCCTTGTCATCGATTAGTTCAGGAAACAGGCGCATCTTTGCGCGGATCTTCTCATGGAGCATTTTGAGGAAACGCTTCATATAAGGCCTGTTCATCGTGCTGCCTATTTTTATCGCTCCGGCAGCCAAGTCACACGGCACGGAGAACGTCGCTGCCGCTTTTATAAATTGCGGAGCACTGTCTGCTCTTTCACCGAGATATTTCAGGGCTACATTTCCACCGAGGCTGAATCCGACAAGGGCTACCTCTGAATAGTATTTATGTGAATTGATGTGCGAGATCACCGTTTCCAGATCCCCAGTTTCGCCGCTATGATAGAAACGAACGGTTCTGTTGCATTCTCCGCTGCAACCCCTGAAGTTCATGGCAATCGCATCCCAGCCGTTTCTGTTGAGCGCTTTCACCATCCCCAGGATGTACCAACGATTCGAGTCCCCTTCCAGGCCATGCAACACGACTGCTACACGGGGGGACCCAACGCTTGAAATATCTATATCGATGAAGTCCCCATCCGGGGTTTCAATTCTTTCTCGTTGGTAAGTCACGCCGTGGACTTTTCGGAAAAGGGTGGGGAAAACTGTCTGCACATGAGGATTGCCGAACAAAAACGGCGCGCAGTATGTGAGATTCAGGGATTACGGGCATGGAATTTTCATCGAACAAACGAGCGTACGCCTTGGGCAAGGGGGAAAGAAAGGCTCAAAAAAACGAACTGGCCCTGAATTAGGTGTGTTAGTATTGCCCGAGGATATGCTCCGCAAGCGTGTTACTCAGTTCGTGGAAAATCACTTTGTAGCCACCGGGCCATGTATGGCGAATCGGAGCAGGCGGAATATAGCCATAGTATAATTTCTGCTGCGCGGCAGAGGGCCCTTGCGGGGGCCGATTCGCCCCGGGATTCGGAAAATTGTCCGACGCCCATAACAATGCGGGGACCAGGCTAATTGCCGCAACCAGAAGCAGAATCAATGAAAAACGCTTCATCATAACACCTCACGCTGCATTTTATCTGCGGTATCAACAAAAATCAAGTCAAAACTGTTCATTACTACTCAACACAGACTTCGCTGCTTCGACTCGTGCAGCCGACAACTCTTCTTTGCCATGCTTGAGAATACCACACGCTACACTCCATTTGCGCAATTAAGTATGGTGTCCTCTGAATTACAGAATTTTCCCAAATGCCCATGATAACCTCCCGGGGGATGAATTGCTATATCGAGTAACACCAGTACGCTCTTGAAGAGCAGACAAAAAGCCCCTCTGTGACAAAGCAAGACAGCAGCCCTGGAACACCGTACGTGCGGTATGTCGTCATCTATTCCTTGGCTCCATAAGCCTTAAGAAGTCTCACGATTTCCTCGGACCCTTCAACTTTGGCGACTTGTTGGAGCACCGTCTTGCCGCTTCTGTCCTTTGCGTTTCACGTCTGCCCCTTTTTCAAGGAGCAGTTTCACCACCTTGGCTGCAAAGCTGCTACGCGGCAAACCTATTCCAACAGCTAGCATAAGCGCTGTCTGACCGTCTGCGGTCCTCGCATTCACATCGGCACCTCTGTCCGAAAGCTGTTTCACCCCATCGTAAGATGCCAACTGTGCAGCTGCCATGAGCGCTGTCCGGCCAGTTATCGCCCGCGCATTGATATCAGCACCTTTATCCAGAAGACGTCTCAGGACATCCTGATGTCCCTGCGAAGCAGCGAATATGAGAGGTGTCCAGCCGCATTTGTCAACTGCGTTAATGTCGGCGCCTTTGTCTACGAGCAATTTCACCATATCTGCCTGGCTCAGGAGGTACAGCCCTTGTCAGTGCCGTCCATCCATAGTTATCTTGCGAGTTGACATCAGCCCCCTTGTCCAGAAACAATCTCGCCACGTCTGCATTTCCCACCTTATCGGCAACTCCCCACTCAACAGCCATCATAAGCGCCGTTACGCCGTTCGTAGCCTTTGCACGGATGTCAGCACCAGCGTCGAGAAGCCGTTGGATTTCTTTTCTGTCGCCTCGGGTCGCTGCCACGATCAATACCTCGGCTGCTCCCTGAGTTTGGAGCAGTTTCATGACTTCGGCGCGCTGGCGTTCCCTCAGCCAAGGAGGTCGCATGCCATCAGTGGGGCAATCTTTTTCTCCGCGTTCAAGAGGACAGCACTTCTCCATCTGCGTCATTAGATCGTAGCCAAAGAATTGGATGGCCAATGTAAGCGCCGTTTCGCCATTCCGGTCCTCTGCATTGGCGTTGGCGCCTTTTTCTAAAAGCAATTTCATTGTGTTAGCGTATAGCTCCCTAGCAGCCCACATCAGCGCTGTCCTACCCTGCTCGTCCCTTGCATGAACATCAGCATTCTTACCGAGAAGGAGCTGCACAATCTCCGTATGACCCTCCTTAGCAGCCCACATCAAGGCTGTTTGACCACACGGGTCCTTTGCATTGACTACGGCACCATCGGTTAGAAGGGTACTAACTAGCCCTAGATCCCCAGACCTTGCTGCTTCTATGAGTTGCTCATCAAGGGTAGCCGCGGCTGTTGCGAGGCCGACCCATGAAAGCAGCGTCAAGACCAAGAGTGGAGCAAGCCACCGCTTTGTGATCGCGGGAATGTATTCATCTGCCATAAGAGTCTCCGATTGAGCGAAAATTGACCCCTGTCATTATTATCTTACTGGTTAAGCTACTTTTCACACGGCTAGAAAGGTTACTAGAGAATGTAAGCTCTGTCCCCATGAAGGCCTGGAGAGGGTCGCAAATTGAACAAGGCCTCATGTTTATTTCACCCCAATTCTTTTGAAATACTGACCTGTTATTTGTTGCTGCGCTGAATTCATTTTGCGCCTGGCATGATTGATAGCCCCCTACTATCAAGCCAGCTCTTCAGGTTGCTCCGTTCCAGAATCGGATCGTCTATGTCTCGCCTTGAACCCTTGCACAGTCTGAGTCAATACCTCCAATAGATCCTCTGCTTGTTCCAGTGTCATATAGATCTGGTTTTCATAGAGTTCAACCAGTCGCTGAGCGCCCTTGCCATCATTCATCGGGGCAATTCTGCCGAAAAACAATGATATATCACGATGAGTTGTCGCCACTACAGTGCAGTTGGCATAATATACTGATAATTGTGGGGACAATGCCATATTCGGCTTGGCCTCTCCTGATGTGACTAAAGTGTCTTCGGACCGCTGTTCCAGTTCACTTTGGTTCATGAAGTCTCCTTAATATATTCTTCAAAATCTGAATTGCGAATCGATCAAAAATCAAAAGAGAGTCTCGTTCAATACCGAGGGCCACTTGCCCAAAAACATTTGTCACAAATTCTCATTGCTCATTGGGAGATTCCCGAACTTCCGAGGATACCTTCCCCATTTCAACATTCCCCTTTTCCCTACGCCCGTTGACGAACTGCTCAACGGCCAAATTGATCAGCGAACAGAGGTTACCGTCCAACTCTTCCAGGGCCGCTAAGTTCTCCTCGCTCAGCACAGACTTTGCTGCCTTGACTCGGGCAGCCGACACTTCTTCTTTGCTTTTCTCTGTCCCTAACTCCATGTCCCGGATCAACTTGTGAGCCATATTGATGCTGATCTTGTCGTTTTTTACATCCTCTTGGATTTGAGGACTGCCGTCTCTGCGAATCTTCCGTATCTTGTCCACTTTCTTGTAATTGCAGCCGATAAGCCGTGCGGTCCTTCGGGCCGACGCTGAACGTCCCCGATAATTGCTGACACGTGTCAGCAATTCATTAGCCTCTCGGCTCTTTCGACCTCGATCCATGAGTCTGTCGTACTGGTCGCAGAGCCGATACAGGGCACCATCGGTGGTTCTTCTCCGTTTTGTTTGCAAATTCATCGCATGTTGCAAGGCTGACATTTCGTCAGGGAATTCTACCACCACGAAAGGTACCTGAGTGATGCGCGCTTCAATAGCGGCTCGGATTCGCATATGGCCGTCTATGAGCACAGGCTCTTCCTGTCCTTGCCACCTGCCTAAGACGATGGGCTCTGATTCGTAAAAGCCCTCTGCACGCATGTCCTGAATCATCTTCCCCAGTAGATCTTCTGTAACTGCAAGCAAATCCACGAAGGTGGGGTGCGTCTTGACTTCCTTGGGATCTATGGTCGCCCCTGAGGCGGAAAGACCTTCGGGAAGTTCAGAGGCCCTGATTCTCTGTTGCTTCGTTGATCCCCCATCAAGAGGCATTGCTGGAGCCTCCGGCTTTGGTGAAATTGCCGAGGCATAGTCCGATGGCTTGGATTTTGATGACTTCATTGGCCCTTCGGGGCAAAGAAACCTGTCCCCCTCATGACTGAATGGTTACTCATTACACTCAAGAGGAAATCTTCAGCAAAACCTTCATACAGTCCGATTCCTGGGATCGTCTGAACGCGTCTTCAGCCTGCGCAAGTGGAAACACCGCGGATATGAGAGGCGTCGGATCGATGAGGCCGGAATTCATTAACCTCAATGCTGGCGCGAACTGGCCACACCTGGAACCCACGACCGTTATCTCGTCGATCACAAGAGGCGCCGGATTGAAATCCAGGCTTCCGTGGCATGTGCTCTTTAAGATGAGCGTGCCCCGCGGTTTGACCCTATCCACGGCAAGCTTCCATCCACCAGGGTTTCCGGAGCATTCCACTACAATATCGAACTTGTCGCTGGTCGCCTCCAGTTCGCTGAGAAGCGCGGCGCGACCCTTTAGCCGCGAAAATAAGTCAAGCTTCGCCGTATGCTTGCCCACGAGCAAGAGATCGCTGCCAGTCAACCTCAGAAACCATGCTGACAAGCAACCCTAACTTGCCGTCTCCTATGACCAGGACCCTGTCCGCGGGCCTTATTTTGACCTGCTCCAGAATTTCGAGGGCCGCAGCCAGGGGCTCGGTAAAGGCGGCCTTTTCATCGGATACGCCTTCGGGCACGGCTATGAGATTTGATACAGGCAGAGTCAGGTATTCGGCTATGGCTCCGTTCCTGCCGAGAATCCCGAGAACGGTCCTGTTAGGACAATGACGCTGCAAGCCTTCCCTGCAGGCTGGACACTCTCCGCAGCCCGCATTTATTTCACCCACCACACGAGTCCCGACCTGATTCGAGTCAGGCGAGCGTTCCACCCGACCGACGAACTCATGGCCTATAACGCCCTGGAATTGCATGTACCCGCGGCTTATCTCAAGGTCTGTGTTGCAAATCCCTGCGACGAGGACTTTCACGAGAGCTTCCCCATGCCGGGGCTCAGGAACAGGGATATCTTTCAGTGACAACTTTCCATCAAAAACAAGAGCTTTCACTTCTCGATCCTCCAGACAAAGCATAGAAGCGCGAGTAGGTACGCATTCACTCTAAACTACTCGCCAATTACTTGAATAACAACAGACCGTTGGCGCGGCCTGTTGTCGAAATCCAGAAGAATCAACTGCTGCCAGGTCCCGAGGCAAAGCTTACCGTCTACTATCGGGACACTGAGTGAAGGCCTCATTAGCGCAGCCCTTACGTGAGAAAAACCGTTTCCATCTCCCCAACGCAAATTGTGCGCGTACTCGATGCTCATGGGCGCGAGCCTTTCCAGGGCTTGCTTCAAATCGCTCACAGCACCTGATTCGAATTCTATAGTGGTCACAGCGGCAGTAGACCCAGGAACCATTACTGTCACGAGCCCGCTTCGCACCCCCGATTCATGAACTGCCGCTTTGACTTCCGGCGTAATGTCACGGCAGTCGGAGAATCCCTCAGTGCGCATTTCAATAGTCGTATTGTGGATGATCATAATATAAACTCCGGTAGAATTTTCGATTGCGATCATATTACGCCACATTCATGGTCGCAGGAAATAGTAGCAGCGCATCACAAGTGGACTGCATTCTGATCATGGCTTATTCTCTTGCGACCAGACTGGCCTGTGTGGTACACGACCATGATCATTGGAAAAACAATCTTTTCTCATAGAGAGGTCTGCGTTGATCATCGTAACCGGAGGAGCCGGCTTCATCGGAAGCAACATAGTCAGGGCACTTAATGAATCTGGCGAGGAAAACATTCTGATAGTGGATCGCCTGGGACAGGCCGACAAATGGAAGAATCTCCTTGATCTGAAATATGTTGATTACGAGCACAAAGACGATTTCCTGGCTAAACTCGAGAGAGGACTTTTCGACCACGGAATTTGGGCAGTGTTTCACATGGGCGCGTGCAGTTCCACCACCGAGAAAGACGCGGACTACCTGATGGAAAATAATTTTCAATTTTCCAAAAGCCTTGCTACCAGGTTCACCGGACGACGGGGGCTTCGTTTCATTTACGCGTCCAGTGCTGCGACTTACGGAGACGGAGGCTCAGGATACTCGGACGACCACGAATCGATTGCGCATTTGCGCCCGCTGAACATGTACGGTTACTCCAAGCAACTATTTGACTGGTGGGCCCTAAAAACAGGTATTCTGAAAAAGGCTGTCGGCCTGAAGTACTTCAATGTTTATGGACCGTTCGAGTATCACAAAGGTGATATGCGTAGCGTGGCCATCAGGGCTTATCATCAAATCAAACAAACCGGAAAGGTCAAACTCTTTAAGTCATATCGACCGGAATACAAAGACGGCGAACAGTTGCGGGATTTTATATACGTGAAGGACGCGGTCAGGATTACGCTGCATTTTCTGGAACGGCCGGAGGTCAACGGGATATTCAATGCTGGAACAGGAACACCTAGAAACTTCAATGACCTGGCTGCTGCAGTGTTTTCTGCCCTTGGAATGACCCCGAACATTGAGTACATAGACATGCCGGAGGGCCTCGAGAAACGTTATCAATACTATACGTGCGCGGAAACGGCCAAATTGCGCTTTGCGGGTTTCAGAGAAAAACTCTTGAGTCTGGAAGACGGCGTGCGGGATTATGTTTTGGGTTACCTCGAAAGGCTGGATGGATGAAATTCGATCATACCAACTGTCATAGGGGACGCCAATTAAAACCCCAGAATGCACGACCCAAGTGGCCGGCAGGGACGCCGGCCGCTACTATCTGGTAGCGACAGGCGTCCCTGACCGTCATCATCTAGCTGTCTCAAAGGTTTTCACAGGAATGTGCGTTCAAGCAAGCAAGCTAGCATGGATGAGGCACCGGAGTCCGCTAACCTGTCATTCCCGCTTAGGCGGGAATCCAGTCTTGCTAACCCTTTTATGAGAATCCGAATCATCTGACGGCCAATCCGGGAAGCATTCCTCCAGAAGTTTCAGCTGCGGACCTATTCTAATGCTCGTACGGCGAATGCGGGCTCAAAGGAGAACTGTGAAGCACCTGCACTTTGACCGGGTCTCCTTCCGAGAAGGGCGAGCGCTCAGGAGGTAAAATCATAAGCCCGTCAGCGAGTACCATTGATCTCAACGCGCCTGAACTTTGGGTGCCGGTAGCGACAGCCATCATTTTCCCGTCTTTTTCAAACAGCTTGCATCGTATGAGATGCATGCGACCCTTTGAGATTTTGATCTCCTGGGCGAGCACCGCGTCGACCAACGGTCTGAACAGATTTGTGTGACCCATCATCTTCAAGAGCGCGGGCCGAACGAATTGTTCAAATGAAATCATCGCTGAGGTGGGGTTCCCAGGGAGCCCGAAAACCGGTTTGTTTCCAATAGTCCCGAACACCAAAGGCTTACCGGGTTTCATGGCCACTTTCCAGAATTTTACACGCATCCCCAGCTGAGTAAGCGTGTCCTTCACAAGATCGTATTTTCCAACTGAAACCCCACCGGAAGTCAAAATGACGTCTGCCCTCAAGCCCTCGGATATTCGCGTACACTGCTCGGCTTCATCATCCGGAGCTATACCTAACGAAAGAGGGATTCCTCCACATTCGGAAACCTGCGCGGCAAGGCTGTAAGTGTTGGAGCACACGACTTTTCCCTCAGTGAAAGGTTCATCCAGGTCTACCAGTTCGTCACCTGTGGAAAGTATCGCCACCACAGGCCTTTGATGAACCTGGACGTAAGCATGGCCCAAAGTAGCCAGCATGCCCACTTCGGGCGGTCTTATGATTGTTCCTTCAGGGAGCACGACCTCTCCGCCTCTGACGTCTTCACCCCTCTGCCTGATATGCGCCCCGAGGCCGGGATCCTTGAGACACAGGATCTGATCCCCGTCCTTCTCGGTATCCTCCACCATGATTACTGTGTCCGCGGCGGCAGGGATGAGACCGCCCGTCATAATTCTTACCGCCTGACCTGGACCTACGGTCCCCTTGAAAGGTCGGCCGGCCGGGGAATCTCCCACAACGGTCAATCTTGCAGGGCTCGATTGGTTTGCTCCGTTTATGTCCTCGTGGCGGCACGTATATCCGTCCATAGCGGAATTGTCACCGGAAGGCACGTCCCGAGCTGCTGCAACATCTTGAGCCAAAACTCTGGCGAGTGCTTCGAGTATATGTATCCGTTCCCTTCCAAGGACCGGGATCTCTTCCAATACTTTTTGCTGGGCCTCTCCGATGGGAATCACGTGAACCTCTGTATTAAGCACCTTGAGTATTTTTTGAGATAAAGCAGACTACTACAAAAAAGACTTTGTTTCCATATTGCACAGGTGCTGACCGCGGTCCGGATTTGTGATAAACAATACTGATATTTCTCTTTCAACCGGGCCTAAGGTCGCCGTCGGGTCAGCTACGATTTCCCAAGGATGAACAATTCTAACTACCCGAGGCACCCGGATCGGAAATTCTTTTACGCAAAGCAGGAGGCGCGGCCTATGAAATGGTCTTTTAGAATCGGTTCAATAATGGGAATCCCTGTATTGGTTCACATGACGTTTGTTCTGTTGCTGATTCTGATCTTCTTTGCCGGCACATCAATTGTGGGAGTCGGCGGACTTAACGGGGTGATTTTCGTTCTACTAGTATTTGCATCAGTAGTATTTCATGAGCTGAGCCACGCACTTGTTGCTCGCTATTTTGGCATCGAAGTAGTTGATATTACGCTTCTTCCAATTGGCGGCGTGGCCAGGATGCCTAATCCACCAAAGAACCCTGTTCAGGAGATACTCATTTCAGCGGCTGGTCCCGCTGCAAGCTTGATCTTGGCTTTCTGCCTATGGGTATTCGCTGACCTGTTTGGAACCCCCGTGACTATTTCAGATCTGTCCGTGGGCGGGAACATGTTGGCCCAGCTCAGCGCAGTGAATTTCGTTTTTGGCCATTTTTAACCTCCTACCGGCATTCCCGATGGATGGCGGCCGCGTACTCCGAGGATTGCTGGGACTGTATCTGACCTCGTACACAGCGACTCGGGTAGCAGTGGGAGTTGGTCAAGTTTTCGCCATTTTGATGTTCTCCTGGGCATCTGGACCATGAATTTCTTCATGATACTCATAGCGATGTTCGTGTACCTTGGAGCGGAAGCAGAAGAGCGTCAGGCGGGAATCATGATGTCCTTGGGCGGTGTGACTGCTGGAGCCGCCATGAGCACAGATGTTGAGACCATTTCTCCTTCGTCCACGATGGGGCAAGTGGCGACAATGTATGCCCGCGGCTTTCAGACAGATTTTCCCGTCGTAGAGGATCGAAGTCTGGTAGGACTGATAACCAGGGACACTCTTGTAACCGCATTGCACCAGTCCGGGCCCTCGGTTTTGGTTTCCGAGGCGATGGTGAAAAATTTCTCCACAGCAGTGGAAGATACACCTTTGACCGAAGTGCTTCAGAAAATGCAGGATTCCGGCATAAAGGCCGTCCCGATACTAAAGGGGAGTGAGCTAAAGGGATTGATCACGCTGGAGCAAATAGGAAAATTCAACATGTTATGCTCCGGATATTCCTGCGATTTTATGGAAGCAGGGAAATAAAGTTTGCGCCAAATATGAATTAATCAGGAATTTGACCGGCCCATGTGGGGCTTCCGTCAAATTCCCTAAATACTTTTCATGTGCAGGGGTATCGCTATGTATCTCGTGACCGCGAAGGAGATGAGGGCGTTTGACGCGACCGCCATTCAGGATTACGGCATCCCAGGTGTAGTCCTAATGGAAAATGCGGGGCGAACCACCTTTCACATCCTGAAAAAACACCTCGGCGGTGATCTGCGAGATCTCAGAGTCTCTGTGATCGCCGGACCAGGCAACAATGGCGGAGACGGATACGTTATTGCCCGATATCTCATTAATCACGGCGCAGATGTAAACATCTTTCTCCTGAGCCCCAGAGACAAGATCCAAGGCGACGCGCTGATCAATCTTGAAGTACTTGAGAAAATGACCTCGCGGATTTCTCAGGTGACAGATGCGGAGTCTATGGAACAGGCAGTTCAGACGTGGCACGAAAGCGAGGTCATAATTGATGCCATCCTTGGGACCGGATTGACATCCGACGTGAGGTCCCCCTATCGGGAAGCCATTCTGGAACTCAATAACACCACTGCTATTATACTCGCTGTAGACCTTCCTTCCGGCCTGGATGCTGACACTGGGCGAATTCTGGGATGCGCGGTCAGGGCGGATATCACCGCCACGTACGGTTTCAGAAAGCTGGGAATGGCTTTGAGTCCTGGCGCCGAATACTGCGGAGCCATCGAGGTGGTGGATATTTCAATCCCCTTGCCCGCTGTGGAGAAAAATCCCCCGAGGGCCTTGCTTTACACCTGGCCCAGAACCGAAGTCTACAGTCAACTCCGGATGGATTCGGAAGCTCACAAAGGACATTTCGGCCATCTCTTGGTTGTGGGTGGTTCACCCGGCAAAACCGGAGCACCGGCAATGGCTGCGCGGGCAGCATCCCGGGTCGGAGCAGGGCTTGTCACTGTCGGCGTGCCAGCGTCTTTGAATCCCATTCTTGAGACAAAGCTTACGGAAGAAATGACTGAGCCGCTCCCTGAATCTGTTCCTGGATACCTCGGAGCGTCCGCATCGGATCGAGTTCTTCTTTGGCCGAAGGGAAACGCTGTATCGCCATTGGGCCGGGACTCTCGACCAGCCATGATATTCCGGAAATGATGGAAAAGATTTTGTCCGCGTATTCGGGCTGGGTGGTAATTGATGCAGATGGTTTGAATGCTCTGTCTGGCCGCATGGAAGTCTTGAAGACCACCAAAGCGCAAGTGGTGCTGACTCCACATCCTGGTGAAATGGGCCGCATAGTTGGAAAAAGCACTTCGGAGGTCCAGGAAGATCGAGTTGGAATCGCGAAAAAACTGGCCGCAGATTATGGCGCGTGGGTGATACTCAAGGGAGCCCGAACCATTACAGCCTCTCCCAATGGAATGATTTTCGTCAATACGACCGGAAATCCTTGGATGGCCTCCGGAGGCCAGGGCGACGTGCTGAC
The DNA here is from genome assembly GCA_963700305.1 of uncultured delta proteobacterium. GTDB lineage: Bacteria > Desulfobacterota > Desulfomonilia > Desulfomonilales > Desulfomonilaceae > Desulfomonile. Next base: position 109,899 of record CAVOXB010000010.1, read on the forward strand.
CGGGATTCTAGGGGGCTTGCTGGTACAGGGCATACCTCCGGAAGAAGCCTTGCCCTTTGGAGTTTACATTCACGGCCTTGCAGCGGACAAACTGGTGGAAAAAATCGGACCCGCTCCGGTCACGGCAACCGACGTGCTGGAGGAAATCAGAATATTGATTGGCGGCAAGGGCGAGGAAGAATAGACTCCGGACTTCCGCACCAAGCCGCGAGCTTGATCTGTGAGTTTCTTTAATTACAGAAAAATCATGTGAGTGAACTCTGACACCCAAGGGGAAGACACGGACGGATAGCTCGTAAAACTAACACCACCGGAAAGAAACGTAATCTCGGCGCCTACATTAGTGCACCCACCTGAAATTGTGTCAGACCGCTCGCTTGACAATTACAGCGTCCCCGCGTAGTCTAATCTTCTGAAACCATACTCAAAATTCAGACTAATTATCGTCAGGTCAAAGGTGGATAATATGCTGGAAATCTGGAAAGCCGCTATGGAGCAGTTTCAGCAGGGCAAGGACTTCGCCCTGGCGACAATACTTGGAGTGAGAGGCTCCTCGCCCAGACACGTGGGGACCAGATTCTTGGTCAGGAGAGACGGATCCATCGTGGGGACCATAGGAGGCGGCCTCTTCGAAGCTCAAGTCCAACAATTCGCCTGGGATGCGCTGAGATCTGGCACCTCACACAGAGCACTCTTTTCTTTCAAAGGAATGGACGCGCATTCAGCGGATATGATTTGTGGCGGCGATGCGGAAGTCCTCGTGGAATTCGTGCCCTCCTCAGATAAGATCAGAGAACAACTGTTTCAACGGCTCACGGAAATAACCAAGGAAAGATCGACCGCCTATTTCTTCACAGATCTGGAAATGGCGATAGGAACTAGCGGAGGACCGGTTAATCATCTCCTTCTGGACAGCAGCGGTATGAGATACGGAGGCTTCGCCAGCGACGAAGCTGCAATCAGGGCAATGCCTCAACAACGATTGCTCAGGCCTGCCCAATTGCTTGAAGTTCCGGAAACGAAGAATCACGTGTTCCTGGAATGGCTTCATCCCATGGGCACGGTATTTATATTCGGTGCGGGGCACGTGGGCGCGTGCGTGGCTCACCTGGCAGCGTACGTGGATTTCAAAGTCGTTGTCTTGGATGATCGAGCAGAGTTCGCCTGCGATGAGCAGGTTCCCGATGCGGATCAAATAATCGTGCTGGATTCCTTCCATACAGCGTTCGAGAAATTGGACGTGAACGAAGACAGCTATCTTATAATCGTCACCAGAGGCCACGCGCACGACAAAACAGTGCTCGCTCAGGCGCTTCGGACGCGAGCCGGATATATCGGCATGATCGGGTCCCGAAGAAAGACGAAACTCATATTTGAGTCAATGCTGGAACAGGGGTTCAGCCGAGAAGACATTCAGCGCGTGTACGCGCCTATAGGCCTACCAATAGGAGGCGAGACCCCAGAGGAAATAGCAGTTTCAATAATCGCTGAGATGGTGCAGGTTAGACAAAGCAAGGATCGCATAAATCAACTTGGTGGTTAATCTGTAAGAGAATTCGCATGCTCAACGGCAAGAAAATAATAGTGGTGCTCCCCGCGTACAATGCTGCGGCTACGCTCGAAAAAACAGTTACAGAACTCGACCGCCAGGTTGTGGATGATATCCTCTTGGTGGACGACTACAGCGCGGATGAAACCGTGCGACTCGCCAGAGGATTGAATATCAGATGCTTTCTGCACGACAGGAATTACGGGTACGGCAGGAATCAGAAAACTTGCTATACCGAAGCCCTTAAATCCCAGGCAGATGTAATAGTAATGCTTCATCCGGACTATCAATATTCCCCCAGACTGGTGCCAGCGATCGCTGCGATGGTGGTGTCGGATGAATACGCTGTGGTCCTTGGGTCCAGAATACTCGGAGGAAAAACCAGAAGCGGAGGAATGCCTTTTTACAAGTATCTCTCCAACAGGTTCCTGACTTTGACGGAAAACTTCATGTTAGGATCGAAGCTTTCCGAGTTTCATACCGGTTTCAGAGCTTTTTCGCGACTAGTTTTAGAAGAGCTGCCTCTCCATGAGAATTCCGACGATTTTCTATTTGATAATGAAATGCTGGCACAGGCTATCTATTTTGATTTCAATGTGGGGGAAATATCCTGCCCCACCAGGTACTTCCCCGAGGCCTCATCCATAAATTTTCGCAGGTCGGTAATTTACGGCCTGGGGGTGCTTTGGACGTCCGTCCGCTTCCGTCTACAGAAGTGGGGAATGTCTAGATTCAGGATATTCTCGCGTTCAACACCCAGTGTTCCTGGAGGGTATTATAAAGAGGTGGATTAAGCTCCACCCACCGCGCACCCCAGTTGCCTGCCGATACTATAGTCGTAATTTCCACGCATTATCTATATAACCTTAAGTTATCGCCCCTTGTTTTTGACCAGAAACGCGGTCGAGGGCCTTTTCGGATGAGTTAATTGCTGTAGCCATACGAAATTGTAATAGTTTTGTTATGAATCATAACCTGGCCGAGTCGCCACACTATTATTCCGCTATATTAAGTAGTTATCGCTGCGCCAGTTTTTTAGGTTTAAAGCAAATTCTAGCTTTTTTAATTAAATCTTTGATAGTTCAGAATTTATTTTCTTGACATTCTGTCAAATCTGTTTAAAGTCCCCCTCAGCACATATTAGAACCCTGAGGGAGGGTGTTATGTTAGGAAACCATCTAAAGTATGCGTTTGTACTCGCTTTGATTGTGACAGTGACTGCGACTGTCGCGTGGGCCGAATCCCCAACTGATTACGATCCTAGTGTCGGCGCACGTCTCGATAGCCCCACGGGAGTAAAGGGAATCACAAAGGTGAAGCCTACTGCACCCGAGGTATTTAAGGTCAGGCCCTACCCCGGGGTGACTTCAAGGTTCGAGGCGCTTTCAAGGTTAAATCCGATGAATTGGTGGGCTGACTGCTTCTTGCCCACTCCGGCCCAGGGTCAGTTCTTTCTCGGTCCGAAGGTTACTTTTGGCAGGATCCGAGGGGAAGCAAGGCGCGGATTGGACGTAGTCGGTCTACAGACCTCACTGGTGGACTTCGACGACCATCTTGGCTTGAAGAAGAGCGGAAACACCATATGGTCTTTTGAAGCCCTTTACCAGTTCAGGCCTCGTTGGGGCATACGGTATTCGTTCACTCCAATTCTCATGGACGCGACCAATTTCCCGAGGACATCATTCAACTTCATGGGCACGACCTTTGCCTCTGCAACAGAGGTGCGCTCGAAGTGGGAGCACTTGGAGCATCGGGCCGGCCTGTACTTCAACGTGAGCCAGAGCCAGCACAGTGTCACGAACTTGTTTGTGGACTGGCTGAACGTGCAGGACAAGCTGTCCATCGGGACAGGCGTGACTCCTGCAGTGGTCTGGGATGACACCAAGAACATGGCTGTGACCGGTGTCGAATTTGTCCGGTGCTTGAAGAAACTTTCACGGCAACACGCTGGCATTCAGTGGAAAGGGCGGCATTGCCTTCCTGAACGACAGCGTCGGGTACGAAGCCGAAGCTGGACTAAGTTACATGATTCCAATTAAAGCCGGACGCTTTGGATTCGTCAAAGGCGGTTATCGCTACTCTCAATTGAAGAAAGAAAAACCGACAGAGGTATTCGGAAGCACCATAGACGGAGCCTTTATCCAGGTCGGCTTTCTCTTCTAACTCCCAGGCCGGAAGCCCTTACCTCCCCCGATCCTTTGCTCGACCGATTCGTCGGTCGAGCTTACTTTTTCATGGCAACTGTGGGGACTCTTGGGGAAGGCGTCCTCCGGATTCTTTGAATCGCTTATAGCAAGCGTCCGGGCTGGGATGCCAGGGGTCCTGCAATATCGCGGAAGCAGCAGCAGGACAGTTGCCGGTGCAATAATTGGTGTAGTTGCAATCACGGCAGAATTCAAAATCGCTTAACGGGATCTTTCGTCTTAGCCGAAATCTTTGCAGCTCAGGGTTGTTTTGCCAAACATCCTTGAGGTCATTCTTATTTATGACCCCCAGCTCGATTTCTGGAAGTTGAACGCAGGGCAGCATCATTCCGTCAGCGCGCACGGCCAGCGTAGTCATCGGACCCCCGCATCCCGTAAGGAAACCTTCTCTCTGTGTCGGATCTTCTCCTTGCTTGAGCGCAGCTTCCATTTCCCTCCACAGCCTTGCTTCAGCCAAAGGGCCTGCCTGAGCCGAGATCCGCCCGTCGTAATTGTCCGCAAGATTTAGCAGCTTTTCCATGGCCAACGATCGATCTTCAGCGGTAAGTTGGACCTGTTCGGTGTTTTTGCGACAAAGTCCGAAATAGGAAGCGGAATTGGTAGAAAAGGCCGGCAATCCTAATTCTTCAAGAAGGAATTTTGCTATGACTTCCAGTTCGTCGACATTTCGCCTGTGAATCGTGACCCGCACAGTAGCATTTATTCTATGCTGCAAAAGAAACTTCAATCCTCTCAATCCGCGTACAAATTACCTTCTCCTCTGAACGCGTCGTGAGTCGTGGGAATTGAGCCGTCGATTGACACCTGAACGGAATCACATCTGCCGGAGGAAGCTAGAAATGTGGCCATTTCCTCTGTAATCAGAGTCCCGTTCGTCAGTATTGAAAACCGCATTCGATTCCCGACAATTCCATTTATCAATTCCTTCAGATCCGGTCGGAAGAGAGGCTCGCCCCCTTGAAGACAAACGTCCATTACGTTGCATCGGTGGAGCTCTTCAAAAAATTGAAGCCATTCCTCGGTAGAAAGGTCCTTCTCGACCTCACCACCGCTTGAAAAATGGCTGCATACGCGCATCTCAAGTTGCATTTGCTGGTGATGCAAAGGTCGAGGCTTCTGGGGGTACGCATTATTTTCATGGAGTTTACCAGATCGGTCCCACCCAAAGGAATTTCTCCACGTCGCAGTTAGAGAGCTTACGCGAGCCGCATAACGTAATATTAGTCTAAAAGCGAATTAAAAAACAGGCGCCTGATAAGGATGCACTCGCAGGTGGCGAAAGAGTCTTTTTCCAGTAGGGCCGGCATGTTGCCGGCCCTACTCTCGCTTCTGAGCAATCGTCCTAGATCCCTACAGCTGAAGGTTTGCGATTCATCTATAGACCGAACAATGCACACTTCTTAAAAGGCGCGGTGAGGACTTTCTACAAGGAGTTCTTCCCCGATTCTCTTCGCAAAAGGGCGCGCAGGCCTATGGCTGCATCTTCGGGCAGCACGTACAGTTGGGACTCCTGCTTCGTGCAGTTTGGCTCGACAAGGTCCGATCTTGAGTATTGAACCTATGAAGCATGCCACAATAGGCTTTGGGAAACGAGTCGCGAGCTCAATGAGCCCTTCGTAGGGATATTCCCAGTTTTTGTGCTCGCAGAATATTGCAAGCAGAGCGTCTACTGAATCATCCACGAGTATAGCTTCTGCAATATCATGAAAAGGCTTGGTCAAGAATGCGCCTGCCGCGCCGTCTACCGGATTTTTGTGCACCACTGGCACGGAAGGTCCCAGGATTTCCGCGATCTTTTGGAGAGTGGATTGACTTAGGTCCGAAAGCACGCAGCCCGGCTCGTCCTTGAGCACGTCCCACGCGACAATGCTCGGACCTGCTGTATGCGTGAAGATTCCGATCCGCTTGCCTCGCGGCGCTCTTGCCAAAGAAAGAGCTTTGCATACTGAAATCATATCGGAAACGGATGACACTATTTCCGCACCCGATTGGCGCAGAGCGCCTTCCCAGATCCTAACCTCTCCGGCAGCCGCTCCCGTGTGTGTTACGGTCACTCTATCGGCGTCTTCGCCTAAGCCGCCTTTGTAGACCACCACCGGTTTTTCCGTTGTGGTCTCACCTATTCTTTCCATCATGCCTCGCGCATCGGAACACCCTTCGGTAAATATTCCGATAACGCGCGTGTCTGGGTCGTGCTTCAGATACTCCAGAAGCGTATGGAACTCCAGGTTGACTCTGTTTCCGACGCCCACCCATTTCGCAAGCCCCAGGCCCTCATCGTCAGCTCGCCCTTTTAACGCGAGACCGATTCCGCCGCTCTGGCTAAGAAATGATACGTGCCCTGGATTCAGAAGCCGCGGATAGAAAGTCACATTGAGCTTTGCACGCGCGTTTAAGAAACCAAGGGTGTTTGGGCCGACCACGGGCATGTCTCCCGCAGCCTCTCTCAATTTGGCCTGGAGTGCTGTCCCATCAGCGCCCATTTCAGAGTAACCACCAGCTATTATGCTGGCCCCGGCTACGCCTATTTCGCGCAGTCTGGCAGTCATCTCAATGGTCGAATGCTGATTCAAGGCGACCACAGCCAAATCCGGTATCTCCGGAATGTCTGCTACATCCTTGTACACTCGATGGCCGAGAATTTCTTTGTGTCTCGGGTGAATGGGGTATACATGGCCCGGAAATCCGCCCGTTACGATACTGTCCATGATTGCATGTCCGACCTTATCGGGTGTCGCTCCGGCGCCGATAAGCGCTATAGAGCGAGGAGCAAACATTTTGTCGAGGCGTTTCCGAAAGGACTCTTCCATTTTGCAGTTCCTCATTTAAGAGCATGTAGATATATGTGACGCGTGGGATTCCAAGTGCAAAGCCTATAATTGATGGCCGAGAGTTATTTGCGGTTATAAAGAGCGATCTGTCGAAAATTGGTAGCAGCCGGCCTCCGCGACGGCGGACTTCACATCTCACTAGCCGGCCCAGAGAAGCATTGCTGTTGACTTAAGCCGTCAACTCACGAACGCAGACCCGTGTCGTCATTCCGTCGAAAGACGGAATCCAGGTTTTTCAATCCCGCGAAGCACGTGATTGGACGCCGACTTTCGTCGGGGTGACGACACGCGCCAGCAGGATTTGTCAGCATTGGCCCAGCGGAGACGCTGGCCCCTCTGGTTCTTGAGCATGGCTTCTCCTTAGATCAAAAAAAAGTTCGGAATCGTGCCGTTACCAAAGAATCGGGGTGTGAGACCGGTGTCATTGCGAGGAGTAAAGCGACGAAGCAATCTATTCCTGCCGGTTGGGAGATTGCCACGGGCTTACGCCCTCGCAATGACAGTGGCTTTTTTTGCCAAATGAACAATTCCGAAAAATTCTAGGGTCGCCCAGAGTCGGACACTCTAACTTACCGGATTATTGCACCCGGCTGCAACAAATCCTGCCTGCCCTTTCACGCAGATCGGAAGAGCACCGAAAAAACGGATCCACCGGATTCTCGACATCCCTCTATACCTTCAATATGGTGACAAGAAAGGACTTCTCCGCAACAATGATCCTTATTTTCAGCATCGTATCTGCATCTATTGCTTGTAAAGGAGATCTCGAAATACCCGGCCTCAGCCATTGTCTTCAATCTGAGAAGTTCCAGTCCTTTTCCGCCGGCGTTGAAATCGTAAGGGCGCTTGCTGGAATATTCCTCGGTGGATTGCGTGTGATGCAATCCGTCAAATATGAAGTCTTGATCTCGTACCGGGATTCCGACGCCCCAATCCCCAACTTTGACGAGAATTCCATCCGGCACCTTGTCCACGCACACGAGTATCTCTCCGCCGTCTGGAGTGGCTTCCACGGCATTCTTTACTAGGGATTCCAGCACCATATTAAGAATGGCCGGGTCCAAGATGTCAGTTTGTTCTGGAATTACTTGAGACCTGAGCACAACCCTTCTGTGCGAAAAATCCTTGCGCAACTCTCGCAAGCTATTCTCTATCGTAGAAGGCAGAAAAAGAATCGCGGGCTTGAAGTCCGGAGGATTCAACATCTCTTCCACAATACCTTGTATATCTACAAGACGTTTGAGATTTCGCTGAACTCTTTCAAGGTTTCTCACAAGTTTTTGTCTAGGCAGATCGGCGTCAGCCATTTGCTCTGTGGACGCTGCTATCACCGCCAGAGGTGTTTCTCAGCTCGTGCGAAAGGTGATTAACAGCCCTGCGCTTCATCCTTTCCAGCGCCTTGAAAGCTGTCACATCGCGGAAAACCACCACGACATTCTGCATGCCTTCTACACACGCATCCAATTCAAGGAACGAAGCTGTAATAGACAGGTCCACAATCTGCCCGTCCGGACGCCTGTACTGGACCTCTTCTCTGGAAGTCCGACGATCATTGCCCATTGCGCCAGAGAAGAAAAACCTGAAATCTTCATTGAAAGGCTCACCCGCTAAGACTTCTTCAAAGAGCCTTCCTACAATTTGTTCCTCCATAATGCCCAGGATTCTCAGTGCTGCAGGGTTAATCGTGAATATGCGGCCGGTGCATTCCAGAGTAATGACTCCCTCGCTCATGCTGCGAAGTATGATTTTCTCTATGGGCTCTTCAGCGAATGGGAAAGAATTGTTGGATACGTCGCCTGCCATTTCCGATCCTCGCGAGAACCTACTAACGCCATTGGCACTGACTTCACAAAAAATACCAAAAAATCACTAGTTTTCCTACAGATTCATCGAGAAAAATAAGGAGATTCGTTTTCGAGATCCTTGCGTACTCCTGACGAAAGGGTTACCTATAGTAAAGACCTTTTATGGTCACTATACAACGCGAAAAACAGAAAGAAGCTCGCTCGGTCGCAGGGACGCGGCCAGCGCGTAACCGGAGGTTTGAAATGGAGAAGGATCTCAGTTGTCCGCATTGCGGAGAGAAAATGGATCCTATCGAAACACCACTGGAGTCTTCATGGGGCGGAGAAGTCCATTACGTATGTTTCAACGACGAATGCTGTTATTTCAAGAATAGCTGGGACGCACTGGAAAGCCAGGGAGTAACCAGCACGGGTTACCGTTGCCGAGTGGACCCCAGAGGCGCTTGCGGACCGCTTGCAGTATGGTCTTCAGATGCACTGAAAGACAAGATTTGCCGAAACGTTGAAGAATCGGCAGAATAATAACTGCCATTCAATAGGCGAATCGACCGAATTCTTTTGCGGGTTGTTTTTTTGTCAATTTGAGAATGCCCCCGGACCACTGCTAATATTTCGGCCTGCAGATTGCCCGGGAAAATGAACGTTCATGCGAAGCTTTCTGCGCGGAAGCCCGATTTGTGAATCGTTTCGGATTCTCTGGCATGAGACGAGGTATCCGGAAGCCATTGCGAGCGCGAAGCAATCTCATCTTTTCACTAAGGAGATTGCCTCGTCGCTCAACTCCTCGCAAAGACAAACTGGATTAGTCGGGTTACCCGAGTGACTGACGGGTAACAGATTGAGTATTGTTCCCTTGGAATTCCAAGTGATCCGGTTTATGGTACATGGGCTCAATGGTGAAGTTCATTTATTTGTTGGTGACTCGAGTCCCATGAAATCTCTCTGCATTTGCATACTGGTCCTTGTTTTGGCGTTGTCGCTATCAGGGGGAACCGCGCGTTTCCGCGGACAAACGCATCGAAAGACCAAATGTGTACGACGTCCCCACAACGGGAAAAATCATGGACGTCGAATATCGACCGGAGTTCGATGAATGGTGGGTGAAATGTCGCGAAGGCGATAACATAGCAGTTTATTCTTATGATAGTCGTACCCAGAAATGGGGACACGTCCAGTTTGTCGCGAAGAAGCCCGAAGAAAAAGCAAAAACGCCTGAATCCTCTCTCACGGATAAAACCCAGCAATCCGGCAAAGCCGACGAAGTCGCTAGTGACCCTCAAAAGAAGCCGCCCGAAAAAGTTGAAAAGAAAAAAGAGACAAAGTGGTGGGACCCACTGAACGTTTTCAAGAGCGGGGAAAAAGGCGTTCGACAGCCTGAAGGCGGCAAATGATTACCTTTTCGCCTACAGCGAGATACTCTTCTCGGTATGAAAGATGAATCTTCAGGTCGATGAACGTCGTCAAATCTAGACTTCGTTTTCTATAATTCTCTTAGCAATCTGTGTAAGAATTCTGGCGGTCGCGTCCACGAGAGGTATAACCTTCAGGTAATTCATGCGCTTTGGCCCTACGACTGCTATGCTGCCGAGAGAAGCCTCTTCTGTACGGATAGGATAGGCAATGATCGAACAACTTTCAATTTCATACAGCCCATGTTCGGAACCTATGAAGACCTGAATTCCTTTAGCTTCCAGCGTCTTATCCAGGATTTTCAAAAGATTGCTCTTGTCCTCAAACGTGACAAGAATCGCTTTGAGCTTTTGAATCTGAGCGAATTCGGGTTCTTCAAGGATGTTGATTTGACCTTCGATAAAGATTTCCCTGGCAGTGCTGGCAGCGAGAATCGTGTGCCCCAGGAGCAACGCCTTTGCCAACATGGCGTTTACTCGTGTTTTTTCCAGGGCTAATTCCTGCTCAATTCTCTCTCGAGCCTGCCGAAGGTCCAAGTCCTTGAGCATGTCATTCAGCATTCGGCTGTATTTTTCAAGCGCTTCTTGATTGATGTTGTCTTCGTCCAAAATCATTTTGTTCTGGACTAGACCTCTGGTAGACACCAAAACCACCAAGATACGATCTTCAGACACTTTGATAAGGTCTATGGCCTTGAAGGTCTGGTCCACAGGAGGTGTCGCTGTAACCACTCCAGTCTGCCGAGAGAACTCGGCTAAGACTGCAGACGACTGACGCAACACGTCACGAATATCCAGGCCGGCGATCTTCAGCGACGCCTCAATTGCGGCTTCATCTTCCATTGCCGGAGCGCCGCCATATAAAAGACCATCTACATAAAAACGGTAGCCCTGATCCGTGGGAATACGGCCCGCACTCACATGAGGTTGAGCGATGTAACCCCAGTCCATAAGATCGCTCATAATATTGCGTATCGAAGCGGCTGAGAGCCCAATATCGAGGCGCTTGGACAAAGTCCTCGATCCTACAGGTTCACCTGTGGCTATGTATTCTGAAATGATTGCCCTGAGTATTTCGTCTGACCGCCTCTCAAGACGAACCATGATGATTCCTCACTCTAAAAACTACCTTTTCTACCGATACACACCTTAGCCCTCGGGGGGCCTCGCGTCAAGGGGGACTGATGAGAATATTCCTGGGGGATGAATCAGGTTAAAGTCTCTTGGATACTGTTTGCGGTAGCTCAACCGTGCCAATTCGGTCACGCAGGGGCAAGAGCCGCCTTCTCGTGCATTCATTGCGAGTGGACAGAAGCAATCTGTAATCATGCGCCTATCCGGGGTAAACAGCTTTTGTGGGGCGGCTTTCCAGCCTGCCATCATTGGCTTTTCAGGACATGGCAGGCTGGAAAGCCTGCCCCACAATGTCCCGGAATCGCACGGAATGATTAAAGCAATCTCCCGCTTTTTCTTGACAAAACACATAATAAGTTATATTGGTTGGCTCGCTTTATTAAAGTAACTTATTGGCAAAAGCACGCAATGGGCCAATTCACATGAAAAGATTTTTCATCATAACATGGCTGACTATCCTGTGCTTTCTGCTCTTGGGCAACGTGCACGCATGGGAAATCCCAACTTATCTGAGGATCAATTCCGGCGCCAGAATGTGGTTTTCGAACCTCAGTGGCGATTTGATTGAGCCAGATCGAACCAAGCTCGATTTTTCGGAGCACTTGGGCCTCAAGAAAGAACGCTTGGCGTGGGAGATATTCGCGAGTTTGCGATTTGATAATATTCATGTTTTCAGATTTCGCGCGGAGCCTTACACGGTTTACGAATCCAAAAATGATTCGAGTCAGGTGATTCGAGATTATCGAGTCGGCTACGACCTTGATTTTTACATGTCTCCACAGATCCTGTTCGGCGCCAACATCGATCTTCAAGCGCTCGGGCTTGAGACCAGGGTGAATAATATCGCTACCGGCTCAGGGACCTTCAATTATCATGAAAACAGAACCAGAGCCGTGCCGCTGCTGGGATTACACGGGGCCTTTTACCCTGTCGTCGAAGCAATTGCGCTGAGGCCGAATTTTTCCAGCCGTTTCGGCTGGTGGAATTACGAGAGCTTGCAAAACTGGGAATGGGAAGTGGCCAGCGCGGTGGACATCCCGGTAAACCGTTTGTGGACCTGGACGATCAGCGGCGGGTATAGATTTTGGCACATCCAGATGAAAAGGGACATTGATACCGTGGACATGAACCGCACCGGGTTCTTTCTAGAAACGTCGGTGTTGTTCTAGGACCTGACTTTGGACGCGATCAACGTTGGCTCCTACCTTAATAGCTCAAGAGAATTCCCTCCCATTCCATGCCGAATGCGCTAACACGCACCGGCTATAACCTTCGATTGCAGGCACTGCATGACTCTGGTAATTATTTCGCCCGCGCTGCCTAGCAGCAGCATGTCAGATACTTGTTCGTGCATGGCAGAAGGTTCCATATTAATCTCAATGACGGTGGCAGGAGGGTTCTTGCGCTTCATGGTAAGCGGTATCTGTGCTGCAGGAAAAACCTGTAATGAAGTGCCGATTACAAGCAGAAGATCGCATTTCTGGGACTGAACTTGAGAAATCATCAGCGCTTTGGAGGGGATCGCCTCGCCGAAGAATATCGCGTCCGGTTTGAGCAGTCCGCCGCATTTCGTGCAGCGCGGGATTTCTTCTTCGCCGTGGGTGAGTCTGATTTCCACCTCCTCGATCGGTTCAAGAGCCCTGCATTTCATGCATGCCGCTCGCAGAAGGTTGCCGTGAAACTCCACCACTTCGATGGATCCCGCCCTTTGATGGAGGTTATCCACATTCTGGGTGATCACGCACTTGATTATTCCCATCTGCTCCATCTGGGATAACACATAATGAGAGGCATTGGGTTGCGCGGAGGCAAGATCGAAATGTCCCGAAGCCTTCAGCTGAAGGTGCAGCCGCCAAAAGCGAGCCGGGTTCTGCAGAAAACGATCTATAGAGAACTCGCCCGGGTCGACCCGAGTCCATAATCCACCAGGGCTTCTGAAATCGGGAATTCCCGACTCAGGTACTTATGCCCGCGCCTGTAAGTGCGACTGCATTCCTGGCGCTCATCAGACATTCCGCAACTCTCTCTATTAGGTCTTCCATTCGGGCTCCTTGATCGCCTGCATGCTATAGGGTTGAATGCCGTGTATTGGCCGATCCATTTTGCTAAGATAGGACTCTCACATTATAGATTAACAGATTTCAAGTGGGTGATAAAAGTCTCAAATGGATTTTCCCGAACAGTTTTGCGAAGGAAGTGCAGGAACTCAGGTCTCTCTTCAAGGCTTTACCCCTTGACATGAGAGAGAAATCGAGACTATTGTTCACCTAAGTGTCGGGAATAAATTTTGCGCCTGGTCAATGAGAACCTCAAGATGGATTCAGATCGCGAAAATATAAAGAAAGTCCTTGGCGGAGAATATGATGCTTTTGAGGCGCTAGTGGAAAGGTACCAGGGGAGGATATATCGACATCTGAGAAAAATGGTGAAGGATAACCATTTGGCTCAGGATCTGCTTCAAGAGACTTTTCTCAGCGCCTATAAGGGCTTGGCAGGATTTTCAGGTTCATCTTCTTTTTCCACCTGGCTGTTCCGAATAGCCACTAATACCGCTCTGATGCACCTCAGGAAGAATCGCCCGGACAGCATTGAATACGACGACGAAATACGAAACCAGACTAATATTGATCTTTCCCTGGCATCTCCTGAATTTGTCAACACACCGCTTGAAATATTGCTGTCCAACGAGGGCAGGAGGAAGATCGAAGAGGCGATCGATGAACTCCCGGCATTGTACCGTTCAGTAATGGTCTTGAGGGACGTGGAAGGTTTCTCGCTGGAGGAAGTGTCCAAGATTATGGATTCTTCAGTGGCTGCCGTGAAATCCAGACTTCATAGAGCTAGGAATTCGGTTCGCGAAGCCTTGATGTCATATTATATAGACAAGGATCTTTCTCCGGATCGGCGGAGGGCCTCTTAGATGAAAACCTGCAAGGAATTCTGCAGCTGTCTATCGGACTACCTGGATGGAGAAATGAGCGCGGACCAATGCAGGTTGATAGAGGATCACCTGGACATGTGCCCGCCTTGCCAGCTTATTTACCAGTCGCTCGCGACCACCGTGGAGATATGCGGAAAAGCGATGCCGGCCGAAATCCCGGACGAGGTGCGTGAAAAACTTAGAAGATTTCTCAAAGAACATTGCGTAGATGACAAATGTGAATTTTAGAAAGGAGTTCTAATATGTCGGACAACCCCAACGTGCACAATGTAAGTGATGGAGATTTCGAGCAGCAAATTCTTAAATCGGAAATCCCGGCACTGGTTGATTTCTGGGCCGCGTGGTGCGGGCCATGCCGCACCGTGGGACCGGTTGTGGAAGAGTTGGCAACGGAATACGCGGGCAAAATTAAAGTAGCTAAACTCAATGTGGACGATAACAAAGAAACTCCTACAAAATACGGAGTGAGAGGCATTCCTACCTTGATGCTGTTCAAGGATGGCCAAGTGGTGGACCAAATAGTGGGCGCGGTGCCCAAGAGCCGGATCAAGGAGCTGCTAGATAGAATCTAATACCATGACCAGCGATCTCATAATTTTGGGTGGCGGTCCCGCGGGATTGACTGCGGGCATGTACAGCAGCAGAGCGCGCGTATCTACACTCTTGCTGGAAAAAGGCTTGCCCGGCGGGCAGATGACAGCCACCGAGTACGTGGACAATTACCCTGGGTTTGAAGAACCTATTTTGGGATTTGATCTCGCCCAAAAGATGGAGGCTCAAGCCAGGAAATTCGGCCTGGAAATAAAACAGGCAGACGCGCTGACTGTTCTTGCAACCGCTGACGGTTTTTCCATAACAACCGAGTCTGAGGAAGTATTCACGTGTCGAGCCTTGATCCTGGCTACGGGCGCCTCTCCTGTAAAGTTGGGCCTGCCGGGCGAACTCGACCTCGCGGGCAAAGGCGTAAGCTATTGTGCGGTCTGTGATGGGCCGTTTTTTCGCGATACCGAGCTGGCTGTAATAGGCGGCGGTGATTCAGCGGTGGAAGAGGCCGTCTATCTCACCAGATTCGCGAAGACCGTGCATTTGATTCATAGGCGCGACAAACTAAGGGCAGTAAAAGAAATCCAGGAAAAAGCTCTTCATGAACCCAAGATACGCATTCACTGGAACACTGTCCCGGTCGCGATAGTTGGAGATAGAGAAGTAACAGCAATCAGACTGCGATCTGCAGTTGACGGCACCGAAAGCGTGTTACCAGTCTCAGGAGTGTTCTTCTACGTGGGGCTCAACCCGAAT
This sequence comes from uncultured delta proteobacterium, assembly GCA_963700305.1. Lineage (GTDB taxonomy): Bacteria > Desulfobacterota > Desulfomonilia > Desulfomonilales > Desulfomonilaceae > Desulfomonile. Next base: position 125,071 of record CAVOXB010000010.1, read on the forward strand.
TCTTTGAGCTTTGGGCATCTGGTGGATACGGACAGGAACGGGTTCATCATCACAAACGAAAAGATGGCTTGCTCTCGGCCCGGAGTGTTTGCGGCAGGGGACGTCAGATCAAAGACTCTGAGGCAGATTTCCACTGCAATCGGTGACGGAGCAATTGCGGCATACAGTGCTCAACTGTATATGGAAAACCTGCCGTAGCCCGGAATGTGAAAGATTTTTTGCTCATCAAACCGATAAAGGGCACGGAAAGCCGTGCCCTGCACTTTATTCAACATACCCTCTGCTAATGAGACGAAAGCCTCGCTATTGCGGAATCTCTGATTTCTTGCCTAATCTCGCGCCGGTCCCCAGTACCAAAACGGGTCCGGGTTGAAATAATCGATGGCACCAAAAGCCGCATTCCGAGTTCCCCATTCGGGTTCTATTGTAGGCCCGTATTCGGGTTTCCAGAAAGTGAGCATTTCCAAGGCGCCGGTCGTCATTCTGCGGAGGCCCTTCCACGTTCCGGAAAAAGTTCCAGCAATGAAGCCGTTGAATCCTCCGGCAAGCGAGCCTTGCAGACCGCCGTCGTACGCCCCTTCATAGGATCCGGCGATGGCTTCATTTGTTTGGTTTGCCAGGAGCTCATACGGGGCCGAAAGTATGTTCGTCACTCCTCTGCCGAATTTCCACGCCGGCAGGCTTCGGTCAAATTTGTGGAGATCATCAAAATCGGTTTCGAAAGCGGCAGAAAAGGAAACCATGGCCAAGATAAAAAGCAAGGCGGTGTTGACTATCAGAAGCTTCTTCATAGCATCCTCCGGAATCGAAGTGCCCTAATCTTCAATTGTCGGGGCAAAATGATCAGCAATTCAGACGTGACCTGCAGGACTGAATATATGCTGATTCGGCAGTGATCGTATCATATGAAACAGAAAAAGACAATGAAATACTTTTCATTTCAGAGTAATAAAATGATTTCCTATAAATTACTTTTAATAAATATCGACTTGCCACATTTTGTGTCCCGATATATCATGAATCCCAGATTTTTTTCGTGTGCCGAGAAATCCCCGAAAGAGGACGTTCATGAAAAAATGGCTAATTATTGCTCTCGCGCTCCTGATGTTATCCGGGTGCTCCTATAAGAAGGTATGGAAATGGATAGACGAGATGGAATGGGAACGCGACGACCAGACTATAAGCGTTGTGGACTTCTTTATTAGATAAACTATAATACTGCCACCTGACCGAGAACTACTCAGCTAACCAGGACAAGACCCTTTGCGATAATGGTTCTTCCGGCGCGGCAGTTGCGCATAAGGAGGTCCGCATTGGATTACAAGCGTATTAGGAGTTCTGTGATGGGCTACAACATTGACAGATCTGTGCTCGAATCCAAATCAACCGAAGAGATTCTGCACATATTGAAAGAAGAGCGAGATGACTATACGCCTGAAGCCATTGAAGTATTCGAAAAGATTCTTGAGGTACGAGGCGCAGTTGGCAGCGTGTCCTCCGGTCTCTCTTCCCACAAGGCTACCGTTCAGTCTGCGCCGGGTCTCAGCACATCAGGCGACGCGTTGGTAAGAAATCCATCTGATGCGGTGAGAGTATTGAACGCGCTTCTCGGCGGGGTTCTGAACGGCAGCATTGACCCGAAGGTTGCAGAAGTGTCCACAAATCTGGTAATGGCTATCCTTCGCGCAATGGAACAGGAGTTCATGACTGAAGCGGAGGAGTAGTGATGTGCGCTTCTGACAACATTGAAAAATTCCCCGTGGATTTTGAAAAGGGAAAAGGACTCATTCCGGCGATCGCTCAGGACGTGCGCACGGGTAAGGTCCTTATGATGGCATACATGAACAGGGAAGCGCTTGAAGTCACGCTTCGCGAGGGTCGCGCCTGTTACTGGAGCCGTTCCCGCCAGGAATTGTGGCGCAAAGGAGATACTTCGGGCGACATTCAGATAGTGAAGGACGTACTAGTTGATTGCGATCAGGACACGATACTTTTGTTAGTGGAACAACAGGGAAGGGGAGCATGCCATACCAGAAAATGGACCTGCTTTTTCCGCCGACTGACTCAAGAAGGAGATTTACAGGAAATAGATGAGTAAGGAACCTCTCAAACTGGTTATTCCGAAAGGTAGCCTGGAACAGGCGACAATAGATCTTTTCAAGAGAGCGGGATGGAATATCTCCATTTCCCCTCGAAACTATTTTCCCTCTGTAGATGACGATGAAATAATCATGGCGCGCTTGAGGGCCCAAGAAATCTCGCGCTATGTCGAAGCAGGGACTTTCGATGCCGGTCTGACCGGCAAAGACTGGATCCTTGAGAATGATTCAGACGTCAAAGTGATAGACGATCTCGTCTATTCAAAGGTGTCTCAAAATCCGGCCCGGTGGGTCCTCGCTGTGGATGGAGAATCCCCGTCCAGAACTCCTGAGGATCTCGCTGGCAAACGAATAGCTACAGAGTTGGTCAAATTCACCAAAAAATACTTCGCGGAACGCAATATTCCGGTTGAGGTTGAGTTTTCGTGGGGTAGCACTGAGGCCAAAGTCAAAGAGGGCGTGGTAGACGCGATTGTAGACGTCACCGAAACGGGCAGCACGCTCAAGGCGAACGGATTGCGAATAATTCACCATCTTTTGACAACTAATACTCAATTCATTGCAAACCGAAAAGCTTATGAAGACCCCTTCAAACGGGAAAAGATGGAACAGATCCATATGTTGCTCCAGGCTGCACTCGAAGCTCGCAAGATGGTTATGCTGAAAATGAATTGTCCGAAGGAAAGTCTGGACACAGTTGTCAGCGTTTCTGCCTTCGCTTGATGCACCTACTGTTTCAGGGCTTTACAAATCCGATTGGTTCGCAGTGGAAAGCGTGGTGTCGGAGGAGGTTGTGAGATCGATTATTCCCAAGCTATTGCGTGCCGGAGCCAGAGGAATTGTTGAATATTCGTTGAATAAGGTCCTGTAAATATTGCGCCGTGGGGCAGGCTTTCCAGCCTGCCATCATGGGATTCTTTTGCATAGGCAGGCTGGAAAGCCTGCCCCACAAAAAGCCGTCTGTGACAGCATCACTTTGAATATATTGCTGATCATGTTCCTCCATCAAATTCAAAAATGAATTAATAGAAGAAGCCTTTCATCGCTTCGATCAGAATTATCCCCAACCCGAAAGCGACTACCCCATGCGGCAGGAATTCGCGAAGCGAATCCTTCAGGTTACCCTGCCTTCCACGGCTCAAATGGTAGCCTACCACCAGAGTCCCTACAATCCCCATCCAAATGAGCGTTTCCTGAAAAAACAGCGTCCACGAAGGCGGAACGGTAATGACCAACTGGTGAAAAATCTCGAACTGAAACATTTGCCATAATACCAAGGGGAAATGCACGCCTAGATTTATCAGATAATAAAGGTGGAAAGCCATGTAACCTGTCAAAACTAACGGCAGCAGAGCCAAACCGTGACGAGCGAAGTTTTCCTTAGTGTCATCTCCGGAAGCTCTGCTGGAGATCACTGCAGACACTAAAACCAACAGGTTTGCAATGGCCAAAGTCGCAACGAAGAAGATCGTAAAACGAGGTAGTTCCGGCAAATTCGGCAGTAGAATAGTCAGTTTTTCATAAATGACCGATTTGTGGAGAAGATCGCTTAACAGCCCTCCAAACATGCTGATCACCAGGAAAGCCGTCACGGCGAAAGCCTGCCTTATTTCCCAGATTTCTCGTCCAGGAACCCTGAGGTTCAAATTAATGGCGCTGTGAGGGCAATTCTTGTAGCAACTGCCACAAAGCTTACAGAATCGGTTGCTTCTGAGGCTGGGGACCATCTGACCGAAGGGGCATCCCTCGCTCTTGTTGGTTCCAGTGAAGCACTCGTTTGTTGTGCATTGTGAAGCGCATACGTTTCTGTCCACGCGGAGCTCTATTGGAGAGACTTTGGCGAAGACCCCCATCATTCCGCCAAGCGGACACAGATATCTGCACCAGGACTGCCTCTCAAAAATAACCGAGACTATTATCGCCAAGCCAAGAATAGACAGGAGCAGCAGGCCGGTATTGAACGGCGAGTTTCTGATGTCCGTGGCTGTTTCCAACCATATGATAAACAATGCGGACGCAGCCACGATGAGGTCGCTATGAAGCTTGAGAAACGCGGGAAAAGGGGCCTCCCAGGATATGATTCGTTTGACCAAATTGCTTATGGCGCCCATTGGACAGATGGAACACCAGAAACGAGCCCACAAGAACACGCCGAAGATCATCGTGGGCCAACCGACTGCCCAGCTGAAAAGTCCGCCGAGATTGTTTTTGGGGTCTGCGGGCCCGAGAAAAAGCATTATCAGCAATATGAAGAAAAATGGAGTGGCCGCACTCTGAAAAATTGCTGGGAAAAGGGGGCTCTTAAGAGCCGACCGAACGGCGGGAACGCGCAATAGATCGATTTTCCCTTCGCATTCAATGCGCCTGAGATCGAAATACACGTCCTGAGGCCTGAGTATGCCATCCTCGGCAAGCAGCACGGCCCTCTTGAGAGTCGTGGCGAGTTCTCGGTCGTTTCCAGGCCAAGAGTAGGTCACAAGCGCCTTAACCGTCTCTTTGGACAATTTCCGAACATCTTTATGAAGTTCCTGAGAATATTGGCTAATATAGTGTCTTGCCAAAGATGGTATTTCTTTGCGGCGTTTCCTGAGAGGCGGGATATTCAGCGAGTTATTCAAGAGCCAGTGTAACAACGGATGCTTTTCTTGCGAAATTTCAGACGCGTCCAGGTTGGTTGTCCCTATAAGGCGAAAGTCCACAAGTTGATCGGTTATTCCGCCCAGCCTTCTGAAAGTCCCTTTCTGAAGAGTAGCCAACAGTTCCTGTTGAACAGTTGGAGTGAGTTGCTCGACGCTCCGGACCAAAAGAGTCCCTTCTTCAGTAAGCTCCAAATATCCAGGAGTTTCCTGTTTTGCATCCTCGTAAGCATTCAATTCGGCGCCGAAAAAAAGTCGCATCTGTTCGGTTGTGCGGTCCGTCGAATTTTCCGGAAGTTCACAATAGTTGACTGTCGGCTCGTCTGGAGCATAAGGACTCAACAAATCGAGGCAGAGGAATATTCTTTTGTGGTGATCGCTTGCTCCATAGAGCGCGTGTGCCACGAATTCTTTACCCACGCCGGTTTCTCCGGTAATGAGTATCGGCTTTTCCGAACGAGCGAGTTCTTCAAGTCGCTTTCCGGTCCTTCTCCGAACGGTTTCACTGACGAAGTAATCCGGAAACAAATGCTCCTGGCTGGAGATAAGGGCTTGCAAAGCTCTCTTTTTCCGAACGTACTTATAGACGCTTCCATCGAGCCTCACCACTTTACGGGCCAGACTCTTCAGCACGGTCACAGCTGCGGCAGGCTCTGACCATATTATTTTTTCGAATTCATTCGCTGGTATTTCGATTACACGGCAAGTCTCTAGTGCCACGACCTCAGAATTGAGCGGAGCGGGCCTTCCAGTCAGATAGCTGATTTCGCCCACCAAATCCCCGGGGTAGATGATTTCCACGGGAATATCCTGCCCAGCTTCCTCCCTGATGACCACCGATCCGCGTCCGGAAATCAAAAAACGAATTGTCTCACCGCGATCCCCTGACTGAACTATCGCTGAATCGCGCGAATACTCTCGCAGACTGCTCTTCTGTCGGATTGATTCCTTGAGGTTTTCGGAAAGATCACGAAACGGGTCTTCCGGACGCTCAGAGAAAGCGATTTCTTGTAAGAACGGCGACATCGGTAGGATCTTCTGATTCAGCCTTGTGAGGCACCAAGCCTCTTATTCGCTTTTTACAGCAGTCTCTATCTTTATGCCGTACTTTTCGATTTTCGCGAGAAGTGTCGGCCTGGAAAGCCCTAGAAGTTTTGCCGCCTGGGATCGATTGCCAGCGGTGAGATTCAGCGCCTCCGTGATAAGCAATCCCGAGAATCGGTCGATAATATCGGTGAACACCTTGTCTCCACTGCTTACAGCTAGGCTGCTCCGCGCCCATTCCCGGATAGTTTGGTCTTCATTGTTTGAGACCACTTCCCGTTCGGCAGATTCTCCTCGGATGGCTTGCGAGATTTCTTCAGCGTTTATTGGGGCCCCTCTGCTGAAAATAATGGCCTTTTGAACAGTATTTCCCAATTCTCGCACATTTCCCGGCCATGAATAATTGTTCAGCATGGCTCTTGCTTCTTCTGTTAGGCCAGGGCTGTTGACATTCATCTCCCTAGCGTACTTCTTGAGGAAATAGTCTGCAAGCATAATGATATCAGAGGCTCTCTCTCTCAGTGGCGGCAGCCGAAGAGTGACCACTTTGAGCCTGTAATAAAGATCCTCCCTGAATCGTCCTTCAGCAAGGGCGGACTCCAAGTCCCGGTTGGTTGCAGCGATGACTCGTACATCCACAGGAATAGGAAAGCGGCCTCCAAGCCTTTCAATACTTTTTTCCTGCAAAAGCCGAAGGATTTTTGCCTGAATACTAAAGGGCATATCACCGATCTCATCGAGGAAAACAGTGCCTCCGTTGGCCTGTTCGATTTTTCCCACGCGGCGGGTGACGGCTCCTGTGAATGCGCCTTTTTCATAACCGAACAATTCACTTTCAAGGAGGGTTTCAGGAATTGCCACGCAATTTATTACCAGGAACGGTTTGTCTGAACGTATACTGTGCTGATAAATCGCTCTGGCAACCAGTTCTTTTCCTGTTCCGGATTCCCCCCTGATGAGCACAGTTGCGTCTGTGGAGGCCACCCGCCCGATTGCTTTGAACACCTCCTGCATGGCCCTACTGCGCCCTAGAATTGCTTCTGTGGAATCGCCGGCAGGGACGATGTCCATTTCCACTCTTGAACGCATGAACCTGCCTGCTTCCAGCGCTTTTTCAATTGTGATAAGCATTTCAGGTATTTCGAAAGGCTTCAGCACATAATCGTACGCGCCTAGCTTGGTGGCCTCTATTGCAGTGTCGGTAGTGCCGAAAGCTGTCATTATTATGACCGGAAGTTTCGACTCAATTTCATGCATAGCCTGAAAGGTCTGAAGTCCGTCCATGCCGGGGAGCCGAACGTCCATAATGACTGCATCGAGGACTTTTGTTCTCACGATTTCCAGACCGGCCTCACCCGTGGCCGCAGTCCGAACTGTGTGCCCTTCGGAAGTGAGCAGTTTCTCAAAGCTGTGTCTTAATTGCCCATCGTCATCCACTATAAGGATTGTGCCCACGGTTCAGCCTCTCTTATCGGAAGTGTGATTATAAAAGTCGCTCCTTCACCTTCTTTGGATTTCAGATCGAGCCATCCGCCGTGTTCTTCCACTATGCGCGTGGCGATACTGAGTCCAAGACCGGTGCCTTCTTCTTTTGTGCTGAAGAAAGGCTGAAACAATTTCTCTTGTATGGATTCGGGAACACCTGGTCCGTTGTCCGCCATCTTGATCAATACAACCGGACCCACATTCTCCGCGGTTCCGAGTTCTTCGCTCACCGAGATTGCGCCCCCGTCGACCATGGCTTCGCAAGCGTTAACCATTAGATTCACAAAGACTTCCTTTAATTGATCCGGATCAGCGCCGATTTCCGGAAGCCGTTCGTCGCGCTTAACGTCCACTTTCACGTCGTACGATTCCAGTCGATAACGCAGCAACTGTATGGCCATGTCCACGGCGTCCGACGGGCTGATCTTCTGCATTTTCAGCTTCGGCGGTCTGGAAAATTCCAGGAAATTTTGGACTATAGTATCTATGTGACGTATCTCTTCCGAGATCACTTCGAAATCTTCCTTCTGGCTTGGCGCCAAGGCTAGCGTGCGTTCCATTGAGAATAGTCTCATCTTAACCGAGGTCAACGGGTTCCTGACGCTGTGGGCCACCCCTGCAGCCAATTTTCCCACAAGGGCCCATTTTTCAGCCTGAGCCAGATGTTCCCTGCTCCATTTGAGCTTGCTCTTGGTTTGGTCTACATCTTCAATGAGATCTTGAAATCGCAGGCTGAGTGCCTGGACTTCATCGCCAACCCCGCCGCGGCCTTTTGGGGCGGTGGCGAGAGCTAATTGTCTGATCGGTCCCAGTACCTGAATGAGCAAAACATACGCAAGAACCATCCCGAGCACTAACACGCACACGAGTGCGGCCGAAGCCAACACTGTCGTCAGTTGCGCATCGTTCCGAAGTTGCTCGCGGGCAGAGGCTATTCGCTCCTCGTGAACTTTCGTGAATTCGTGACAGAGCGCGATTATCGAAAAAAACTGATCCCTGATACTTTTTTGCAGTGCAAACCCTTCTTCTTTTTTTCCTTGTTTAAACAAATTGATCACTTCGTCTCGATGATATGCGTATCGTATATATTGAGATTCCAGCCGATTAAGCGTTTCTCGCTCCTGTGTGGATACAGCCCATTTCCGGGCCCTTTTCAGCCACGTCTCAAACTCCTCGTGATACTTGCTGAGCTGGCCGAGCCATTGGGGGTCATTGTCCTGAAAAAAATACGCAACGTACCCCTTTTGCATTACCAAAGAGTTTTCAAGCTCTTGGGAAGTCCGAAGCGCGTCAATATCGGACTCAATCAGAGCGGTGAAGAATTTGTCCATAGTGTACATGTACCAGATGGAAATACCGCCTCCGCCTACTGTCACGAGAACCAACATGGTCAATATTGAAAGAATGCGAGATCGCAAACTTATTCGCTGCCACATGATGCCTCCGCAGTCCAGATAATAATACGAGCTAAACCGACCGTGCTTCCCGACTGTATGGGATCACGGCACCTTCGAGAGAGAGCGTTTCATGCAGAAAACTCTACAGAATTCGTGGAAAACCCGCCATGACTTTTCTTCCACAGACTATCCTTGAACACATGGGCAGTCAATGCTCAGATGTACTTTTAGTCCTTCGGTTTTTACAAAATGTAAAGAACACTGACATGTCATTCCCATTTCTGGAATTAACACGCTCTCTCGATAGCGGCGGAACCCGCGGTTTGACAGCCTCTAATTATCTGCCGTCTCATGGAAGCGTTGGCACGACCGTTGCTAAGTGACAAGTGCAGAGATCTGTGGAGGGCGTAACGAGAAAGGCCACACGCGAGAGGGAACTTTTTTACGATATGGCCCTCCATAAGTTCTCATTTTCTCACTGCACCGTTTAAAGCCATGGTGGCCTAACGGAGTAGTGGCCGACTCGCCTAACCCGGATCCTGCCGAGGTTGTTTTAATACCTTAGCTTCTTTGGTTTGTCATTCGACGAATCTTTGGAACCCATGGGAACAGATCACAAACAGGAACATGTAATGGTCTGCCAACCGAGGAGTATAAGAAATGCTTGTCAAATATTGGATGAGAAAAGACTTTGTGCCGATAGACATGGACGATTCCATGCAGGACGCTACGGCCCTGATGAAAGAACATAAACTGGCCATGCTCCCAGTGATGCGAAAAAATGAGTTAGTGGGGGTGATTACCGATAGGGATCTGAAAAGGGCTTCAGCCTCTGATGCAACGACTTTGGACATCCACGAATTGATTTACCTGCTGTCCAAGATAAAAATTCGCGAAATTATGAGCAAAGACCCTATCTCTGTCCCACCTGACTATACGATTGAAGAAGCGGCTTCCGTGCTCTTGAAACATGATTTTTCCGGTGCACCTGTGGTGGACAAAGAAGGTCGCGTGCTGGGATTAGTAACAAAACAGGAGCTGTTTAAGGCACTGATTTCTCTGAGCGGGCTTGAACGAAGGGGTGTGCAGATAGCTTTCCAGCTAGAGGATACGGCCGGATCTATAAAAGAAGTCACGGACATTATGCGGAACCACGGCGTCCGTCTGGTGAGCATTCTAACATCGTATGAACGCGCGCCAGTAGGTACAGGAATGTGTACGTTCGCGCCCACTCTGTGGACCGACTCGATTTGCCACAACTACTTGAAGAACTTAGACAAAAAAGCTCAGTACTGTATTTTGTGGATCATCGCGATGACAAGCGAGAGGAATTCGTGCAGTCCTTCAAATTAAGCAATTAGTAGAATACTACCGAATCAAATCCACACAGGTTTTGAGGGAATCCTTTAGTCGGGGATTCCCCCAAACTACCAAAGCCTGGCTGTGTGCTCTCACAAAATCACAGCAGGCGCCACCAACTCCGCCAGGTTCATTACTTTTGCCTTGATGCCGTAATGGTCTACTATTTCTTTGAGCTGGTCCGTACAGTTGTGGCAGGACTGCAAAACTACGCTGGCGCCAGTGGCCCTTATTTCATCCGCTTTTATTTTTCCGGCCTTGATTCGCCGTTCTGAAAATTCCGGCATTGCCAGCGCTCCACCGCCTCCACCACAGCAGAAGCTGTCTTCCCTGTTATGTTCCATTTCCACAAAATCATCAACGGCCGCACGTATGATTGTCCTGGGTTCTTCGATTACCCCGCCGGAACGAGCAATATTACAAGAATCATGATACGTAAACCGCTTGCCGGCATGGATCGATTTATCAAGTTTGATTTTTCCTTCTTGGATTAAAGCTGCCATCAATTCCATCATGCTGGTGATCTTGAAGGGTACGCCTCCCAGCCAGTTCGGCATTTCCCAGCGGAGAGCTCTGTAGCCATGCCCGCACTCGCCTGAAAGCAGGTACTCGCACTCAAGTCTCAGCATGTCCTCGGTACTGCCATTGAGCAAACAGCTTCGCATCAGGGTCAATACCGTTGAACATCGCGTAATTGGTCAGATCCCAATACCGCGAGGAAATGGTAAAATCTATGCCCGCGGCGTTCAGCACCCTGGCTGTGGCCTGAATGGTAAGCGGGTAATATTTCGGCTCACGAGGGTTCAAGGTAAGGAAGTATTTTGCTCCCTTCTTATCAACAGGGATCGTGAAATTCTCGCAGCCTTCTTCTGATTGCAGTTCTTCTTCGATCCACTCCATGGTCTCGATGAACTCGTCCTGAGGCACGGCCATGTTATTGCCGTTATTGTAATGGGTATCAACGGTTTCCTGAAGGTTCTTGGGGACGCGGCCCACCTGAGTCATGATGCCACGAGCAGCGCGCACCAGCATCCCGTAATCCACGGCCATAGGACAATTGAATGTGCACCTCCGACACATGGTGCATCCGCCCCATAGCTTGTCGTACATATCGTCTGCTAGCTCTTTTGTCAGCGGTTGTGCTCCCACAAACGAAGGAAATACTTTGGCCAGCCAATCAAACCTGTATTTGTACCATTTTCTGAACCGATCAGCCTTGTAAGCGGGCAGGAGCGTTTTGTCCTCCGGCATGGACATCGAGTAATGGCATGCCTCTGAACACATTCCGCAATGGATGCAGCCTGACAAGGAAGTCGCCACGATCCTGTTTAATTTCGATGGAAGGATTTTCTCCATTTCCGCCAGCATCTCGGGCGTGAACTCAGACTTTATCGGCCATTTTCTAGATTCACTCGCTCCGAGCTTTTCTTTTTTCGGTTTTTGAGCTTTCTTTTCCGCTGGGTCGATCATGATATATTCCTCCAATTTAATAATCTTTCTAGGGGGTTTGTTTCACTTTTCTGTTCAGTATTCCCCTGCCGCCGAATATCTGGCCGAAGATGGCACGACCAAACGGATAGAGGACATAGTGGGAAATCTTGCTGAAAGGCACGTACAGCAGGAAGAAAGTAGTCATGAGGAAAAAGATCCACATCAATCCCGTTTCGGGTCGGCCGTTGAGCCATAGCCACAGAGCACCGAATCCGACGGCAAAAAAGACAGTCATCAGGCTTACAGCGAAATAGTCCTCAGGACTGCTGATTATGCTAATTTCAGGAACGGTTATCCTTCTGTATATGCGGCGAAGCCCAATGAGGAATGCCAAAGCCATGAAGACCATGAATATTTGGGTAACCAACGGTGTCATGAGCCACGGAGTCAAAGGGATCAAGAACGTGGCCCCTATCGTAAGCACAACGGCCACGTGAAACACCAGAAATTCAGCATAGAAATAGAGATGGTTCCTGGGTACTCTCCATTCCCCAAGGACGGACAACGTTTGCTAGAGAATGCAGTGCTCCCGCGAAGCGGTCACCCTTGAGTTCGGCCTTTTCCGGCGGCCCCGGTTTCTTCAATATAATATAGATCTTGATCGCGTACATCAGTGCCATAAAAGAAAGACATACATACTGAATGGGCTCCTCTAGTACCTGCAGTGCGTGGCTGACGGAATTTTCCATGGTCGATTCCTCTTTTCTGACATTGGAGGGAATTCATTTGAGAGTTGGAGTTGTTCAGTTTCAAATTTGGTCCAGATTCGGCCTACAAATACGGTTGCCATTTGAAATCAGGGTAATCTAACCTACCAAACTTGTCAAGAATCTTTCCCAGAATTGTGTGTGCGATAACATCCCAATATCACATAGTGAATAACTTAAGCTTCCAATATGGTGACTAACAGCTTTTCTCCAATTCATGATTACTTGGGCATCAACTCATGGGTCATCTCTATTGCCAAGACGCGCATTCGACCGCAGTCAAATTATCACAGGATTGGTTGAAAGGCGGAAAACCTAATAATTCAAAGCATTCCGCTGTCAAAGACTTAGTGAATTACTCAAGAATACCGTTTCATGGACCAGTAACATGCAGTAATGTTTTCGTCTTTGTTTTGCCTTTTGTGAAATAGCGCTTACTTGGTAAACTGATTCATGGGGGCAACTCAGACAAGACATGAATTCATCTTTAGCTTGTCCTCATTAGCGACTATTTTTGCAGGATTCAAGAAAGTGGCCGCAACGAAATCAATATTTAAGATTATTTGGGCTGTGATAAAGGATACCGTCAGGGCGTGGAGCAACGACAACGCGTTTTCGAATGTCAGCAGCATTGGCTTACTATACTACCTTCTCAATAGGGCCTGCTCTCCTGATCGGATTGTGGATAGCCGCGGCATTTGTGGGAAGCCATGCGGCGAAAACCGAGCTGATGTCCCAAATGGAAAAAATGGTTACTCCGGATTCGGCTGCTTACATTGCCAGCGTGCTGGATACCTTCTGGGGGGAATTGAGGCATCCGCAAATGCCTTACGTGAGCATAGCTGCGGCAGTAATCGCTGCCACGGCGGTATTTGCCGAGCTGCAGAGTTCGCTCAACAGCATCTGGGGAGTGAAACACAAAGGTGGCCCCAGTATGCTGAGGATGTTTTACGGACGTGCCATTTCTTTTGTCTTTGTGGTCGGCATCGGAGTGCTTCTGATCTTTTCTATAGTTTTGACCACTGTCTTGGCAGCTGTTAACACTTTTTTTTCAGGGATCGTGCACGTTCCTCTAGCGTTATTGGATGGACTAAACCTCCTCATAACTTTTGCCATGATTCCCGCCTTGCTCGCCGTAACTTATAAATTAGTCCCTGACACGCCCATAGATTGGAAGGACGTCTGGCTGGGGTCAATAGTTTCATCGATATTATTTGTCATTGGAAAGAAGCTATTTGGAATGTACCTAAGTTGGAGCATTTTGCTCTCCGTGTATGGTGCGGCAGGCTCTCTCATTGTCCTTATCGTCTGGGTGTATTATTCCGCACAGGTATTCTTTCTAGGAGCAGAACTCACAAAGGTTTATGCCAGACGTTATGGTTCCAAGCGAAAATCGTTTGAGCGGCCACTGGAACCCGTGTGATACCAACTCGCTTTCAAGGACGCAATTTACTGCTCAAGGCGGAAGGTGCGACAGGCATCTTGCCTGTCATTTTGGACAGGCGGGACACCTATCCCACCATGCTTGCCAGATGAACGTTATCTGTGCTAAAGCAAACTGGATGTCAACTGCTCGTCACATTTCTTCAATGTAATCAATAATATTTACCGCATGAATCTTAGGTAGTTCAAACTGCATCTTTTTATCAAAGAGTAGGATGAGAGAACCATGAGCAAGCAATATTGGAGCATCTTCATAGTGGGTACATTTGTTGCGTCTCTGCTGCTCGGTATTCTGCAGGCGTCTGCGATGCAAGACATTTCGAGTCAGCCTGACATTGCAGCAGCACCGCAACCGGCGCAGCCTTCTTCGAGCAAGCCTGACTCGAAAGTAGGACAATCTCAGGAAAACGAGGCAGTTTTTTGGCAACACGCCAGAGACCCATTTGCACCACCGGATGCGTCGAAACTCTGCGCACGCGGTTTGATCCAGGCGTGCGCGCTCGTGACGCCTTCGGATTAGTTTGAATGAGAGCTGCCAAGTCTGTATGCGGAATTCCTGGCTAGATCAGGTACGGAATTGAGCAGATGATCGATGCCGTCAGACGGATGAAATGCGTTTTAGGCGGTTTTATCATGATTATGGGCTTACGCTACGGCGTGATCTTGGGGGCGGGTACGCCATGATCATTCTGGTTGAGGACATCTGGCGTGCCGGATACTTTTTTGGAGTCAATACTTGTTACAGATCAGATCTATTTATGGATGGGTTTTAATATTTTAGTACTAATAATGCTTGCTTTAGATTTGGGGGTTTTCCACCGCAAAGCTCATGTTACTAGAATAAAAGAAGCTCTGGCATGGAGCATCGCCTGGGTCCTATTGGCTTTAGCGTTTAATGTGGGAATCTATTATTGGTGGGGGTCGCAAAGAGCGCTGGAGTTCCTTGCAGGCTATATGATCGAACGGTTTCTCAGCATAGACAACATCTCGTGTTTTTGTTGATCTTCTCGTATTTTCGTGTTCCTTCGCGATATGAACACAAAATTTTGTTTTGGGGCATTCTCGGTGCTCTAATTATGCGTGCGGTATTTATATTTGCTGGAATAGCACTCATTGAAAAGTTTCACTGGATCATTTACGTCTTCGCAGGATTCTTGATACTGGCAGGTATAAAAACCGCGTTCAAGGCACCAGGTGAAATTGATCTTGAAAAAAATGCGCTGATCAAGTTTTTGAGTCGTTTTGTGACCTGTTCGGACGGTTACGACGAAGGCAACTTTTTTACAAAGAAAACTAATGGACGTCCCTGTGCAACCACTTTATTTGTTGTTCTGCTGTTCGTGGAGGCAACTGACGTGGTTTTTGCTCTGGATTCCATTCCGGCGATTCTTGGGATAACTCGGGACCCTTTCATTGTGTACACATCCAATGTGTTCGCAATTCTGGGCTTGCGCGCTTTATATTTTGCGCTTGCAGCGACAATGAGGCTTTTTTCATTCCTGAACTACGGGCTTTCGGCGGTACTCGTTCTTATAGGTGTAAAGATGCTGATCGCAGAATTTTATGAGATTCCGGTGGCAATTGCTTTGCTCGTTGTTACGGCCATCTTGCTTCTGTCGATGATACTATCTTTAATGGCATCTCCCAAAATCTCGGTCACGGCAAATCCAAGCCATCATGTAAAGGATGATGCGGGGAAGACTTGAGGGATTTATATGGCTTAAATAACCGGAAGCGCGATTTCATCTTGACGGGGATTCATCGCAATCGCTGGCCTGTCTTTACTCTTGTTCAACTCTACCCGGGTAACTAGAGCATCTTCAAGCTATTTGTGTTTGTCTTGGCTGATTCCAGGTTCACTCCTTCAAGATACGCACCCGTAAGGTCGGTCCCGTCCAGGATAGCCTCGAATACGTGGGACTCCGCCAAATTGGCCCCGGAAAAATTGGCTAAAGACAAATCCGCTTCCGACAAATTCGCTCCTGGCAGAAAAGCCCATACAGCATATGACATTCTCAGATTGGCATCTGACAGGTTAGCGCGGGCCAAATTCGTCCTGTAGAGTATTGCTGCGAACATGTCCGACGACTGAAGATCAGCCTCGGTGAGAGTGGCACCGGTGAAATCGGTCCTCAACAGATTAGTTCTCCTCAGATTGGCTCTGGACAGTCTAGCGCCAGACAAATCTGCCCTGGAAAGATCTTTTCCCGATAGATCCGCGTCGGACAAATCAACTCCCTGAGCTACTGCACGTTCGACAACAGCAGACATACACGGGCCCTGTCCGATGAATATAGGTGCACCCGTGGATTTGTGCTTTATCTCAAATAATGTCGAGGGCCTGGACAACAAGGTGTCGAGTTCTTCACGAACGATCAAATTTTCTATTACAAGACTATCAAGGAGCGTGTCCAATTCAACAGTCGACGTCTTATAACGTTTTCGCAAAACTTCCTTGTTAGCACCGATCTTTATCTCTGCCAACAATTCATTCATGCCGACATCGACGCCTTGCTGTATCTGCGGCTTCTCCAAATCATCGTCCAGGATGACGGACTTTCGAAGTCGCATCCTTTTCCTGTAATCAGCCGGCTTAATCAGGTTCAACTTCAGCAACTTGCCAAAAAGACTCCGCACCCCCTTGAACGATAAATTGAATTTCTTCATGAGCTCCGCGTCCGATGCACCGGAGCTGACTAATTTCAGGACTTCAGCACCGTCGACGACCTTCTTGTGAGAAGCGTTTTTGGGAAGCTCAGAGTGATCTACGTCGACTATAACGGATTCATACTTATCTCCGAGTCTTTTTTTCAGTTCAGTTTGGGTCAAGATACCCGCCGCCGCCAATTGCTGAAACAAGCTTTGCAGGCCATCCACAGATAGGGCGAATTTTTCCATCAAAGCGGCGTCATCCATTCCTGAACGTATGCTCTGGACCGCTTCGAACGCGTTTATATTGATAGTGCGGCCAGCCATTTATCGCATCACCCCTTGAGCGCCATCATCAGCGGCAATTTTTTTGACGTGAATAGGATGTCGCTCCCGTA
Organism: uncultured delta proteobacterium; assembly: GCA_963700305.1. GTDB lineage: Bacteria > Desulfobacterota > Desulfomonilia > Desulfomonilales > Desulfomonilaceae > Desulfomonile. Next base: position 141,779 of record CAVOXB010000010.1, read on the forward strand.
GAAATTTCGGGGATATAGCTTTCCCCGATTGCAGATTGTTCCTTTGGTCGCCCCTAATTGTAACGATTCGTACTCTAATTGCCATATAATTTTTTCGAACAAACTTTTTTTGGTTGTCCGAACGGCAAGTTGTACGACGATCAGTGATGACTGCCGTTGACGATCAGTGAGTCAGGCAAGTTCTTCGGTATTTAGGCCCAAACCCAAGAACTCATGTTGAATTGAGGCCTTACTTTAGGTATCCTTTTACAAGGTTTATTACACCTCAACACAACTGTGTTCCGAAAGAGCCTCCAATGGCTGTCACAAGAGCAAGAAATCTCCAAAAGGCTATCATAATTTCGTCTGTTCTGGGGATCTTCAGTGTTGGAATAATAGTCGCTGCAGTCAGCATTTTTCCTCTGTACGAGCACTTCAAGAAAGAAGAAGAGCTGAATTTAAACCTCGCTCTCAACACAAAGACGCTTGCAATGGAAGAATATTTGGCAAGAGCCAAAGATGTGGCTTTACAGATTTCCTCTCGGACAATCGCGCGACAGAGACTTGAAGACTACAACGCGGGGCGCATAGGCCTACAGCAACTTAATGAGTTCACAACCGAAGTCCTTGAAGATGCCATGAGCTATTCCCAAGAGGTCTGGGGAATTATTCGTCTGGATCGGCGCGATCAACCGGTAGTTCAGATCGGAATTGAATTGCCGAGCGAATTTTGGCCATCCGTTGATGAAAAGACCCGAGAGCCTTATTTCCACGGGCCTGTAATGATTGGAATGAGGCCGTATTTAATAGTCGTCACACCTATCCTCAATCGCGCCTCAGACCATGTAGGAACGGACATTGTGCTCTTCAGGCTTTATCACCTGGAAAGAATAGTTGAAGATTACATTGGCCTAGGTCGGTCAGGTGAAACGATAATAGGTTTGGTTGGACACGACGGAGTGGACCTGGTGTTCCGCTTCCGGCAAGAAAAAGGTCCGGTGGAACAGCGCGTCTCGAAAAACTCCACACTCGGCGCGGCTCTTGTCAATGCCTCCATTAAGCAACCGGGGCTTGTAATCGATAACGAAAGCAAGAAAGTCATTGTTTACGGTCCGATCAGGTACGTCGACTGGGGAATCGCTGTGCAAATGGACCGGGACGAGCTGTACGCGCCGGTCACCCATCAAATCATCGCCTCTTTGAAAACAATAGTAGCGTTGCTCCTCTTGGGCACGCTAGGAATTGCACTTCTGGTTCGGCCTCTCACCGGCAAGATGATAATCCATACTGATGAATTGGCACGAGAAATCGAGGAAAAAACGGCAAGTCTGCAGACAGAGCTGGAAGGCCGCAAGCGTATGGAAAGGTGGCTGGTAGATTCTGAGCGACGTTACAGAGTGCTATTGGAGGAAATTCCAGACGTTATATTCATACTGGATCATGAAGGTAGGTTCACTTACGTGAATACGCAAGTGGAAAAGTTTCTCGATTATCCAGTCTATCAAATGCTCGAGACCTCTTTCGCTGATTACGTAGCTCCGGAAGATCGCTTTAAGGCCGAAACGATCCTGCGCATAGGACCTGATTTCATTTGGGATGAAGAAGTAGGAATGATCGCGTCGAACGGCGATAGAAAACACGCGCGCATTAGATGCAAGGCTGCTCATTCAGTGGACGAAGGTTCCATTCGATTTGAGGGGGTGATGCGGGACATCACAAGAAGAAAAGGCCTGGAAGAAGAGCTGAAATCATCCAGGGAAGAGCTGTTGGAAAAAATTAAGATAATCGATGACCTTTACGAGCATATTGTTCAGCAGGGAAAGTCTAAGGCTATAGCGGACCACACTGCCGAAGTGGCCCACGAGCTTCGCCAGCCCCTGGCCATAATTGGCGGTTTCGCGAGACGCATAGCCCGACAGTTTGATTCCTGCGATCTCACAGACAATGGAAGCCAGCGTGAGTCATGCGGCATAATGATCTCCGAGATCCAGAGGCTGGAAAAAATACTCAGCAGCTTGATAGAATTCACCAGACACGAACTGGTTCGTCTCGAGAAAGTAGACCCAAATCAAGTTATTGAAAACGTGCTCAAGATTTACCAGGACAGAGTCACAGAGAAAAAACTCCAACTGATCACCAATCTGGGTAAAGAAGTTGGAGAAATCATGCTCGACCCGAACAGGTTTGAGCAGGTGGTCCGTAATCTGATCTCCAATGCAATAGAAGCTTCTCCTCTGGAGGAGGCGATATACGTCGAGACTGGAGCGTCGATTCCCAGCGACAAAGCACAGGAAACTGGCGAGTTGGCATCCGAGTTTTATTTTGAGATGAAGGTCAGAAATTTTGGGAAAGTCATTCCACCAGAAGAGCTACAAAAGATTTTCAGCCCGTTTTATACCACCAAGAATTATGGGACTGGCATTGGGCTGACTATTTCCAAAAAAATTGTCGAGGACCACGGGGGCTCCATTTCAGCCAAGTCCGACAACGAAGGCACGGTTTTCACCGTTTGGTTGCCAGCGCAAAACAACGCCTGAAATCAATTCGCCTTCAAATAGATGATATTCATGAAGCAAGCTTGGTGGGACAGGCATCCCGCCCATAGCGCTACAAGGAAACACTTTATTTAGGCGGTGACGCCAGGCATGATCCGGGCCTTCCACCGTGGACTTGCAGCGCGTCACGGCTATATTTTTTTGGGGATGTGGCGGCCCGCTTTTTCTATCGTCTACATTTTTCAGCCCGTTATTTTCATCTTGATATAACCAGGTTTTTTCCTTGACATCTTACGTGGTGTAAATAGTATACAATATACTATCTTCACGATACGGGAGCTCTGAATGGCTACAATCCGTGTCGAATCTCTCTCGCAAGAAATAGCAAAACGAATTCGGGAAATGATCCGAAAGGGTGCCCTGAAAAAAGGGGACAGGATCGTCGAAAAACCTTTGTGTCAGGCCATGGGAGTCAGCCGGACGCCGCTCAGGGAGGCATTGCGGCTACTCAGCTCCGAGGGACTCATCGAATTAATTCCGAATAGGGGAGCTTTCGTTGCCGAACCAGCCATGAAAGACATCAGAGAGATGTTCCAGGTGATGAGCATCTTGGAGGGGACATGTGCGCGGGAATGCGCACAAAAAATGGATGACAAGGGCTTAACAAAACTGGAAAAGCTCTTTGACAAACTGGAAAAATGCTTCGAGCAAGAAAATCACGAGAAATACATGGCTGTTAATCACAGCTATCATACCCTGGTCCAGGACCTGGCAGGTAACAAGATACTGAGCGAAGTAATAAACGGACTCAGACAGAAAATCCTGCTCTACAGATACAGACAGATTTACCTTCCCAACCGACTCAACACTTCCATGAAGGAACATCGTGATCTTCAGGACGCGTTCAGGAAAAGGGACCCAGAAGCAGCCGAAAGGCTCATGAAAGAGCACCTCATGAGGCAGTGCGAGGTCCTTGAGAGAGCAGTGGCGAATACGCCGGACTCCCCCCGCCTGAAGCGCACTCCTGCCATGAGTAGTAGGTGACCGGGATGAAGAATCCTGATGATACTCGCTCCAAACGTGAACTCACACCATCTTATTCCCATGTTCTGTCATATGCCAGACTGTGCAGATCGAGGACACACGGTTGTACTTGCTCGTGTGTATTCGAAAAACCCCCTTATTCATTAAATGCTTTCAACAAAAACCCGTTTGAATTAGAGAGATTGTTTGTTTGATTTTGTGTTTGATTATTAGAGGGTTACCGGCGTTAACCCTCTGCTGATCGTGCGTTCACAGCGTCCCTAGGGATAGTCTGGCACAAAACCGGCACGTAAAAGACGTTCGTTAATGGATCGAAGCAAGAAAGGAGGTGACTTGGAACGGTCGACTTCCGAAGCGGGGACGGCCCCGTAAACGCGCTGGCTCGAAATCTATGCGTGGGGGCTGGAAGAAGATTGACGAATTACAGGGAAAGAATTCTTAGCTATTAGGAGGTAGGGTCCATGCAGAGTTACTTGGCGGAAATATCTCTGGCTGCTCTTGCGATAGCTGTGGTCGTCGCAATTGTCAGAAACGTAAACGTCGGGCCCCTCAGTTTGGCGATTGCGTTGGTTGTCGGCTACTACATCGGAGGAGTCAAAATCACGACCATAATAGCCGGCTATCCTGTAAACGTGTTTATCATGTTGGCCGGCGTCACCTATTTGTTTGCCATCGCAAACATCAACGGAACGTTGGAGAAGTTGACGAAGTTTGCAGTAAAGGGTGTTCGTGGCAATGTCGCTCTACTCCCTATTGTCTTGTTTCTCCTGGCGTTCGCTCTGTCGTCGCTTGGACCGGGAGCAATCACTATTTGCGCTTTGTTGGCAGCTCCAACCATGTTGTTGGCCTCGGAGACCAAGATACCCGCATTCTTAATGGCTTGTATGGTAGCCAACGGTACACAAGCCGGTAACATGTCACCCATAGCCGTAGCAGGGGTGATCGTGAATGGGCTTTTACAGCCGATGGGCATCACTGACTTCGGATTTACACTGTGGATGAATAGCCTGGTTTTCTTTTTTGCCATCGGAGTCGGGGCCTATCTCCTCTTTGGTGGTTTGAAGCTCTGGAAAAAGAATGCTGCAGGAGACGACACTGCAGTCGTGAAAATGGACGTGGAGCCTTTCAATTACCAGCAGTATCTCACTCTCGCGGGAATCGCTGTTTTGGTCATAGGCGTATTTTTCTTCAAATTGGACATAGGGTTGGGTGGATTCCTTGTCGGGACCGTTTTGATCCTGCTGAGAGCGGGAGATGAGGACAAGGCTTTCAAGGCCATGCCTTGGGGCGCTATCTTGATGGTTACCGGTGTGACGGTTTTGATTCAATTGATGAGCAAGATCGGTGGAATGGATCTGTTTGCCACCATTATGGCGAAACAGTCCACGCCTTACACGGCTACGATGGTGGTGGGATTTTGGGCGGCATTGGTCTCCGCTTACGCCAGTACCGATCGGTATAATTCTGCCGGCATTTGTGCCGATGGCCCCGGACTTGCTGGCCAAAATCGGCGGCACGGACCTCCTGGGCTTGATTTCCAGCATCGTCTTGTGCGGACACATCACGGACTTTAGTCCTTTGTCTACTCTTGGCGCCATTTTCATAGCTAACGCGACAGAAGATCAGGACAGAAAAAAACTTTTCAGAGACATGCTCATCTGGGGCTTGGCTATGTCACCGGTGGGGGCCATTATTTGCTGGTTCTGTTTACCGTAATTGGAATACCCTAATACCGGTGAGGCAAGTGAAGTATTTGTGCACGTAGCGTTTGACTATTAAACATTTCACATTTCCGGAGGAGATAATGGGAATAAAGATAACGCACGCAAGCCGGGACTGGGGAACTCGCAGAAAGGAATACGAGACGCGAATGGCCAGTGCCAAACCTTTGACCGACGGAGGCAACAGCAAGATTGTCGATGCATCCCGAGCTGTGGCTCTTCTGGAGACGATCATCCGCTCGGGTGACCGGGTGGCTCTGGAAGGGAACAATCAAAAGCAGGCCCAATTTCTTGCCGATTGTCTCTGTAAAGTGGACACGTCTAAGATCAATGAGCTCCACATGGTTCAATCGGTCATCGCTCTTCCTTCCCATTGTGAGATCTTCAGCCGAGGCATCGCAGCAAAGGTGGATTTTTCATTTTCCGGGCCGCAATCAGCGCAGGTCAAAAGTTTGGTCGATGAATCAAAGATGAAGATTGGGGAGATCCACACTTATCTTGAGCTTTTTGGCAGATATTTCCTGGATCTTACGCCACAGGTGGCTCTGGTTGTGGGTGCTCGTGCCGATAGAGAAGGCAATCTTTTCACCGGCCCCAACACCGAAGACACTCCGGCTATAGTGGAAGCGACTCATTTCAAGCAAGGTATAGTAGTGGCACAAGTGGAAGAGATCGTGGAAAAACTGCCGCGAGTGGATATTCCCGGAGATTGGGTTGATTTTGTCGTTCCCATAGGAAAACCCTGCTATATCGAGCCTCTGTTTACCGCGGATCCTGCACGGATTCGGGATATCAGCATTCTCATGGGCATGATGGTGATCAAGGGAATCTATGCAGAGTATGGACTGCAAGTCTCTGAATCACGGCATCGGTTATGCAGCCGCCGCAATGGAGTTGCTTCTTCCGACATACGCTGAGCGTCTCGGTCTCAAGGGCAAGATCTGCACCCACTGGACGCTTAATCCTCATCCGACAATGATCCCGGCCATTGAATGCGGCTTCGTGGATTCAATCCACTGTTTCGGTTCAGAAGTGGGCATGGAGGACTACGTTGCTGCGCGATTCAGACATCTTTTTTGTCGGGCCGGACGGAAGTCTCCGGTCGAACAGGGCCTTCTCCCAGGCAGCCGGGCATTACGCTGCAGATGCATTCGTTGGAGCGCCACACTTCAGATCGACAGGTACGGAAACAGCTCAACTGCTGTAGCAGACGGATAGCTGGCTTCGGCGGCGCGCCCAATATGGGCTGCGATGCGCCCGGTCGAGACGCCATTCGAGCGATGCGTGGATAAAAATAGGCAGCGAAAGTGGCAGCTACCGGCTCTTATCGGCGACATGCCGCGGGGTCGCAAAACTCGTCGTTCAGATGCTCGAAACGCATGGCCCCAAAGGGATCCGACTGCTTTGTGGAAAACTCGATGCATGGGAACTGATGAAGCATGCCGGTCTCAAAGTGCCGCCTGTCATGATCTACGGAGACGCTATCACCCAAATCGTCACAGAGAATGGGATAGCTCACCTGCACAAATGTGTCGGCATTCAGGAGAGGGAAGCGGCCATCAAGGCTATTGCCGGCGACACGGAACTTGGAAAAGAGGCCAAACCCGAAGAAACGGCCGAACTAAGACGAAGGAAAATCGTTCAGACTCCGGAAGACCTTGGAATCGACCCGGGCGAGGCCAACAGGTCGCTTTTGGCCGCTCAGACAATGGATGATCTCGTGGAGTGGTCCGGTGGTTTGTACAAGGTCCCTGAACAGTTCAGGTAATGGGTACGAGTTCATATCGCCTTCATTCCACAATGGCCTAACCATGTCATTGCCAGGAGTGGAACGACGAAGCAATCTCCATTTTAGCTAATTGGAGATTGCTTCGGGCTACTCCCTCGCAATGACAATGTTCCAGCCTTCCGCAGCCCACCCGACACTACTGTTGAGAATCCTTCTATTGGACTCGTCGAGATAGTCCCGCCGTGATGATCTGGTATTACAGCCATCTCAGAATAGGCAGGCTGGAAAGCCCACACTTGAAAAACCCCATCCAGCCAGAAGTTGATGGCCGTCAATCTACTGAGACACAATCCAGCTGTTGACCGGCGATACAAAATCGGAGTCCTCGATGGTCACCACCTGCGGGGAAAATGTGACGGATAGTCTGCGCCCAAGAGACTCTGTCTAACAGGCTTCTTGGGGAAAAACACGAAACGTACCATGCCGATGACAAAACCGCCAATATGAGCCCAATAGGCTACACCTCCAGCGTCCTGCTGCATTGCTGCCTGGGACTGTACCGCCCATGAACTGGAATACAAACCACAAAATGAGAAACAAGAACGCGGGAATTTCCACAGGATAAATAAGAATGAACAGTATCAGTAAAGTATGAATCCGGGCACGGGGATAACTCAACAAATATGCGCCGAGAACTCCTGAAATCGCTCCACTGGCTCCCACCACAGGGACTCTCGATGCTGGTTCCGCAATTATCTGAAGTAGCGAAGCTCCGATTCCGCACAGTATATAGAAAATCAAATACTTAAAATGCCCAAGACGGTCTTCAATATTGTTGCCAAATATCCAAAGGAACCACATGTTTCCTATAACGTGCAGCCAACCTGCATGCATAAATATGGACGAAAACATGGGAATCAAAGCATTATCAAGGAATCCCCCATCAAATCTGTTGAATGCTACGAAACGGATTGGAATTAAGCCATATTCGACAACAAAGCGGTCGATTCGCGCGCCTAAAGAAATTTCATAAAACCACACGACACTATTCAGGACGATAATTCCAAGAGTCATAACCGGAAACGTCTCGGAAGGAACGCTGTCTCGTAAGGGGATCATGCGGCCGCCCCAGCTCGCTCAGATAATATTTAATAACAATTACTAATAACAACTGATAATCGTTGAATTATATCTAGCGAACAGCATTTGTGGGGCAGGCTTTCCAGCCTGCCTTGTCTCAAAAAGCCAATGATGGCATGCTGGAAGAGACTGTCCCCAATTCTTGCTCGTCATGTTCAGCCTATGGCAGAACATGGAAACCACAGTGATCAGTAAATTTGTTCGAAGCGATAAAGCCTGTTAGTGCTTCTTCATCCTGGGCGGCGATAGAGCCAGTATGGGGCCAATGATTTCATCAAACGCTTTGGCTGCAGGAGACATAGGGTGTTCCAGCACGAACGGCTTGCCTTCGTCCGAAGAAATCACGAGCCTGGGATCTAAAGGAATACGGCCGAGAAACTTGAATCCGGTTTCCCTTGCGAGTCTTTCGCCTCCGCCACTCTTGAACAACTGGTGTTGAGTTCCGCAATGAGAGCACACAAAACCGCTCATGTTCTCAATGATCCCAAAAATAGGCATTTCGAGGGCCTTGCAGAAACGGATGGATTTTCGGACATCCTTCAATGCAACCTGCTGCGGTGTTGTGACTATTACGGCCATGGATCTCGGCGGCGCCATCTGGCAAATTGAAAGGGGTTCGTCCCCTGTTCCAGGAGGAGCATCCACCACGAGAAAATCCAGGTCGCCCCAGTCCACTTCGGCGATGAACTGTCTTATCATGGAGTGCTTCATCGGTCCGCGCCAGATAACCGCTTCATTAGCCTGGTCCTTAAGGACGAATTCGATGGACATCACCTTAAGCTTTTCGTTGTACGCGATGGGCAGCATGCCTCTTTCAGATTGTCCCGGAGAAACAGCTCCCTCAAGCTTCAGAAGGGTAGGCACGCTGGGACCGTGAATATCTATGTCCAAGAGGCCTACGTCACGATCTGCCGCGGCCAATGCTGCAGCTAAATTCACGGCGACCGTGCTCTTTCCCACTCCTCCTTTTCCGGAAAGGACCATCAAGACATTTTCAATGCGTATAAGACTGTCCGTGAGCACCAGTTCATCGTGGAGGCCCTGTAATTCTTCTTTGGAAAGAGGAGGTTTCTTTGGCGTGTTTGTCATTTCGTCGAGTTCCCGCAGAAAAACTTTGATGAGAAGAGTCCCCGCTGATTAATAAACTCTGCGGGGCCAAGCGTTTCTAATGATCCATGATACAAAATAATCGTATTCAAGTCACGAGAGCGGTATCAATGCACGCTTTGTTGTACCGGTTGCCAAAAGCGTCTGATTGCCTAATAGAGCATCAGGCCACGTCAATGGCTTCCAAGATCTTCCTTGCTTTCACTCGGTGCACGTCCAGACCCACGTCTTTGGAATTGAAGCCTAGTGCGAGTCCGATAAGCTGCGTCAGATAAAATGTCGGGATCTTCTCGTTGTCCTTGGTCTTCCGGCCGAGGACTATCTGCCCCATGTCGAACTGCTCGAAACACGAGGGGCAGACCACCGACAGCGCCTGAATATTGCGATCACGGATGTGCGACAGCTTTTGTCTGGTGATCTCGTAGCCCGCGTCCTGATCCATATTGGCTCCGAGTGGAGAACCGCAGCAAAGGAATTTCCTTGAATATTCTACCGGTTCAACCCCTATGATGGAGAGCAAGTGGTCCATGCTCACAGGCACGTATGATTCCGCATCGGACAATTCCTGTGGATACATTATCTTCGGCGGCCTGAAGTAATGACAACCGTAATGACATCCGATCCTTAATGGAATGTCTCGGACGTGTTCTTTAAGAAGCCTCTCCACCACCGAGTCCTGATAAAGCACATCCAAAATGTGAGTTACCTTGGAGGCGCCGGTAAACTGATGATTGTGATCCTCCAGTATACGGTTTACTTTCCGCCTCTTAAAATCGCTTTGTTTCAGTATGTGATTCGCCTCTTTAAGCGTGTTTACGCAGCCCGAGCACAGGGTCATCACGTCGAGGCCCGCTTCCTCCGCGAGGCACAGGTTGCGCGCGGCCAAGGCGAGCCAGGAATCGTAGTGGACAAGCTTCATGCTTGTGGGCGGGGGACAACACGAAAACGGCAAATCCACAAGCTCTATTCCGAGGCGTTCGCAAACCAAACGAGTGGCGGCTTCAAAACCCGGATATTTTATCGGGATTGCGCATCCCAGGTAAAGGGCATATCTCATGGTCACCTTTCAAGGATCGGCCGGATTATCCGGCGATTTCAGAATTCCAGAACTTCATCAAGACCGGTCTTTTTCAGAATATCTCTTAACTCTTCCACCGGCGCGGGCGGTAGCGGCGATAATCCGTGATGCGCCCTCATTTCATCTAGCTGATGGACAATCATGGAACGCCCGGTTTTGGCAAGCAGCTCCAAAGCCATGCTCAACCTGCTGGGGATATTCCCTCTTCGGGCCGCGGAATTGCGCAGTGCCACCAGAAGGTCCGAAATAGGGATTTTCTGAGGGCAGCGGTCTTCACAGACGTGGCACGTGCAACACAGCCAGAGTTTTTCATCTTCAACCACTTTGTCGTGGCCAAGATTCAGGCACTTCAGAATCGTCTCTCTGGGGCCGTAGGCGGGAGCAACCTCCATTGCAGGACAAGAACCCGTGCAACGAGCGCATTGGTAGCATTCGTAAAGGTCTTCCCGACGAAAATGTTTCCAGATTTTTATAGTCATGTGGCTTACTCTCTTTTTGCTAAGGATTTTTGCAGTTTTTCCGCTGCTTCCTTTATTTGTTTAGGGTGTGAGTTTCCCCAGGCCGGCTTCCATTTCCTTGATCACCTTGGCAAACTGAGCACCTTCTGCAGCGGAAACCCAGGCCAATCTCAGGCGGTCTTTGTTAATGCCCAGTTTCTCCATACGTTTCCAGAATCGTTCCACTCTGCGGGCAGTGTTCTGGTTCGCATTATTGTAATGACAATCGGCTGGATGGCATCCGGAGACCAGAACCGCCCCGGCGCCCATTAATAAATGCTTTTTCGATCCAAGCGGAGAAACCCGTGCGGAGCACATTGTTCGGATAATCCTAACGTTATGAGGATATTGAATCCTTGAGACCCCGGCAAAATCCGCACCCGCATAAGAGCACCAGTTGCACGCGAAAGCAATGATCTTATCATGAGGGGCCGAAGCCAGAGCATCATCAATTTGGCTGACGATCTGGTCTTCAGTAAAGTGAGTCTGGTCCATCGCCCCGAATCTGCACTCCGGGACGCAGGCCCCACAGCCTTGGCACGCCGCTTCGATTACTCGGTAAAATCCCTGCTCTTTGCTTCCCTCGATCGCGTGATACGGACAAACCTTCGAGCGCACAATCCGCATGCAGTGCATTTTTGAGCATCTATCTTCGAGGTGATCGCAGGGATTTTGACCTCTCCCTTGCTCATCAGAATATTGGCTCTGGATGCGGCTGCAGAAGCCTGTGTCACCGAATCCTTAATATCTTTCGGACCCTCCGCCGCACCTGCGAGAAACACGCCACCGGTGGTGGTGTCAACGGGCCTGAGTTTCGGATGGGCTTCCATGTAAAAGCCGTCGGTGTCAGTGGACAGATTCAACAATCGCTGGATCTTTTCCAGCATCCTTATGCGGTTTGATTCCGACGGAGAGTATCACCATGTCCATCCTGTAGCGTAGTGGTCTCCGAGCAAGAGTGTTTTCTCCGAGCAGAGTAAGATCGCCTGTATCGATGTCCTCGATGATTTCACCGGGAATACCCCGAATAAAAGTCACGCCTTCTCGGCGAGCCCTCTGGAAGAGGTCTTCAAAACCTTTGCCAAAAGCCCGAATATCAATGTAAAAAACGTAAATCTCAGTGTCCGGCCAGTGCTCTTTTATGAGGAGAGCGTCTTTCACCGTGTTCATACAGCACACGTTGCTGCAATACGGGTTGCTGCGCTTGCTCCTGGAACCTATGCATTGAAGAAAAGCGACTTTCTGTGGTCGTTTCCGGTCGGAAGGCCGTATCAGTTCTCCGCCGGAGGGGCCGCCCGCGTTAATGAGGCGCTCGAATTCCAGCGTCGTTATAACATTGGGAAATTTGCCATAACCCAACTCAGTCAACGCAGTGGGATCGTACACGTCCACGCCGGTTGCAACCACTATCGTCCCCACATCAATGTCCAGGACCTCATCTTTGTCAGCGAAATCTATGCACTTGTGGGAGCACGCCTGAAAGCATCTATCGCAAGCCACTATCCCGGAATTATTCAGACAGCGATCCATATCAACCAGGAAAGTGGATGGTACAGCCTGTGCGAACGGCATGTAAATCGCATGACGGATAGAAAGTCCCGCGTTGAACTCATCCGGGGCAAGCTGAGGACACGCCTTGATACAATCGCCGCAGGCAGTGCAATTCTTGGTGACGTACCTGGCTTTCTTGAGCACCTTGACCTTGAAATTCCCGATATGACCCTGAACGTCCTCAACCTCTGAGAGCGTAAGCAACACGATATTAGGGTGCCTGCCTACTTCACTCATCTTCGGCGCGAGAATGCAAATGGAACAGTCCATAGTGGGAAAAGTCTTGTCTATTTGCGCCATTCGACCGCCGATACTACCAGTGCGCTCCACCAAATAGACTTTATAACCTGCGTCAGCCATATCCAGCGCAGCCTGAATCCCGGCAACACCCCCTCCGATCACCATCGCCTTGCGAGCCACAGGGACCGTAACCTCGAACTGAGGCATCAGCCTAGCAGCCCTGTTCACTGCCATTGCCACCAGATCCTTTGCCTTTTCAGTGGCTGCGTCATTGTCGTGAAGGTGAACCCAGGAACAGTGCTCACGGATATTGGCCATCTCCAGGAGGTAGGGATTGAGTCCGGCGCTTTCGCATGCGGCTCTGAACGTAGGCTCGTGGAGCCGGGGAGTGCATGAAGCTACAACAACTCGGTTTAGTTGGTGTTCTCGGATGTCGTGCTTAATCTGTTCCTGGCCAGGTTCAGAGCAGGTGTAAAGCGAATCCTTAGCAAGAACCACTCCAGACAGTTGACGAGCGTACTCGGCCACTTCCTCACAGCGAACCGTTCCGCCAATATTCTTTCCGCAGTGGCAGACGTAAACGCCGATCCGCATACCGTTCAAATCAGCCATTATTGCTTCGCTTTTTTCTTTCAATTACCAGTTTCCTCCAGCAAATCCCTCTCGAAAGTCCGTGCGACGATTGGTCCGATCAGGTGGACGCCTTGAGCTGCTTCAGTAGGTTTACGCCGTATTCATGACCCTTATCGAACGCGGAGACATTCGAGTTCCTCGGTCCCGGGCGGAATCGAAGCCAACACTGACTTCTTCAAGGATTCGTACGAGACCACCCCGCCTAACGCGCCGACAGCTCCAAGCATGACAATGTTGGCCACAATCTTCTTGCCCATTTCCTCCGCGATGCGTGTGGCAGGGACTCTGTATACCGTCACGTCCGCTGGATCATCTTTCAGGCTGACAAGGTCTTTGTCCAAAATCAGCGTGCCGCCGGCAGCAAGCGAGGAACCGTATGTAACCCAAGCCCCCTGGCTCATGATCACCAGCAGCGTAGGTTTCCCAACCTTAGGATAATGAACCGCCTGCGTTGAGATGACCACGTCAGCGCTGCAGGAACCCCCGCGGGCTTCCGGGCCGTAGCTTTGAGTAAATACGGCATTCCTATTCTCGAAGAGGGACGCTGCTTTTCCAAGAATGTGCCCAGATAAAATGATTCCCTGACCACCGAAACCTGCGAGCCTGATTTCTTGCTTTTCACTCATGCGGCTTTGCCCTTATCCTTGCCTTTGCCTTTGGCTCGGGCTCTCGCAATTACTTTTCCGGTGTAGTTTTCCATGAAGTCCGGCCGCTCTGTGTTTACGAACGTTCCCACAATAATCTTTTCTCTCAGCCGAATTTCGGTATCCCTCAAATCCGCACCGTTTCGGATCTCGGACATTTCTCTGTAATAGCGCATCTCTTCCAGCCCTGACCCTAGTTTATTGGGCCTACCATAACCGGTCGGACACGGTGTTATGGCTTCAATGAATGTGAAGCCCTTCTTGTCCAGGCTTTGGGTTATGGAATGAACAAGCTGCCTGGGATGGAACGTGGTCCAACGGGCCACGTAAATCGCTCCTGCGGCGTGTGCAAGATATGGCAAATTAAATCCGGGTTCCGCGTTTCCAAGCGGAGTAGTCGATGTGCGTCGCCTCCAAGGGAGTTGTGGGTGCAGCCTGACCTCCGGTCATGCCGAAATTGAAGTTGTTCACGCACAATACCTTCAGGTTCACGTTGCGTCGAGCTGCATGTATCAGGTGGTTACCGCCGATGGCAAACAAGTCGCCATCACCTGAAAAAACAGTAATATGCAGGTCAGGCTTAGCCAGAGACAGGCCTGTGGCGAAAGGGATCGCACGACCGTGAGTAGTATGATACGTGTCCATGTCCAGGTAACCTGCGACTCGGCCTGTGCATCCTATTCCCGACACTACTGCGCACTGATCCGCGGACAAGCCCTTCCGCCTCATACCTTCTATGAAACAGGTCACGACCACGCCCAGACCGCATCCCGGACACCAGATATGAGGAATACGACCTGGTTTGAGGTACTTGTCGTCCGGATGAAGCCCGTGATCTTTCTGAATGATTTCTTGTGCAGCCTCTTTGTCAAACGGGACAATTTCTCTGAGTTTTACCTTCATGAATGCTCCAAAACAGCGAAGAATTTCGTGCCGCAGGTCAGACTGGAGATTGTCGTTCCCGGGCTCCGCTTCATAGGCGCTAACTTATTCCCCATCTTGCCTTCTGTTCCGGAGGAACAGTGGATAAAAGGCCGGCCATTTATGGCCGGTTAATGGGAAACTAAGGAATTTCCTAGTCCCTCCGGGACTAATAGTCCGTTTCGGTTGCTTTCCCGGCAATAAATTGCCGGGCTATTATCTAACGTCCGGGACTGAAGAGACCGGTAGCTAAAGTCAATCTGTTCAGTTATCCGGAAGCACACCTTTTTGGTGGGCAGGCTTTCCAGCCTGCCGATCCTGAAAAAGCTAATAATGGCAGGCTGGAAAGCCTGCCCCACATGAGGCAGAGCCTCGGAAGATGAGATTAGAAATACTCCATTACAGCGTCTTCTATCTCCTCCGGCGTGTGAATGGATCCGCCCATGAGTGCCATCAGCACAACTTCGGCGTTGCCTTGGGCAGTTCTTTCTACCTCGTAAGCCACCTGACCGTAATTGATTTCCGGAACGATAAATGCTTTCACCTGTTTTGCAAGTTGTCTT
Organism: uncultured delta proteobacterium; assembly: GCA_963700305.1. Lineage (GTDB taxonomy): Bacteria > Desulfobacterota > Desulfomonilia > Desulfomonilales > Desulfomonilaceae > Desulfomonile. The sequence continues at coordinate 157,121 of CAVOXB010000010.1, forward strand.
ATAATATTCGACGGAAACGGCCAGATCGTAATCAAACGAAGTAAACCTGCCTTGATGCCTCTGCCTCTTAGGTCTTCCACTGCCTGGCGAGCCACCCTTGAAGTGCATCCGTACGCCACCACCGCGACCTCTGCATCGTCCAGGAACACTGAATCCACGCGAATGATCTTGTCCGCGTTTTTTCCAATTTTATCCACAATGTGTCTGATATTTCGTTCTTGCACGATATCGGTAATCACCGGGTAACCGCGTTCGTCGTGAGTCAGGCCGGTAACGTGCACGTGATATCCCTGACCCGCAGCAGCCATTGGCGAAGGCATCGGGCCATTGAAATCAAACGGCAGATAATCTTCTTTCCGAGACTGAGGTTTGCAGCGTTCCACGATTTTCAATTTTTCCCGAGGCGGAATGATGACTTTTTCTGTCATGTGGCCCACAACCTCATCGCCCAGAACGAAAACCGGCTGTCTATAAATCTCGGAAAGATTGAAAGCGTCGACAGTAAAATCAAAACACTCCTGAGGAGAGGCTGGCGCAAGGGCTATGCAACCATAATCCCCATGAGATCCCCAACGAGCCTGCATTACGTCCGCCTGGCCCACCAGAGTTGGAAGACCCGTTGAAGGGCCGCCTCGCTGGATGTTCACAACTACGCACGGGGTCTCGGTCATCATTCCGAGCCCGATGTTTTCCATCATAAGCGAAAAACCCGGGCCGGAAGTGGAAGTCATGGATTTGACCCCACCCCACGAAGCCCCGAGGATCGCAGCCATGGACGCAATCTCGTCTTCCATCTGAATGAAGACGCCGCTGATCTGCGGAAGCCGCCGTGCCATACGTTCAGCGACTTCTGTGGCTGGAGTGATAGGATAACCTGCAAAAAAACGGCATCCTGCAGCTATTCCGCCTTCCGCGCATGCTGCGTCGCCGTGAATGAAGTGTTCACCGGTCAAAACGTCTTTGTCCGCCATCAAATGATCCTAAATCCCTTTGAATTGAGATTAGTGGGAGAAATCCGCAGTAATGATATTCATCGCTTCTGGTATCGCTTGTCTTTCCGGGAATAGCGAATAGTCACCTTTTGTATGTCTTCCTCAGTTATTTCCTTCGCTTCCTTCAATTCCGTGAAGATGGCGAATTCAGGGCAAATCAGGGAACACAATCCGCATTCCACGCAATCTTCAGCTTCAAGCACTACCTCGGGCGGATGATACCCTTTCGAGTTGAAGTGTTTGCTTTCCTTCAGACAGCTGTTCGGGCAGAACTCGATACAGAAACCGCATCCTTTGCAGCGATTCCATATTATGTTCACTTTCCCATGCAGGATCGTATGAGCCTCGGCGTCGAGGGGCAGGCGCCAGAATTTCATTATACCTCTCCGTTCCCGGAAAACCCGGTAGCTTAAAGTATAGCCTTTTTTTAATCGGAGTCAATTCATTGAATTGATCGCCAGCAATGGAGACCAAAAGACGATAAGATAGAGAGACAGTTGGTTGGATCGATCTGATTCCTTGGCTAGAATTCTTATGTCATCGTTCTCGTTCCCAGCCTCAGGCAAAGGCTGGGAACGAGGAATCGTCGTCAAAGAACAAGTGAAAAGCACGTCCTTGATCAGAATCCGGCCTCGCCGGGTTTCTTTCCGCAAGCTTTGATTACCTCATTTCGCTTGTTGATAAGGCTAAATACGCTATTGTCATGGAGTTTGTCCCACGATCTATTAACTTCGTTGACCCACGCTTCGGCTGACTTCACAGCCTTTTCTGGAGCTCCCTTCATTCGGGGAGCGTACTCTTGTTTGACAGCTTCGAGTAATTTCGTGCGCTGCTCTCCTTTATGTTCCCTGACGATGGCTTCGCTCTTCTTCATGAATGCAAGGACCGCCTCGCACGGGTCCAGACCTTCGAGCGGTTTAGGGACCATTTCTTGTACTTGTCGTTCTCGGGTCGCGTCGATGTCTGCCTGTGATGATCGCCCCGCTTGGGCTGCATCAGTTGCGCGTTTCTTCAGCTCTTCGATGTCGCGCTCGAGGTCACCCTTCTGTCGTTTCAGCTGGGTCAATTCGTCCTGAAGCTCGTTATTTCTCTTTTTGAGCCTGCCATTTTCTTCTTCCAGAGACTTGCCGGACTTCTTCAGTTCCGCCATGTCTCTCCGCAACTCGGCGCTCTTTTCAGAAAAATCCTTCAGCTCCGAATTCAATCGCGCCTTTTTCTTTGTCCAGACCTGCCGATAGATCATTCAAGTTTTTTATCTCGGCGCTCAGCTTTTCAATCTGTTGCTTTGCGTTTTCCAGGTCTTGTTTGTAGGTTCCGCATCCTGAAACCATTGCAACAGCGATGGCCAAAACCATAGCCTTGGATAGAAAAGAGACGACTACGCGTAATCTCATCTGACCTCCCATATTGGTTCCTCCGCAAACTGATAGAATAGGCGCCACGGTCTGACAAATCGGCGGCATTTGATTATGAGAATCTATTACTCTCTCTCCCGCCTATCATGTTGTCCGGATCGCTTCCCCTGATATCTTCCATCTGAGGGGTTTAAAAACACGGGCAGCATCTGTAACTTGGACCTGTCCGCGGGTTTTGGGCCACGATGCTGACGATGCGTAAACGCATCTGTCCAGCATACCCGAGCGTTCTCACAGAATCCAGAGACTGTTTGTGCTCTTGTCAGAAAACCGTACGTAAAACAAAACTCCGTTTTGGGAATATTGACTTTGTTGTGAAAAGTGGCATTTTGGGTCATACCTGATTCCAATAGAGATGGGGAGTCTGTTCCATGAGCACATTGAGATCACCGGCCGGCATCATCCTTATTGTCCTATTTTCCTTGAATGTTCTCGGTTGCGGTAAGAAATCTGAAACCGTGACTCCTCCTCCACCTGAGGTCATTGTCAGTAATCCCTTGAAAAAAGAAGTGACCCAATTCCTGGAGTTCACTGGGACCACAGCCGCATTGGAATTTGTTGAAATAAGAGCGCGGGTCGAAGGATGGCTGGACAGCGTGCATTTTCAACCGGGATCTCGAGTCAAGAAAGGGGATCTGCTTTTCGTCATAGATCCGAGGCCATTCCAGGCACAGGCCGATCAGAGCGAGGCTGATCTTAAAGGAAAGCAGGCAGATCTCCAGTTGAAGCAGGCAAATCTCAAGCGGGCCCAACAGCTGCTCTCCTCGGCCTCAATCAGCCAACTGCAATACGATATTAACAATGCTGATGAGGCAGTCGCCTTGGCTCAGGTCGGCATCGCAAAAGCCAATATGGAAAAAGCAAAGCTCGATCTCGCGTACACACGTTTGACCGCTCCCACCAGCGGGCGTATCAGCCGTAACCTGGTGGATGTAGGGAACCTTGTGGGAGCCAAGGACAAGACGCTGTTGACCGAAATTGTAAACGACGATTCGATCTACGTCTATTTCGATGTCAGCGAGCGGGACTTACTCATGCTCATGAGAAAATGGCCCAAGATAGACACTGAAAGCCCTTCGGACAAGGATAAACCTCCAGCCTATCTCCAATTGGCGGATGAGACCGGTTATCCGCACGAAGGGAAAGTCGATTTTTCAGAGTCTCGGGTTGATCCAAGTACAGGCACTTTAAGGGTCCGTGCAATTTTCTCGAACGACAAGCACGTTCTTGTTTCCGGACTCTTCGGTCGCGTTCGCGTGCCCATTGAGCAAAAGCAGGCCCTCCTCGTACCAGAGCTCGGAGTAGGTATTAGCCAGGCGGGAAGATATGTTCTCGTCGTAAACAAGGATAAAATAGTCGAGCAGCGACTCGTCAAGACCGGTCAGCTTGAAGGAACCCTTCGAGTTATTGAGGATGGACTTTCCAAAGATGAATTAGTGGTGATCAATGCCATCCAACGGGCAAGGCCGGGTGCGAAAGTCAGCCCCAAGGAATCGGCCATCTCTCCGGCACCTCAGGCCTCCGAAAAGGCGGCTCCATCTTCTGCGAAGTAGTGGAGGAACACTATGTTCAGTCGCTTTTTCATTGAGCGGCCAATTCTTGCATCAGTTGTATCCATTCTCATCGTCTTTGCCGGCGGTGTTTCCATTTTCGGGCTTCCCATAGCTCAATACCCTGAAATTGTTCCGCCAGTGGTTCAAGTCACCGCCTACTATCCTGGTGCAGATCCACGCGTGATCGCAGAGACTGTGGCAGCTCCCATTGAGCAGCAAGTCAACGGTGTAGAAAACATGCTGTACATGTCGAGCCAGAGTGCTGCCGACGGGTCTTACACCTTGAACGTGACCTTTGAGCTCGGAACCAATATTGATATGAACACGGTCCTAACGCAAAACCGCGTCTCTGCGGCGATGGCCCAGTTGCCGGAGGATGTTCAGCGCCAGGGCGTAACGACGAAGAAGGTGTCGAGCGCGCTAGTCATACTTCTGAGCTTGTTTTCCCCCGACAATCGGTACGACGATCTCTTCCTAACGAATTACGCTACAATAAACATGAAAGACGTCCTGAGCAGAGTGCCCGGGGTGGGCAACATAGTAATATATCCGAACAAGGATTATTCCATGCGTTTGTGGCTGGACGCAGACAAACTGCGGGCAAGAGATCTCACTGTTGACGATGTGGTTGGGGCATTGCGCCAACAGAACGTCCAGGTGGCAGCAGGGCAGATTGGCCAGCCTCCAGTCCCCAAAGACCAGGTATATCAGCTCAACGTAAACACCATGGGCCGACTGACGAATGTCGAGCAGTTTGAGGACGTCATTCTCAAGACCGGAGAAGGCACGCGGGCGCTTCGCGTCAAGGACGTGGGAAAAGTCGATTTGGGTGGAAAGGCTTACGACTTCTTGTCGCTCTTCAATGGACGTCCTGCTGCCACAATGATCGTCTATCAGTCTCCTGGTTCCAACGCCATAGAGCTAACCAATCAGCTGCTGAAAACTCTGGAAGATCTAAAGAAGAGTTTCCCGCAGGGACTCGAGTACACCGCGTCCTCTATAAAATAGCCGATTTCGTAAACGCCTCCATTCACGAAGTCATCAAAACATTGTTTGAAGCATTTGTTTTGGTAGTACTCGTGGTCTTTATTTTCCTTCAGAGCTGGCGTGCAACCCTGATCCCGATGATTACCATCCCCGTGGCCTTGATAGGGACGTTTGCAGTGATGGCTTTGCTGGGTTTTTCCATAAACATGGTGACCCTGTTCGGACTTGTCCTTGCCATAGGATTAGTGGTGGACGACGCAATTGTCGTGGTGGAAAACGTCGAACGCAATATGGCTGAATTCGGCTTGAGTCCCAAGGAAGCGGCCATTAAGTCCATGGAGGAGGTGAGTGGTGCAATCATCGGCATCACGCTGGTCCTCATGGCCGTCTTTGTGCCCCCCGCATTCCTGGGAGGCATCACTGGCGAGCTTTTCCGTCAGTTCTCGCTTACCATCGCGATTACCATGTTTTTCAGCGCCATCAACGCTCTGACGTTGAGTCCGGCCCTTTGCGCCTTGATTTTGCGGCCTGGGCACGGCGGAACGCAGAATGCTTTCTTCAGGGCCTTTAACAATGCCTTCAATTGGACCACCGATTGGTACACGCACATAGTGTCCTTGGGCGTGCGACGTGTCGCCGTAATGATGGTTTTGTTTGTTGGGCTGGTCGCACTTACGGGGGTGGCCTACAAAAATGTTCCCACCGGATTTCTCCCCTTGGAGGATGACGGGTTGATTCTGGTCAATATCCAAATGCCGGATGGCGCTACTTTGGACCGCACTGACAATGTCGTGAAAATGGCAGGTAGATTTATTGACGAAACTGACGGTGTGCTCGCTTGGGGTGCATTGGTCGGTTATTCGATGATTGATTCCGCACGATCAAACTTGGCGACCATTTTTGTCCCGTTGAAGCCATGGGAAGAACGCCTGGCGAAAGGCCGGAGTAGAGACGTAATCATTCAGGAACTCTCAGGAAAGTTCCAAAAAATATACGAAGGGCTTGTCTTTACGTATACATTGCCACCTGTCATTGGATTGGGAACCGGCGGCGGATTCGAAATGCAGTTGCTTGATAAAGGTGACATGGGCTTTGAAGCACTCGAACAATCCAGCACGGAGTTGGCGCAAGCAGCGAAACAGCAGCCGGATTTGAAATCCGTGTTCGCGACTTTCCGATCGACATATCCGAACGTATATGTCGACATTGATCGCACCAAGGCCTTGGCGCTGAAAATTCCTCTTCAAGAGGTGTTCAACACGTTGCAGACTTATCTTGGATCCGCATATGTAAATGATTTCAATAAATTCAGCCGAACCTGGCAGGTGAGGGTCCAGGGCGATAGCATGTTCCGTAGGAACCCTGAGGATATATCGCAATTGTACATGAGAAATGCGGACGGGAAAATGATTCCCTTGGGCACTCTCATAAACGCTCGTTATGATGTAGGCCCCATGCGTGTGGACAGGTACAACCTGTTTCCGACTGCAAAGATTCTAGGTGAAAATGCCCCTGGATACAGTTCCGGCCAAGCGCTTGGGACAATGGAGCAATTGGCCGAAAAGACCCTGCCGGCCGGCATGGCGTTCGAGTGGACGAACATGGCCTATCAAGAGAAGAAGTCGGCCGGCAAAGCAGCCATCACATTTGCTGCGGCAATATTGGCTGTTATCCTGATCCTTGCCGGGCTGTATGAAAGCTGGGCAGACCCTATTTCAGTCATTCTGATCGTGCCTCTGGCCATCCTGGGAGCTGCAGCTGGTCTTCTGATCGGGGAAATGGACAACAACGTTTATACGCAGGTAGGGCTTGTGCTCCTGGTCGGGTTATCCGCGAAAAATGCCATTCTTATAGTGGAGTTTGCCCGCGATACCCGTGCCAAGGGAAAAGGGATCCTCGATGCTACGATTGAGGCCTCAAGACTGCGCTTCAGACCGATACTCATGACCTCGCTTGCTTTCATTCTGGGTGTCCTTCCGCTCGTGACAGCATCGGGGGCAGGCGCGGTGAGCCGTCAGTCCGTAGGGACCGCTGTGTTTGCTGGAATGATAGGAGTGACCGTCTTGGGCGTCTTCTTCACTCCTGTGCTATACGTGCTTATGCAGAAACGTTGGAAGAAGGAAAGTCAACCATCGGGAACCGTGCCACCCACGTCCTGACCGGACGAGCAAAGCAGTTGCCAAGAATAATGGCCGTTTCCTCGTCATTCGTGCGAAGGCAGGAACACAGAATCTGGACCCCGGATCAAAGCCGGCCCCGGACCACGATCCGGGGTCCGGAGTTACGGTTTGCCATTTCCATAAAGGGGACAAGAATTTTGGCAATTTGTACAAGTGGGATCAGAATACCGTAAATCAATACATCCACGGAGGATTGCGGGGTCTGGCCAACTTTTCCCAAGTAATTCCAAGCCGATCCTGGAAAAAAGGACCTAGTCTGTCGAATAGTCTCCTCCAATGGCTTTTCCCCTGAGCGAGGCCCTCAAATATCTCAGCCAAATGTTCATGAAGGTTTACCAACTCGTCTTTGGGCAAGAACGAGATCGCTCCAAGATTGAGCGCTTGGTTGACACTTTCGACATTGAGTGCACGAGCTGTAAGCATTGCTGCAGGGATCTGCTTTTCCCTGCAAATTTCAAGTAGGGCAAATCCATCGACGCCCATTATGTCCAGCAATGCTAAATCAAAGGAATGGTCTTCCAACTGTTTCTTTGCGCTCTCAAAACTGTCCGCAACGACAACGTCACTCGTCACGAGCCGTTCCTGAATAATCTCGAGGATGTCGGGCTCGTCGTCAACGGCTAAAATTTTCTTACCCTGCAAGATGTCTAAATTCATGTGTCTCCACTCATAGGTCTAATCGGTCTAACGGAACGAAATCACGATTCAAATTTCACGGAATCTCTTTTCCATTTCGATTAGGATCTCCGCGAATTCAGCAGCGTGGTGTCGCATTGCATCTGCGGCCTCATCGGGCTTGCCTTCCAAAACAGCTTTTACAATGGGCCGGTGCATTCCTGGCGGATGTATAAAGGATGGGTTTACTGCTAGGACTACCTTGCGGGTCACGCCCATAAGAGACTTTACAAGAGCCTCGAGAAACCGGTTTCCACAAGCTTCAGCAAGGAGACAATGCACCACGGTTTTATTCTCGATATCGTCTGGCAAAGACCTCGGCGGCTTTTCCTCTTCCTCCAGCATCTCCGCTAGTCTGATCTTTTGATCCGGCGTAATATTGATTGCCGCCAGTCGAGCGATTTCCGGTTCAATTAGCAGTCTTACGTGACATAACTCCGGCATGGAAATTTTGTCAACCAGGAACAAATCGAGAAACGCATTGGCCAGGTTCGCGAATGAGAGCTCAATGACATAGGCGCCGCCGTTCGCTCCTTGTCTAGTAACAAGCAGCCCGGAATTTTCAAGAGCACGTAATGCCTCGCGAATAGCCACCCTGCTCACCTGGAATTCCTCCATGAGGTCTCTTTCCGAGGGCAGCTTGTCGCCTGCTTTGAGTTCCCCAAAGAGAATGGATTGCTTTATCTGAGAGATGACTTCTTCGGAGACCCTTGTCTGTCTCACCGCTCTAAATTTCGGCATATTTTCCTCAGGTTGGAGTTTACCCAAAAAGATTCTTTTTTAAAAGATAAAAAAATAATGCCACCTATAAAATAATGATTGACGACAATGATTCATAAGAGCTAAATATTCTACCAATCGTTTCACTGTGATTTCTAAAGCCTCTCGCGAAAACGAGACCTAATCAAGTGCCTGGTTTTTATGTGACTTTAGTTTGGCCAGCTTACACTGAGGTCGCTGAATGACCTCCCGAACACAATTTCTCGATAGTGAACAACTGGAGTGTTCGCGGCCGACCTTTCACGTGCTTGAGGTCAGAATGAACAGAGCCGACCAAGAACAAGCGATCAACTTCCATACGCAAGTATTTTTGTTGCGCGGGGCTGCCCGCCGTTTGGAACGGCTTGCCCGAGGCCTGCCCTACGTTTCTCGGTAACATGATTGACGAACGTCCACTTCAAAACCGTTCTCTGTCGGGATGACGCATGACTCTCGAACCCCACAAGGAAATCAAGAATGAACATTGCCAATAATTTGAGCCGATCCGCGCTCTATTTTCCAGACCGGCCGGCGTTGAGTGACGGCGAATCTGAGATAGACTATTCTAGTCTGGATCGCCGCGCGAACCGAGTAGCATCCGGGCTCGTCAAGCTGGGAATCAGGCCGGGAGACCTCGTAGGGCTATGCGCACCCAACTCAGTGGACTGGATCGCTTTCTATTTCGGCATACTCAAGTCTGGAGCGGTTGCTGTCACTCTATCGAGTTCTCTTCAGATCGATGAATTGAACCTGCTGCTTGACCACAGCAGACCGCGAATTCTCTTCATCCATGATGAGAAGCTCGAACAAATCGAGAAGCTCCGAGATAAAGCGGGCATAGAAAAAATAATTTCCAGCAATGGGGATATGAGCTTTGAAGCTATCATGTCGTCCGGTGCGGAATCCTTCACAGCGATTGATCGAGATCGAAACGATACAGCCGCGGTTTTGTACACAGGAGGTACGACCGGATTTCCCAAAGGCGTCATGCTCACCCATGAGAATATTTGTGCAACGAGCCACAATGTTGCTTATTCAGAACGCTCATCGCAGCTTGATCGAGCCCTGTGCTTTCTGCCTCTGAATCATGTATTCGGTCAGATACACATTATGAATGCCACAATCTTCAGCTCTGGATGTCTGGAGCTGCTCCCAAGTTACGATATGGACAGATTCCTGGCCAGGACCGCTTCCGGAAGAGTGACTAAGCTCTTCTCCGTGCCCACAGTCTTTACCCGCTTGCTGACACTCGATGGCATACGGGAAAAATTGGGAAACGTCCGGTATTGTTTTTCGGCTGGAGCCAGCATGGCAGCTGAAATAGTGCGAAATTGGAAAGATCAGACCAATTTGACTATATACGAAGGATATGGACTGACTGAATCATCTTCGGCCGTCACCTACAATCATTATTATGAGCATGTGATAGGTTCAGTGGGAACTGCGGTCCCAGGAGTGGAGATTCAAATCCGGGATGATCAGGGGAATTTGGTTTCCAAAGGTCAAGAAGGGGAGATTTGCATTCGAGGCCGCAATATCATGAAGGGATATCTCAAGAATCCTGCGGATACGGAAAACGCTTTTTGGGAGGATAGCTGGCTGAGATCCGGAGACATAGGCATCCTTGACGACAGAAACTATTTGTTCATTGTGGATCGACTCAAAGACATGATCATCACTGGAGGGGAAAACGTCTATCCCCGTGAGGTGGAGGAGGTGATTTACACCAGGCCGGATGTTCAGGAATGTGCTGTCGTTGGTCTGCCTGATCGAGAATGGGGTGAACGAGTGACAGCGTTTGTGGTGCCCCGTCCGAACAAGAACATTACACCCGAAGATCTGAAATCATATCTCAAAGAGCGCCTTGCCCCATTCAAGATCCCGAAACAATACTTTTTTGTGGACGAAATACCCAAGAGTGCTGCCGGAAAAATCTTGAAACGGGAGCTGAAGAAACAATGCTCAGGCTAGATTAAAACAACAGCGCCGCGAATTCGGGCTAATTCGCCCTATTTAAAGGAGAACGGAATGAGAAAAATGATCGCTCCGCAGAGTATTGCCTTTTTACTGATCGCTGTTCTGCTCGTAGGCTCAAGCACAGGCATGGTCTGGGCAGATGAGAAGGTGGTCAAGCTAAAATACTCGAATTTCTTCCCTCCTGCTCACAAGAACAGCGTGCTTTCGGACCAATGGGGCAAAGAAATCGAAAAAAGGACTAACGGCAGGGTCAAAGTGACCTATTTTGGGGGTAACACACTTACTCCGCCGACTCAGACCTATGACAGCGTAGTAAAAGGGATCGCTGATGTTGGCCAAAGTCTTGTGGGATATGCGCCCGGTCGATTTCCTTTAACCGAAGTGCTGGCCCTCCCGCTGGGGTTCACTTCTGGAGCGCAAGCAACCAGGTTGGCAAATGAGTTTTATAAGAAATTCCAGCCCAAAGAGTTCGATGATTCCAAAGTCATGTATATCCACGGACATGGTCCAGGGCTGTTTCAAACTAAAAAAGTAATAAACGGAATGGACGATATAAAGGGTTTGAGAATCAAGGCGAACGCGGAAAACGCGGCAATCGTCACCGCTATAGGTGGAGCTCCTGTAACTCTCCCCATTACAGAGCTGTATGAGGGCCTGCAGAAAGGCTTGGTCGATGGAATGCTTCTTCCCGTTGAACCGATCAAAGGATGGAAGTTCGCTGACGTAGTCAAGACCATACTTGACAATAATGCCATGTCCTATACCTCACCGATGTTCGTGGTCATGAACAAGGATAAATGGAACTCGCTTCCTAAGGATGTCCAGGAAATTATTGAGAAGATAAATGATGAATGGGTGGAGAAACAGGCAAACCTGTGGAACGAACTTGAGGCAGACTCAAAAGAGTTCGGCATCCAAAAAGGCGTCAAGATAGTCAAGGCATCACCTGAAGAATACGCCAAGACCGCCGAGAAAATGAAGCCCGTTTTGGAAGAATACGTAAAGTTAATGAAATCCAAGGGACTTCCTGGTGAAGAAGCCCTCCAATTCTGTACGGAGTACATCAAAACGCATCCCTAAGCTCCCCGTAAGCCTGCCGAGAGATCGGCAGGCTCCTTTATTCGCTCAGAAAGGATAATTCATGAAGAAATTCATGGACATCGTTCTTAAGGCAGATTTCTTCTTCTTTACCATTGCGGGGACCGCCCTTTGCATCATGATGCTCGTAACACTCACTGATGTGCTGATGCGATCCATGGGAAGGCCAATCGTCGGAAGCGTTGAAATAATATCGTTCCTGGGCACCATTGTCGTAGGATTTTCCATTCCGTACACTTCCTGGACGAAAGGACATATCTTCGTTGATCTAGTAACGGAAAAGTTGTCGCCCTCGCCTAAGAAAATCCTTCAGGTTGTCACCAGATTGATCGGCATCATTCTTTTCATCTTGGTCGCCTACAACTTCGTTCTTTACGGATTGGACCTCATGCGTTCGAATCAGGTAAGTGGTGCATTCAAGCTGCCGCTCTATCCTCTTGCGTTCGGTTTGTCGGCAAGTTGCTGTTTTCAGGTCGCCACAATGTTTTGCGATCTAGTCAACACCATTATGGAGAAGCCACATGAGTGAGATTACCACTGGTATTCTGGCGCTCTTCGTCCTGATTTGTTTATTCCTTACCGGGCTCGAACTTGCGTTCGCCATGGCGATCTTGGGCTTCATCGGCTTCGGTTATCTTGTTTCTTATAGTGCAGCCTCGAACCTGCTGGTGAAAGATTTTTTCGATACATTCTCGACGTTTGGATTTACAGTCATCCCTTTGTTTGTTTTGATGGGGCAGATTGCCTCCAATTCAAATATTGCAAAGCGGCTTTACGTGGCTACCAACAAATTTGTGGGCCACATTCCGGGCGGTCTTGCAATGACCACAGTAGCTGGAGCGACGCTCTTCAAGGCTATGTGCGGGTCCACTCTCGCTACTGCTGCCACCTTCGCTGGAATCGCCATCCCTGAGATGGACAGCTATGGTTACGACAAGAAACTCTCCACTGGCGTTGTCGCGTCGGTTGGCACGCTAGGGGTGCTGATCCCTCCGAGTATTGTTCTCATTATCTATGCAATCATAGTAGAAGAGTCTATCGGCAAGATGTTCCTGGCAGGGATCATTCCCGGCCTTATGATCTCCTTATTCTTCATGGCCGTTATTTATGGGTGGGTAAAAATTTATCCTGATGTTGCGCCCCGGGCAGAACGCGTTCCCTGGGCAGCCCGGCTTGGGGCAATCCCGGAATTTATCTGGGTGGCGCTTATCTTTATCGTGGTTATCGGCGGGATAATGTGGGGATGGTTCTCCCCGACTGAAGCCGGTAGCATAGGCACTCTTGCCATTTTGCTCCTGGCAGCATCCAGAAGAGAACTTAAGCTCAAAGGGTTTTTGAAATCCATTGACGAATCCCTGCGGACCGCGTGCATGGTCCTTCTCCTCATTGCCGGCTCAACTGTGCTTGGCCATTTCTTGGCGGTCACAGAAATTCCTATGGTGGCAGCTGACTGGATTGTGGGACTTCCTCTGCCCCCGGCGATCATCATGGTGTTGGTCATAATCATATATCTTATCGGAGGATCATTCATCGATGACCTCGCGTTCATGATTCTGGCAACTCCGATCTTCTATCCTGCAGTTGTCAAACTGGGGTACGATCCCCTGTGGTTCGGGGTGATGATCTCGATCACCGTAATGATTGGTGTCATTATTCCTCCAGTGGCGATCTGCGTCTTTGTGGTGAAGAGCGTCACCGGAGTGCCGATGGGGATAATATATAGAGGATGCGTTCCGTTTTTGATAAGCCTCTTTGCGTGCGCCCTTGTTCTCGTTTTTATTCCCACAAATCGTGATGTTTCTCCCCAATTTATTCATGGGTGGGTAAGTTTGGGATTCAACAAACGCTGGATCTGCCAGTAACCATTGGCTGTGAGAAGGATAGTCATTGCGAAGAGCGAAGCGACGAAGCAATCTTTTTGAAATGGTAGGACCGGCGTCTCGCCGGTCGATGGACCGGCAGGATGCCGGTGCTACTAAGGATTGCTTCATCTTTCATTCCTCGAATGACACGGGTAGATTATCGCTGGTGCGAGCGAAAACGAGTAGATATAGGGATTGCCAAAATTTATGACGTTTATCCGATGGTCGAATCCCAAAGACTTCGTAGGGGTCGGCGTCCCTGCCGACCCACGGCGGGCACGGAGGCCCGCCGCTACGCATTATTCTTTGCGCAATCGGACAGAAATTTTGTCACACACTATAATCCGACAGGATTTTCTGGCCAGCTATATGTGATCCCTATCTTACTTGACTTTCCCCCGCATTAGACCCATGATTCTGCCAAAACAAAAAGCCGCTTTGAAGGCCGATTCGAAAAGGAATCCACAGCAAATAGACTTTTGACCTGCCATTGGGTATTTTCGTGATGACTCGATGTTATCAGTTTCGATTCTTGGCGATAGCTGTATCGGAAATGCAGAATAAAGAGGCCGAAAAGAAATTCTTTGACTCCTTCGTGACCGCTCAGGCATACGATGTATTCGATGCTCGCGGTTATGAAAGACTGGTGAGTGAGTTCAAAGCGCTGGTAAAACCACTTAAAGGGCAAAACTTACTGGATGTCGGCTGCGGTACAGGTGCGTTTGCCGAGCAACTGAAGCATTTAGGATTGAGTATTACGGGCATTGATTTGTCGTTCAACAGTGTATCAATGGCTTGCGCTGCCTCTCCTCTGTATTCGTGGGCACTTGGTGATGCAGAGAGACTTCCGTTTAAGAATGGCGCATTTGATATAGTGAGTTTCAGCGGCATTTTCCATCACCTCCCGAGTCTTGAGAGGGTCTTCGCGGAAGGTCTGCGGGTACTCAAGCCTGGCGGCAGAGTATTCGCCTATGATCCCAACGGAAGGAAGCCCCGCGATGTGGTTATACAGGAGTCCTGGATCACCTTTTCGCACCAGGACAGGTTGGACGATAAACGAAAGACTCCTTTATAGGGAGGAATTGAGTGCGCGTCTCATTGATGCTGGTTTCACAGATGTGGCTTGCAGTGCTATTTCTGGAGTGTCCTTTAAGGTACGTGAAAAGTCGCTTGGGGAAGAGGCTCTTGGGAATCTATAATTTGATGGATACCTGTTTGGACAAATCGCCACTGAGGAGCCGTTTAGGGGCATTCCTGATCTCGTACGCCAGAAAACCCTGACATCCATTGGACGGACCAGGTCATTCAGGTTTGTATATTCCCAAGGACTTTGATTTCATAAGAATCCGTTCCGCTCGTTCATGATCAGGGTGGTTCAACGTCTTGCCACCGGCAGCCCAGCTCTGGACAGTTCCATCATAGGCCTGCTTACAAAACACCATGGCAGGATAGTATCGGCAGTTGATAAGAACGAAGAAGGCTGCGGAAATGCATATTGCGGCCAACACAATGCGTTTGCGGTAGCTTTCGGATACAACTTCCCAGAGAGTCAAGTAAGTGATTGCCAGAGTCAACAACGAGTAGATTTTGTATCTACTGGATATGGCCTCAGGCAGCCCATTATTGGCGCGAAATATAGACACCAATGCTGCCAACAAGATCATGAAAATGAACATTGAATAAAGCCTTAAATTCATTCTGTAATACTTTTTCCAAATCGTAATATAAAACAAGTGTATAATTATAAGTTGGCCAGCAAGTGGCGACAATAGATGCACAGAGCTTGCAGAAAAGAAAGAACCCAGAAATAAGAAAAAGAAAGTGAATACATCTGCAGTTGCAATCAAAGGCAGTCCCAGAGCTGTTTTTTGTGAATCCAGATGATTCAGGCCGATCAACGCAACCACGAGGACCATCGTCAAGACGGCACGAAAAGGCCGTTTCAGGTAGACTTGAATTCCTAAGCCTATGACAGCTGCTAAAACAGCACCACTGAGGCAAAACGCGGCTATTACGTTTGAAATCACAGAAAAAATAAACGCCGCTCTGCTCGCTGCTGCAGGAAAGATAAATGGCCGAAATAGAGAAGAAAAGAAATCCATAATGACAGACCGCGCCCGAAGCCCAAGTCGACGTGTCAAAATGTTGAAAATTAAATAGAATCATCAATACTGGCAAAACAGCTAGACCGGGTTTTGGACTGCACGACGCGTACAAAACGAAGAACAGAAGAATAATGAAAATATTACCAATCGCTGCCAAAAGAACAAAATCCACACTTCCGAATGCTGAGTCGAATGCAAAAGACATCAGGCGTATGAGCGCTGGCCGATGCTCATTATGAACCGAAAAGAGATTGATCAGCTTTTCTTCAGATGATTCGCATTCAGCACAATTTACTAAGGGATCTAATACAATGTCAAAATCGTCGGATCTCGGGGCATAGGACGTGTTCGTTACAACTAAGAAGAACCATGGCAATATGAAGCACGTTGCCGCAATCGCCAGCCAAGCCTTTTTCTGAACCTCGCTTCGCGGGGCATTCTGTTGCTCTGGTCCGGAGAGAAAAAGACTAGCTAACACAATTTGCCACCATGGCAGACACGTTCTTTCCAAGTATCACGGAAGCGCTAAGTGTCCGATCTTCAGGATAATATTGTGATGAATCGGTAAGGTACAGCCCTTTGACAGGGGTTTCCGTGCCAGGCATGAGGTCTAGAAAATCGACTCCACATACTGCCTGCGCATACAAGTCCCTCGATACCCACCAATTCTTTATCCATGTAGCGTCGAATCGCGGTTGGATAATCTTCAGACCTGCAGCGCAGATTTTGTAGAATTCTTTATCCGAGAAACTCCATTTAGGATCAGTCGAATGAAGATAGAATGGAATGTATGCAAGATGACTTCCGGCGACTTCTGGACGCGCATTCAGGTTTGTCATTTGAACGACCCCGTTGAACACTATTTCAGGATCGTTGACATTCAGCCAAAAGCAATCTGCAACGGGCTCTTGAAGCTCGAAAAGAAGGCAGACGATATTCAAATAATCTATTTTACGCAGCCTGCGAAAATAGTCGTAGTTCGAGGAGACGAGCCTCAGAAACGCGGGTATTGGTATTGTTGAGATTATGGCGTCGGCTGACACAAAATCGTCATCGTCTAAGATCACGCCGTCTATTCCGCTGTCCGTGATCTTTATTTCTTTCACTGATTTGCTGGTTACGAGCCGGAACGCTGTCCGAAGTGGTGACAGTGGCCAGAAGTTTCGCGAAAAGGGTGGAGCAACCTTGTTCCAGAAAGCCATAAACGTTTCCTCCAAGCAAACTCACCCTGGATTTGGCAACCCTATGAATGCGATGCCAAATCCAAGCTGCGGACACTTGTTCATGGAATTTTCCGAATTTTATTCTCAGGAGAGGGTCCCAGATCTCAAAATACACAACAGGGCCGAATTTCTTGAGTAGCCACTCTTTTGCAGAGATTTTGTCAAGACTGCCCCATTCTTTTTTCAATTGAGACTGGAGTATGCGGATGCCAAATCTCAGTTTCTGCGCGAAGGGGATTGGAGCGAATCTCATCAAATCAAATGGCGTATTAAAAGGCCACATTTCATTTTGAACAAAGTAGCTTGTTTTACCTTTCTTCCAATGGAGTTCTTCAGCCAATCCCAATTCGGAAATAAAATTGATCAGCTCATAATCTCCTCGACAGATGAAATGATAATATTTTTCGGTGGGGACCCCACTGACGCTTATGGAAGACGCAAGCCCGCCAATCTCGTCAGACGACTCGATTACAGTCACTTGAAGCCCTGACTTAAGCAAATGATAAGCAGCGGTCAGCCCTGTAATGCCTGCTCCCACTATGAGAATTTGTTTTGTCATGTGCTTGCCAACCGTATTTTGCATCAAAACAAATAGTCTTTGGTTCGCTTGAGAATTGATATGAGCTGAAACCAGCTCCTGATCTCGCCCAGCATCTTGAAGAGAATTTTTGGCCGTAAATGAAACTCCAAGAAAGCCCTCCGCTGGAAAGATTTTAGTTCAGCCCTTGTCATTCCTGTGGGCGCATACGGCACCTTTGAATAACAAAGATCACTCCAGTCAGGCGCCTGTATTTCACCGGATTCCAAGAGCTTGCGTGTGGCTTCAGTCCCGGGAAGCGGAAGGAAATTGCTGAAATGGGCCCTCTTGATTGGGAGACTCTTCGCAAATCTTAATGTCATTCGCAAGTCTTCTTTTGTCTCTCCGGGAAATCCCACGATGAAGAAGCCGCTCGGTTCCAAGCCGCTATTGTTTATCAAGTCCAATTTTTCGCGGATTGTCTCCAGTTTCAATTTCTTGTTCATAAGGTCTAGAATTCGTTGGGAACCGGATTCAATTCCCACTGTGAAGGCATAAGCTCCCGTCTTTTTCATGGCATTCAGCATTTCTGCATCAATGGTGTTCAGGCGCAGGCCATTGGGAAACGTGTAGTTGATATTCCAATTCTTACTGTCAAGTATTCTACAGAATTCCATAACTCTGGCTTTGGAAGCGTTGAACATATCATCCACAAAATGAAACTCTCTTACACCGTAGTGTGTGTATAGCATTTCCATTTCAGAAAACAGGTGATCAAGGCTTCGAAAACGCAGCTTTTTGCCCATGTTCACCGGCGAACCGCAGAACGCACAAGAATAATTGCATCCCCTGGATGAAGCAATCGGAGCAATAGGAAATTGACGATAAAAAGCGCCTTGAGGAGCATCCGGATACGTGTGAGGCGGCATCAGGTCCCAGGCGGGCATTCCCAAAGAGTCCAGGTCCTCTATAAGCTCCCTTTCATTTGGCGTGATTCCGTCAGGGGTCCTTCGGATAAGGCCGGGAATCTCATCGAAGTGAATCTGCTGACCTCCGAGCAATCGTCGAATGAGAAGAGGAAGACTGACCTCGCCCTCTCCGACAATCGCGTAGTCGAGTCCAGGAAGGTCTTCCAGCGCTTGCGATCCTGTAGCTGAAATGTGCGGACCGCCGGCAACGATTATTGACTGGGGAAACAAGTCTCTTGTCATGTCAATGCTGCGCTTTACCGACAAAAAATCCGAAGAGAAAACCTGAAAACCCACAACGTGGGGCCTGAGTTCCTTCAGACGATTCTTTAGTTGAGTAAAATCAAGAGCTTCTTTCACGCAATCCAATATGATTATGTCGTCAAACCCTGCTGAACGCAGCGCAGTAGCTAGATACCCGAGACCCAGAGGAGGGACTACATAGTGCGAATCACTGATTGGAACAACAAGCAAAATTCGGTTGGACATATCTTCTTTCTCGATTGATCACCGTTATCCTCGACAACAATGATCAAAAAACTAAGCAGCGGGCCATCTGAGTGTGAAACTGGGAGATCATTCAGTCGGGATTTCTGAGATCAGCACGTTAGATTCACTATAATCCAAAGGCGTCTTATAATTCAATCCGCCAAGCCGCGCCGAAAACTGGTGAGGCCATGCAAACACAAGAATCGCGGAAAACAGTGATTACACATCAAGTAATCGGAATGCCCATGTTTCTGCATTGCCAGCGATTTCTGCTTCATTCTCGGATCGACAATATGATACTGTTGTAGGCCTGCAATCAGTCATTTGTGCGGAGCGCACACATGCCTGCAAAGAAAGACCTGCTCATACTCGGGGACTACACAACCGACATCTTTCTCTCTGCTAAGAAATGGCGGGAAAAGTCTCTATATATCAGGGAGGCACCTCGCAATGATTATTCGTTTGATATTGTCAAAGTGCCAGGCTGGGCTGGGGCCCTTGTTGCATACTTGGCGAAAGATCGTCATAACTTCCATTCCGCACCTCCGTGAGGCCCGTTGCGAGCTATTTTCCCGATTGCTTCAAGTGCCTGATTCTGCTATAATTCATGACCTCTGGCACCCAGAGAACTGTATCCAGACAGAGTTTCTCGATTTAGGGAGCGGGGGGATCAAGGATGTCAGACACAGCTACTACCTTCACCAACATGGAACCGGCGACGGTCATCGCAAGAGGAATGTTACTCAACAATATCATTTGGTTATCCAAGACCGAAAATACGGTAATTCGGCCTCGAAAAGGTGCGGAACGTCAGCACCAATGTAAACCACATTTCGCTCTGTTTGTCGCGTGATCTCTGCACTGACATCCCAAAAGAAATTGTGCCTGCCGTAACCTTAAGCCAAACACGGCGTTACCTGCGGCAAACGCATCCGTCAAAGCGTTTCTACCCAGCAAGCGACACCCGGGAGAACACGGAACCCTTGCTCCACGGTTTTTTTGGGAAGTTACAAATCTTCTTTGGTTTGCGACTTTGAAGTCGGTGAGCATTAATACCGGCTCGGAGGCAAAAGTGGAAAATACTCTGTTCACAGCTATGATTTGGATTGCTATGGCGCTCCTCGCCAGCATGATTTCCATTCGCACTGCGATTTCCGTGGCCCTTGTGGAAATCTGCGTTGGCGTGGTGGCAGGCAATTATCTGGGGTTAAATCCCAATGTTGAGTGGATTTCGTTCCTTGCGGGCTTCGGAAGTATCCTGCTGACCTTTTTGGCAGGGGCGGAAATCGAGCCCGAGGTGATCCGAAAGTACGGAGTGGAAAGCATAACAATCGGATTTGTAAGCTTTTTGTTTCCGTTTTTGGGAGCGATGGCCTACGCGTACTATATAGCGAATTGGGAGGCCGATGCAGCCAAGATTTGCGGTATAGCCCTTTCCACTACTTCTGTCGCCGTGGTTTACTCGGTAATGGTTGAGACAGGACTCAACCGGCAAGATCTGGGGAAGCTCATTCTGGCCGCTTGCTTTGTAACTGACTTGGGGACCGTAGTAGCTCTTGGCATTATGTTTGCCAATTACAACATATGGTTGGCGGTGTTCGGAGCGGTAACCGTAGTGGTGGTCGCTGTGACTCCAAGTTTCTCGCGAAGGTTCTTCCGGGTATTCGGCGGACACGTCAGCGAACCTGAAATTAAGCTGCTCTTCTTTATCCTCGTAGGATTGGGCTGGTTGGCTGCGCATTCAAATAGTGAAGCGGTCTTACCTGCTTACCTATTGGGAGTGTCAGTGGCCGGCCTTTTCAAGGAAAACCAACAGATGGTCCGTCATCTTCGCACCGCGACTTTCGCTCTGCTGACCCCGTTCTACTTTTTGAAGGCAGGAGCAATTGTCTCCATCCCTGCAATCGTGGCGGGTTTCGCTTTGATTTCCGTACTGCTTTTCGTAAAGGTCGCAGCGAAGTTTCTGGGGGTTTATCCCTTGACTGCTGTTTTCCGTTTTTCTCCCAGGATTGGCATGTACACCACGCTACTGATGAGCACCGGCCTTACTTTTGGCAGCATTTCCGCTTTGTTTGGATACACTCGTGGCATCATCACTCAGGAGCAGTATACAATATTGGTCACTGTAGTAATCGGCAGCGCAGTTGTCCCCACATTGATTGCTCAATGGTTTTTTCGACCCAGGCGTGAGGACCTGGACGTAGCAGAATGGCAGAAGAAATGATCAGGTTCCCTTTTCAGGAGGCAAGCAATGTTCAAGAAAATACTGGTGGCATTTGACGGGTCGGAGGGCTCTCGCAGAGCCCTGGAAAGAGCAGTAAAGATGGCCTTTTCCTTTGAGGCTGAACTACACTCGATTTCTGTAGAAGTGGATTTGCCTCATTATGTGGCCACGGTGGGAGAATTTGAAGAGGTTAAGAGACAAAAGGACGCCTACTTTGAGGAACTCACTCGCGAGGCCGTGGAATTCGCCCGATCAGAAGGGGTGAAATTGTTTCCGCACGTGCTTGCGGGTCACGCAGTGGATACTATTTGCGGCCTTTGTAAAGACGGCAGCTTCGATCTCATAGTCGTAGGTTTTACAGGGCACAGCCGAATCTACGAACGGATCTGGGGAGGGACCTCCCGAAATATCGCGCGCTTTGCTCCCTGCGCTGTTCTGATCGTAAAATAACCCGACTTTCGGAGCGCTCCCCATGACATGTTGTGGCACCTTTTTCACGCGAATAAATGAATGATCACAGAGCGAATGCGGATTGTTTTGACTTACCCAGGAGGAGACTGTAGACTTCATTGAAACGCCCTTCAACAAGTGATTCCTGGTCAGGATTCTCCCCGCAAACCTGGTCTCGGTGGAACGAAAAAATGGCGGAATCGGGAAATACAAATACAGAATTGTCACCGGAAGAAGCCCAGGCAAAGGGATTGTATTTCCATGATGGTAGATGGATAACGCACGCGGAGGCCAAAGACCTTCTGGACAAGTATCATGTTGCAAAAGACGTGCGCCGTCTTGCGAATTATTATTACATATTGGTCGGGTGCGTGGGCATTGCTATTTGTCTTATTCTGACTTATCTGGCGTTCGCAAGAAATAATGCGCCTGCGCCCGAGGAATTACTTAAGCTCTCAATTTTCGGTATCGTTTGGGGCGTTGCGATTTGTGTGGGGATCGGACTCAAGGGATTCAAGCCATGGGCCAGGCGTTTAGGGCTCGTGTTTTACCCCGGTTCAATGGGCCTCCTATTCTTGGCCGCTCTCATTACTGGTCGACTGGAAGGGCAGATCCTGGCAGCACTTGCTCTGGCTGTGCCTTTGGCAATTTCCTTCGGAGTGCTTTCTTATTTAACACTTTATGGAGAAGGAGCAGAAAAGGTTTTCGATCAATTGGGAAAAGGTCCGACCATCAGTCACAGTGACGCTTCCCCCTCGAACTCGGTGTCCAATCATTAATAGTGTTATTCTGGTTTTATTTTTTCAAGGACAGACTCCTTGTCTGTACCCTGTAGAAGCAGAATCTTTTCTTTTGAGGATTTTCCTTGAATAATCGTAACTGCGGATTGTGACGTTCCTAATCTCTTCGCAATAAACTTCACCAATTCTTTGTTAGCCTTGCCTTCAATCGGGGAAGCTGTAAGCCGCACTATAATTCGACCCCCGGAATCAACGTCAATCGAATTTCTGGAGGAGTTGGGGACAACCTTAACGGTTAAGGTGACTCCCTCCGGATGGTCTCTTATGAACGATCCGGGATTCATGGCAGATTAGGACAACGCGAGGCGATGCGGATACCGTCAGGTGACGAACTACTGGCCAACACTGATCGCTATCTGTTGAAGAGTCCTTATCAGGAATTGACGCAGAAATAGAATCATCAGCAACACAATTATTGGAGAAAAGTCAATCCCCACCGCAGGAATCGGTAGCACTCTACGAACAGCGCTGAACACAGGCTCAGTAACGCTATAAAGAAATCTGACGATTGGATTGTATGGATCAGGGTTAACCCATGATATCAAGGCAGAGATAATGATGATATACATATAGATTTCAAGCACTATATCAAGAACGCCTGCTATGGCGTTAATAAAATTTGCAAACACAAACATATGAATTCCTGTCAAGGAAAATGATGAATTCGTTTTTCTGCACGTACTGCATCGAATACACAGTCGCCGCGCATCTTAAGTGCTCATTAATCCCCTGCAACATTACAGGCTTTTGCCCACGAATCTGAAACTACCAATTTCGCGAAAATATGTCAATGATAGAGGTAATTCGAAAGTGACTCCCTTGCAATGAGTCACGGTGTACGGCCCATTACGGACGAACCTTTCTAATCAAGCAGCAATCGTCAGCTTTGAGGCCATCATCGAACCGCCTCCTTCTGATTCACCCCTTTGAGACGAAACAGTTCGAAATCTCTGGCGCCGCGACCATTATCCAACTCCCCGCATAACGAGGCACGGTGGGGATGTCTGTAAGTTGTTGCGAAATTCCGCAATACCGTTTATTAAGTCAAGTGCTACTATCTTGGTAGAGACTACGAAACACAGACCGACATAGAAAATCCCGGTCGGGTGCTTGCCGCAAACTACGAGTCCGGTCGCATCCCTTTTGTAATCATGGGATCAGCCTATCGGATGTCGATGCCCCATAGCGCACACGCCTGCACGGCCTCTTTGTACTATGGATACACCTAACATGGAAATCAGGTCTCGTGGGCCAATCATTTCGACAGCGTGTTTTGGACATAGGGCGTTACTGGTGTGCTTCATGATCCTGACTTTGACTGCGTGCGGTAAGCCCCAAGAAGAAGCGAAAAACAGTCTCCCACCGATTCCGGTTCAAATTGCCGAAGTGGTCCAGAAGGACGTCCCGTTATTTCTTGAGGGCATAGGGAATGCCGCGGCATATAACACTGTGGATCTAAAGTCTCGCGTCACGGGTGAACTGATTAAGGCCTTTTTCAAGGCAGGTGATCCGGTAAAAGAAAACCAGGAGCTTTTCACGATCGATCCGGAGCCTTTTCAGGCCAAACTCCGCGAGAGTGAGGCAAAGCTCAAGCAAGCCAAGGTCCAGTATGAGCAGGCAAAAAGGGAATTCCTGCGCTTCAAAACGCTACACAGTGAAAAGGCCGTCAGCCAGGAGCAGTTGGAAACAAAAGAAGTGGACATGTATTCCAAGCTATATCACACGGAATTGTGCCAGGCGGAGCTCGATACCGCCACGCTGAACCTGGGTTATTGTTTCATTCGTGCTCCGCTGGATGGTCAATGTGGAGAAATCTACATTGACAACTTCAACATAGTGAATGCGAATCAGGATAAGCTGGTCACCATAAAACAGATCAAACCCATTAAGGTCAAATTCTCGGTTCCCGGCAAATTCCGAGATCAGCTGCAGAGATACAGCTCCGGCGATTCGATGGAGATCGAGGTCTTCATCCCCGGCAGCGACAAACCGGAAATCGGCTCACTAACAATGGTAGATAATATTGTTAACCCTAAGACCGGGATGATTGGCCTGGAAGGGGTTTTTCCCAATCCGGAATCACGACTGTGGCCGGGAGTGTTCGTGCGGGTGCGAGTCAAGCTCACAGTGACTCTTGATGCACTCTTGATACCTGAGCGTGCTATCAACCAGGGGCCTGAAGGACAATACGTTTGGGTAGTGAATCAGGATCAGACCGTCGCTATTCGTCCCATCAAACTTGATCGGAGAGAAGGCGAGATGGGAATACTCTCCGAGGGTTTGAAACCCGGCGAAAAAGTAATCACTGATGGACAACTGATGTTGAGCCCCGGCGCTAAAGTTGTTCCTCGAGGCGGTCCACCGCAAAAGAAGACCGAAAGACCTGATCAAGGCCAGGAAAAGAATTTCCAGGACCATGGCAAAGGATCATGAGCGTCACTGAACTTTTCATAAGGCGTCCCGTGATGACCACCACTATTATGGTGGCCATGATTTTCTTCGGCGTGATTGGTTATCTGAACCTGCCAGTGTCCGCTCTCCCACAGGTGGATTTTCCGACGATATCCGTATCCGCTTCCTTACCTGGAGCGGACCCGGAAACAATGGCCTCAAGCGTGGCTACGCCCCTTGAAAAGCAGTTTTCCTCCATCGAGGGGCTCAGAACGATGAACTCGCGCAGCAGCCAGGGTACTACCACTATAAATCTCCAATTCGACCTTTCCCGAAAAATCGATGCTGCTGCCATGGACGTGCAGGCTGCCATTTCAAAAGCCAGCGGACTGCTTCCTCCGAATATGCCGAGCCCGCCCACTTTTTCTAAGGTGAACCCTGCTGAAAGACCGATCTACTACCTGGTCCTGCATTCTGACGCGATGCCCTTGTACAAAGTCAATGACTATGCCGAGACATTTGTCTCCAATTCCCTTGCCATGATTCCCGGAGTGGCGCAGGTCCTTAATTACAGCCAACAGAAGTTCACTGTACGAGTATACATAAACCCGGACCTGCTCGCGGCCAAGCACATCGGAGTCAACGATGTTAAAAAAGCCATCGTTGCTCAGAACGTCAACCTTCCGCTTGGCACTCTTGACGGTAAATACCAGACCCGAACGCTTAAGGCATCTGGACAACTCATGGATGCCAAGGCCTATGACCCTATCATAGTGTCCTACGTGGAGGGCCAACCAGTTCGTTTGGATGAAATAGCCAGGGTAGAAAACAGTGCCTATGCAGATAAGGTATTCTGCTATTACAAAGGGAAAAAGTGCGTCGCCTTGGCAGTGCAACGGCAACCAGGCTCCAACACTATCAGGATCGTGGACGATATTGAGAAGATGATGCCTGCTATTAGGGCGTCATTGCCTCCCACGCTTAATCTTGAAGTCGTGTACCAACATGTCCCAATCCATAAGGGCATCCGTAGATGACGTGAAGCTGACTCTCGTCTTGGCAATCGTACTGGTGGTCCTGGTTGTGTTTATCTTTCTCCGGAACATTTCCGCGACACTTATTGCAAGCATAGCGATCCCGTTATCCATAGTAACCACGTTTGCAGTCATGTATATGTTCGGTTTTTCGCTGGACAATCTTTCGCTTATGGCTCTTGTGCTTTCTGTGGGTTTCGTGGTGGATGACGCCATAGTCGTGCTTGAAAATGTGGTCAGGCATCTGGAGATGGGGAAAAAGCCTTTTCAAGCCGCTGTAGACGGAGCCAAGCAGATCGTTTTCACGATTGTGTCCATGACGTCCAGTTTGGCGATAGTGTTTGTGCCAATAATGTTCATGGCAGGGATTTATGGCCGCGTATTGAATGAATTTGCGGTGACCATCACAGTAGCCATCATCTTGTCCGGCATAGTCGCAGTGATAGCAAGCCCCATGCTCAGTAGTCGTTTGCTGCGGCCTCAGAGCCGACTGGCTGAATCTGACCCCATATTCGGGGCAATGTTGAAGTTTTATCGATGGTCTTTGAATCTGGCAGTGCACCACAGAATCATCACTCTGTTGATCTCGGGAGGGATTCTGGCAGCCAGCATTGTTCTTTTCATGGCTATACCCAAAGGTTTCGTACCTCCAGTGGATATGAACTACCTTATCGGATTCTGTATAAGCGAGCAGGGGGTCTCGCCTGAGGCCATGGAGAGTAAGCTCATGGAATTGGGCCCCAAG
Organism: uncultured delta proteobacterium; assembly: GCA_963700305.1. Taxonomy (GTDB): domain Bacteria; phylum Desulfobacterota; class Desulfomonilia; order Desulfomonilales; family Desulfomonilaceae; genus Desulfomonile. The sequence goes on from CAVOXB010000010.1 coordinate 183,565, forward strand.
ATACAGGCAAACCCGAATGTGAGATCAGTCCTGAACGTCTCGGGGCACCCTCAGCGGAATCAGGGTTTCACCATAGCTTTTCTCAACGATCGGCCCCCGCGTAAAGCCACGGCTCAGCAGGTGATGGCCGAGCTTGGGCCAGTGGTCAATTCCGTTCCCGGATTGATGGCTTTCTATTCCATACCTCCGCTCATTGAAGTTAGTACGGAGATCTCTGCCAGCCCTTACCTTTTCATCATGCAATCCCCTGACACAAAGACGCTTTTCCGAAACGCGGAGAAATTCACTTACGCGATGTACGGGACGCCTGAGATAACGAGGGTAAACTCTAATCTTTACATAAAAAATCCTGAAGCTTTCGTTGACATTCTAAGAGATAAGGCGAGCACGCTGGGCGTTTCAGCCGAGGCCATAGAAGAAACGGCTTATTCCGCGTATGGCGAGAGGGAAATCTCTAATATTTATGGAACGACCGATACCTATAAGGTGGTGCTTGAGATTGAAAAGGACTTCCAACGCTATCCTGAGCAGCTTTCATCCCTATACCTGAAGAACGATATGAACCAAATGGTGCGACTGGATGTTGTGGCCAACGTACTGCCGCATGTGGGGCCCCTGACCGTTAATCATTACGGACAATTACCCTCGGTGACCATTTCCTTTGATACAGCGGAAAACTTTTCCCTCGGACAAGCCACGGATACGCTGAGGGCGATGGCCGGGAAGATGCTTCCGGATTCGGTAACGTATAAATTCGGTGGCACAGCTGAAGCCTTTGAATCATCCATGAGAAGTCTTATTGTCTTGCTGATTGTGGCGCTTATTATCATTTACATGATTCTGGCCATTCTATACGAGAGCTTCCTGCATCCGTTGACCATCATATCCGGATTACCTTCAGCTGCGTTCGGCGGTTTGTTGACTCTGTGGCTGTTCGGAATGCACCTCGACTTGTACGGCTTTGTAGGTCTTTTCATGTTGATCGGCATAGTTAAGAAGAACGCCATTATGGTAGTCGACTTCGCCTTGGAGGCCGAACACGAAGGAAAAACACCGCTCGAGGCTGCTATCGAGGGCTCGATAGTTCGTTTCAGGCCGATCATGATGACCACTATCGCAGCAATAGCAGGAATGACGCCCATTGCAGTAGGTTACGGATCAGGTGGTGATTCGAGACAGCCTTTGGGACTCGCAGTCGTGGGTGGTCTGTTGCTATCCCAGGTGGTGACGCTTTATCTCACGCCGGTTGTGTACTCGTATTTGGGCGGCCTGCAGGAATGGTTGAACAAGAGAGGCGCAAAGAAACGTGAATTGATGGGTATTCCGGGGGACAATTTATAAGATCGCTTGACCCTAAAATATCTGAAATAATTTCTGAAGATGTTGCCATCAGACTAATTGAACCACATATCTATATTGATTGTTGACGATTCAGAAGAGAGTCTGCGTGTTCTTGTGTCGATCATAGAAGAGCAAGGCTTTGAAGCCCGTCCTGTAACCAGCGGAGTCCTTGCGGTAAAAGCGGCTCGTTTGTCGCCTCCAGAGCTCATTATGTTGGACATCGGATTGCCGGACATCGATGGGTACCGGGTTTGCGCTGAGCTTAAAGCTGACGAACGCACCAGAGACATTCCCATTCTTTTTATTAGCGGACTCCACGCCACTGATGATAAGGTCCGAGCATTGTATGCAGGGGCGTAGACTATATAACCAAACCGTTCCAATGATCTGGAAGAAATGGAACGCAAACACATAGTGAAAGTGCTGGACAGCACAAACTGGAGGGTAAAATGAAAAAACGGAGCGGCGGAGACATTGGGACTTAAACCTACCACTCTCCAGTCAAAGATGAAGAAGCTCGGGATTAATCGAACCTTATCGTAGATATTCTATTTCGTACCCGGTACGATAATTCGGCCTGTCTCTCCCCACCTATATATTCCAAGATACAAGCTTTCATATCGTAAAAGCTAATAGTCTGGAGATGTTGCATATCCCTCATGGGGTGTACATGGATGGCACCTTTGTTGCACTGCCACGACACCAGTGCGATGAAGCTTGATGAATGGCCATCAACTCTAGGTTGACTAAAATCTCCTAATCCTGACTGAAGATTCTTGGCGACACTTTCAGTCTTAACCGTTGATTAGGGGAAGGATAGTGATGCACAAACGCCAAGCGCTTGAAACTCGAAAAGACAGGAAAATTTGACTCGTAGGATTCGAATTCCAAATCCGACTAAAAAAAGGGGAAATGCTCAAACATTGGGCTTTTGCCGATTCCTGATGAAGTGAGAGAAATGCACAAGAAGATCGATCATCTTATTGATCATATGTGGCTCCATGAGAGACTCATTGGCCAGCTGATCAGCGGTTTAGATGCTGCCAAGAACAATAACGGCCAAATACAGCAACTTTCTCTAGATTTAAGAGCGATCAAAGCCTCGTTGGGCGTAGTCAAGGATTCCCTACGCCTCCGAGTTTGATCGGGCGAGCAAACTATGAAGAATTTGAAGATCCTCTCTGTCGAGGACGAACCTGACTTGTCGGAATTTATCTCCCGAATGTTGACGCGGCTAGGACATGAAGTAATAGCTTCGGTGACCACAGGAGAGACTGCTCTCCAGCTCGCTCCGCATTTAATTCCGGATCTTGTCGTCACGGATGTTTTTTTGGCAGGGGGCATTAACGGCATTACCTTGGCCAATACTATTAATTCAAGGTATGGGATCCCTTCAGTCATCATCAGCGGGGAGGAGATGGATTGCCTGATGCGGATGGACGAGTCCATCAGATTATATGTGTTTCTCAGTAAGCCTTTTTCGTCCAACGAACTCGCTGAAGCTATCTCGCGGGCATATAACCGTGAACCACTGTTTAACAGGCCACAAGGATGACAAATTGGCTGAGGTCTGGCAGCCGAGCCTAACTCTTGAGATCGTCCTGTTTGGGTAACATGCCATCACCGAAAAGATGAAATAACCCCTCACGCATGATGAGGACTTTTAGCCAAGCATCTGGAGCTAACGTCTTTGACCAGAATATTCGAAGATGACTTTGAATGGCGGAACAACAATCAACATCCATAGCATCGTGTCACCCACACGATGAAGCGGAAAATCTACGGAGGAAGAAAGAATAGCATAAGGAAATCAGCGTTTATTTTGCGTGTCAGCCTGCTTGTCAGCGGTGCTGCTCACGGCGGTGTGCGGGGCTCAGGAACAAACAGCATTCAAGGTGGGAGGCGCAAATCTATACAGTGATGCGTTTGAGAAATTTTCAGGGGCGTTCCAAAACGCCGGCAAGGACTGCAAGCCGATAATACTCGGCAGCACTACAGGTAAAGGAATCTCTGAGTTCATTAACGGTGAGGTGGTTCTCGTGGCCGCATCCAGAGCGATTAACGCCAAAGAGAAAGAACAAGCAGCGGCAAAAGGACTGCAGGTTTCAGAGAAGCTGGCAGGGAAAACCAGCCTCGCGGTCGTCACAGGCGCCAAGAATCCAGTGAATGAGTTGTCCTTCGAACAGCTCCGAAAGATCTTCATCGGTGAAATAACCAATTGGAAGGAGGTCGGTGGCCCAGATGAACCCATTCGTGTAACCATGAGGGCAGTCCCGGAAACAGGAGCTGGGGTCCTCTTCCAGCAAGTGGTTCTTAAAGGCGCTCCGTACGGTCCAAACGCTCAGGTGATGCAGTCTTACCGCACTACTCTTACAGTCGTGGCAAAATCAAATGCCATTGGCTACATTCCAACTGCTTCCGCCTACTACGACAAGATGGCTGAGGAGGGGGTCAAAGAGATAAAGATAAGATTGGAGGACACTTCTGCCGCTGTAAACGCGCCTGCAGGGCTCGTCAAAGACACCACTTTCCCGATAAGCATTCCTCTCGTCCTTATCTGGAACGAAAAAGCTGGAGTCTCATGCATTACCGAGTTTGTCGATTTCGTTGACAAAACGATTGGAAGCACCAAGACGGCTGGACCAAACAGCCTGAGCGGGTCGTAGGACAGTAAACCGCCTCGCCAGATTCCATGCGGGTGAGGAATTATCTCCCAAAGTCATTCAGGAGCCATCTCGTCGAGAAAGGAGTCTGCCAGATGAAAACCAAGATGCGTTTTTTGTCCAGATTTACTGCAATTGCAGCGATCCTTATTTGTTTAGCGGCCCTTCCGGTCGAAGGCCAAGAATAAGAAGATCGTCAGAATAAGCGGAGCAGGTTTGCTCTCCGACGTAGTGGAAGATCATGGTTGAACCGATTCCAGCAAGTGCGAATCCTTCGTGTAGCCTTACTGTCGCAGGGGCGACAACGGGGATCGGCTTCAAGAAGATCATAGAAGGAGAAGCGGAGTTGGCGATGATGACACGAAAAGTCACTCCCAGAAGAAGCGAAATTAGCCGATGCAAAGGGAATAGCGTTGTCGTTCCAAATATATGGGTAAGATAGGTTTGGCGGTGATTACCAATTCAAAAAACCCGGTAAATGAGACTGACCATGGAACAGTTGGCCAGAAGTTTTCAAAGGAGAGATAATGAATTGGGGCCAGGTGTGGAGGCCCAAATGAGCCAATTAAGGTTACTACTAAGATCCGTGCCGGAGACAGGGAGCTGGGGTTCTATTTCCAAGAAATAGTGCTTAAAAGGGCGCGCCATACTCGAAGGATGCACAGGTAATGAGCTCTTTTAGAACCACTACGGTTCAAGTCTGCGGAAAATCCTTCGCTATTGGCTATATCCCGACCACTACGATCCATTTCGACAAAATCGCGGAACGAGGAATAAAGATAATAAAGATCAAAAAGGATCCAAATTCTGAACCGTTATCAAATATCTAGTGGTGTTGCCAGGGAAAGCCTTTATCCGATAGCCGTGGATTTCGTATCTTTACTGGAACACTAAGAGCGAAAACGGTTGCACGAAAGGATTTGCGGACTTCTGCGAAAAGCAGACCCAGTGATATGACTACCGAACTAAATAGAGTGAGGGAGCGAGTCAGACCTCGACAAGGGGTTTGACTTGTCTTAATCGATCGTAAACCCCTGCAGAATATGAGGTCTGGTTGTAATGAGGAATATCTTTGGGAGTCTTATGGTAAAGCTGGTGGTGTTCTTCCTGCTTGTTGCCCTGATACCTATTGGCATCGTTGGGTATTTGTCGTTTACCAGTGCCCGAGAAGCACTACAGGAAGCGACACTAGGGAAGCTGCGTGCGATCAGGGAAAGAGGGGACGAAGACATTGTTGCCTATCTGAAGCAAAATTTAAGTGAGATGAAATACTTGGGGAGCAATCCCGGGGTTCAGTCCACCTTTAGAGATCTTTCGGCGTACCTCGATTACGCCCTGTACTTGGATTTTGCCAAGGCAAATCCGACTGCGCCAATTGACAAGTCTAATGAGGATTACAAGAAACTGCTGGCCGACATAGACCCTATCTTTACTCGGTTCTTAGAGAATTTTGCAGATGAGAGGGGCTACAATGATATCCTCTTAATAGTAGGGGAGAATCAGGGGTTTATTCTTTACACTGCAAATAAGCTCAATGACCTGGGTACCAGTTTGAAGACCGGACCTCTTAAGGACAGTAGTCTATCCAGATTGTGGAAGCGGGTATCCGAAACTCGGCAACCTGCTTTGGTGGACATGTCGATGTACGGTCCTTCAGGGACGGTCAGTGCCTTCCTTGGTGTTCCTATTTTTCGTGAAGACAAACAGTTGCAAGGGGTGTTGGTATTGCGTTTCGAAGCAAATCATTTGAACGCAATTCTGGCCGAAATAATACACCATATCGGTGAGAAAGGTGATGTAGTTGTCGCTGGCGCTGATAATCTCCTCAGATGTGTATCCACGTCTAATAAATCTGGCATTCTGCAGGTTAAGGAAGAATCCGAAGCCACCAAGAAAGCTCTCCAAGGTCTCACAGGGGTCGGTGAATTGATGGGACCGAACGGAACCCCCGCACTCAACTCCTGGGCTCCGGTGGGGATTCGAGACATAAAGAATCTCGGGGCCGATTTCGACTGGGGGATTGTGGCGAGAGTCGATTCGTCCGAAGCGTTCGGGGCTGTCCGCACGCTGGGGCTGCAGATCATTATCATAGCGGCCTTAATTGCTGCGGTTGTGGCCGTATTCGCGTTCCTGTTGGCTCGGACTATAGCAAAGCCGATATCTCTTCTTTCAAACAAGGCTGTTCAGATCAGCGAGGGAGATCTTTCCATAGAAATTCCCCAATTCAAACGAGGTGACGAAATCGCGATTTTGGCTTCGGCATTTCAGAGCATGACGGGAAATTTGCGAAACCAAATTAGGGAGGTGCTAACGGGCGTAAATGTCCTATCTGCTTCGGCTTCAGAAATCAGCACGACTGTTGCGCAAGTGGGAGCCAATGCTTCCAAGGTGTCATCGGCGATAACGGAAACAACTACCACCGTGGAGCAGGTTAAGCAGTCAGCCAAGATTTCTAGCATTAAGGCTCAGGAGGTTGCACAGAGCGCCCAGGAAACGGTAGAAACTTCCGAAGGCGGCAAAAAAGCCTCGGAAGAGACCATCCTCAGAATCCAACTCATACAAGATCAAATGGAATCAATTGGAGAGACGGTCGTCAAACTCAGTGAACACAGTATGACCATAGAAAATATCATAGGAGTGGTCCAGGATCTAGCTGATCAATCCAATCTCCTCGCGGTCAATGCATCCATAGAAGCAGCGAGAGCGGGCGAGAGGGGAAAGGGGTTTTCCGTTGTGGCTCAAGAAATAAAAAGCCTGGCGGAGCAGTCCAGAGACGCAACAGACCAAATCAGGTCCATTCTCGCGGATACGCGAAAGTGGGTAAGTGCAGTGGTAATGGCTACCGAGCAAGGAGCAAAGGCCGTCCAAGCTGGAGTAGCGCAGTCCAAGACTGCGGAACAGTCAATCGAAACTCTAGCGGCTACGGTCATCCGCTCATCACAGGCTGCTGCAGTCATCGGCGCCTCGACCGAGCAGCAATTCGTAGGAGTAGATCAAGTGTCGCAAGCAATGACCAATGTCGACCAAGCAATGCGGCATAATGTCGAAGGTATGAAACAGCTCGAACAAGCTGCATCGCGGCTCCAGGAGTTAGGAAATCAGCTCCAGGGAGTTATTGCCAGATACAAGGTTTGACAAGGCCGCTGCGATCCGCAGCTTACCTTCGGGAACGATTGTTTTAGAAGCTCAAGAAGTCTTGACTTCGTTATACCATGTTGAGAGGATTGAAATCATGAAGAGATTGGGGTTCGCGATCTTAATTATGCTGACAATTCTGGGAGCCGTGATTAGCCCGGAAGGCGTATCAGCTTCTGGAAAGAAGATAGCTGTCATGTGGATGGGAGAGTCTCTGCCGGCGCGAATCAATTTAAGAGGATTCTTGCCGAGACTTAAGGAGATTGCTCCTGATTTAGAAGTCACGGTGAAAATGAATGTTGAAAACATGCAAACTGCAGAAAAGCTTTTCCGCGAGTTTGAATCCAGCATGAACGGGATCGTTTTCCTGAGAACTAGTGGGGCGGAGTTTCTGTCGACTGCCTCACCGAGCGTCCCCTGCTTTGTAGGCGCCACAACCAACCCGGAGTTTTTTGGCACAATCAAGCACTTGAATGCCCCGGAGGGCAAAATAACAGGAGTAACCTATTTCATACCCTATGAGCAACGCTTTGCGGCGATTAAACAGATTTTCCCGACAATCAAGAGTGTCTGTTTGCTGCTGGAAAAGGACCATCCGAGCGTCAATATTGAAAAGAAGGGCACTAGCGAACAGTGCGAAAAACTGGGCATTGCTTACAACGAAATTATAGCTAGCAATCAGGAGGAGCTTGTCCGAGGCGCGAAAGAGATGGCGCCAAAAGTGGAGTTGTTTATAATAGCTAATCATCATCTTGTAGAGAAAGAGTACTCCTGAACTGTTGAAAGTATTGAACAGCGAAAAAAAACCAATTTTCTCTTATGCGGATGCCCCCATTGAAATGGGAGCCCTTGCCGGATTAGCAGCTAGGGAGGAACTACTGGGGCGTTTACTTGCGGACTCTGTCGTTGATGTTGTCGTAAAGGGAAAACCAGTTTCTCAGGTGCCAGTGAAAATGGATCCCGACCCCCAGCTAACATTTAACGAAGCAGGTATCGAATTTTTTGGGCTTAAGCTCTCTCCGACAGTTCTTGGTAAAGCTAGGATGATCAAGAAACGTTAGCAATAAACGTGTAAACGTATGTCGTCACCCGAAACTCTCCGCTATTCCTTTCCCCAAAATTCTCATTTCGGCTGACGACATACATCCTAAATATTCATTGACAACTGGCCTTACGCTAAGAGACAGGGGTTGGATTCAATTGGCTTGGGCTGGTGGATGAGGGAGTGAACAAGAACAATCTGAGACCGTTAAGCAGATCGGCCCACTGGACCAAGAGTTGGGAAGTTTCTTGCTGGAGAAGCAATAGCAACGTCTCGGCTTGCCCAAGAAACGCTGACTACAGTGATAAAGTGTGCTGGCCGCTGTGAACGGCGGCTTGCTTAGGGGTGACAGGGTGACAGGCCAAGATTTTGTTGACTCAGCCTAGGCAGGCGAGGTATGATAGGGACGAGATTACAATTCGCTTTACGGGCCAAGATTCTCAATTCTGCTACCGGTGATTCTCTTCGAAGTCAACGAGGAGGCTTTTTGGGGGTAAAGAAAGAATCAAAGGTGACTCGACGGGAAAAAAACCGCAGAGGGCTGAGAGTCACCAGATCCCTACACGGGTAATCGATTCAGGCGAATGCCTAGAAAATAACGAACACTGTGCAAGTAAATGGGGACGGGAGAGTGCTCGGGGCAATCTGGAATAAGTGAAAAGCCACCGGAGAGCCCAATTGCGGTCTGCTGACGAGAACTTCCCACTGAGAGGGCAATTCTACGAAATGTTTCAACTTTGAGATGGATCACCTTCATGCAGCTTTACGAGAGAACTTCCTTATCCGACAGCCAGATAACCAAGGCATTCGTTGATTCGGGGCGAGCGGTCGAGAAAGTGCTGTAATGGCACTAAGATTGGAGTCCGGAGGCGCGGCTGAACCCGTTAAGTGACGATGGAATAGTGGATACAGTCAAACAAATTCAAGCAAACGAAGTGGTTCGTGACATCCGTTCCGGTACGGAAGACAACGGGCTAATGGGTAAGTACGGTCTTTCGAGGAAAGGCCTCGAAACGCTTTACAAGAAGCTCCTCGCTTTGAAGTTGATCACTCATGACGAACTCTATCGTGTGTCCTCCCTCTACCGACAAAAACTCGACCGGATCATGAGTCGGCTGCATCCAAGGGCGGATCTTGGAGTTAAAGTCCCCGTCTATGACGTCATCAGCGGAAAAATTGGGGTAGTGAGAGACATCTCCGAAAAAGGGTTGCGTGTGGCTGGAATCCCCGCAGATGTGGGGGATGAGAGGACTTTTCAGATTCCCGTCGATATGTTCATAAATGCGGACCCCTTGCTGGTTATAGCCGAATGCCGATGGGTGACGATAAAGGGCAAGAACAGGAAATACCCTGTAGCGGGATTTGAGCTCAAAGATGTTTCTGTAAACGACGGAAAACTTCTCAAAGACTTCATCGATTTCTTGTTGTTGAGTAAGTCCGGCCAGTGGCAAGTCTTGGAGACAAAGAGGCAATAATGCATTTTCCGCTGCCGTAGCAAGTGTTAGAGAAAAGGATGGTGAATGCATCGACCGATTCCCCCAACATGGACCGTGGTAATTTTCTTCGGCCGGACGATCTCAAGGTCCACTAGGAGCCTTTATGGATGATAAAAGGAAAGGGCAGGATGCTTGCGATCACTCCATAAAGAATCCTGTCACGAAAAATTCGAGCAAATACACCCCACGAGAGGCTGAAGAACTCCCGTCCTTTGAGTTTGATACACAGCGTGAGGCCGCCAGGCAACTTCTCGGACATGAAAGTACCGAAACCATAGATCTTGCCTCACTGCTTACCAAAGACGTGTCGACGACGGGGAGCTTTGACATCAGAGGTGAGATTTGGACGACCACGTTCGGCAAGGTGCTTCAGGCACTTCCCATTCCGGCCTTTTTGATCGACACCAATCATCTTGTGATGCAAGCAAACCAAGCTTGCTCCAAGATTAGTCCTGCAGGTAACTCGCTCGTTGGTGATCGTTTCTCCAGCCTCTTTGCCGGATCTGAAGCTTTCGATAAAGCCCAATCCCTTCTAGAAGAAGTCTTTGCAACTAGAGAGACTAGAGTGGGAGAGGCTGTCCTGACAATCCGCGACCGGCGGATATGGGCAAGAATGACTTTGCGATCACTCAGGATCATGCGGGACAGATTTGCTCTCTGCCTCATTGAAGACCTCACAAACGAACGAAAGCAGCTTCAGGTCAATGAACGGCTCAGGCGTGAACTCGAACGGCGGGTGGAAGAGCGAACAGCCACATTGAAAAACGCCAATGAGATGCTCCAAAGTGAAATCAATCATCGCAAGCGGGCAGAGGAGGCCTTGAGAGAGAACGAGGGGCGCCTGATGGCCGTTTTGGAGCATCTGCCAGATCTGCTGTGGATGAAGGACAGTAAAGGGATATTTCAGTTGGTAAACCAATCGTTCGCTCTGGCCTGTGGAAAAACAACCCCTATAGAAGTGGTTGGCAAGACTGATTGGGATCTTTGGCCGAAAGATTTGTCCGAAAAGTACAGGATAGATGATCAGTCTGTTTTCGAGTCCCGGCAGTCGCGACTCGTCGACGAACCAATTGTGACCAAGGGAGAGATGAAATGGTTCGAGATCTTTCGGACGCCGCTTCTTGATGAGCGTGGTGATATCGTCGGAACCGTAGGTTCCGCTCGTGACATCACCAAGCGTAAGGAAGCGGAACAGGCGCTTCGGGACTCGGAGGAAAAATATCGAAATATCCTTGAGACCATTGCAGACGGATACCACGAAGTCGATCTCTCAGGAAATCTCACTTTGGTGAACGATTCTCTCTGCGAGATCATCGGTTATTCGCGGGAAGAATTGCTGGGCATGAATTATCGGGAGCTTGTGGACGATACCAATGCTCAAAGCATTATGCGGGCATACAATGAAGTCCATCGGACGGGAACCGCCAACACGGGATTCGACTTTGAGATTGTGCGTAAGGACGGGGCCGCCAGATTGATATCAGTATCCATAGCTCTAGTGCGAGATTCGAGGCAACATACGACTGGCTTCCGAGGCGTATTTCGAGATGTGACGGAACACAGGCGGCTCGAGGAGCAGCTTCAACAAGCGGCCAAAATGGAAGCCATCGGTCGCTTGGCCGGGGGTATAGCGCACGATTTCAACAATCTGCTTACCGCTGTGATCGGATATTCGGACCTACTGATGAAGGAAGTGCCTAAGGACAATATTATACATGATAGGGTTGCCAACATTGCTCTCGCTGCGAACCGTGCTGCGGCCCTCACGAAGCAACTTCTCGCCTTCAGCAGAAAACAGGTCCTGGATGTCAAGGTTCTCGATATCAACGATGTGATCTCTGCTATGACAGAGATGTTGAGGCGCCTCATCGGGGAGGACGTTGAGCTGGTAACCGATTGTTGTTCACCTCTAGGTTTTGTACCGAGCGGATCCCAGTCAGATCGAGCAGATATTGATGAATCTGGCTGTCAATGCTCGTGACGCCATGCCGCACGGAGGCAAACTGAAGATTGAGACGGCAAACGTCCTGCTGGACGAGGATTATGCGAGAACTCAGGCGGACTTAGAGCCTGGCCTCTACGTGCTGTGTGCTGTGACCGATAGCGGAGTAGGCATGGATTCCTCGACCATGTCTCACATTTTCGATCCATTTTTCACAACCAAGGATAAGGGCGTGGGCACGGGCTTGGGTCTTGCGACCGTCTATGGAATCGTTAAACAGCATCAGGGGCATGTTGTAGTAGAGAGTCAACCAGGGCGCGGAACGGTTTTCAAAGTCTATTTTCAGTTAGTCCGGGAGCCTTCCGACAAATCATTGGCCCCGGAAGGAGACAAACTCCGACCTCTGGGCACCGAAACTGTGCTCGTGGTCGAGGACGAAGACGCTGTTAGAAATCTTGCCTGCGAGGCCCTGGAAATGCTGGGCTATGCGACCTTGTCAGCAAGCGATCCTCTGCAGGCAATGGAAACCAGCGATAACTATGGGGGGCCGATCCATTTGTTGCTTAGCGATGTGGTCCTACCACAAATGGATGGGAACACTCTCTACAAACGGCTTGCTGAGACCCGTCCAGATATGAAGGTCCTGTATGTGTCTGGGTATACTGAGGATTTCATCGTTCACCACGGTGTCCTGGACCACGGGGTTCATTTCTTGGCGAAGCCGTTCACAGTAGACACTTTGGCCCAGAAGGTGAGAGCCATCCTGGATGAGCCTTAATGAATGAGCTCATGGAGACAATTCTCTTGCGACTTTTTGAATTCAACAGCTTCGTCAGTCCGCAAGAAAAGGCTTTGCATCCAAATGTTGAGAGCACTTCCCTCCACACCCCTGGCTATTCGAGGTCTTTTCTCCGCAGCTATGACGTATGTATTGTATATGGTACCTTGAGTTTATGTCTGAAAATAGAAGCGAGTGAGTCTGGGTCGTAAGTGTGAAAATCGAAGCGAGTCACCGACCAGTTTTTTATTCGAAGCAAATTGACCATTTTTTACTTCGTTTTTCACACAGAGTTCCAAATTGAGCTTGAATGGCCTCACGGGCATAGATTGCCTGCTTAGCCCCCGTATGCAAGCAGCCGTACCCGGGCTCAAAGCAGGCCACCTTTCAGACCTTGAGGTCATGACCGGGCTGAAAATGACGGACAGGCGGTTGATGAGGTCTTTTCTAGAAGACGAGCCTCTCTTCAAAAGGCTACTGATCCATCAGGGTGAACATTAATGGAAAAACGAGCCATCAGGGCCAAGGATGTGGTCCGGGACATTCGATCGCATATGACTGACGCCCAGCTTATGGAAAAATACCAGCTCTCAGCGAAGGAGTTCCAGAGCGTACTGAAAAAGCTTATTAAGCATAATCTCATATCAGAATCCGATCTTGAGGTGAGACCAGTGGGGTACAAGACACTGTGGCCATCGACTTAGAGTTTCTTGACGGTGGAAAATGAAGTTTGGCAAGGCCTAGAGCAGGGTAGTTAATCGCAACGATGCCTGGTCGAATCCAGTCCAATTCCGACCCTTGTTTTTAACTTCGTCATGTCCTTTTTTTTCAAGTGGATCACTAGGATGCCGAGCGCGCTGCATGCTTCTCCAAGGGACAGAGGTCAAAAATTAGGAGTTAGAATCAGAGCCAGGAAGATGACCTGTTTGGAGGCGTCATAGCTCTGTTTTTCCTGAGGATTCTTCTTGGGCAGGCGCTCCGGAAGTGGCCGACGTTGCCCGCCAGGGCTCACAGCTCTCCGAGATCCAGAACCTTCCTAATAGCACCAAGAATATCTTTTGCATCGTAGGGCTTCCCTATGAAGCCCTTGGCTGCTTCGAGCTTTTGATCGAGTTTAATGCCGTCTGACGAATAGCCGCTAGCAACAAGCACTTTCACATTCGGATCGATTCGCAAAAGCTGTTCAAGGCACTTCTTGCCGCCCATTCCGGGCATGATCAGGTCGAGGATTACCAACGAGAGGTCGTCTTTATGAGCGGCATAGAGCTCCAGGGCCTCCTCTCCGCTACGGGCGACAATTACCTCGTATCCCCCAATCTCAATCATTTGTCTCCCCATTTCGCGAATACGGTCGTCGTCGTCTACAAGAAGAACAGTCTCAGTTCCAAATGCTGGCATTTCCCGCGTCAGCGTAAGGTCAGACATTAGCTCGCCGGCGGACACGGGGAAGTAGATCCTGAACGACGTCCCCCTGCCGGGTTCGCTGTAGCATCTGATGTGGCCGCCGTGCTGGGAAACAATGCCGTGGACCATGGACAAGCCAAGGCCCGTGCCTTCTCCGTTCGTCTTCGTTGTGTAAAAAGGTTCGAATATTCGGTCCAGAGCCTCGGGTTCTATGCCTACACCTGTATCCGAGACTGTTAAGAGGACGTAATGACCTAGCTGAGTTCCTAAGTGAGCCCGAAGGTATTCATCGCTCAGCCATACGTTGCTTGTTTCTATGAGGAGATCCCCCCCATCTCGCATGGCGTGCTGGGCATTCACGGCAAGATTGAGAAGCAGCTGCTCTATTTGTGCAGGGTCGGCATCTATGATCCGGAGACCATCTGCCAGCGCCAGCTTTATTTTTATCATCTTGGGGACAGTTCGTCGCAGGAGGCTCTCCACTCTGTAAATCTCTTCGTTCAAGTCGATGGGGCGAGCCTTGGCTTCCACCTTTCTGCTGAAGGTTAGTATTCGTGATACAAGATCAGCCCCGTCCCGTGCGGCGCGGTGAATGATTTCGAGCTTCTGTCTATCAGGGTCACCCCGATCCTTGCGCATGAGCAGGAGATCCGTGTAGCCAAGGATAGCCTGGAGCAAGTTGTTGAAGTCATGAGCGATGCCCCCGGCAAGGGTCCCTATGGCTTCCATCTTCTGCGCATGGAGCAACTGCTTCTGGAGCATGGCTTCCCCTGTTACGTCTCGCTTCACTGCCACGTAATTTACTGTTCGTCCGCTTTTGTCCTTGATCGGTGAAATGGTGGCCGTCTCTTCATAAAGCGTTCCGTCTTTCTTCTTGTTGGTGAAACGTCCTCTCCAAACTTGTCCAGCCAGAAGAGTGTCCCACATCTCTCGGTAGAAGGCTTGGTCATGTTTGCCGCTTTTCAAGATCCGCGGGTTCTTTCCCTGGGCTTCTTGTCTCGAATAGCCTGTTATCTCCTCAAAGGTCGGGTTGACATAGATGATCGAACCAGCCGTGTCTGTCACCACGATGGTCTCTCCGGCGCTTTCCACAGCAGCGCCGAGTCTTTTCAGCTGCTGTTCGGATCTCTGACGTTCCGTGATGTCCATCGCGGTGAACACCATCCCGTGAGAGAGATCGCCCGGAAAAACAGACGATGAGCTGAGAAGGACGTCGAATGTCGTACCGTCTTTTCGCTGAAAACTCGTCTCTACCGATCCCGTTCCGGTTCTGATGACATCCGGGTGCTTTTCCCTCCCGACACGCAGGAACTCCTCCTCATTCTCGTAAAGGATTCTCGCGCTCTTTCCGGCCAGTTCCTCCCTGGAGTATCCCAACATGGTGCACAGGAGATGATTTGTCCATCCGAGGGTACGGTCTGCGCTCACCTGACCAATACCAATGGGAGCAGCCTGCAATAGGGTTCGTAACGTAGCCTCACTATCCCGAAGCGCTTCTTCGGCCTTTTTCCAATCGTCCACATCTCTCGTGACCGAAAGAATATGCGGCTCTCCATGAATCACTATGATACGGGCCGACATAAGAGCGGTCCGTACCCGGCCATCTTTGAGTCGGAATTGAGCTTCGAGGTTCCGCACATATCCACGCTCCTTGAGTCCAGCAACGAGGCGGTCTCTATCGCCTGAGTCATGCCAGATATTGATCTCCAAGGATGATCTTCCTATCACTTCATCTCGCGTAAATCCGGTAAGCTCGGTAAAACCGACATTCACGTCCACGTAGAGTCCGTCACTGAGACGATTGATATTTACCGAATCAGGGCTGGTCTGGAAGGCGGTCCTAAAACGCTCCTCACTTTCTTGAAGCGCCTCTTCCGCTCGTTTATGGCGGACTATGCGCCACATCCCCTCCATGAGAAGAGTCAGTTGCTTCACATCATTTTCATCGTAATCTTCATGCTTGTTGCCCACCCCGGCGACGATCACTATCCTGTCATCATCAAGAATGGGTACGTTCATGTGCCGCGATATTTGCACGTGACCCTCAGGAGTGCCCTTCTTCCAAGGATTTGGCGCGGCATAGTCATTAGTTATTATGGGACGGCGTTGACGCAACGCCTCTCCCCAAAGACCGGTATGCGTTACGGGATAAACCAGCGGCTTCTCGGCTATGGCACATTGGCGCATCGCTTCCTGAGACCAGGCGTGCATCGTGAGTACCGGTTTCGTCCTCATTGGCGAACGCAACGTACCCAATCGAACTCCCTGTAAGGCGAACCGCTTCTTCCATCGCGAAGGCTGCCAATTCGCTCAATGGCGCATCGCGCATATGTCCGAGTTGTATGAGAGCTTCCAAGCGTTGGGCGTATAGGCTTCTGTCCTCCTCCGCCCGCCTGCGCTCGGATATATCCAGCATTGTTATCAGGTTAGCCGGACTTCCATCGAATTGGATGGTTTTAGAATATATTTCCACCCATTTGGTGGTGCCGGATTTGGTGATAACCCGAAATGGGTAGTGCGGTAATTGATCTGGGTCTCCAACTTGCTTCATGCTTGCCTGCTGGCGTACCAGAGACCGTTCATCCGGGTGCACAACATCCAGAAATCCCTCCGGTGGCCAATTCAGGATTTCCTGTACCGAGTATTCGAGTAAGTGCGAGGCTGCTTCGTTGACATAGCGGTAGACGCCGTCCTGTAGAATTGCAACTGTCAACAACGACTGCTCTGAGAGCAGCCGGAACATCTGTTCGCTTTCCCTTAGAGCCATTTCCATACATTTGCGGTCGGAGATGTCCCTCGCTATTCCTTCGACCCCGTCTATATTGCCGTCTTTGTCCTTGTATAGCCTCGAGCTGACAGATACCCAAACCACCCCTCCATTTTTGTGTACGAGTCTCGCCTCGAAATCGTTCACAAATCCCTTTTCGATCATGAGGCGCATAAACTCTTGCCTTTCCGATGCATCGAAATAAAATTCGGCGATGTTTCGGCCTACCCCTTCTTCAGGTTTGTAACCAGTAACTCTCTCTGAAGCTGGAGACAGGAAAGTCAAGGTGCCATCCATGTCCGCGCGGTAGAAGAGATCTTGAAGTTTCTCAATGATGCGTCGGAATTCCTCTTCGCTTTGCCGCAACCTCTCTTCAGCTTGCCAGCGTTGCGTAATGTCCTCACACGTCATCAAGTGTTCACCCGTCGTCAATTGCACTGGACGAAAATGAACCACTTTAAGAGTCATGTCCTTACATGTGACAGTGAAGATGCGTGGACGCTGCTCTCCTAGCCCTGATGAGTTTAGATCCCCAATCCAAGCAGCAATTACTTCATGCCTGTAATATGCATCGGGATATGCCTTCCGCAGCCAATCTTTCCCGGTTGGGATGTCCGACAAGTCGTATCCGAACATCTTCTTGAAGCTCGTGTTTACGTACCTGAAACCTGCCGCCGAAGGAGATCATTGCCATGCCGAACGGGGCGTTCTCAGCCAGGGTCTCGAATTTTGACCTCTCGGTCCGTAGTACCTCCTCTGCTCGCTTTCGGCTGTGAATGTCACGCTGGGCCATTCCGTACAGGACAAGCACAGCGCTGGCAACTAAAATAAAGAGGATCAATGCGGCATAACCGGTCCAGCCTATCAGGGGATCGACAAGCTTACCGGACATCACAGCAACGCTTTGCAAGTGAACCGTTCGCCATCCTGGACAGTTTTCTAGTTTCATTTCCACCGTTTTGTAAAATTCTCCAGATCGATCCACTGCCTGATTGTCAGCCTTGCGTTCCAATCCTGTCCATTTCCACGGTCCTTTACCGAATTGTTGTGTCTGGGCAATTTCAGATAATTCTTCTGGGGAAGCTTCCCACAGGAGGTTCAACACCCAGTCTTTCCGGCTCGAAGCGAATATCATACCGCTGTTGTGTACCAGCAGTGCAATTCCTCCTTCTGCCTGCGAGATATCCCTCTCAAGAGTCTTAACTGAAGCTTTGATAACGGCAACTCCGATAGGTTTGTTACCGTTTGCGACGTATACCGGATAGCTAAAATAGATGCCTCTCAGCTCGGAGGTTACTCCTAAAGCCATGTAGGTACTCGCCGTGCCTTGAATGGCCTCGCGAAAATAAGGCCGAAAAGCGTAGTTTTTCCCGACAAAACTTTCTGGCTCTTGACGGTTGCTTGAGGCTAAGGTGTTTCCGGCATTGTCTACCAGATAGCAGGCCTCTACGCCAAGGCCTTTCGAGAAATGATCTAATACCCGGTTAGCCTGTGACAGCGTCTCTCGATTCGGATGTAGTAAGGCTTCTTCAAGCTCTTCAAAAGCGCTAGTGCTCGGGCTTCGAATTGATTTGCCGCAATCAGGTTAACAATACGGTCATTGAGCAACTGGCTCTTGGCAGCGAGGTCTACTTCAGCCTCTTTGGCAGCGGACTCCTTCGCGGAGTGATAATAAAGATATCCCCCCGTAGCTGTGGACACCAAAGAAAACAAGGCCAGTACCAGAACAATGGCTCGGACATTCATGTGAAACTCCAGCGGCAGTCTCCTGAGGATTTCGGACTACCATCCTCTGTGGGTAATCTTTCGAGTCGAGCGTTAGGCAATGCTAGGCTGCCAAGGATCGACTCGCCATACTTCGACGCTAGGTCCGGTTCACAGACTTCATGAGCCCTCAAAATGGAAACCCTCGACACTCTTAGATTAGCGTTAAATTAGTTGGGAATCTAGCATTTCTTGAGACCATTCCACTTCGGTACGGGTCCCAGCCACCACGTGTCCACATCCGTCAGTACGGCTTCACTTCGCACATTGATACGCTGAACCGGATAAGGAGCTCCAAGACTGTGACCGCAAGCCCCAAAGAGATGCGATTTGAGTAAAGCCTCACCGAAATCTGCTTCACCGACGCGTCGGGGGACTGATTTCGGCGACTAGTTTCGAATGGACGATTGATTCGGGTAAGCACCTCGGCGAATTTTGATCACATTTTGATCACGCACTGAGGGACTGAAAGTGACCGAAAAGGCCTGTGAGGGATCGAAAAGGCTTGAAAGGTGTGTGAGTGCCGGGAATCGTAAAATTATTTGGGGACCGCACTCAAATGACAAGTGAGGATTATGGGGCGGGGCATCACGGGGTTGGCTTCGGGACGCACTCGCCGGTTTTTGTACGCCTCCTGTACGCCAACGGGGGAACAAATAGGAATCAGGAGGGACTGAAAAGGACTCAACAGGGGCCAAGAGAGTAAGCTGGCAAAGGGCTCCTTCACGGAACGCTCGCAAAAGGAGCCCGGTTTGTTGTATGCTGACAACTCGGACGATGCCGAAAAGCAGACGGGACCGCCTTATGTTGTCGCACGTTCGACTACAGCCTTGAAACTGAATACATGTTGCCATCATCATCCGCGTAATAGATTCTTCCGTCATGCGCCAACACCCTGCCGTAGTCCAGTGGTTTCAAGCTGATCATCCATAACTCGCGTCCGGCCTCCCCTTCTATTGCAAAGATGGCCGTTTCGTCGGACCGGTGACAAGTCCCGTAGATTATGCCATCCGATGAAGACAGCCGTCCAATTGAACCCGGCATTGGAAGTACCCAAGCAAGGCTGCCTGTCATGATTTGAAAAGCCACAAGTGAGTCGGTCTCTTCCCCCGCGACGCGATCTTCAGTGTCAAAGTCTAAAATCCGGCAGCCGTCCTTTTCTTTGCCGTCGTAATAAGATGGATGTAAAGACCACCAGGGTTTCTGAGGCATGACGAAGATGCCATCAGCTTGTATGAGGTGATGAGCGTTCCGGTATGCTGTCCTGGCGGTCCACCGGAACTCTCCGGTGTTTGCGCCGTAACAATTCCAGAGTCTCCGGCTGTCATGTTGAAGGACTACATCGCCGTAGCTGAACGGTCCCCCGATTATCGGTGTGTCAGTTCGGACGGTCCAATTCCTGCGTCCCGAGAGGATGTCGAGGCAATGAATCTGTGTGCGTCCAGCAGAAATGTAAACTGATCCGTCCTTAACAGCTGGTGGAAAGCGAATCTGCGCAGTTGCTCTGAAACGCCAAATCTCTCGCCCGGTCGATGCGTCCAATGCGTAAGCATGCTTGTCGGGACCACCGAAGACCACCACGCCCTCCTCTATAACAGGTGACGTTATCGTGCCGTTCGCCGGAAAACTCCAGATTCCTTCCTTTGCAACAATGTCCACGGCCCTGATGCTGCAATCTCTGTAGCCCGTATACATGATTCCGTTGGCAAAAACCGGAGCGACCCAGAGACGCTCTGGCGGTCGAGGTAATACTTCTCACCCATCTTGGAAAATGTTCATCATTAGAGTAGGCACCCAGATTGGGCCTTTCATCCAGTATATTTCTCGCTTGTTCCGACACAGCGGTCCAACAGTTCACGGCATTTTCCTCCGTGTCCCTCTCGTTCCGTAATTGTTATCTGTAGATGCAAGAGAGAAAGAGATGATTCGTACCGCCGAAATTCTTCTTGGGAATTATGGCTCGAAGAAGCTTCAATGAGGCACGGAACCCCGAAGGCCGCAGCCATGCATGGACGGTGGACGTATATCGGTACACGAAGGCAAGTTTGGCTTTGCGCTGAGCATCCGAATTTAGTATGAATAATACCCTATCAAATGTTTTTATTCTAACTGTAAGGAAAGTCGCATGCCGGGACGCAAGGACATCAAAAAGGTTATGATTATCGGCTCCGGGCCCATTGTCATTGGCCAGGCCTGTGAGTTTGACTATTCCGGGACTCAGGCATGCAAGGCGCTTCGGAAACTGGGTTACGAGATCGTGCTCGTGAATTCCAATCCGGCGACCATTATGACTGATCCTGGGATGGCAGACGTTACATACATCGAACCGCTTAACCTTGAAACCATGATCAAAATCATCGAGAAGGAAAGACCTGACGCCCTGTTGCCAAATCTGGGTGGCCAAACAGGCTTGAACCTTTCCTCAGAGCTTTTTCGATGCAGGCGTACTGGAAAAATACGGAGTGAAAATTATCGGCGTGCAAGCGGACGCAATTGAGACGAGGAGAGGATCGGATAGCATTCAAGGAGACCATGAATCGACTCGGAATCGACATGCCGAAAAGCGATCCCGCCTTCAGCGTGGAAGAGGCCGAAAAGATGGCCGATGAACTCGGCTACCCCGTGGTGATTCGGCCGGCTTACACTATGGGTGGGACAGGCGGAGGCCTTGTTTACAACGTGGAAGAACTGCGAGTCATCGCAAGCCGAGGCATTGCTGCCAGCCTGGTGGGCCAGATCTTGGTCGAGGAGTCGGTCCTGGGATGGGAGGAACTGGAACTGGAAGTGGTTCGTGATGCAAAGAATCAAATGATCACGGTTTGCTTCATCGAAAATGTGGATGCAATGGGCGTGCATACCGGAGACTCGTATTGCACCGCGCCTATGCTCACCATAGATCCTGAGCTGCAGAAGAGGCTTCAGAAGTATTCCTATGACATCGTCGAAGCGATCAAGGTGATCGGCGGAACAAATATCCAGTTCGCGCACGATCCCAAAACCGGCAGGGTCGTGGTTATTGAGATCAATCCCCGAACCTCGAGGTCATCCGCTCTCGCTTCAAAGGCCACGGGATTTCCCATAGCCTTGATCTCGGCAATGCTGGCCGGCGGCCTGACTCTGGACGAAATCCCCTATTGGCGAGAAGGAACGCTGGAAAAGTACACTCCCTGGGGCGACTACGTGGTGGTGAAGTTTGCCCGATGGGCCTTTGAGAAGTTTGAAGGGGTCAGAAGACAAGCTGGGCACTCAAATGCGTGCGGTCGGCGAGGTAATGAGCATCGGCAAGAACTACAAAGAGGCCTTCCAGAAGTCGATCCGTTCCCTGGAGATAGGCCGCTATGGATTAGGTTTTGCCAAGAATTTTAATCAGAAAGCCCTGGAAGACTCTGGATTTTGGCAGAGCCGTCCAGTGAGCGACAGTTCATCATGTACGAGGCTCTGCGTAAAGGAGCAAGCATCAGCACTTTATGAAAAGACCTATATCAAGCCCTGGTTCATCGAGCAGATGAAGGAACTGGTTGACCTGGAAGAACAAATCCTGCAATTCAAAGGAAAAGACATCCCCGACGCACTCCTGGAGCAAGCCAAGAAGGACGGTTTTTCAGACCGTTATCTGGCGCAGCTGCTGGAGTCCGGAGAGCGAACATCAGGGGCAACGAGAATCCATGGGGGTCATTCAAGCATGGGAGCCTGTTCCGGTAAGTGGCGTCGAGAATGCCGCCTATTACTATTCCACCTACAATGCCCCCGACAAGGTGGAGTCCAGCTCAAGGCCCAAAATAATGGTTCTTGGTGGCGGTCCCAACCGCATCGGGCAAGGGATCGAGTTCGACTATTGCTGTGTTCATGCGGCGTTTGCGCATCAGAGACGAAGGCTATGAGTCTATCATGGTCAACTGCAACCCCGAGACCGTGTCTACTGATTACGATACTTCCGACAAGTTGTATTTCGAGCCGCTCACGGTCGAGGATGTGATGAGCATTTACTGAAAAAGAGAAACCCGAGGGCGTCATCGTTCAGTTCGGCGGTCAAACTCCTCTGAATCTCGCCACCGAACTTGCTGCGGCCGGGGTGCAGATCATCGGAACTTCACCCGACATCATCGACCTGGCTGAAGATAGGGACCGTTTTCGCAAGATGATGAGCAAACTGGGGATCCCTCAGCCGGAATCCGGCATGGCCAGCAACCTGGATGAAGCCCTGGAGATTGCGGAGCAAATCGGCTATCCGTTGATGGTGAGGCCTTCTTATGTGTTGGGAGGCCGTGCCATGGAGGTGATCCATGACGAGGAGATGCTTCGGCACTACGTGGCCGCTGCAGTGGAGGTGAGTCCCGAACGACCGATACTCATCGACAAATTTCTCGAAAGACGCCATCGAAGCTGAGGCTGATGCTGTTGCTGACGGCACGAATGCGTTTGTTCCGGCGGTAATGGAACATATTGAGCTGGCTGGCGTTCACTCAGGCGACTCGGCGTGCGTCATTCCGCCGATAAGCATCCCCCCCAAACACCTTGAAACCATTTACGAATATACCCGAAAGATAGCGATTGAACTGGGCGTTGTCGGATTGATGAATATTCAATACGCTATTGCCAACGACACGGTTTACATCCTGGAAGCCAATCCCAGAGCCTCTCGCACCGTTCCCCTCGTCTCGAAGGTATGCAATATTGCCATGGCGCGTATGGCCACGCAAATCATGTTAGGCAAGAAGCTCGAGGATTTTGACATAAAGCCGAAATCTATTCCCCATTACGGGGTCAAAGAATCGGTCTTTCCTTTCAACATGTTTCCGGAGGTCGATCCAGTGCTGGGACCGGAAATGCGCTCCACTGGTGAAGTTCTGGGGCTTGCGGACTCTTTCGGCCTGGCATTTTACAAAGCGCAGGAGGCCACTCAGGCGCCTCTTCCCTCAGAGGGGGTTGTGCTCATTTCCGTCACCACCAAGGAACGGCCGGCTGTTCTTGAAGTCGCCCGGCAATTTGTTGGTCTGGGGTTCAGAATCAAGGCAACCGAAGGAACGCACAAATACCTGACGGAACATGGAGTCGAGTCAGAATATGTGTTCAAGCTTCATGAAGGCCGTCCCAACATTGTGGATCATATCAAGAACCGGGAGATTCATCTGGTGATCAACACGCCAAGCGGCAAGCTCAGCAAAGATGATGATTCTTATATTCGAAAGGCCGCTATCAGGTACAAGGCACCTCACATTACGACATTGGCTGCGGCATTTGCCGCGGCAAGAGGCATCCGGGCCTTTAACAGAAAAAAGGGCGAAGTGAAGTCCGTTCAGAGTTATCATGCAGACATCAAATAATAGGAGAAACACTCTTCAGTCATTGTTCATTGCTAACACAGGTAAGTATGATTCAGTGGTGTGAGTTTTACTGCCGCACAGGGCGTACACAAGCGTTTCCGGTTTATCGTGTCGGAGAGTTGCTCACCTCGACCCTCAAATATAGAAAAGAATGGAAGAAGGCCCTGCTGTGAGCTCCTGGCAGACAAGCGTTTGACAGAGCCGCTTTAAGGGGCAGCCATGGGGTTCACCTGCAGATTCGGTTTGTGCTTATAGAATTTTTATCGCTCCCGCTGTCAGGTTTTTTCTCCGAATGCGATCAGTTAGATAGGTTCAGCAGAACCGTCCAGAAAGAGGCCTCACGGCTGATTCTGGCTAAAGAACAATTTCCTCGAGTAACAATATTAAGGAGAAGACGATGAAGAAAGCTGTTCGATTCATAGTAGTGATGTTGGCGCTAATGGCTTTTGCCTCAGCCAGCGTCGCGATTGCGGCGACCGAATTCTATGTAGCCAAGGACGCTCAGGGAAAGGTGTCTATCTCGGATAAGAAACCCGCGGACGCAACCTCGATCGTCAAGGGTCCTTTCGCTAGCAAGGCAGAAGCTGAGAAAGCTATGAAAGATGCGGAGACTGCGAAGCCAGCAGCCCCGCCCTTAGGCAAGTGAGATCTGGGTGGCTGATCCACTAACTTGAGACGCTTCTGAAGATAAGCGGGGAGGTCAGGTTCGTTGTTGCGACGAAACGCTTCCCTGCTTTATTCAGGGTCTCGTAGGATGTGCGGGTGGTGAATATCTCATCGAAACGATTCTCAAGCTCTGGCTTCTTCTCGGGGATCGGGGTCTGCTTATAGTCTTTCAGGTCCGGTAAAATCCCCATAGCGACTGTGTCTCCGGTCAAGTGGAAAGTTCCTGATACATGATTTTTTCCCTGATCATGGCGTTCAGGATGACCAGGAGTTTCCGCATGCAGGCGACTATCGCTACCTTGAACGGCTTTCCTGATGCCACGAGACGCTGATAGAAGGCCCGGAGTCTTTCGTTGCGCTTCACACCTGTGATTGCGGCCATGTACAAAGCCTTGCGGACTGACTGGCGGCCCCCCATGATACTACGCTTGCCTCTCATGATGCCGCTGTCACGGTTGAACGGCGCCAGACCCGCGAGACTGGTGATTTCAGCGCGACTTGCCTCGCCCAGCGGAGCCAGGTCTGCTATGAGTGTTCTCGCAGTGACTGGACCAACGCCGGGAACGCTCAGCAAGATTTCTTCCTTCTGACTCCAGATGGAGGAGTTCTTGATGGTCGTATCGAGATCCTGATCAATAGACCGAATTTCCTGATTCAGTGCCATGATGATGCGCTGAATGCTTTGGAGGACGAGCTCGGAGCGAGCATGATGGAGTCGGTTTTTTTCCGAGGCACGCTGCAGCACGAGCTGGCGGCGCCGGGCGACCAATTCCTTGATGGCTTGTTCCTCCTGATTGAGAATAGGCCTCACAGGAGGCCTCATGTCCTGTGCAAACCGAGCCAACACATAGGCATCGATGGAATCCGTTTTAGCCTGTTTTCCGAGTGCTCGGGCAAAGTTTCGGGCCTGCTTGGGGTTAACCACGGCAACGGGAAGTCCGGCTGAAGCAAACTCTGCGGCGAGTATGACTTCGTAACCGCCGGTTGCTTCCATGACGATTAACGCGGGGACCTCTTTCTTGAGACGTTCTACAAGCGCATCGAGGTCATCCGCAGTATTCCGACAGGAGAAGCGTACGCCTGACGGGAGCAGATGAATGTCCAGGCTGTCCTTAGCGATATCTATGCCGACGAAGATCTTTTCAGACACGGGCGATGTCCCTCCCTTGTGGATACGGCCTCAGAAGGCCCAGCGACTGTTCGGGCTTTTCGCACGTCGGCTCCGGCGATCCAGCTATGGGACAGCCTTTGAAGGCCCAGGCTTTAACGATCTGCCGGTCCGTTGTCTAGCTTTCTTCAGAAAACCAAACGGCCGTGCGACCCCCCTATACCAGCTAGTACCTGTGGGTGACCACCAGAACTTCCCTAGTCCCCTCCCTCGCTCGAAGCACTCTCGTCGAGAAGTACTTCTGGGGGGTATCATACAAGGCGTCGTCGTGTCTGCTCAAGAGACTCACGCTGGGCATCGGTGAATCCAGTGAGCTTGTTGATGGGGCGCTCAGCGTGTATACAACACAGACCGTGAAGCAAAACATCAAACTGGCCTGCATCGTCGCTGATGATCCGATTCACTTGGCCCACTGAGATATCGACTCCCAGATCCCGAAGCTGCTGATGAATCAGGGGCTGAGTCACGTGACACTGATAGTATTGGGAAAGGATAGAAGGATGGAATGGGAAGCCGCTAAGCGAAGCCTTTTACTCCTCTGAAGCTGCGGAAGAGGCCTGCTGGGAGCAGTTTACGAAAATGATTGGAGGGTAGATGTGGCCTATAGAGACAGCAGCGTGAATTGATCCAGTTAAGGTCGAAGTAAAATTCGATTGCGCAGGCGTCTGCCTCAGTCCAACGGCTGAGACCGCCGAACGGTTGCCTGTAGTTTGTTTACGCCTACCCAGGGCTACACTCGCTCCACGTACAGTGTCATGGATGACCAATTGAAGTTCAGCAGTGGTCGAACACGCAAAACCAACCAGAACCCCATACGCGAACGTTCCTGTTTTCGAATACCTCAGCGTATCTGTGGTCAGAAAATCGCGGGGCTCGTCCTCAGGTGCCTTATCATCGATTTCTCTACGGATCCTTGATATCCCTTTACTCATGACGCCCCGCGGCCCATTGTGGTAGACTCTTGACCGTCTTATAGAGGAGGAACTCATGGACGGGGATCAGGACAAAGTCAAGCGTGCTGAGTTGTTGAAGCTCTGACATGAATACGGCAAGACTGACGCAGACCCTTTATAAAGCCAGCTTCCTGGCCAACAGTCCGCGAGTCTGCCGCCAATGCCACGCGTGCGATCATGAGAAACTCAACCATGAAGTTTCTTCAAAGCCCACCCCATATTATAGCCCAACTGCTTCATGGTTTGGATGCCTTCCTCATCCTTCTCGACCTCTCCAATTTCTCTGCCTACGGCGAAATTCCAGTAAGAAGAGCCCGGGACTATCATCTCTCCTGAAAAGAAGAAGTGGTTCATGGTATCGAAAGCGTGGATAGCACCACCCCTTCTATGGACTGAAACCGCTGCCCCGACTTTTCGCTTCAGCATATTCTCGTTGGCCTTAGACACCATACCAGCTCGGTCTATGAGGGCCTTCATCTCGCTTGACACATCGCTGAAATAGGTAGGCGAGGCAAGGATTATGCCTTCTGCTTCCAGCATCATCGCGACGCAATCGTTCACCACGTCCTTTTCAACCGCACAGCGCTGGTTTTCTTTTCCCAGCACTTGTAGCACGCTATGCATCCGCGAATTTCCTTTCCCGCAAGCTGAAACAGGCTCGTTTCTATACCCTCTTTTTCTAGTTCTCTGAAGACATGATTGATCAGAATGGCCGTATTGCCGTCCTTGCGAGCGCTTCCGCTGAAAGCCACTACTTTCATGAATCCCCTCTTTCGTAACCCTTGTCAGTTCAATCAAGAGCCTTTTACAGTTTTGTTTACTATGTCCAGTCAGCGTCATTAAAGACAATTGGTGTTACTCCGATCGCGGAAAACTTCATCGAACCCGTTTGCGCCACCCTTATTCCAAGCTCCGACGCCGCTGCGCGTCCTGACCCGACCCACATCGGTACCTGTCGAAGAAGTCTGAGCCGGCGGGAGCCTTGTGCTACGCCTTTGGGGGCTGCCTGTTGCCACTTCGGGCCGATATCCGTGGCATTGGTTTATGCCAAGGTCCTCTATCCTAATTTCAGGATCTCGGTGATTCGATCCCCATACTCACTGCTCTTCTGGTCACCTGCTAGAATCTCGATCTGGGAAGGAGAATTAATCCCCACCCCCAGTTCCCCAGCCCGTGCGATCTGTTCCTGCTCGAATATTTTCGGTTTCATGATGGACGCATTGCTGCCGAGCGATTTAAGTATTGCGACTCCCACAGCGTCGGTCGCTACACGATCTGTTGAGGCCAGGAAAATACCAGGATTGGCCCGTTTGCCAACCATCGGGCCACCATCTACGAACGCCTCCACGCCATCAAGCACAATGAGGGCAGGCTTGAATGGCTCGTTTATCTCGGCGATCATTTTACGCTGGTGAGGAGAGGAGTGAAGCTCGCTCATATAGTGGTGTCCATGTCGAGTCGTGGGAACACAGCCCACATGAAGCTTCAAGGACATTGTGAAAACTCCTCCGGTACCTGATGGGTTTTCAGGCAGCATGTGGAAACGAGACACTCTGACTCCAGGATAGGCCTAGCGATCCTGAAACCCTTCTCCCAATGGCTCCCTTCGCCCTTCACGGGTACCCAGTCCTTTTCGCTCAGTGCGTCGAAGTCAACGACCCTCACCTGAAGATCCTTCAGGTGAGGCAAAATTCCTTTCTGCTCCATCACTTGGTGGGTGGGAGGATAGCTCCTTTCTCCGAGACTTATTGATTTAGCGCCCATTGACCAAAGCGCCTCGACCAGAGCAACCAAGGTGTCATTGTGCGTTGAGCCAGGGCATTGGTCCGCTGTATTGAAGTTCGGTTTGATGAGCACGTCTTTCTTCTTTACCGGATTTACACCAAGAGCTTTTAGAGAGGTCTTTACTCCCTCCCGACGGTCATCCGTCCTGACCAGCGCCACGGGGCTCTTCTCGACGGCTGCCAGAATCTCATTTGGGTGCAGGACCTGCGAGGGCACCTCCAGCTACCCCCGCGCATTTCAAGAAATCCCTGCGATTCAAATCGGTCATAGCTTGCCTCTTATGGCCTCTTTTTCCGTAGCCATTGGAAACTCTGGAAACATTGTCGCGATCAGCGACTCAGCCATGCGCACGTAATCTTTATTCCTACCGGCGTATTATTGGATGGACATGCTCGGAGCTACCACCCAGGAAGGCCGAACAGCGATTCACCTCATCAGTTCCTCATTTATGGCCTTTGACGTTTTTCACTTCACTTTTTTCACAAATTCAACCAGCCGCTGTTCTCCATCCTTGTCCTGTTCGAAACCGACGGCGCCCACGAGATAGAGTCCCTTGTGCGCAACGATGGTCTTACCCTGGTAAGGATCTACCCCAGTCAAAGAGTCAGGTCCAAACTGCGTCGAAATTCCCTTCGCCACTTTTCCCTTCTTTGACAAATGCTCCTCAAAGAGCCTCAGGGCTTCCTGGGCTTCCTGAGAATTTTCAAAAATGGACAAGAAGAGACGAAAATCTCCGTCCTCCGACATGGTCTTCGCTTCGGTCTTTGTCTCGTCCTTTTCTGCATAGGATGCTTTGAAGCCTCTCTTCAAAAATCTATGGCCTAGAAGCCCATCGGGAAAGTATTCTATCGAAGCGGGTTTGAGTCCGCTTTTAGGGAAATAAGCGATCTCCTTGGGTGGGGCTGAATTGTCCGAAATTCGAGATTCGATCTCCAGTGCCAGTAGTTTCAAGGTCGAAGCATTTGAATCTGTGGCTTGGAGCACCACGAAATACTTGCCTTTGTAAAAAAGGGCATACCGATCCCCCAGACAGGAATCCAGCCCGATTCCCCCTGGGCCTTCCTCTTGCCTGAACCTTGAGAAAACTCCAAAAGCTTGGAGCGAATTGCCCATATCATAGATGTCCACGTCTATTCTAGTCGTCGGAGGAATTCACATTCCGATAAATTGCGAAGACGGACTTCTCAAATCCGTACTGGACAAAAAGGTCCGCTTGGCCATCAATGTGCTCAAACAAAGTCTCTCTCGTAAACGTTTCAGGGGCATCTCTCAGAGTCCATCCGTCGGGGGCAGTTTTCGGAACGAGCGATTCCAACTGAGTTGTCGCAGAAAATACTTTCTGAGAAGCGAATAAGACGGCAAGCAAAGAGAGAATAATCATAGCTTCGCGTCTCGTCATCAGACCGGTCCTCCATCGGGGTTCGATTTTCACGAAAACATTCGGTGCACCGCTTTTAACTGCGCGTGAATATTGAGTCCTTTTCTGCAAGTTACGGCACAGGATGAGCATTCGGAACACTGCCCGATTTTTTGTAAAGCATCTCCCGTACGGAGTACTTCTTCGGCGAGTCTGTCGTTCTTGTATCCATCGTGATAAATAACCGCTCTCAGCAAATCACCATGAGCCACCCCGTGAGGACACTCGCCGATACAGCCGCCGCACATCGTGCAGATCCTTCCTTGAAGGTGGGACTGATACTGCCTTAGCGCATCTACGTCCTTGCTGGACAAGACTGTCCCCATAACAGCAGCACATTCCTCGATCTGTTCAATCGTGGTGACGCCCGGAATAGCTACCGAAACATGCTGATCCGTCAGTACGTATTTGAGGGCTGCCTGATGAGGGTTGAGCCCACCCATGTCTTCTGCCTTATAGCCTCCTGCCTGAGTCTTCATCGCCAC
This sequence comes from uncultured delta proteobacterium, assembly GCA_963700305.1. Classification (GTDB taxonomy): domain Bacteria; phylum Desulfobacterota; class Desulfomonilia; order Desulfomonilales; family Desulfomonilaceae; genus Desulfomonile. The sequence continues at coordinate 213,695 of CAVOXB010000010.1, forward strand.
GACCCCTATCCCGGATTTTGCGGCTGATGCCACTGCCTCCTTTAACTCAGTTTGCATGGGTGAAATTGTAGGAAACCAGAGCTACATCGTGGAGATTGGACTTCGCCGCCTCCCTCAAAAGAGGGGCCATATCGGTGTGGGAAGAAAAGCCGGTAAAACGCGCCTTGCCCTCTTTCTTCATCGCCTGGAGGAACTCAATGAGCGCGGGATTGGAAACTTCATCAGGTTTTTTCAGCGAGTGAGCCAACAGCACATCGACATAGTCGGTTTGAAGTCTCCGAAGACTTGTCTCAACAGACTGCCTGTTCTCCTTTTCCGTAGCATTGACGCGAAATTTTGTCTGTATGAGTACCTTGTCTCGCTTTCCCCGAAATACCTTGCCTACCATTTCTTCGTTCCTGCCTGCCATGTAGGCATTTGCAGTGTCGTAAAAATTGATGCCAAGATCGAAAGCGCGGTGCAGAACAGCAGGATCACTGCAATTCATGACTCCCATGCTCACAGCTGTAACCTTTAATCCGGTTTTCCCCAGAGTCCGGGTACCTGAGGAGTGCCTGCCTTGTCTGTGTCTGCAAAGGAAAGGTTGACGTTCCAAAGAGGAGCCGCTGCCAGTCCTAGAACCGCCGAGGAAGCTCCTTTTATAAATTTTCGCCGCCCCATCTTTTTTGAAATCATGGCTTCTCCTTCGCTGAATTCAAAAAATTTCTTCGGTCCCTCCAACTCTTAGCAGGAAAGACCCAGCATCGAGAATCCGTTGCGTCGCTGGCAGACTCGGTGTCCACTAAAAGGCACCTCGATCATCAATAAAGCCCACAACTCCTTTTTCAAGGGAGCAAACGGAACTGCCTTCATCAAGTCAGAAAACGCTCATTTTCTCGGATAGCACTTAGGACGGCACAAGTCAATTACCAGGCGTGACTGTTTTCCGTGGGAAATACAGAACTGCCCCGTGGTTGGTCCATGAGCTCGGTTACTGCTCTTCGCCTCATGCCGGTACAGATGGGTACTCAAAACCCCATACACGAAAGTCCTTGATTTTGAATACCCCCTCAGCATACCTGGAGGCAGAAAATCGGGCAGGAACGTTCTGAGGTGCCTTATGATTCGCGTCTCGTGGGCAGGTCGCCCATATGGTAAACTGGCCGGGACGAACTCAGCGAGGCCTGTTCTGTGAACGATGAAGAAGAACTGAATGAGGAACCGTTTTCGATGTACTTCGTCCACGTGGACGAAGTACCGTAGTTGGGATACGCGGAGGGGGCCGAAGTGAATCTATACCAGGTACCTGAACTGGTTCCCGAAGAGGCGATGGAGAAGACAGGGGCTAACGCTGCACGGGCAGAGTTTGCTCACGTGCCAATAGCAATTCCCACCCAGATGGCGGAGGCCGATGCCATCATATTCGGCACTCCTACTAGTTTCGGCAACATGTGCGCACAGATGCGCAATTTCATGGATCAGCCGGGCAAATGTGGGCGAAAGGTGTCCCCATAGGAAAAGTGGGGAGCGTCTTCACGTCCACTGCTTCCCAGCACGGGGGGCAAGAGACCACGATCACCAGTTTTCACAGTACCCTGCTGCACCACGGAATGATTATCGTGGGGAGTCCCGTACTCCGAGCAGAGGCTCTTAACCATGACTGAGATTACTGGAGGATCGCCCTATGGAGCATCTACTCTGGCAGGGGGAGATGGCTCACGTCAACCCACGGAAAACGAGCTGGCAATTGCCCGTTTCCAGGGGAGACATGTGGCACAGATCGCTCGCAGGCTATCCACTTGATGAAGAACGTGTTGCGACATCAGAGTCGCAGCTCGCTTTTCCGAACAAAGCTGCCCTCATGAACATCCTCTGATGGGGGTCCACCTCAAACCGCCTTTTTGGACCTGCTGACAGGGACATGCGGCAGTAATGGAATTCCTGTTGGACCGAGGGGCAGCCGTTTAAGAAACTGTCTCAAAATTCAGAATCGAGAAGAGATCGTGCCACGCTTCTCGTTCCCAGGCTCCGCCTGGGGATGCATGACCGGGAGGCTCCGCCTCATTATCGCTCTGAGTTACAGCTAGTTACCGGACAGAGCCCGGAAGATATGGGTTCCCAGGCGGAGCCTGGGAACCAGGAAAATGACGATGTTAGTAACACGATTGCGGCCTTTTTCGGACTTTTGAGACAGTTTCAGATGGATAGACCTTTATCAAGATCAAGAGGAGGTGCTCTCCAGGGCAGGACGCTACCAGGTCGTTGATAAGAGCGGGTCTTCGTTGAAGGTGAAAGAAGTGCTCGGGGATGACCGACGTTATGTGGTCTGCGTCAACGAAGATCAGGCCAGGAAGGACGCAGCCGATAGACAAGCCATCATTGACGGACTGCAGAACAAGCTCAAGCAAGGCGACAAGTCCTTGGTGGGAAACAAGGGATACCGTAAGTACCTGGCGACCAGTGGCCGTGCCTTCCACATCGATGAGAATAAGGTCAAGGCTGAGTCGAGGTTTGACGGTAAGTGGGTGTTGAGGACGAACACCTCACTCCCCGCAGCCGAGGTTGCACTGAAGTATAAGCAGCTCTGGATGGTGGAGCAACTGTTCAGATCTGCCAAGAGCCTTCTCAGTACGAAACCGGTGTTTCACAAGTATGACCGCACTATCCGAGGACATGTGTTTTGCTCCTTCTTGGCCCTGGTACTTCGCAAGGCTCTCAAAGACCGTTTGGAAGCCAAGGGTTACTCTTTTGAGTGGGCTGACATCCTCCTTGACCTGGATGCGCTGACCGAGTGAAAGTGAGTCATAACGGGAAGCGCTTCTTGCTGCGATCTCAACCCAAAGGCTCATGTAGTGGATTTTTTTTGCGCCGTAGGTGTCGCTCTTCCTCCCACAGTACGCCAACTCGGTAATCGCGTAGCTCCATGAGGTCCGCCGGACGTCCAACGAGAAGAATCCTGGTGCCACACCTTTTTTCTGTCCGTATAACATATTAACATTAGGCAACTTTACCAAAGTCACTGTAGAAGATCAGCTAGACGAAACCCCTGAGGATGCCTTCAGAAAAGCTTCGGAGATAGAGCAGATCGACGACAGTCAGTTGCCACGCAGCATCACAAAGCTCTTCAATAATTGATGGTGTGGACATTCGTTACAGCACAAAAAGGTCCGTTCTTCTCTTGACACGGGAGAACAATCCATTTACGATGGCTATTAAGAGATAACTATTCTCTCAAAAGAAAGTGCCTTGCCAGGTGGATGATCCTGATGGCTCCCGATGACTCAAGGAGAAGTGAAGACCGGTTTCAACAGATGCTTGACAAGCTCAAGAGCCTTGATTTCCGTATCACCCCGCAGCGCTTGGCTGTGCTTCGGATTCTTTCCGCCAGTGAGGATCATCCTACCGCTGAACAAATCTTCGAAAAGGTCAAGACAGCCTTCCCTACCACAAGCTTGGCTACCATCTACAAGACTATTGCCCTGCTCAAGAGCCTCAACGAGGTTCTCGAACTGGGCTTTGCCGATGGGAGTAACAGATACGACGGGAACAAGCCGTTTCCCCACCCTCACGTGGTCTGTACCGGCTGCCGGAAGATTATGGACCCTGAGCTGATCAGTCTCGATGAACTGAAGGATGAGATTGGCAAAAAGACGGGGTTTAGAATTCACTGTCACCGATTGGACTTTTTTGGCTTGTGTCGGGAATGTCAAGAGGATCTTTGACACGGTAAATTTTGTGTCCGGGAAGAGATGACAGTTCCTGATAGACGACGATTTTCGGCAAAAATCATAGACATTTGCAACCGAAGGTCAGAGCTACAACTATCTCACTCACGGACAAAGGAGGAGATAAATCAGACAAGACACTTACCAAAGCCCTTGGAAGGCCGGTTCCTGACAAACAGAACGTGCTTGCGGCAGGACCGCGTGGTCCTCAACTACTTCAGGACGTTTGCTTTCTGGAGAAACTTGCTTACTTTGACCGCGAGTTCATCCCCGAACGCCGCATGCACGCGAAAGGCTTAGGCGCCTACGGAACCTTTACGGTGACGTCACGACATCACCAAGTAATCGACAACCAAGGTCTTTTTCAAGTAGGCAAGAAGAGCGAGTTGTTTGTTCGCTTTTCCACCGTGGCCTGTGAGCACGGGGCGGCGGATGCTGAAGGAGACATTGTATGCCAACCTTGGGAGCCAATGAAACTCTCGCTTGTGAAAAACTAAAGATGAGGCCATCAAACTAGAGGAAAGGAATCCGGAGGCACGAGGGTAGATACATGGCTAAGGCTATTTTATATCTTCTGGTCTATATCTTTATAGCGCTTTTCCCTGTGACGTTGGCAGTGGTTCAGTTGCCTACTGTGGGGGGCAACTTTCTGTACGAATTTGGCCGAAACGCGGCACTGGCGGCCTTTTGTATTCTAGCCCTTCAACCCGTTTTGACGGCTCGATTCTCGTGGATCGATCGTCCTGTCGGAACGGTGAACTGCTTGCGTTTTCACAAGGCAATGGGCGTTCTCGCCTTGGCCTTATTGCTACTACACCCCATGAGTCTTGCGGAGGGCGGAGCAGGCCTCAAGCTCTTGACCTCCTGGGACGTCCCATGGTTTGTCGTGGTGGGAAAAGTAGCCTTAATAATCCTAACTGTCCACGTCGTTCTCGCGTTGCTACGCTCAACCCTGAGATTTAATTATCAGACTTGGAAGAATGTTCACGCCGCGGCCTCAACGCTGATCCTTATAGGTGCGTTCGTACACAGTTGGTTTGCTGGAGCCGATCTGAACATTTTCCAGCTCCGGGGTTACTGGATCGCTTTGCTGATGCTGGCGGCTGCCGCGCTCTTCCATAAAAGAATTATGGTGGGCGCCGTCGCGCAAAGATGAAAGGAAGGCAAGGAAGAGGTGGCAGCCAAGAAACTAATCGTCGAGAATTCGAGAATGAAAGGAGCAATAGAGGTGAGAATACAAAAGACTGATCTCGTGATAGGATTCGCCATTGCCGTTATTTTGAGTGGCATCGTGGCAGCGTCTTTCATTGAGACCCATTCTTGGAGCCCAAGTCATGCCATTGCATCACAAGACAAAGGTCAGCCTGCCAATGCCGCTCTCCTTGCCTCCGGGAAAAATCTTTTTGCAGCCAATTGCGCTGGCTGCCACCATACTGACAAGACGGAGGACAAAGGTGGACCAAGTTTAGCGGAACTTTCCAAGACTAAGAAACTACCGACCAGTGGCCGCGACGCAACGGCTGATAATATCAGAGCTCAGTTGAAGTCCCCGATCAAGAGCATGCCGAAATTTGATAAGCTGACAGATCAAGAAATCAGATCGCTGGCGGCGTATCTGCTTAGTCTCTCAACCAAGGGAGGAAACGTCATGAATGAAGATAGCAAGTCCCCGGTGATGGGCCGATCTAACCAGCCCATTTTCGGCAAAGGCACGACGAACCGGGACTGGTGGCCGAAACAATTGAACCTGAAGATTCTTAACCAGAACTGTCCCATGAGCAATCCCATGGGTGAGGAGTTCAACTACGCTGAAGAATTCAAAAAACTCGACTTGGAGGCCGTCAAGAAGGACCTCTATGCCCTGATGACCGACTCGCAGGGCTGGTGGCCTGCCGATTACAGTCATTACGGCGGGCTCTTCATCCGGATGGCGTGGCACAGCGCAGGAACTTACCGCCAAGGCGACGGCCGTGGGGGAGCGGGGTCCGGCACCCAGCGTCTAGCGCCCCTCAACAGCTGGCCCGACAACGTGAACCTCGACAAGGCGCGCCGACTGCTTTGGCCGATCAAGCAGAAATATGGCAAGAAGATCTCCTGGGCCGACCTCATGATCCTCGCCGGCAACTGCGCCATTGAGTCGATGGGACTCAAGACCTTCGGCTTCGGCGGCGGCCGCGAGGATGTCTGGGAGCCGGATGAAACCTACTGGGGTGGCGAAAAAGAATGGCTGGCTACAAGCGACAAGCCCGGGAGCCGTTACACCGGCGACCGGGATCTGGAAAACCCCCTGGCGGCCGTACAGATGGGCCTGATCTACGTTAACCCGGAGGGGCCTGACGGCAAGCCGGATCCGGTCGCCTCGGGCCGCGATGTCCGCGAGACTTTCGCGCGCATGGCCATGAACGACGAGGAGACCGTCGCTCTCGTCGCAGGAGGACACACGTTTGGCAAATGTCACGGCGCGGGCCCCGCGTCCCATGTAGGGCCTGAGCCCGAGGCCGCCCCCATCGAGGAGCAGGGCCTCGGCTGGAAGAGTAGCTTCGGCACCGGCAAGGGCGGCGATACGATCAGCAGCGGCATCGAGGGCGCCTGGAAGCCGAACCCGACCAAATGGGACATGGGCTATCTGAAAGTGCTGTTCAAATACGAGTGGGAGCTGGTGAAGAGCCCGGCCGGCGCGCATCAGTGGCTGGCCAAGGACGTAGCCGAAGAGGACATGGTTGTTGACGCGCACGACCCGTCGAAGAAGCACCGGCCGATGATGACTACGGCGGACCTCTCCCTTCGCTACGACCCGATCTACGAGCCGATAGCGCGGCGTTTCCAACAGAACCCCAAGGAATTCGCGGACGCCTTCGCCCGCGCATGGTTCAAGCTGACGCACCGCGACATGGGCCCCCGCTCGCGCTATCTTGGCCCGGAGGTTCCGACCGAGGAACTGATCTGGCAAGACCCGGTACCCGCAGTCGATCATGAGCTGATCGATGCGCAGGACATCGCAAACCTCAAGGGCAAGATCCTCGCCTCGGGACTGTCGGTCTCCCAACTGGTCTCTACCGCTTGGGCGTCGGCATCCACGTTCCGTGGCTCCGACAAGCGCGGAGGCGCCAACGGCGCGCGTATTCGCCTTGCACCGCAAAAGGATTGGAAAGTCAACCAGCCGGCCCAACTGAAGACAGTGTTGCAGACCCTTGAGGGAATCCAAAAGGATTTCAACAGCGCTCAGTCTGGTGGGAAGAAGGTGTCGCTCGCAGACTTGATTGTCCTGGGTGGATGCGCGGGAGTCGAGCAAGCTGCGAAGAATGCCGGTCACGAGGTGGTCGTGCCATTCACGCCCGGACGCACAGATGCGTCGCAGGAGCAAACCGACGTGGCGTCATTCGCCGTACTCGAACCGGCTGCAGACGGATTCCAAAACTACCTTAAAACCAAATACGCCGTATCGGCAGAGGAACTGCTGGTTGATCGCGCCCAACTGCTGACGCTGTCAGCTCCCGAGATGACGGTTCTCGTTGGCGGTATGCGCGTCTTGAACGCCAACTTCGGACAGTCTCAGCACGGCGTTTTCACTAAGCGGCCGGAAACGCTCACCAATGACTTCTTCGTGAACCTGCTGGACATGAGCACTACGTGGAAAGAAACCCCGGGAGGCGAAGAGGTGTTCGAGGGGCGTGATCGGGCAACAGGAGCGCTCAAGTGGACAGGCACCCGTGTCGACCTCATCTTCGGTTCGAACTCCCAACTCCGGGCCTTGGCGGAAGTCTACGGATGTAAGGACTCCCAGGAGAAGTTCCTGCAAGACTTTGTAGCAGTGTGGAACAAGGTGATGAACCTTGACCGCTTCGACCTCTCCCGACCGTAGCATAAACGTCGTCGAATGCTATTGAAGCGTATTGTGAACTGCAAATCGAATGATCAGGAAGCGATAGCCGCCACGAATTAACGGATGTTTTGAACGCTCATGGACGCTATTGGTAACATGTGAGGGCGGTGTTTCAATACAATCTGAAACGCCGCCCTTTCTATGGCCCTTACCGTCTGCTGGTCACAGAATCGGAGCCAAACACACAATCGCATAAGTTCGCGGCCATGAAGCCGATCGTTCGCAGAAAATAAACGGCACTCAAGACAGGGAGGATAAGAAGAAGGCAACCAAGGAAGAACTGTCCAAGTGCGTTGATTCAGGTTCCGCGGCCTACGATCCGGGCAACTGATCATCAAGTCTTTCAGCAACTACCAATGGGTTATCACTTCGATTCAGGGAGGCTCATCACTGAATGATGCTTCCCTGAACCTTAATCTGACCATCAAAAATAATAAGCAACCTTCTCATGATCTACCCCCTGGATGAGATTCGCATTTGTTTAAGAGAATCTATAGAAATATTCCAAAAAAACAGTCCGATAGGCTTCTAGAGCGCCTCACAGCCGCCATAAGAGCCCTAAACTGACCCATGCTCCTCCTTTTCAAAAGCATTAGGCTCGAAAGCCATTCTGCAGAGTTGCCGAACCCTTCCGGTGAGTCAATGATTAAAGAAACTGTCTCAAAACTCTATTTTGTGCTCGCGAAATGGTAGGAAACATGTTAACCAGTAAGTACTGCAAAGTTGGAGATAATTATGGGACACGAGATAAGAGCTGATTACGATCAAATGTTCTTACTGCCTCCCAATGTTGAGGATTGGGTTGCCCAGGATCATCCGGCACGCTTCATTCGGGATTTTGTGGATTCTCTGGATTTGAAAGCAATGAGATTTTGCGTTGCCACCTGTGGGGTGGGGCGACCTTCTTATGCTGCGGATCTTCTTCTCAAGGTTTGGCTTTATGGATATTTCAGCAAGATACGTTCGACTCGCGGTCTTGAGAAGGCTTGTCGGGAAAACATGGGGCTGATCTGGCTCACAGGTATGAATACGCCTGATCATAATTCTCTTTGGCGGTTCTTCCATGATCATAAGGAGCAACTCAAGGGGATTTTCAAACAGACGGTTCAGGTGGCCGCAAAGTGCAAGCTGATCGGTATGGTTGTGAATGCCTTAGACGGGACTAGGATTAGAGCGACGTCCAGCGGTCGTGGGGTGACGACGTCTGAGGGTTTGGAGAAGATGTTAGAACGGCTGGACCGATCATCTGCAGACTTCATGACTGAGATCGAACGCAGAGAGCAGGAGGAGGTAAGAGAATATAGGCTGCCACAGTCTATGCACAGTGCTCTAAGGCGTAAATCTAATATCATTCTTAAGGGATATGAATAAGATAAAGATATTCTGCGCGTATTACACGAAACAGCCAACCTTACCCTTTCAGACAATGAGAACGTGGCTCAGAATTGATCTGGCTGAGCTTGGGGCCATCTCTCTGGAACGTGCTGCTATCGGTCAGGGAAAAGGAATGGGATGTTCTATGGGTCAGAGGATCGGGGGGCATTAAGAAAGACGGGGTGAATTCAGGGTATCGGGTGCCTGTTCACCTTCAAGCCTGCAAGCTCAGGCATTCTTACAAACAACCACCCCAAGCTGGGGATCGAGATTCTCATAAATATCAATTTATCCTTGTACCCGTGCGTCTGTTCATCCGCAAACGCTTTTCCGCTCTAGCGCCGTTCCTGCAGGAGAATGGGCAAAAGGCCTTAGCATGGCCTTACTTACGTAATTGCGCAGTGCAGAAAATGGCTCGGATAGCCTCCAGAATAAGGGATGAGTTGTCTTATCTTATCTCGCTTACATCGCGAAGGTTATGCGAACCTCCGTCCCTCCATCACGCTTCACCTGCATCTCTCCTCCGAGCTCTTCAACGAGGATTGTAACTAATTTCAACCCGAATGACTTCAGGTTTCGAGGATCGAGCGCCATTGGCATCCCTATCCCATTGTCTTGAACTGCAAGTTCAAGCCGGTTCTCCCCTGCCACCTTGAAAGATACCACAATGGCTCCTTCATTAGTGTCTGAGAAGGCATGTTTATGACAGTTTGCCAAGAGCTCGCTAAGAATGAGACCACAGTTGATTGCCATATCAATGTTCATGGGGATGTCGTCGAGATCTTCAGTCAAAGTGATTCGGCCGGAGCCTGATTGCCCGATGACGCAGATCAACCCCAGGATTTCACTGAAATAATTCCTAGAACTGATTTCGGCAACGTTGGCGGATCGGTACAGTGTCTCGTGGGCTGATGCCATTGCCCAAACACGAGTCTGAGCGTCCTTGAGCGCCTGAGTGACCGCGTCATCACGAACTGCTTCGGCCTGCAGTGCAAGCATGCTGGCCGTAAGTTGAAGATTGTTCTTTACACGATGGTGGACTTCTCGCAGCAATACCTCCTTCTCGCTCAGTGATCGCATGAGCCTTTCCTCGTCTTGCTTGCGCTGAGTTATGTCCCTTGCCACCCCAAGCAATTCTATGTCGCCATTCGGACTCACAACCACTGGTCTGATGTTCATCTCTGTCCAAATGGTAGAACCGTCCTTACAGATAAGCTCGAGATCTAATGACCAGGTCTTTGATAAATCATCATCCGTACCGCGGAAGGTTGAGATCTGTTGTACGAGCGTCCTGACTGCAAGTTCATAAGATGAAGGTGCAAGTATCTCATCTAGAGACTGGGCAATCGCCTCCTCGACTGTGAATCCTCTCATTCGCTCGACGGATGGGCTACAATATGTTTGCCGCATGCTAAAATCCATGGTCAAAATGATGTCATTTACGTTGTCAGCAAGGAGCCGATATTTTGACTCGCTATTGAGCAACTCAGTCTCAATTCTGCGACGCTCATCGATCTCCCGTTCAAGCCTTTGATTGGTTTCCGTCAGTGCTGCCGTGCGATCTCGAACGCGCCTTTCCAGTTCATCTCTCGACTTCTGGAGCTCCAGCCTCATTCTCTCAAGGTCCGCGACCACATTCGATAGGTGATCATTGGCTTCCTTGAGTTGCAGCGTTCTTTCGTCAACCCGTCTTTCCAGTTCCCGGTGTGCCGTTCGCAGTTCCCTCTCCGCGGCCTCCAGCGACGAGCTCTTCTCCATGAGATCCAGGTTCTGCCTACGTAACAAATCTCGGTTTCTCTTCAGGATGTTAGCGGTGAGTGATGCAATGTAAGCCACAACGAAGAGCAGCCCTATGCTCACCGAGACGTACACCACCTGGTTTGGCCATGGGACATGGAATGATGGAACGACCTTCTGATCCTGGAGAAAGCCGTAGTGCACCCCTGCCACCATTAGACTGAAAGCAATCGAACTGCTGCAAGCGATAGCATAAGGAAAGCGCCAGGGCGCAGCGACACCCACATACGTGATAAGGGCCGCATAGACGGGGATAAGATATGTGGCCTCGATACCGCCGACGAAGTAGATGATCGCCGTGTATCCAAGGATCTCGAGGAAGTTGATCAACAGCGAACAGTATCTGTAGGTCCGGACCTGATGAAGGCGTTTCAATAAGAACAGGGTGGGCGGATTGATTGATATGAGGTACAGGACCGAGAGTGTGATGCCCGTGAAGTGATTCGTCTTGATGATGTCTCCGACATAGGCGGTCATGGCGAATAGCCACATGATCACACTGGCGCCGGAGCGCACAATGGCCCCCTGAACGTGCCTTGTATAAAGGAGCTTCAAGCGGTCAGCCGGCAGGACATCCAGCGAGCCTTGTATTGGGTCGTTCATCCTGTACCTTGATCGAAGTCGCTCTCGCCCCGGAATCGGCAAGAGTCCTCACTCGGAATTATGAGGCGGTCTTAACATTTTCGGAGTTTCTTGGACCCTTGGGGGCAGGGAGGTCCCCCCGCTGACCCCAAGGCGGGCTCTGTGGGGTGTCCCACACGACCCGAAAGAGGCAAAACCGTCGTCATGTTGATGAAAAAGCCCCTTTTGCCATTTCTTCAGCGTACTACACCCTCCGCCACTGCGTCAACCATCTTTCCCACCGCGGTCGCCACCCGAACACAGCGCGGTATTATGCAGCCAAGGGGAAGGCCAATCCCACAAGACATCAGTCCTGGTCAGGCCCCTGAAAAGAGAGCATTTCCTTCCTTGTCCCCACCCCCGTTTTCAAGTGGCCTGCCAACATGCCGTACGTGCGGCATGTTGACTGGCCCAAGAACGGCCAAATTTCAGGTTAGAAAACCGAGCTATTCTTGAGTCCGAATCATGAGCCACAAAGTCACTGGCTCCAGTTGTCCACCTCAACAGGCAGAGGCTCGGTGAGCTTCTCTATGTCGATGGGCACTGTCGGGCATCAAACCTCACCAATATGGTGATGAAGCACCCCCATGAGCACAGGCCCCAATCTCATAGAGTCGGAAGCAGCGCCGCAAGGTTGCGCCATCAAACCGCGGACATTCGTATCCCCTGGAATCAGGCAGCTTCAACTGTCACACGCGTGTGTACACTTCGGCCCGACGATAGCTGGCGTCAGCACCCCCAGGAACCATAGGGGATCGTGCCGCAACCTCAATGTGCCTGAGGTAATGCCGCAAGGTTGCGGCATCGATAACTGACTGTTATCGCCCCGGAATCACTCGCCTCCTAGTCTGTACACGTGTACAGACTTCTTCCAATGCACCCGAAGCCTTTTACTCGAATGACACTGCCAACGGAATGTCCAGCTTCCCCGCCGTGGTCATCATCCTTCGCACGAGACGTTGCACCTCGTTTTCTTCCTCTTTCGGGGCCTCCACCCACAAGGCGTCGTGGATCATCATGACGATTCGGGCTTTCATGTTTCTACGCCGGAAGATCCTGTCCAGCCTTATCATGGCGGTCTTCATCAGATCAGCTTCAATCTGCTGCGGCCAGGTCACTCGGAACTGCCGTTCCATTTCGGCCGTGGGCCGCCGGGGGAAGCGCCGTTCTCTCCCCATAAGGCTCCTCACAACTCGTTCCTGTGACGGGAGCTTCTTCATCTTCTCCCATTCCTGTGCAAAGAAGTCTCTCACCTTTGGGAAACCTGCCATAAAATCCGTCGATGTAGGATTGAGCGGTGGCAATATCAATGTTACCCATGCCGCCATGACGCTCCTTCAGCTCGTTGGTCTTTCGGCACAGCGCCGCGGGCCCCATCCCGAAACAGATTGCGAAGTTGATTTCCTTAGCTACGGAACGGTCGTTGAGGCCGAGCCAGTCGGATGTTTCCGTATGTACGTCGCCATTCGGGTCTCGGAATATCCGCATCAACTCGGGATCACGAGACACATGCGCGAGAATCCTCATCTGGGCTTGTGAGTAGTCGGCTTTGACCAGCACGTGACCGGGCTCGGGGATAAAGACATGTCGCAGGTTCCTCCTCACGTTTTGGACTGCGGGGTTCCGAGCGTATATGCGTGATGTGGCTGAACGGGTTTGCCCCCAAACGGGATGGACTCGATCTCGGCCCGTTGCCTGGAGCAAGAAGCTCAGATCCTGTCCCAGTCCTCTGAATGCCAGGATCTTCTGCACGACAGCATAGTACGGAGCGGTCTCTTCCAATGCCCTCGTGCTGACCTTCTGCCATTGGTACACCCGCTGATCAGGAAACTGCACTCCCTGGGCTACCAGGAAGCGAAAGACTTCACGATCCGACCGCAAATCCACCTCGGCCCCGCCCGTGATCTCGTGGGCAAGGCCGGCCATTTCTTCCTCAATCCGCTGTGCCGCTTCGCCACAGGCTCCTCCATCCACGCCAATTCCGGCGCACCGCATGCGGTCAAGCAGCTGCATGAGTGGGAGTTCTACGTGCTGGTATAGCTTCTTCAGAGCAGGGCTCATCAACGTGGGAAGCTTGTCCGCCAGACGGCGGATCAATCTGGCGTCATAGGCAAGAATCTCCGCAAAGCTCTCGGGAGCCGCTATTTCATAAACGGCTGTATTTCTGAACGGATATTTTTCCCCCAGGTACCGGGCGCACAAGTGCGCCAGCGTCAAACCTTCCTGTACTCGGTACTTACCAGACTCAACCTCCCGTCCTGAATCAGGATCGAGCAGGTACACCATCAATTTGGCGTCATCTATCTTATTAATATCTAAATCTTTATCTTTATGCCTGTCTGGGAGTAAACCCCGTTGATCAAGGAATTCCCAAATCCTTTTGAGTCCGTGAAATATTCGGGGCGAGTTTACGTCGAAATAGAGAGACGGGCAGAGAGATATGAACTCATCGAGGGGTGCAATGGCGCAGTAAGCCTCCTCTGGAGCCACCGCATAACCGACAAGTACATTTTGATCGATCACGAGAGGAGCCGTGAAAGAAATCAATTGGCCAGTGCTCAATTTGGAGGATAAGAATTTGAGGTCGGTGAGTCTGTGATTACCGATCATGGTATGAGTTCTGTCGGGGGTGCCTATGAACTGTGTTGCTCTTGCCCAGTGCTTATTTTGTTCTCTGCCTCAAGAATCCGTTTCAGAAGCTTCCTCAGTGTGAAGATCACTAGAAACAATTTGGTTCCAGGTCTGAATCTCTATGGATTTCAAACACGTTCCCACTAGCTTTGTGCTCATCCCCAGAGGTGCGCGTCTCGCCACCAAGCTATGAGCCTCCGAGGCAGCACGAATCCGAGAAATCCGTTCGACTCCATGAAATGTGCGGGGAGTGGTTACGTCGAGGGCCCAGTGGTCGAACAATTAAGATTCAAGAGCGTGCGACGAACCTCAACTAACTGTTGTAACTTCATAGAGTTTCAATATTTTCAATCAACCGTACGAAAGCATGACTCATCCCGGTGACGCTTATCTCAAGTACCTGGCTGCCCATCATCTGATGCATAACCTGCTGACGCAGCAGAGAATCTAAAGTAGCCTCCTTGATTGGACAACTTCATAAGATCTTGCATAATATCCGAAAAGGTGCCCTGCTTGATCTCGCAACTTATCGAGCGGTTCTTGTTAAAGGGAAGGTATTTCAGCTCCCGCCAAAGAAAATTCGTTCTTGATCTGATGCTATTTAGCGCAGCCGCATAGATACGGTGATCTGGATCGATCCTGTCAATCAGTGCCCTCAAGCCCTTGCGGTAATCGCGGCTGAAGTCAGCGTCCTTGAAGATCCCTGAGCAAATAGGGGATCTCACACCTCTCACCGAGAAGGGGAATCACACCTTGCCGTCTTACCTTGATTTTTTCATTGAATTTGGCCATCCACTCCCGTTGGACCCATTCCGATTTCACAGAGTGGCGTGTCAACCACACGGCCACAAGATCGGAATCCTCTAATCCTTCCTGAATCTTGTGAGTTATTGGGTCACCGACTTGGATTTCGCGTTCATCCAGCCAGATCTCCACGCCCAAAGTTCGGAGGTCGCCTGCCAGACGCCCGACCTTTTTCTTGTTCCTACTAGAGTAACTAAGAAATAGCTTCAAATCTCGCTCCCCATAATCCACGGTCTAGTTTTGTCATGTCGCCGGTATTTGGTTCCGAGGTACCAAATGAATGAGTTCACGTCGGCAGTGAGGCCCATAGATGAGGTCTGACTGGGCGACTGCTCAAAATGTATGTCCCTTCCCCTGATTCGGGCTGTTTTCTGAGCAAACTATTCCCCCCGGCTCTTCTCAGCCCCCTCCCAGCGCCACTTTGCCCCCGCGCTTTGTCTTAGCCCGAATCGCACAGGCACATCATCCTCCTTCGCGCTTCGAGAAGTATCTCGTTCGACGCATGCCCCCCAACCAGCCGAACGATAAGGTGTCGAGAGTGTGTGAGCACACGTCCCGGCGCCTTGATCAGCCAGAAGCGAATCGCCTTGAGACGACGATTTACCCAGCTTCCCCCCAATACCAAGCGCTTCATGGCCGAATTCAGATTGAACGCAAGAATCATGATCTGCCACCATGCGGCATTGGCTCCAAAAAGACCGGAAGGAAACTTCCCTCCTGCCAGGTCCTCCTTCATGATCGAATGCGCTTCTTCAGACTTCCCGCACCGGCCTCGATACCACCAGATGAGTTCATCGGCCGCACAGTCTCGGTTCGTCACAATGCCCGTAACCTTGTACTTCACTCTCCCCCAATTCATGGTCTGAAACGGCAAACTCAGCTGATCATCCAGGCCGGGGAGGGCCTGCTGTTCGAGGGGTTCACGAATCGCAAGATACCGATACTCCGGACCGTGCTTCTTGCGCCCAGCCCACGTGGGCACGAAACAGACTTCAGCATACTCCTGGCACGTATCCACCAGCTTCCCCTTCAACTCTCGATACAAAGGCTGCCAATCCTCGTCCGCTACATCTGCCACTGCTTGCCGATATGCCTCGTTCACCGGCGCTCCCACAGCGAAACCTATGGTCCCGAATCGTTTATTTTTCCCCTCAGCGCAGTATTTGAGGAGATCCTCTTGATATCCTGCCGCATCCGAACGCAGATACACCGTCTTCACGCCAGAGGGCACAAACCCCAACGTTTGCTCGAATGCACGGAGAAGATCATAATTGGCGGGAACATTGCCGTCTCGGAATTCGCTGAACAGGATGAGTCGCTGCTCGGCCCAATAAAAGTTCAGCGGCTGATACGCCTTGTATTTCAGGTAACAATATTCCGCCTCCTTCTTGTGCGTCTGTGACACGGTTGCGTCCATGTCCACGGTAGCCGTGGTCTCCGGAGATTTCCTCTGCATCTCTGCCGCAAAGCCCGCATTGCACTCGATCAAACCCATCAGATGCTCCGTGGGCCGGTGAATGAAAGCCTTATGGGGCTCCTTTTGCTTCTCCTGCTCGAAATCGTGAAAACACGCCAGCCACTCACGGATAATGGTCTCAGACGGCACTGTCCGGGTCCTTGCTTTGCGCCACCGTCTTCTCAGCGCCCGCTTTTCCGAACCCGTTCGACCATAGCCCTCAATCTCCCGAAGAAATCGACAGAACCCCTCGTCACTCTCCAGTACCCTGACATCGTCAACGCAGTCTCCTCCCGCGACATTCAACCAGATCAGCGGCAGCGCCATCTGTTCGTCCGTCCAGCCCTGATTACCCTGACGAACCCGAACATGCTCGGATATGAGGCGCCCTAAACCCATCGCATGAGCGAATTCCACGTATGCAGGCAGCCCCGCAAGCGCTGTGAGCCCCCCGTCTCTCTTTTCTATTTCATACTGGAATGGAAGAAGACCTTGTGCCATACTCGCTTCACCTCGTTGGTGATAGATTCTTCGTGGTAAAAGCATTCTATCCCCCTGAAACCTCAGGGGCAACGAGGTTTTTTACTTTTCTTGACCCGCGATCTAGGCTCCTCCGCTCGGTTAGCACGTAGTTTTCGAGATAAAGTCGCATATTCTGTGGCATGGAGTCAATCTACTTGTCAGGTATCCGGATTCTCCATCGATTTGATGTCTTCTATCTTATTAATATATGTGTTTTTATCTGCATGTCTCTCTGGGAGTAAACCTCCTGCGCGTAGAAACTCCCAAGTCTTTTTAAGCCCGTGGAAAGCCACCGTTTAGATATCTACATGGTGGAGACGGGACACAGAGCTACGAACTCTTTGACCGGTACAACGGCGCAGTGCCCCTCGTCAGGACTCAGAGCATAACCGACCAGTACTTCGGAGTCCCTTACAAAAGGAGCTGTGAGAGCTACGGTAATTCCGGAGTCTAAGACTGAGAGTAGATATTTCGGGGACGTAAACGAGGTCATGGATCTATACCCGTACTCGAAGATTTATGACCGTATTCATAAATGAGAAGAAATACTCTTGAATATTAATATATTGATCGGGAATATGAGAGGGGAAGCGCCGGGGGAGGAGAGAGAGTATAGCTAGATATATTATATGGTATGAAATTTGCTAAGCGTCTGGAATAACTTTCATTATTGCCTCGTACTAGGAAGTTGAAGTACCCACCTAATATTTCACCTTCGTGATCGTCAACTCACCGATTTTGCTATCCTTCTTCTCTTGAGCTGTAACCAAGCGGAGTTTCGTGAGTTCTTCCCGGTAGGTGCAGGCCGTTCTCTTGGAAACGCCTACCGCTTCGGCCAGTTCCATGTCCGACACTTCCAACTTCGGCCCCCGCGTGCTCCGCGCCAGCTCCTCTCGACGGATCAGCAGCCACACGTAAGCTTTGACGGCAGGACCCTTAATCTTGTACAGGTTGTCCGCCGCCCGGTCCTTGAGAAACGCGTAGTCGTCGTCGAACATCCGCCGGTGCCATTCGACCAGCTCAGAGCCTTGTATTGTCCCGGCCAGCTCAGCGATCAAGGCACTGACGTGCTGAGTGCGAACAGTCGTGTACCGAGCCAACACCGCAAGGATCTCCTTCTTGGGCACCTTCCTCCTCAGCCTGGTCGAGGGTCGCACCCCTTTGCTCTCGAAGTCCCCCAGTTTCATGCCGAACCACTTGCCCACCTGTGACTTGGCCGCCGCCACCGAGATGCCCTCGAACGTGGCTATCAGACTGTACATGTCCACGGGAACGATCCTCTTTGGGTTGCGGCGGTGCATCAGGCACCAATCCCTCTCACACAAATAGGACCGGCATGAGAAACCCACTTGCCATTCGAAGATGTCCATACGGATAGCCCGCTCGTACCACTCGTAGCTGTCGTTCACCTCGTAGAAATTTGGATTACCGTGCGCGTCCAGGCGGGACTTGTTAAAGATGCGGGGCTGGAACTTGCGGATCAGGCAATCGAAGATCAGCGCGGGGCCGGTGAGGATCTTGTACTTGGCGTAGCGCTCCCGCAAGAAATCCTTTGTCTGAGGCAAATATTTCCAGTGCTTGAGATAATGCGGGTTTACACGGCCCTTGTCGTCGAATTCCTCCACGTCGGGGACCCACGTGGTCGGCGCGGGCTGTTGCTGAGGAACGAATAACGTGAACTGGGCTCCGTAAGCGTGCCAGGCCTCTACCAGCTTGTTTCGCTCTTCGTCGCTGCTCTTAGGATCGTCCATCTGAAGGCTCCCACGGAAAGGTCCAGCAAGAGTTTAGCACGGAAGGCTCCCGCGTCAGAACGGGATTCTCATACGCCTGAGATTCGTTCTCAGGCTTTGTCAAATCAATTCTGAGCGATTTTCTAAGCCAGGGAATAGAGAAGCATACCCGCATCGTGGCAATTCATAAATAATAAATCATAGTTAGCATATATCTTTGTCTTTACATGCGGTTCTGGTCCTGGGTTCCGTTCAGCCTGAGAGGGCTTACACCCGCTTGCACACGGAAATGGACGAGAAGGCACCTGAGAGCAGATTTGAGCGATGTAGCGGTGATGGTGACGCTTCCAGAGCGGCTTTACGATGATAAGTCGTTCGATGCAGCCAGATTGCTTAATAAATCCAATTTATTAAGTTGGGAACCTTTCAATCCAGTGGGAATCTCAGTGTGTGCTCGGATGGACCGACCACAAAATCTGATCCTACGGCATTCTTACTCTTTACTTGATTTTTCATTTGACCCCAGATTCTCACCTATTCAAAAATAAGACCGATCAATTCGTTCTAGGCGGGCAGATGGACGGGAGCCACGAGGGTTGGCACCCTGGAATAATGTCCGCTGTCTATTCCGAGCACCCGAGGTTCCCTCGGGACAATGAACGCCAAGAGCCACCGAAAAAATTGGACGGTGGGAGTGGTGCATAAATGGGGAATTATTGTTACAGATAGTGAATCCGGGAACAGATACCTGACGTGGAATCAATTTCTGGGCGAAACCGGCTTGTCTCCAGAGGCTTTTGAAACGTGGGGAAAAAATGGTTGGGTCAAACCAGACAAGGGCTCTGATGGAGAGGACCGCTATTCGCAGGCGTCTGTGGAATTTGTGAAGACGATGATTTATTTCCGGGACGAAAATGGTGTCAATTTGACGCAAGCCTATCAAATGGCCGTAAAAGCTAGGAACTTGAAGAAAAGAAGAAATGAACTGCCTGCCGCGAGGAACGAAGGCGACGGCAAGGCTCTGAAGTTCATGGACTCCAAGAAGCTCAAGACTGTACACCACTTTTGAGAATGCTCTCACCATTGACAGACAATTGCTTGAGGACATTACCATAGACATGAGTCACAATGGCTATCGGCCATCAGAGCCTATTGCTCTGTGCCATTGGGAAGGACTGGAAGGGGAGGTAGTGCACGATGGCCACACTCGTAGGCTTGCTGCCATAGCCGCGGGAATCGAAAAAGTGCCTGTTTCAATAGAGAAATTCGCGGACGAGATGGCAGCTTTGGAAGATTTCGTGAAGCGGCAACTCAAGCGAAGGAAGAATGACGCTTGGGTGCGTTATCAGATGATCATAGCAGTTGATAGCCTTATGGATAGAGGAGGAGACCGGCGAAGCGAAGATGCCAAATCAAAAACGCCGGGCGGCGTTATTGAAACGAAGGGGATGACCTCGTCTGAGAGGACGGCAAGAATGGTCGGCTGCGGCCCGAGAACGGTGGACCGAGTACGGAAAATTAGGAAAGCCGGAAAGCCTGAGATTCTGGCGGCCTTGAAGAACCGTAAGATGACTATAACTGAGGCAGAGGAGGCCATTGGTAGAAAGACCAAAGACAAAAAGGCGGCCCAAAAAGCGGAGCTGAAGAGGATTAGAAAGGCGGCTGAAAAGCTGCTCAACGAAGATAACCTGGCGGGGATAGATTCTCTGGGAGGGTACTTGGTGTATCACGCAAACAAGGCTGTAGCGGAGTATATTGCGAAGAAGTTAGAAGAGAAACCTTATCATGTCCGCTGATGCAGGATCACAGCACCGCTGAAAAAACTGGGAACATTTCATGTTCCGGGTGTTCTCATCACCCCGCCATGACGACGGACACTTTTTCACGAAAAGAGCTTTTCCTTAGAACGCAGACTTCAAAACACAGTTGATCCGGCCTTTGCCGACCACAAGAACACTTTATAGCCCCCAGATTTTTCCCTTCAATCGATAAGATCATACCGTAGCGACAGACTCATGAGCCGTTCAATGAGGCTTCCCAGTGGAGAAGTTCCAGGAGAAATTTGTACTGATAAGGAGAAACAAATGCGCAAGATCTATCTATTTGAAATAACATCGTAACCTAGCTTTACTTCCAATAACCTACTGATATTTCATCTCAAATCTTACCGATATGGCCTTCAGGTGACATGTCCTTGAAGGCCGCCTCAATTCCACACTAGAAATCCAGTCTGTCATAAGTAGGCCGAGATCGTTCGGCCAAATTTGATGGCGTAAGACCTTGTGGTCTGCCCTCGTGTGGCGAGCGTTAATCGCCCACCCGACGTTTGTTCGGGTGAAGAACTTAGTCCGGCCATAGACTTGAAGCAGTGGCGGGCAATGGAGAGCAAGAATGCCTAAGAAAGAAACAGAAACTCAAATCGAAGCGAAAGCTGAAACCCGAGAAATGATTGATTACCATCACACACTTGAGGACGACATTTCGGAAGAAATATGCCATTTAATAAGAGAAGTCGAGGCTGAACTTCAGGGATTGGCACACAACGTTTATGTGGATCGTAAACCCGAGTGGAAAGTTCCTGACTTAATAGAAGCGAGGGACACGCTGGCTAGGACGAGTTACCAGTTAAGACGGGGGAACTACTGTCTCTTATATGGAACTCACTACACCAAATATGCTTATGGAGAAATAAGTGAAGAAGAGTTTGATAGAGTTATTTGATACTAAGAATCAGACGTAGAAATGTCTGACTATATTGAAGATGTTACGATCTTCAGGCCTCGCCGTCTTTTCCTCCGAGAAGTCCGGCGGGGCACAAGGTGGACTTCTGTCCGCACCGAAGCAGGAGAAATTCCTGCGGGTACAAACGGAGGACGACATGAATGTCGGAAAAGGAATTGCTGACGGCCGATGAGGCGGCCGAGAAACTGAGAATTGCGAAAAGGACTCTGTTGAGATGGGCACGAGAGAATAGAATTGAGTCTGTGAGAATTTCCACTAAGAGAATTCTTTTCACCGAACAGGCAATCGAAAATTTTCTTCGGACGAGGACACATGGTATAGAATCTGGACATGTGAAAAAGGAACGGGGCGGCCGGACAACGGTTCAGCCCAAATCAAAGGAGGGAGGTGGTAAACGCTCTTCAGGGGAAATGTGGAGAGGCCTTCGTAAGGAGGTCCACACATGGGCGTAAGGAAGATAGGCGGACGGTTTTACGTTTTCTTCAACTGGAAAGGGAACCGTCTTCAGACAGTAACAGCGGCCGTGAATGAGGCCGAAGCGAAAAGGATCGAGAGGTCAGTGAAGACCGCTTTCAACATCTACCGGTTCGATCATCTGGAGCCAAAGGCGCTCGAAGTGACCATGAAAATCTTCGAGACCAAAAGCTGGAAGCTTCCTGATGAGCTGGCCACACCGGAGCCCGAGAAAGAGCTGACTTTGTTCCAAGGCATAAAGGATTACCTCGAAGCTGCGGAGAGAAATCGGACGGTGCGTAAGGTCTTTGCCATCGACAGGATCGTGGAGTACTTCGGGGAAAGCACTCCTCTGGAGAACATCACGGTGCTGAGGGTCAGGAAATACAGGGATCATCGGCTAGCCCAGGGCGTCACCAACGGCACGGTGAACATCGAAGTGTCTACTCTGTCTGGTATTTTTCGAGTGCAGGTCGAGAATCGGACCCTGGAGTTCAATCCGTGCTCCATGGTCTCCCGGTTACCGGAGAGCCAGAGGGACGAGTACATCTCGTGGGATCAATGCCAGCAAATGCTTGAGGTTGCCGGGTGGCTTAAACCGATCATCACGATCCTTTACTACACTGGCATGCGACCCTCGGAGGTGTTTGAGCTGGACTGGAAAGAGGTGGACTTCGGCAGGCGGATGATCGTGTTGCCACCGGAGAGGACCAAGGAAGGCAAGAACGCCAATCAGAAGTGGCTGCGTGAGAAGCATGTGCCCATGCGGAAAGAAGTTCATGACCTACTCTGGGCCATGAGGCACGAGGCCGGTGACAACGTTGTGAAGCTGAGCGGCCGGGTTTTCACCTTCGAAGGGAGGCCCTTGACCCGTGGAACCAAGAGGAAATGCTGGGCGCGTATCATCCGATTGACCGGTCTCGACGGTTATCAGATGAGGGACTTTCGGCGTGCGTTCAAGAAGAATCTGGCTTGGTCTGGAGTGGATCGGACGATCCGCAACGCCATCGTGGGTCACAGCTCACACGTGCCAGTGGAAGACCGGTACATTCATCTCACTGACGAGAGGCTGCTGGAGGCCGTGGACAACATGAGGTTTGACCACGGCTCGAATCCGGCCCAAGTCGGTCAGATCTCAAGGGTAACGAAAGAATGACGAAAAATGTCAGAGCAAAAGAAAAAGGTCATGTGTGAACATGACCTAAGTCTTTGATCTTACTGGTAGGCGGGAGAGGTTTTGAACCTCCGACCCCTGCCGTGTGAAG